>JAFZXU010000058.1 GCA_017616655.1 Bacteroidales bacterium
CGCTGTGCGAGGGTGGTCTCACCCATCGCAAAATTGGATTCCGAGAGCATCCTGGCCACATTCGGCTTGAGATCGGTCGTCACCTCGCCATATACCGCGTCGCCGTTGGATGAGACGTAGAAATGGTCCCCAAGCATGAACTTCGACTCGAGGGCGTAGTAGTCCGACATCATCTTGAAGCGGGAATCCCCCGCCGACTTCACGAAGAGGGAATAGGCGTCGGCAAAGCGCTTGTCGAGGTAATAGACATAGCCCAGATAGTAGGTCGCCGGATAGGTGAACTTTCCCTGGGGAGAGGCGACGATGCTCTCGAAGAGGGGTATGGCCGCCTTGCGGTTGCCGCGGGTCATCTCGCTGAAAGCGCGCTTGAAACGGTACTCGATCCGCCAGTCGCGGTAGAGGTTCTTCTCCTCCACCCCGGCGAAAATATCGGCCGCCTCACTGTAGAGTCCCCTTTCGAAGTAATTGGAAGCCAGCGCGTAATTGATCATCGAGAGCTCGGGGGCGTTGGGATACTTGTCCCTGAACACCTTTACCAGGCCGTCCACGTTCACCCTGTCGAGGGCTATGGCGCAGAGGACTTTGTAGGCCTCGACCTCGGAGGCGCGCAGCCCCTTGCCCATCTCCTCGACCGGCAGAAGGGCGTCGAAAGCCTTCTCGGCGGCATAGTACGAACCGCTGTAATAGAGTTTGCGGGCCGATTCCAGCCGGTCGGCCCAGGTCAGGTCCACGCGGGTCTGCGCCTGCAGCGAAACTGCCAGCGTCAGCAGCAGGAGCGAAAGATATCTTGTCTTACGAGTCTTCATTTGGATACAAAAATACCAAAATATATTGTAAATTTGTAAATCTTAACGCAAGACCATGGCACAGGAGGCAGAAAAGGGCACACCCATCATCGAATTCCGCGATGCAGATATCTCCAACGGGGATGTCACGATAATCGAGTCGCTCGATATGACCGTCGAAGAGGGTGAGTTCGTCTATCTCACAGGCAAGGTAGGCAGCGGCAAGACTTCTATTATCCGTACCCTGACCGGAGAGAATCCCGTATTGGGAGGCACCGCCAGGGTAGGCCGTTTCGACCTTACGCAGCTCAAAAAGAAGCAAATTCCGTACCTCAGAAGGGAGATAGGCGTGGTTTTCCAGGATTTCCAGCTACTGATGGACCGCACCGTAGAGGACAACCTCCGTTTCGTCCTCGAGGCCACCGACTGGAAGGACCGCGAAAAGATCAGGCAGCGGATCCTCGATGTTCTCGAGGCGGTGGGGATGACCCGCAAGGCCTACAAGATGCCGCACCAGCTCTCCGGAGGCGAACAGCAGCGCATCGCCATAGCCAGGTCGATCCTCAACGAACCCGGGCTGATACTGGCCGACGAACCCACCGGCAACCTCGACGGCGAGACCGCCGACGGCATAATGCGCCTGCTGCTTGATATCAACCGCAAGCGCGGCACGGCCATAGTGATGGTCACGCATAACCGCAGCATAATCAAGGATTATCCGGCCCGCGTATTCGTATGCGAGGACAATAAATGTACGGAGTGGAGGCCCGATGAGGCGTAAGGAGCGATATACCAAGGTTTTGGAGTGGTTCGCAGCCAACATGCCCGAGGCATCCAGCGAACTGCGGTACGGCTCTCCGTTCCAGCTGCTGGTTGCGGTGATGCTCTCCGCGCAGTGCACCGACAAACGCATCAACATGGTTACCCCCGCCCTCTTCTCCCGCTTCCCCGACGCTGCTTCGATGGCCGCCTCGTCGCAGGAGGAGATCTACGGATTTATCAAGAGCGTCTCGTATCCCAACAGCAAGGCAGCACATCTGCTCGAGATGTCCCGCAAGCTGGTATCGGATTTCGGAGGGGAGGTTCCCGCGGAACGGGCACAGTTGCAGGCCCTTCCCGGCGTGGGCCGCAAGACGGCGAACGTAGTCACCTCCATCATCTACGACGCTCCGGTCATCGCGGTAGACACCCACGTCTTCCGCATCTCGCACCGCCTCGGACTCTCCGAGGGGAAAGACCCGCTCGCTGTGGAGAAGGACCTTACGGCGGGGATTCCCGAGGCCGTAAGGCCGAAGGCACACCACTGGCTGCTGCTTCACGGCCGCCACGTCTGCACCTCCCGCAACCCCAAATGCAGCTGCTGCGGCCTCTCCCCCTACTGCAAAGAATTCAATAACCAATTAAAAGATAAAACGAAATGACACTTATCATTATCATCGCCATCGTGGCGCTTCTCGTAGTCTGGGGCATCGGCGTCCAGAGAAAACTCGTCAACCAGGAAGAGCTCTGCAAGAATGCAATGAGCCAGATCGGAGTCCAGCAGAACAGCCGCTGGGACGCCCTCACCGCTTTGGTAGAACTCGTAAAGTCGTATAACGAACACGAGTACAACACCCTCAAGGATGTCATCTCGATGCGCCAGCCTCTTGGCCGCAACAGCACCGCAGCAGAGGTCAACGCTCAGGAGAACGCCATCAACGACGCAATGCGCCAGATCAACGTGGCGGTTGAGCGCTATCCCGAACTCAAGGCAAACGAGAACTACGCCAAGGCGATGGACAGCGTCAATCTCTATGAGAACCAGGTCCGTATGAGCCGTATGGTCTACAACGACACCGTCACCAAGTTCAACAAGATTGTCCGCCAGTTCCCTGAATCGATAGTCGCAGGCCTCCTCAAGTTCGAGACCAAGGAATACCTCGCCGAGCCTCAGGGCAAGACCGACATGCCTTCAATGAAGATCTGATGAAGCGCCTCGCACTATCATTCCTGTTGCTGCTCGCCGGATTCGGCGCCTTTGCCTACGAACCCGAGATACGCGACATCGACATCACCGTCACCCTCTCCGACGACGGCTCGGCCGCCATCAAGGAGGTATGGAATGTCTGCGTGGCTTCGGGCACGGAATGGTATCTGGTGCGTCAGAATCTGGGCGACATCGAGATTTCCAACCTCGCCGTTACTGACGAGACGGGCATCGCCTATATCAATGAGGGGCGGTGGAACATCGACCGGAGCATCTCGGAGAAAGCCGGCCGCTGCGGTATCGTCAAAAAGGACGACGGATGCGAAATCTGCTGGGGCGTAGGCAGTTACGGCAACCACACCTATACCGTCACCTACAAAATGAGCAACGTCGTCAAGTCGCTGAACGACTACGACATGCTCCACGTGCAGTTCATCTCACCGGGCCTCTCCACCACACCCGAGCACTGCAGGGTTATCGTGGAAGCTCCCGGAAAGGCCCTCGATGCCTCCAACTGCGGAATCTGGGGTTTCGGCTACAACGGAACCATCAACTTCCACGAAGGCCTCATAGTGGCAGAAACCGATGATTACCTCCCGTACAACGGCTCCGTCATCGTTCTTGCACGATTCGACAAGGGTATCTTCAACCCCGTAAGCACCCGCGACTACAGTTTCGACAAGGTCAAGGAGAAGGCTTTCGAGGGGAGCTCCTACGATGAATTCCTCCGCAACGAAAAGAAGGAGAAGTTCTTCACCCGCCTGATGGGCCTGCTCGCAGCAGCTTTCACCGCTTTCACCGTATGGGCTGCCAAGCGTGCCGTCAAGAAGCGCAACCTCAACATCTTCGGAGTTGAAAAGATCAAGGAGATAGGCTGGGAACGCGGAATCCCCTTCGACGGCGACCTCTTCGAGTCGCGTTACGTGATGGAGAAGATCGGCAAGGTGCCGAAGGCCAACGCCATTGCCAGCGCCATGATCCTGCGCTTCATCAAGGAGGGCAAGATCGACGTGATGCGCAACGCGAAGGACAAGGTGGAACTCGCATTCCGCCCCAATGCCGACACCTCCGATATGAAAGGCCCCGAGAAGGAGCTCTATGAGATGATCAAGGAAGCCAGCGGAGGCGACCTCATCCTCCAGTCGAGGGAGTTCTCCTCCTGGTCGAAAAGGCATGCCGAAAGGGTCTCTGAGTGGGCCCAGTCCCTTACTCCTGAAGGCTCAAACCGCCTCAGGGAGGATCATTTCGTGGAAAGGTCCAAGTTCACCGAAGAGGGACAGGCGCACGCGCGCCGCGTCATCGGCTTCGAAAAGTACCTCAAGGATTTCACCCTGATGAAGGAGAGGGCAAGCCAGGAAGCCGTCCTGTGGCACGATTACATCGTCTTCGCATCCCTCTACGGAATCGCCGACAAGGTGGCGAAGGAGCTCAAGGAGATCAATCCCGAAGCCCTCGAAACCGCTATGGGTATGGATGTGCCGACCATGAACAACGTGGTCTACATCTCCAACAATATGGCAAATTCGATTACGAGCGCCGTGGTATCGCACGCACAGACCTCAGTTTCTGTCGGCGGAGGAGGAGGATTCTCCTCGTTCGGCGGAGGCGGAGGCTTTAGCGGCGGCGGATTTGGCGGAGGAAGCCGTTAGCCCCTCCACCCCCATGTCGCTGTCGAGTTTCTGCTCCAACTCTTCTACAATGCCGGCCTTAGTGTCGGCATTGCTGTTTTTAACCTTGAAGATGACAAACTCGTTGACTGCGAAATTGCCGATTCCGGTGATGCAGAGTGCTACCAGGTTGCAGATGACAGGATGCCAGCGGGTAAGGCCTGCAATCGCGTTTATAAGTCCGAGTTTCACCAGAAAGATACCCGTAGCTGAGATGTTGAAGCCGGCGAAATGGCGCAGGAACGAACGGGCGCCGCGGGTGGTGATGCGGCTTCTCCAGATTATGTTATAGGCCAGCAGGAAGTTGACGAAAGAGGAGCACTCGAACGAGATTACAGGCGATACGACATACCGCAGGGTGTAAGTGTGGAAGATATAGGTGGCAAACACCCACAGCACGAGATTGTCCACCAGCGAACCGGCGACGTTGGAGAGGGTGTACTTTACCAGCCGCTTCAGATACGAAACTATGTCTTTTCCCCGGAAGCCCATGGATTATTCCTGAGTCTCTCCCGCCTTCTCAGGCAGCGCTACGGTCTCTTCAGGCACCTGGAACTCCTTCCCCTTGCTGCGCTTCACGCCGAATTTCATCACCTGCCTTGCCGCGGTGGTAATGCTCCGGCCGTTGTCCTCCAGTTTGGTGATGCCTTCGTTGTATGTGTCGCAGGCCGCCTTAAGACGCTTGCCGAGGTCTTTATAGGAGTCGTAGAAGAGGCCCACCCTTTCGATCATCCTTTCCGCTGCCTCCTTGATTTCCTGCAGGTTGGAATCCTGCTGGTATTTGTTCCAGGTGAGCTGGAGGATCTTCAGGAAGGGCATAATGGTCTGTTCGGTGGCTATCAGCACCCCTTTGGCGTAAGCGTCCTGCCAGAGCATAGGGTCGGCGTCGAGGGCCACCCTGAAGGCCTGGTCTATGGGCATGAACATCACCACCTGGTCGGTGAAGGCCTTGCCCTTGTCAACCTTTTTGAAGTATTCCTTCCTGGAAAGCTCATCGATATGGCGTCCGATGCTCTTGAGGTGCTCGTCGAGGGCGGCTTTGCGCTCCTCCTCGTCTCCGGCGTTGACATAGCGCACGAAGGCCGTCAGCGACACCTTGGAATCCACTATGAGATCCTTCTCGTCGTTGCCGTCCTTGAAGTGGAATATGAAGTCCGGGCGGCTCAGGTCCTCGCGGGCGTCCTCGCGGGTATAGTGCATCCCTTTGATGAGTCCCTCCTGCGCGAGTATGCTGTCGAGCATATTCTCACCCCAGTTGCCCTGCATCTTCGGACGGCCGCTGAGAGCCTCGGAAAGGTTGTCCGCCTTGGCGCCGATATCGGCGGTGCGGGCTCCCATCTCCTTCACCGCCTGCTCCAGCTGCGAACGAAGTTCGGTAGTACTCTTCAGATGCTCGTCAGAATTCTCCTTCATCGCCTTCTTCATCCCTTCGATGCTCTCTTTCAAGGGATTGAGTATTCCTTCGATGTCCGATTTATTGCCCTTGCTCAACTCCTCCTTCTTGGCCTTGAGGGACTCCTCATACTCCAGCCGCAGTTCCTTGCGCACGTTGGCCACCATCTTTTCTATCTCCGCGTCACGCTCCTCCTTGAGGGCAGTCAGTTGCTGCTTCTGCTCCTCCTTGAGAGCAGCTATCTCCTCTTTCCGTACACCTTCGAGTCGTTCGCGTTCTGAGTCGAGTCTCTCCCGGAGGCCGGTGATGCGTCCATCGCGCTCTTTAACCTGATCGTCAAGCGCTTTCACCTCCCCCTGCATGCGGGCCATATTTACCCTGTTGCGGGAGTTCAGCAGCAGGAAAGGCATAAGAAACGCAAACAGTACCGCCACGGCGGCGGCAATTATCACTATCAATAGGGTCTGGTCCATAGTCACGGGCAATAATATGTAAAGATAGCAAAAAGAAGCAGGATTATCAAAGCGAGGCGGCCGGGATGCCGAAGCTGTTCTTGACTTCGTTCATCACAAACCAGCTCTGAACGGAGCCCAGACTCTCTATGGTGCCCAGGGTGTTGATCAGAAAGCCATTGTAATACTGCATATCGGGCGCGTATATCTTTAAAAGGTAGTCCGCATCGCCTGAGATATTGTAGCACTCCGCCACTTCAGGTATGTCCCTTACGCGTGCCACAAAGTCATTGGCGATCTCCTTCCCCATCCTGCGCAGCTTGACACTGCAGAATACAGTGAATCCGCGCCCGAGTTTTGCCGGGCTGAGAATTGCGGCATATCGCTGTATGTACCCCTCCCGCTCGAGGCGGTGCATCCTGTCGAATACCGGGGTGGTTGAAAGGTGAACTTTGAGAGCCAGATCCTTGACCGTAATCCGGCCGTCTTCCTGAAGTATCTTCAATATCTGTAGGTCGGTCCTGTCGAGAGTTTCCATATCTGCAGCAGTTGATTATTCTGATATTCCGGCCGCGACCGGGATAATTCTTTATTTATCTTCTGCAAATATAACTAATTTCAGATTTATCCTACGATATTTTTCAATTCTTTGTATGATAAATCCGACAGCCATAACTTCGTCGGCAGAAAGAAACAAATAAAACACGCAATATGAGCACACGTATACTCCATTTCGAAACCCTCCAGCTCCACGTCGGGCAGGAGCAGGCAGATCCCGCGACCGATTCGCGCGCAGTTCCCATCTACCAGACCACATCTTATGTGTTCCACAACTCGGAGCACGCCGCAGCCCGCTTCGGCCTCACCGACCCCGGAAACATCTACAGCCGCCTGACCAATTCCACCCAGGATGTATTCGAACGCCGCATAGCCGCCCTCGAAGGAGGTGTCGGAGCGCTGGCAGTGGCATCAGGCGCGGCCGCAATAACCTATTCCATCCTCAATATCGCCCGCTCCGGCGACCATATCGTAGCCTCCAAGACCATCTACGGGGGCACTTTCGACCTGCTGCAACATACCCTCGTTCCCTACGGCATCACCACCACCTTCGTGGATCCCTCGGACCTGTCCAATTTCGAGAAGGCCATCCGTCCCGAAACGAAAGTGCTCTTCATCGAGAGTTTCGGCAACCCCAATTCCAATCTCATCGATATCAAATCAGTCGCCGAAATCGCCCACGCCCACAGGATTCCCCTCATCATCGACAACACTTTCGCAACCCCTTACCTGCTTAGGCCGTTCGAATACGGCGCCGACATCGTCGTCCATTCCGCCACTAAATTCATCGGAGGCCACGGCACAGCCATCGGAGGCGTAATCGTTGATTCCGGAAAGTTCGACTGGAAGGCTTCCGGGAAATTCCCGCAGTTTACCGAACCCGACTACAGCTACCACGGCATTGTGTTCGCCGATGTCGCCGGACCCGCTGCATACATCACCCGCGCAAGGGCCATCCTGCTGAGGGATACCGGCTCAACCCTCTCCCCCGTTAACTGTTTCATCTTCCTGCAGGGCCTGGAAACCTTGTCACTGCGCATCGAGCGGCACGTCGAAAATGCCCTGAAGGTGGTGGAATACCTCTCAAAGCACCCCAAGGTGGCAAAGGTGAACCATCCCAGTCTCGCCTCCCACCCAGACAACGCCCTCTATAAGAAGTATTTTCACAATGGAGGCGGGTCGATTTTCACCTTTGAGATAAAAGGCGGCAAGGAGGAGGCTTTCAAGTTTATCGACTCCCTCGAAATCTTCTCGCTGCTGGCCAACGTGGCGGACGTCAAATCGCTTGTGATCCATCCTGCCACGACCACCCATTCGCAACTCACAGCCGAGGAATTGTCAAGCCAGGGTATTTATCAGAGCACGATTAGGCTCTCCATCGGAACGGAGCACATCGACGACCTGATCGCAGACCTGGACCAGGCGTTCGAAAAAATCTGACAGGATTAACGGCAGTCGCTCACGAACCTTTCGAAGAGGCGGAGGCTGTCCGGATCGACCTTGAACATATATTCGGGATGCCACTGGACGGCCCATACGGAGCTCCGCCCAGTCATTCCAAAGGCCTCGACGAGACCGTCTTCGGAAATGGCCAATGCTTCAAGCCCTGGAGCCAGTTCGAGCACGGCCTGATGGTGCAAGGTATTGACTGCCAGGGTCTTTTTACCGAGATATTCCTCCAGTTCGCCATAGAGCGTGACTCTGTGTGCAGGCTTGTCATAGGGCTTGCCCTGGCGGTGGAGAATCGGGCCGGGACGCTGTGAAGGAAGGTCCTGCCACAGGGTTCCGCCGAGGACAGCGTTGATGAACTGCAGGCCGCGGCAGATGCCGAATATGGGTTTTCCGGCATCGAGGGCTGCTTTCAGCACCAGAATCTCCAGGCTGTCGCGGCAAGGGCAGGTTATCATTCCATCGGTTTCATCGGTCTTGCCATAGACTTCGGGAGCGACATCCTGACCGCCCGTGAAGAGGAAGCCGTCGCACATCGCGACGAGCTGCTCAACAGGCTCTTTTTCAGGATAGAACGGCAGCACGACAGGCACTCCTCCGGCCGCCTGGACAGCCTCCATATATTCCGTCAGCATCCAAAGACTCTTCTTCTCCGCATCCCACAGCGGAAGCACTCCGATAACAGGTTTAGCTTTCATCGATACACGTATCAAAACAAAGCACTAAGATAATACTTTTTAATCTCTTCTATTCTTCTATGCTTTGAGGCTTCGGATGTACCTATGAAAACCGTCTCGCTCCGCTCGACCCCTCCCACTTCGTGGGCCCCTCCCTCTTATGTTGCCGAGGGTGGCACAGGTTTCCATAGGTACATCGACTCGCCTCACCGCTCCGAAGATAACTCTTAATTCATCGCTATCGAGACGGGCCTGATTGGCGATGGTGCGCAAGCTATTGGCCATCAATGATTTACTTACATTTGGGTGCTGAAAATTCGACACCCAAATATAACGAACTAGCTGATTATTAAGCACTTGCGCTCCACCCATAAAAAAGGGTCGCACGAGAGTGCGACCCTGTGACCCGCTTGGGGCTCGAACCCAAGACCCCAGCATTAAAAGTGCTGTGCTCTACCTACTGAGCTAGCGAGTCTCCGTTAAAAATGGAGTGCAAAAGTATGCATTATAGCCGAATAATCCAACTTTTTTTGTTTCAGCGGCTCTCCGCCCCTATTCCACCTCTTCGATATCGTCGCAGAAGATGCTCTCCTCCGATACGCCGGACGAATGGAGCATCTCCTTCGTCGCCTTCACCATCGCGGGCGGACCGCAGAGGAAATAGAGACAGGAGGCGGGAGCCTCGTGCTGCGATATAAACTCCTCCTGAAGCGCCTGGTGGACATACCCCTGTGCGAAATCCACCCCGTTCATAATCGCCGCCATATCAGGAACATCCAGGACGAGACGGAAGGTAAAATTGGGGAACTTCCGGGCAAGCGCAGCGAAATCGTCGGCATAAAGCGCCTCCCCATAGCTGCGGGCGCCATAGTAGAAGGTAATCTTCCGGGCAGATCCCTGGCTTTTCAACAGAGTGAAGATATGGCTGCGCATCAGCGAGATGCCCGCTCCGCCGCCCACATAAACGAACTCCTGCGACTCCGGCGCATTCTCCGGAAGCAGCACCTCTCCGTAAGGACCGGCAATCTTGACCTTGTCGCCGGTGCGCAGCGAGAAGAGATAGGAAGAACATATACCGGGATGGCTCCATCCCTTGGGAGGAAGGGCTATCTTGACCAGCAGCTTGAGGGTATTTGCGCCGGGGACCACCTGCTCTCCGGGATAGGAGAATACCGTATATGCCCTCGAGGTCTCCTCGCGGCAGACCATCTGCAGGGAATAGAGATTCTCCTCCTTCCAGTCCCACTTATACTGCTTGTCTATGTCGATGTCGGCGAAATTTACCGTCCCCACGGGGGCGTAAACCAGCACATATTCACCAGAATGATAATTGAAATACTCCCCTTCCGGAATCTTGATGCAGATCTCCTTGAAATACTTGGAGACGCTCTTGTTGTAAACCACCTCGCAGGTGAGCATCTTGGCGCTGAGCACTGCCTCGGGCACAATTATGCTCATATCTCCGGTCACCTTCACCTGGCAGGCCAACCTCCACTTGTCGGCAATCTGCCTGGGAGTGAAGAATCCCCTTTCAGTGGGAAGGATATCCCCTCCTCCCTCGACTATGCGGCAGCTGCACTGACCGCAGTTGCCCTTGCCACCGCAGGCAGAAGGAAGGAAGACCTGCTCCTGCACGAGGGTCGCGGAAAGGGTGTCGCCCTGCTCCACCTCGACGGTCCGGTAGCCACCGTTTATCCTGATGGAAACCTTTCCCGAAGGGGTCACCGAAGTCTTGACGAAGAGCAGCATCACAACCAGGAGCAGCATCAGCGTCAGGAAGACGGCGAGGGCGAGTATGACGGTCAGGTTCATTCCAATCAGAATCTAATGCCCATAAAACCCATGAATGCGAGTCCCATCAGGCCCACCACGAGGAAGGTGATACCCATCCCCTGCAGTCCGCGCGGAATGTCGCTGTAACGCAGCCTTTCGCGGATAGCGGCAAGGGAAACAATCGCCAGGAACCAGCCGAGGCCGCTTCCGGCGGCATAGGCAAGCACCTGTCCGAGACCGGTATAGGCCCTCTCCTGCATGAATAGCGAGGCACCGAGGATGGCGCAGTTCACCGCAATCAGGGGCAGGAAGATGCCGAGTGACAGATGCAGGGAGGGCATATACTTTTCCACTACCATCTCCACCACCTGGGTCATCGCGGCGATGACTGCGATAAAGACTATGAAGGTGAGGAAACTCAGGTCCACCTCCGCGAAGGCGGGACTTATCCACTTGAGCGCGCCCGGGGCAAGCAGGTAGCGGCCGATCGCCCAGTTGAGGGGGATTGTGACCAGCAGCATTATGATTACCGCGAAGCCGAGCCCGCGCGCCGTCTGCATATTCTTGGAAACGGCTATGAACGAGCACATTCCAAGGAAAAAGGCAAGCGCCAGGTTCTCCACGAAAAGGGACTTGAAGAATATATTCAACAATTCCATAGCCTACTCCTGTATATCTTTGTCGAGAGTCCTCTGCAGCCAGACGATGTATCCAATGATGATAAGCGCCATCGGAGGCAGGATGAAGAGGCCGTTGTTCTCATAAAATCCGCCGGCGGCATAATACCACCCCTGCGGGACAATCTGCAACCCGAAAATCGAGCCGAATCCGAAGAATTCGCGGAAGAATGCCACAACCAGTAGCACCAGTGCGTAGCCCAGTCCGTTGAGGAAGCCGTCGGCAAGCGCCTCCACCGGCTTGTGCGAAAGGGCGCAGGACTCAAGGCGGCCCATGATGATGCAGTTGGTGATGATGAGGCCCACATAGACCGAAAGGTTTCTGCTTTCGGGATAGGCATAAGCCTTCATCAGCTGGTCGGCCAGGATCACGAAGAAGGAGACCACCAGCAGCTCCACGATTATCCTGATACGGGCCGGTATTGTCTTGCGTATCGAAGAGACGACAAGGTTGGAAAGGGCCGAAACCAGCGTCACGGCAATGCCCATAACCAGCGCCTCCTTCATATGCACGGTGACGGCCAGCACGGAGCAGATGCCCAGCACCAGGACGGTCACCGGATTGGAGCCCAGAAGGGATTTGCGTATGGTATCCTTATAATTGGCCATCTTTCTCAAAATCAAAGACAAAGCGCCCCGTGGAATCGAAGCAGGGGACATATTTTTCCACGCACTGAAGTATCATCTTTTCTACTCCACGAGCGGTCATAGTGGCTCCGCTGAGGGCGTCGATGCCGGATCCGGCCAGCGAAGAGTCGAAGGCCCTTCCGCCGAACAGAGAGCCGAATGCCTTGTCACCGATACGGCCGCCGAGGCCGGGAGTCTCCGACTTGTGGGAGAAACTTGCGCCCCGTACCAGGCAGGTGTCGGGTTCAAGCGCGACATAGCCCCAAATCAGTCCCCAGAGGCCGTCTCCGGCACAGGGAAGCACATAAACAGTATCTTCTCCCTCGACCGTACGGAAGACCTTGAGTCCATCCCGTTCCAGACTGTCCACGGAGGCTTCGGCCATTCCCGCCGCGCTCCGGATGGAGGCGATCTTGTCAGCCTCTTCGTTGGCCTTACGGCGCGGAGCTAGCGAGGTGGAGACCCACGCCAGCACTCCCGCCACGAAAGCGGCGAGAATCAGCGCATATAGCAGCGTATAGAGGTTTCCGTTTTTGTTCATCATACGGTCTTGCTGCGCGCCAGGCGGCGGTTTATGTTCGACGCCACGACACAGTGGTCGATGAGCGGCGCGAAGGTGTTCATAAGCAGTATGGCTATCATCATTCCCTCGGGATAGGCGGGGCTGAATAGCCTGATCATTATCGCTATGGCTCCTACGAGGAACCCGCATATCCATTTTCCGGTATTGGTCTGCGCTCCGGTCACAGGGTCGGTAACCATGAAGACGGCGCCGAATGCGAATCCGCCCATCAGAAGATGATACCAGGCGGGAACAGCAAGGGCCGATTCGGGCGAAGGAGCGGCGAGATTGGCTATCAGTCCGACCGTCAGGGCGCCAAGCACGCAGGAGAACATGGCGCGGTAGTTTGCAGCTCCCGTGACAAGCAGGATAAAGGCGCCGAGGAGTATCGCAAATGTGCACCCCTCACCCACCGAGCCGGGAATGTTGCCCCAGAAGAGGTCGGAAACGGAGTAGCGCAGCGTCTCGAGGCCGCCGTCCAGCTGCATCAGCGGAGTGGCGCCGGAGACGGCGTCGGCCGCACCCGGAACCCATACGTTTCCGGTCATATGCGAGGGATAGCCGAAGAAGAGGAAGGCCCGCGCCAGAAGGGCGGGATTCCAGATATTCATTCCGGTGCCGCCGAAGGCCTCCTTGCCGATAATTACGGCAAAGGCGACGGCCAGGGCCAGCATCCAAAGGGGTGTAGTTATGGGGATGATCAGCGGGATTATCATTCCGGTAACAAGGAAGCCCTCGCTTACCTCCTTTCCGCGGATCTGGGCGAATGCGAACTCTAATCCAAGCCCCACTATGAAGGTGACGAGGTAGAGCGACAGCACCTTGAAGAAGCCGTAATGTATGCAGGCCGCCACGAAACAGGGCAGCAGCGCAAACACCACGGTGATCATCAGCCTCTTGAGATCGAGGCAGTCACGGATGTGGGAGCCCTTGCAGGTGAGGGTTCCGGGCACCGAGAAGAAGGTGTCGAAGGCCTCGTAGGTGGAGTGGAGCCACTGATATTTGCCGCCCTTCTCGAAGTGTGGACGGATATTGTCCATAAACCTTCTGATGCCGCCTCCTTTCATATCACTCCTCCTCCATCATAAGGTCTATGCCCTTTGAAACTATCTCCTGTATCTCTATCTTGGAGGGGCAGACATATTCGCACAGGGCGACATCCTCCTCCACCACCTCGTAGATTCCGAGCTGCTCCATCTTCTCCCTGTCTCCGGCCAGGATGGCTTTGAAAAGCTCCACCGGATAGATGTCCATCGGGAAGACCTTTCCGTAGATATCGTTCATCACGAAGGCGCGGACACTGCCGTTGACAAGGGTGTCCATCTCGAACTTGTGGGGCCCGAGGAGATGCGCCGGATAGAGATGTGAGAAACTGAACTTATTGAAACGCAGAGGCTTGATCCATCCGAACGACTCCCTGCCCTCGCCTTCCTGAAGGATTGTGATCATATCGTCGTAGAAGCGCAGGAAGCCTTCTCGTCCGACGTTCGAACCGGTGAGGACATCCCCGCTGATGATGCGCAGGGTTCCCTGCCAGTGGTCGAAGTGGTCCTCGATGTCGGAGAGGCACATGCCGGGTGCGCACTCCACATAGGAGGGGTTGAGGGCCGCCGGACCGGTCATTGCCACCAGGCGGCGCATGTCGTAGTATCCGTTGGTAAAGAATCGGCCGATGGCGGCAACATGCTGGAGGTTCACGGTCCAGATAACCTCCCCCTTGTTGATGGGACTGATTCGGTTTATCTGCACCCCGACGTTTCCGGCGGGATGAGGGCCGTAAACGGAGTGCTGAATCACTCCCTTCAGCTTGTGGAAATCGGTCCCCGCGAAGTTGCGCACCGGCAGGCAGAGGTGGATTCCGCCGCGGGTGAGCCTGCCCAGCACGTCGATTCCGGTCTGCAGGTCGTCCAGCTGCCCTGCAAGCGCGAAATCATAGTCCGGTGCCAGGGGGACGGATGAGAAGGCCGAAACGAAGATGGAATTGGGCATCCTCTCGGGATCGGCGATGATGCCGAAGGGGCGCTGCCGGATGCATGGCCAGAGGCCGCCCTTAAGCAGCAGGTCCACTATCGCGGAGCGGTCCATCGCGGAGGGCTTGCGGACCTCGAAAGATACGTGCTCCTTCGAGGCGTCGGAAACTATGCGGACCTCCTCCACGGAGCCGTCCTCCTTTCGGGTGACGGATGTCACCTCTCCGCAGGCGGGAGAGCAGAAGATCACGCGAGGCCGGCGGATGTCGGAAAAGAGGGGCTGTCCGGTGATGACCCTGTCCCCTTCCGCCACCTCCGCCTTTGCCTTCAGGCCGCGGAAATCAGAAGTCCGGAAGGCCATTGTCCCCGTGGTGACGCGCTTGGCTACATAGAGCTGCGCCTCGCCCGTCAGGGGGATGTCAAGTCCCTTCTTTATCCTTATGTGTTCCGACATTTTACTCTTTGAAAGTAGATGCAAATATACTACTTTTGTACTATATATGGAGACGAAGAAGAGAGATATTTTGGAGGGATTGAATTCCGCCCAGGACGAAGCGGTCCGCAACATCGACGGCCCTTCCCTCATAGTGGCCGGGGCAGGCTCCGGCAAGACCAGGGTCCTCACCTGCAAGATAGCATATATGATTGAGAAGGGGGTGCGCCCCTCGCAGATTCTCGCGCTGACCTTCACAAAGAAGGCGGCGGGCGAGATGAAGGAGCGTATCGCGGCCCTGGTGGGCGACGGCCTCGCCAGATGGATCTGGATGGGAACTTTCCACTCCATTTTCATCCGGTTCCTGCGCGAGTATGCCGACAGGCTGGGATACCCCGCCCAGTTCACCATCTACGACCAGTCCGATTCCCGGGCGATGGTCAAAAAATGCATAGCCGAACTGCAGCTCGACGACAAGATATACAAGCCCAACGACATCCAGAACCGCATCTCGCTGGCAAAGAACAACCTGCGCACTCCGGTCGGGTACCGCAACGACCCCGTCATAGCCGAGGAGGACCGCGCCTGCCGCAAACCCCGCACCGCCGACATCTACGATCTCTACCAGAGACGCTGCAAGGAGGCCGGGGCGATGGATTTCGACGACCTGCTCCTCAACACGAATATCCTCTTCAGGGACCATCCGGACGCGCTTGAGAAGATCTCCGAAAGATTCACCCACATCCTCGTGGACGAGTATCAGGACACCAACTACGCGCAGTACCTGATTCTCTCGAAACTGGCTAAGAAGCACCGCAACATCAGCGTGGTGGGTGACGACTCGCAGAGCATCTACAGCTTCCGCGGGGCGCGCATCGAGAACATACTCCGTTTCCAGAAGGATTATCCCGAGGCGAAGGTCTTCCGCCTGGAGCAGAACTACCGCTCCACCCAGAACATAGTCAACGCCGCCAACAGCCTGATTTCCAAGAATGAACACCGTCTCAAGAAGGAGTGTTTCTCAAAGGGTCCCGTCGGCGAGAAAGTCAAGGTCATAAAGGCCTTCACCGACCAGGAGGAGGCCTACCTTACGGCATCCTCCATCATCGAGCGCATCTACTCCGACAAAGCCGACTACAGCAGCTTCGCCATACTCTACCGCACCAACGCCCAGTCGAGGAGTTTCGAGGAGAGCCTGCGGCGCAAGAATCTCCCCTACCGCATCTACGGCGGCCACTCCTTTTTCGACCGCGAGGAGATCAAGGATATGCTGGCCTACTTCAAACTGGTGGTAAACCCTCAGGACGACATCTCCTTCAACCGCATCGTAAACCGCCCCGCAAGGGGATTGGGTGACACTTCGCTCGGCCATCTTGCAGAAGCGGCAAGGGCGGCGCAAGTACCTATGTTCGAAGCCATCAACCTGCCCGTGGCGAATCTGCTTGCCGCCGGACTCAAGGAGGGCGCAATCCGAAAACTCCGGGAGTTCTCCGCACTCCTCTCCCCCCTTATGGAGAAGAGCGGCACCACCGAGGCATTCACCCTGGCGGCCAACATCTCCAACGTATCGGGATATGTCGCCGCCCTCCGCGGAGACACCTCCCCGGAGGGAATGAGCAGGCTTGAGAATGTGGAGGAGCTCTTCAACGGCATCAAGGAGTACGCCGAAGAGGAGGCCGAGATGCGCCGCGAGCTGGGCGACGACGCCGAAGGTGAGGGAATGGAGATCGTCACCCTCGGAGACTACCTGGAAAACATCTACCTTCTGTCGGAGGCTGAAAAAGACGACCTTACAGACGAATCGGATTCCACTAACCGCATCACCCTCATGACCGTGCACGCTGCCAAGGGACTCGAGTTCCCTTATGTCTATGTCACCGGAATGGAGGAAAACCTCTTCCCCACTCTCGGACTCGCTTCATCTGCGACCGAAATCGAGGAGGAACGGCGCCTCTTCTATGTGGCCCTGACCCGCGCGCAGAAGGTGGTCACCGTCTCCTTCGCCCGCTCCCGCAAGAAGTGGGGCAGGGATGAAAGCAACCCGGTAAGCCGTTTCGTGAGGGAGATCGATCCCAGATATCTCGACAAGCCCATCGACGACGAATCGCCCGTCGGAGGCCGCAGCAGCGCCTACAGCGAAAGGGACTTCCGGACGGACCGCAATACAGGAGGCTACTTCGAAAGAGCCAAGGCCGCCGTCAGGCCGCAACCTGCCAAACCGACCTTTTCAAAACCCCTCAACAACGCCCCCAGGGCCGATTTCAAGCCCGATCCGATTTCCGAACTGGAGGCGGGCCAGAGGGTGGAGCACGACCGCTTCGGATTCGGTACCATCCTGCACTTCGAGGACGACGGGCCGAACAAAAAGGCCGTGGTCCAGTTCGATGAAGGAGGAAAGAAGACTTTACTGCTTAAATTCGCAAAACTCCGTATCGACAGATAGCGTCGCCTCAGACTTGGCACGCATCTTGCATAAACTCAACCGAAGTTTTTCATAGTTTAAGTTTAAGTTTAGGTTAGAAGCGGGGGACTTGAGATGCCGACAGCGCTCAGGTCCCCCTTTCTATTGCTCTAATCTCCGAAAAGGAGACGGGCCTTGGCAACCACGCCGTCGGCCTCCTCGAGCAGGCTGTAGAGGCCGTCCTCGGAGAGGACTCCGCGTTTCAGGCTCTCCGGGAATGCTCCCGCCTCGTCGGCTTCGAAATCCTTTTTCCATTGACCGGATTCCATGTAAGCCTTGAGTACTTCTATATCCTCCCTGTACTCCTCATATCCGTTTACGGCGGTTCCGAGCAGCGCGATGCCGCTATAAACGATGTCGAAGCGCTGCTCCATGTCCTTGACGCGCAGGACCGCTTCCGGAAGCTTCTTTCTCATCTCAGTTGCCCTCCAGATACCTTATTTCCTTTCCGTGACGCGAGGCATACTCGATTTCGGAGCGGGTGCTCTCGCCGATATAGCCGCCCACATTTATCACATAGATTGCGTCGGCCATATCTATCTTGCGCTTGTGCATGTCATCCAGCATCGCCTTTGTGCCCTCGGTCCAGACCTCGTCGTCGCCGCTGTGGCCGAACAGGCCCACGCTTATCACGATATTGCCCTCCAGGGTCAGGCGCTTCTGCGCCTCGAAGAAAGCCTCCTTGAAGCGCGTGCTGCCGCAGAGTGTTATTACAGGGTATTTTCCTACCATATACAATCTGTTTTAATCATTGTAAAGTTACACAAAAACTAGTAAATTTGTGTTTTGTGAAAAAGGATCCGTTATGCTTGAAGAGGTAAAAGGCAAGACAATAATCATCAACAAGCCCTCTTACGCCATCTACACGGCGCTTTCGGACTTGAACAACATAGCGGCGGCTCTGCCTGAGCAGTACCGCGACAAGGTCACCATAGACAATGACACAATTATCGGCCAAGTGCAGGGATTTTCCATCGGAGTCAAGGTCAACAACCGCACCCCCTTCTCACGCATAGATTTCGAGCAGGCGGGGCAGATGCCATTCCCCTTCCTCCTCTCCTTCTTCACGGAGCCTTCCGACGACAACACAACCTATTTCCACATAGAGCTCAGGGCCGAACTCAACACATTGATGAAGATGATGTTCGGCAAGCGGCTGCAGGAGATAGTGGACAAACTGACGGACGGCATTTCGGCTGCGGCTGCAGGCCAGATGCCCGAAGGATGGGAGCAGTTCAAATGATTCCGGAGGGATTCAGGGAGTTTATAGCCAAATCGCTGGGTGAAGAGGAGGCCGGAAGGCTGATCGAGGCCCTCGGCGGTGAGCCCCCTGTATCCGTGCGCGTCAATCCCTCAAAAATAGCCGCAGATGCGCTCAGGGAACACTTCGGAAAGCTTGCCGCAGAGCCGGTGGAGTGGTCTCCGGAGGCTTTTTACCTCAACGAACGCCCCTCTTTTACGCTCGATCCCCTGTTCCACGCCGGAGGCTACTATGTCCAGGAAGCCTCCTCGATGTATGTGGGCAAGATCCTGCGCGGAATAATCTGCGAAACCAGTGGGCCGTTCCGCCTCCTGGACCTCTGTGCAGCCCCCGGCGGCAAATCCACCGATGCGGCGTCAGCGCTCCGCGACGGAGACCTTCTGGTGGCGAACGAAGTGATTGGCAGCCGAGCATCCGTCCTGGCCGCGAATATGGCCCGCTGGGGCTTCCCGGGCACAATAGTGACCAACAGCGACCCTGTCGAATTCGGAAAACTCAAAGGCTTTTTCGATATACTGATCGTGGACGCGCCATGCTCCGGCGAGGGTATGTTCCGGAAGGATTCCGAGGCGGCTCAGGAGTGGTCGGAGGACAACGTTGCCCTCTGCGCTGCACGGCAGAAACGCATACTTGCAGACGCGTGGCCCTGCTTGAGAGCAGGAGGCCATATTATCTACTCCACCTGCACCTTCAACCGCTTCGAAGATGAGGAGAATGCCGGATGGATCGCCTCCGGACTCGGCGGCGAACTGCTGGAACAGAGGCACTTCCTGCCCGGACGCGACAAGGGAGAAGGATTCTACTGTGCCCTGCTCCGCAAAGAGGGGGATGAACCTCACACAGCCATTCCCAGGGCCGCCGTCAAGCCCCTCTCCTCCCCGGCTGCGGAATTTGTCGCCGGGGGTTGCCTCCTGATGCAGAAAGGCGACATCATAAAGGCCCTTCCGGAAGCTCTTGCAGGAGCCGCGGCATACCTGGAATCAAGGCTGCACGTAATCCGCTCCGGGGTTGCCGTGGCACAGGTCAAGGGACGAGACCTGATTCCGGAAGCCGACCTGGCCCTCAGCACCCTGCTGCGGCGCGGAGCCTTTCCCGAGGCCGCGCTCGACCGCGATACGGCGCTCAGGTTCCTGGCCAGGGAGCCTTTCGCACTGCCAGGGATGCCGAAAGGATTTATTCTCGTGACTTATAAAGGATTGCCTCTTGGCTTCGTCAAGAACCTCGGCAACCGCTGCAACAACCTCCTTCCCGCTTCGAGGCGCATAAGAATGGATATAAAAAACGCAGACAAGCTATGAAAACATACAGGATCTACACCTCCAAGGGAATTCTCGAGACCGATTCCGAGTCGAATTTCCGGCTGATTTGCTCAATGTTCATGCAGGTCAATGCGGGCGGCGGACTGGTCCGCAACCGAGACGGGAAGTATCTGATGATATTCCGCAAGGGTTTCTGGGACCTTCCCAAGGGAAAACAGGAGGAGGGCGAAACTATAGAGGAGTGCGCCCTGCGCGAAGTCGGCGAGGAGACCGGACTGAAGGGCCTCAAACTAGGCGGGCTGATCTGCGAAACCCACCATACCTTCAACATCTACGGCCCTCCGACCATAAAGCACACCAGCTGGTTCGAGATGGAGTATGAGGGCGACGGTATGCCCGAGCCCGAGGCTGACGAAGGCATCACGGAGGTGGCCTGGCTAACAAAAGAAGAAGCCCTCGACCGTGCGGCCGGGAGCTTCGCATCTATCAGGGAAGTTATCCTAACGCATATCGGTCACGACGACATCGTCGCCGAGTGACTTGACATCGAAGACGAAATGGTCTGACGGCCACTCGTCGCAGGGAGTCACCTTCTCGAGGGTGAAGGTCATCGAAGTACCGTTCTTGTTCTTGAATTTCAGAATCGGCTTGCCTGAATCGCTCAGGTTGAGCGACGCGTCGGAAATCATCGACTCGAGCATCGAACCGGTAATCACGACCTCCTGGGTAGCAGGATTGCAGATCCATGTGGCGTTTCCGTCACTTATAATCTCCTGTCCCCCGCTCTCGATCTTGAAGCAGGGATACTGAACCTGTATCACCCCCTTCTGCGAGGTTATGGTACTTCCGTCAAGTCCGGTACCGGACATCGTGAAATTCACGGTGGAGGAGCCCATCGACTTGAGATAGGCTTTGATCACTTCGGGATCCTGCGCCGCCGCGGAGCAGAAGACCGCCGCCAGAAGGCTGATTGAAAGTATAATCCGTTTCATGCCTAAATGAAAAGCAAATCCCGTGCCCTTTATTCGACGGCTAGACAATTGTCTGGTGATCAAGGGATTCCAGCTTGCGGTCGAGGGTGTCGAAATCGGTGATCAGCACCGCGCGCGCCTTGCTGCCCTCGAACGGGCCCACGATTCCGGCGGCCTCGAGCTGGTCGATGATTCGGCCCGCACGGTTGTAACCCAGATTGAGTTTGCGCTGCAGCAGCGAGGTAGAACCCTGCTGATACTGCACCACGATCTTGGCCGCTTCGTCGAAAAGCTTGTCCCTCTTGAGGAGATCCACATCGCCTGCGCCGTCTCCTTCATCGTTTTCATCCACATACTCGGGAAGCAGGAACGGGCCGCTGTAGCCGCGCTGGTCGCTTATGAACTTGTTGATCCTAATGATTTCGGGAGTATCCACAAGGGCGCACTGAACACGGACGAGGTCTTCTCCGGGAGCCATCACCAGCATGTCGCCTCGGCCTATCAGGCGGTTTGCCCCGGGGGCGTCGATAATGGTGCGTGAATCAATCATCGTATTGACCCTGAAGGCGATACGGGCGTTGAAGTTGGCCTTGATAGTACCGGTTATGATATCGGTGGTAGGACGCTGGGTAGCAATAACCAGATGGATACCGACCGCGCGGGCCTTCTGTGCAAGGCGGGCTATAGGCTCCTCTATCTCGCGTCCCGCCGTCACCAGCAGGTCGGCGAACTCGTCGATGACCACCACGATATAGGGCATGAACTTGTGTCCCTTGAGCGGATTGAGTTTGCGGCTGAGGAACTTCTCGTTGTAATCCTTTATCTGACGCACGTCGGCCTCCTTGAGAAGCTCGTAGCGGTCGTCCATCTCGATGCAGAGCGATTTGAGGGTATAGATCACCTTCTTGGTCTCGGTGATGATGGCTTCGTCCCCGTCGGGAAGCTTGGCCAGGAAGTGATGGTCGATCTTGTTGTAGAGCGAGAGCTCCACCTTCTTGGGGTCCACCAGCACCAGCTTGAGTTCAGCCGGGTGCTTGGTGAAGAGCATCGATGTCAGGATACAGTTGAGTCCCACCGACTTACCCATACCGGTAGCACCGGCCACGAGGAGGTGAGGCATCTTGGCCAGGTCGATGAAATAGGGTTCGCTGGTGACCGTGATTCCGAGCGCCAGCGGAATGCTCATCTTCTTCTCCGCCTCTTTGAACTGGGGGGAGTTGAGCACAGCCTTGAGCGCCACGGTGCTGGCTTTCTCGTTAGGGACCTCGATGCCCACGGAGTCGAGCAGGGTGACGACACGCACCCCCTTGGCTCCCAGGGAGATGGCGATATCCTCCTCCAGCCTGCGGACCTGCGCAATCTTGACGCCCTCGGCAAGACGGATCTTGTAAAGAGTGACCGTAGGGCCCACCTTCGCGGTGATGCCGGTGACGCCTATCTTGTAGTTGGCCAACGCGTTGACGATGCGCTGCTTGTTCATCTCCAGCTCGTCGCGGGAGACCTCGTACCACCTGTCGCGATAATCCTCCAGCAGGGAGGTCGAAGGGAGTTCGTATTTGGGCAGGTCGAGCCTGGGATCATAGATGCGCGCCCTTTCATCCTCGCTAAGATTACTCAGGAAGTCGTTTTCGCTCTCATCCACAATGAGTTCCACCTTCTCTGCCGGAATGATTCCATTGCTGCCCTCGTCGGGTTCTTCCGGAACCACTATAACCTGAGGCCCGGGTTCCGGTTCTACGGCTTCTACAGGTTCCACCTTCTCTTCGGAGACATCCCCCGTAAGGCCGGAGATCTCCTCCAAGCCGTCTGCGCCGGCAAACTCATTGACGGTATCATCTTCAAAATCGTCCCCGTCGGAGGGTGATCCGTCTTCAACCGGCTCACGCTCAGGACGATGCGAAGTCAAATAGATGACATCGTCGAACCAGAAAGCCACCTTCCGGCTCAGCAGCACGCTCCAGAGCAGGAGCGCCACCAGGATGACGGCACCGGTACCGAGAGGACCGAGCATGTTGCACATCCAGTCGGAGATATAATGGCCGTAGGAGCCTCCGGGGCCGTTTCCGAGGAAGTCCTGCATATCGAGGAGGCGGAATACGAAGGCAAAGAAGACTGAAAAAAGTATCGCTCCGAATAAGCAGAGTATGAATACCCTGAGCAGATTGAGCCTGCGGATGCGCAGGAAGAAGGCCGAAACCGCCCCGAGGAAAATCGGCACCGCAAAGGCACCGAAGCCGAAAAGCCTGGAAAAGAGCAGGTTGGACCAGAGGAATCCGAGTTTGCCGCCGATGTTCTTCACCCCCTGGGAGGCATCCAGCATCTGGGGATTGGAGACCAGGCTCGCATCCTTGCTCCAGGTGAAGATATAGGATATCAGCACCGCGAGGGTATAGAGCGCCAGAATGGCGAAAACGATGCCCGTGACCACCCGGAACACCCGGATGTTCTGCAAAAGCGCCTCGTTGTTTTTGCGTGTTCCGCGCCCTTTCTTCTTCGGTTTAGCCTTGGTTGCCATTTCCGTTGGAGTTTCTCTTCTTTTTGCGGTTCTTGTTCTTCTTGCCGAATCCGTTGCCGTTCTGGCGGTTCTGGGCCTGGACTCCGGGCCTGGAGAAGTATGCGTCGCTTGCGATTGCCTTAAGCTGCATTCCCTCGGGCACCTTGAGTTTGCCGCCGGAGAGACGTTCCATATCGGCGAAGATGGTCTCGTCGGCCACGGAATCCTTGTTCCAGATAAGATATTGCTGCCTCATATAGAGGGCCAGCATCCTGATCATTTCGGTCTTCGCATCGTCATCCTCGCGGGAGGCGATGAGATCGATCATATTCTCTATGTTGCGTCCGTAGCAGGCTGCCTTGACAGGCTGCTTCTGGATGGGAATCGGATCGGGTTTGGAGGTCAGGTCGGCCGGTTCGGGTACCGGATAAGGGGCATCGACGTCGATGTCGAAACCCGCTATCATCTGCATGTGGTCCCACAGCTTCTGCTTGTAATCGGCCGTCTCCCGCATCTGGGGATTGAGGATTCCCATAACCTGGATCACGGCGCGGATCTGCTCGTTGCGCTTCTCGCGGTCGGGAATCGCCTTGACCTGCTCTATCATCTTCTGCACGTGCCTGCCGTATTCGGGCAGCACCAGTTTCTCTCTTTGGGTATTGTAATCCATTTCAGTCAAATTTCAACAAAGATACAAAAAAAGTTACAGCCTCCGCAGGCAATCCTGCAGCGAAACCGACCACCAGGGAGTATCGACTCCGAAGGTGTCGCGGATTTTCGACTTGTCGAGGAGGGAATAAGCGGGGCGTTTGGCCGGGGTAGGGTATTCCGAAGTGGAGACAGGCTTCACCTTGCAGCCCAGGCCGGCGAAGACCATCGTCGCAGCGGCGAAATCGAACCAACTGCAGGCCCCCTCGTCGGTATAGTGGAATAACTCGCCCTTGAATCCGCCGGCCTTTGGAAGCGCCTTCAGAATGGCCTTCGCAAGATCTTTGGCATAAGTCGGCGTGCCGATCTGGTCAGCCACCACCCGGACCTCGGGACGCTCCGCACCCAGGCGCAGCATGGTCTTCACGAAATTCTTGCCGAAGGGGGAATAGAGCCATGCGGTGCGGATAATGATACCGCGCACTTTGCTGCGGCGGATCAGGAGTTCCGCCTCGCGCTTGGTCCTGCCGTAAACCGACTCCGGATGGCAGGGAGAATCCTCGCGGTAGGCCCCTCTGCGCCGTTTTCCGTCGAAGACATAATCGGTGGAGATATGGATAAGAACGGCATTGCTGTGCTTTGCGGCTGATGCGAGATTGCGGACTCCACCGACATTGACCGCGCGGCATCGCTCCACGTCGGATTCGGCGCCGTCCACATTGGTATAGGCGGCGCAGTTAATCACAGCCGAAACGGAATGGGCTGCGAAGAAGCGGTCGACCGCTGCGGGATCGCATATATCGAGCACTTCCGCCCCTTCGACGGGCACGGCATCCGTGAAGAGGAAACCCTTCCTCCTTTTCGTGAGATGCCTCAACTCGGTTCCGAGCTGGCCGCCGGCACCCGTGACAAGGATAATTCCGCCGTTCCGCATATTACTCTTCCATGTTTCGAAGCTCGCTGAAAGCGGGAGCCTTGGCATCCTTCGCGGAGAGGATCACCTCCGAAGGGTCCACGCCCCAGTCGATGCCGACTTCGGGGTCGTCCCAGCGGAAAGAACCCTCGCTCTGCGGAGCATAGTAATTGTCGCACTTGTACTGGAATACGGTATTCTCCTCCAGCACCAGGAATCCGTGAGCGAAACCCCTGGGGATGAAGAACATACGCTTATTCTCCACACTCAGTTCCACCATCTCCCATCTGCCGCAGGTGGGAGAATCCGGACGGATGTCCACAGCCACGTCAAGCACCCTGCCGCGCACCACGCGCACCAGTTTCGCCTGGGCGTCGTCTCCCTTCTGGAAATGCATTCCGCGGAGCACACCCTTGCGGACGGAGCAGGATTCGTTGTCCTGCACGAAGTGCACAGGCCCCACCGCAGCTTCGAAATCGCGCTGCGAGAAAGATTCGAAGAAATAACCCCTTTCATCCTCAAAGACCCTCGGTTCTATGATCACGGGGCCCTCGGTTTCGGTCTTTATATAGTTCATTTCTGAAGATTTGTTATCACGTTGATCGCCGCGGGTATGACCTCGGCGGTGACGGGGCTGCCGCCTATGAGTTCTCCGTCCACCTCCATGAAGGAGATCGGGGAGGAATAAATCTGGACTTTGCGGCATCGGGTTGCAGAAGCCGCCTTGAGTTCCTTGATGGAACCGTCGTAGAGGTGCTTGATGCTGGTGACGAACTGGACCTTGGGAATCTTGCTGATGACGGTAAGGTCGATCAGGCCGTCGGAGGGGTCGGCATCCGGGGTCTGGCGCATTCCGCCGCCGCAATACTTTCCGTTGCCGAGGGCTACGGAAAGGGCATATCCCTCAAAGAATAGAGCGTCATCGGTATAGACCTTGAACATCGGGCACTTGTACTTCACGAAACCCTTGGTGAGGCACTTGAGATACTGCAGGTCGCCATTCTTGCCCTTGAGTTTCTCCTGTTCGAAGAGCCAGCAGACGTGGGCGTCGATTCCGAGCCCTCCGATATTCATCATATAGCGGCGGCTTGGTTTTCCGTCCAGTACGGCATCCACCCTCACCACATCCTGAAGGATGCTCTTTCCGTCGAGCAGCAGATTCACCGCTTCTACGCTCGTCTTGGGGATGTCGTAGAGCCGTGCCCAGTCATTCCCGGAGCCGACCGGTACGATTGCCAGGGTAATGTCCGAAGACGGCACCTCCTCCTGCGACATCACGCCGTTGAGAATCTCGTGGATTGCGCCGTCGCCGCCTACTGCCAGAATCTTTCGAAAACCGCCCCTGATGGCCTCCACGGCCAGTTCCGAGGCATGTCCTACATATTCGGTGAAGGATTCTGAGAATTGGAGACCGGCATCCACAAGGGCCGCCTTGACTTCGGGCCACTGGGTATAGGCCTTGCCGTTTCCGGACTTTTTACTTACGATAACTTTCCAAGTGTCCATTTGCTACTTTGAAATATCGTACAAAAATAAACAAATAGTTCGACAGAAAAGGCAACTAACCGAAATTATTGCTACTTTTGTAGGTTATTATATTAGCCTTATTGTGGGCAGAAAGAATGTGAGAGAAATAAATGGGAAAGACAATAGCGATAGCGAACCAGAAAGGCGGAGTTGGAAAGACGACGACAGCCATCAATCTGGCCTCCTCCCTGGCGGTACTTGAGAAGAAAACTCTGGTGATCGATGCAGACCCGCAGGCCAACACCACCTCCGGTTTGAACTTCAACCCCGACGAAAAAGACAGGAACAACCTGTATCAGATACTTATCGGCGAACGCAACATCAAGGAGGTAATCCGCAAGACAGAGCTGGAATACCTCGATGTCATAACTTCGCACATCGACCTTGTGGGAGCGGAGATTGAGATAATCAACCTCCCCGAACGCGAATCCATACTTCGCAACGCCCTTTCGTCAGTCAAGAAGAATTACGATTACATTATTCTGGACTGCGCCCCCTCCCTCGGGCTCATCACGGTCAACGCCCTCACCGCCGCCGACTCCGTGATAATTCCCGTCCAGCCCGAGTTCTTCGCCCTCGAAGGGCTTGGCAAGCTGTTGAATACCATCAAGATAGTCCAGAACAAACTGAACCGCGGACTCAGCGTGGAAGGATTCCTGTTCACCATGTTCGACGGACGCCTCCGCCTGCACAACCAGGTGGTCGAGGAGGTCAAGAAGCACTTCCCCGGAATGGTCTTCGATACCGTCATAGCCAGAAACATCAAGCTCAGCGAAGCTCCCTCTTTCGGGAAACCCGCCATCCTCTACGACGCAGGTTCGACCGGCGCAGGCAACTACCTCGCTCTCGCCAAGGAAATAATTAAAAAGAATTCATAATGGCCAAGAAATCCTCAATGGCATTCGGAAAGGGGCTCAGCGCAATCCTCGCTGAAGCAGCTGAAGTCCAGCTTGGACGCTCCAACGGCCCGGATTCCCCGGACCTCTCCTCCGTTTCAGAAATCAGCCTCGACAAGATTGTCCCCAATCCCTACCAGCCCCGTTCCACCTTCAACGAAGAGGCTCTGGAAGAGCTGGCGGCATCCATACGCTCACTGGGCATAATCCAGCCTCTTACGCTGCGCCGCATCGACGACAACAAGTATCAGATAATCAGCGGCGAAAGGCGGTTCAGGGCGGCCAAGGCAGCGGGGCTTTCATCTGTCCCGGCCTATGTCCGCAAGGCGGATGACGGCGCCATGCTCGAGATGGCGCTGGTGGAGAACATCCAGCGCGAGAATCTCGACCCCATCGAGACCGCGATCGCATACCGCAGGCTGATAGAGGAATGCAAGCTTACCCAGGAGGCGATGGCCGACAGGGTCGGCAAGAAGAGGACCACTGTCACCAACTATCTCCGTCTCCTCAAGCTTCCGCCCGAGGTACAGAAGGCCCTAAAGGCCGGACTGATAGACGCGGGCCACGCCAAGGCTCTGCTCGGTGTCGAAGAGCGGGCATCGCAGCTCGAGCTCTGCGAGAAGGCCATCGTCAACGGATGGTCGGTGCGCAGGCTTGAGGACATCATCCGCGACCTCGGCTACACCCGCCCTTCGATAATCGTAAGGGACTGTTACATAGAGGCTGCCGAAAAGGTTCGGAACTTCTACGACGGAAAGGTTTCCGTCTCGCAGAACCGTCAGGGAGGCGGCTCGATGACAATAAAATTCAAGGACGAGGCACAGTTGGAACGCTTCTTGAAGGCATTCGAGAGCCAAAAATAAGGAGTATAGAACTGTGCGCCGCCTGATTCTGACCATCACGCTTTTGCTGACCGGGTTCTTCGTTTTCGAAGCGCAGGCCCAGTTCCGCAATGCCACCACCACCTCGTCGAACGTCAGTTCGATAACGGGGCCTCCCGGCGTAGGCGACGGCAACATCAACCACTACAACGACTCCACCTCCGTGGAGGTTGACTCGCTGGCGGGATTCTCGCTGAAGCGGATGATACGCGGATATGCCCGCAAGGATACCCTCACCCCCGGATATATGTTCGCCGGAGCGGTGATAGTTCCCGGCGCGGGCCAGATCTACAACCGCGACTGGTGGAAACTCCCGATCGTTTACGGCGGCATCGGAGCGGGGGTTTACGGCGGCATCCATTTCAACAGGATGTACCAGGAGAGCGGCGATCCCAGATACAAGACCTACCGCAACCTGAGCTATATCGGGGCAGGCGTAACCTACTGGGCCGCCCTGCTGGATGCTGTCGCGAGCTACAAGACCGACTACCCGCATCCCGTCCCTGCCAAATCCACCCTCTACTCCGCGCTGCTTCCCGGCCTGGGACAGGCCAACAACGGGGACTGGTGGAAGATTCCGATCTGGGTGGGAGGATTCGCCGTCTGCGGATATACCCTCCACCTCAACGATATGGAATACAAGAGGTTCAAATATCTCTATACCATAGACAACGACTCTTCGAGCGGCTATTACGGCGCCATTTCGGCCAGCAAGGCGGAGTGGTACAAGGACCTTTACCGCAAGTACCGCGACTACTCGGTGGTCTCCTTCATCGCCGTCTATGCCCTGAACATAATCGACGCCAACGTCTTCGCCTACATGGCGGACTTCGACGTCAGCGACAACATCGCTTCGCTCGAAGTGGCCCCCGCCCTGATCGAGCCGGTCCAGCCGCTTTTCGCCTCCGCGCATGTCCAGCCTCCGGCGCTGGGACTCAGATTCAACCTGAATTTTTAACACACACACCACAATAGTTATGAACATCAAAAGATTATTTTCCCTGACTGCCTTTCTGGTCGTGACGATGGTCACCGTACCCGCCCAGGACAACGGCGGGACGAAAGGCCTTTTCAGGGGCGACAAGAACAAGCAGCTGATAGAGGCGCTCCAGTTCCGCCTGGACTCGCTGCAGAAGGCGTATGATTCCCTCTATGTTGAATATCAGGCCGTTATCGAGCCTATCAACGTGGAAGACACCGAAGACATCATCGAAACCCAGGTAACGGAGTACACCCCGGAGGCGATTGACTCCCTGCTCAATGCTTACTACATGCAGAGCTCGCTGGACGTCAATGAGTTCGACTTGATTTCGATCGACCGCGACACCTTGACCTCCAGCATTCCCGACTCGGTTTACATCGCCCGCCTCAACAAAATCAACTCCTTCATTCCCATACAGTTCAACCGCTACGTCAAGAACAGCATCATCCGTTACACCGACAAGATTCCGGGAGCTACACAGAAGATCATCAGCCTCGCTCCCTACTATCTGCCGCAGTTCGAGGAGATATTCGACGAATTCGGAATGCCCACCGAGCTCAAGGCGATGGCGGTCATCGAGTCGGCCCTCAACCCGAGGGCGGTCTCCCGCGCAAGGGCGAAGGGAATGTGGCAGTTCATCTATACCACGGCGCTGCGTTATGACCTGACAATCAACTCTTTTGTGGACGAGCGTCTGGACCCGATAGCAGCCTGCCGCGCAGCAGCGCAGTACCTGAAGGACTCCTATCTGGTCTTCGGCGACTGGTCGCTGGCGATAGCATCCTACAACTGCGGACTGGGCAACGTCCGCAAGGCCATTACCCGCAGCGGCGGCAAGACCGATTTCTGGGAGATTTACGACTACCTGCCCCGCGAGACGCGCGGCTACATCCCCGCCTTCATCGCGGCGCTCTACGTGCTGGAGTACTATCCCGAGCATAACATAGTGCCCACTCCCGTCTCGCTGCCCTCGGCTGTCGATACCTTCCATGTCAACAAGATGCTCCATTTCCAGCAGATCAGCGACAACATCGACATCCCGATCGACCTCATCCGCGACCTCAACCCGCAGTACTTCCACGACATCATCCCGGGTACCCAGAAGGAGTATATCCTCCGCCTGCCGATCAACTACAGCAACGCCTTCACCGAAAAGGAGCAGATGATCTATGCCTACAAGGATTCAACCTTCTTCAATGAGGTGGCCATCAAGAAGATAGCCGACAGTCCCTCCTCCGACCAGGGAGGCCGCATCATCCACAAGGTGCGCAAGGGAGAGACGCTGGCCGGCATCGCGGCGAGATATCATACTTCGGTTTCCAACCTGAAGCGCTGGAACGGCCTGAGGGGCAATACCATCAAGGTGGGCCAGAGGCTCAAGATCTACGGCAAGTCTTCCGGCGGCTCTTCTTCATCCACAGCCAAGTCAGGCAGTTCATCCTCATCCGGGAGTACGACCTACGTGGTGAAGAAGGGAGACACCCTCTCCTCCATCGCCAAGAAGCACGGCATTTCGCTCAATGCCCTTCTCAAACTCAACGGAATGAATATGAAGAGTACTATCCGCCCGGGTCAGAAACTCCAGGTAAGATAGACTGAAGCCTCTTTTTCAGATATACGGAGCCATATTTCGGCCCAACGCACGGGGGCGTACTTTACGACAAGGTACGCCCCCGCGCCTTTTCCGTAGAGTGTGGCGACCGAAAAACTCTGCGGCAATCCGCTGCGGTAGAGATAGATACGTGAATCCCAACCGGAGGTGGAGTGGCACGAGATTCCCGCGGTAAGACGCAGTTTCCTTGAAAGGGGGAAGATTCCTTCCGCCACCGCCCCGCTTCCGGAGGGGTTGCCGGCGTAGCGGAGTTTAAGGCAGGTGCGTCCCGACTCGCCCCAGGAGAGCGAGGCGCGCCACGAAGGGGCCGGATTTCCGGAAATTTGGGCGGAGGCCTCCAGGTGCTTACCAAAGGTCCTGGTGATGCCGATTCGATATTTCCAGGCCGCCGAAGAGCCGTCGATGCCGTATCTCGACCACGGATAGTATGAATACTGGATGTTTGCCGCCGCTTCCCAGTTGCGGCCCGGGAGCCATCGGATCGAAAGTGTGGCGCCGCGCTGGTTCGAGCAGGAGGAGAGCGACGACCACGCACCTGCATGGGTGGCAATATACGAACGGCTGTAGAAACGCCCCAGCAGGCTCGCCTCGAAGCTGTAGCCCGGGCTCCAGAGGGCACCTGCAAGCAGGGCCGGCGAGCCTCCGGCATCCACGGCAGCCTCACCGAAGATGCGGGTGTTGCGCCAGAAGAGGTAGCAGTCAGCCGAAATGTTGCTCCACCATCCGTAGTACTGCTGATACCTGTTGTAGTCCTTCACGGTGCGGCCGTCGGACTTGTCGTAACGGTAGGCGAGCGCCGTGACGCCGTACCGCAGCCGTCCCTTTTCCCCCGCCAGGGCGGCCCCTGCGGCATATTCGTGCATAGAATGGCGCTTCGCCAGCTCCGCTTCCGTTCGGTGGTACCCGTCCGTGACGATGGATGTATAAGCCGTGTCACCCGCAATCCGCGCATCCACGGGGTGACGGGATGCGAAGAGGGTGAGCTGCATCTCCCCTTTCGACATGGTCGCCGCCGCTCCGCGAAAATAGCCGGACTCGGCAGAAGAGCTGTAAGGCATCGCTCCGCGAGGTTGTTTTATTATTGCGGAAGGTGTGCCGAACGCCTTGAGGCTGAAGGCTTTCCAGCAGGCAAGCCCCTGACCGGCCCTTATTACGTAGTCCCCGATTATCACCTTCTTGACAGCCCCGCCTCCCCTGACTGCAACATAACCCGACAGGAAGTCCGGAACAGGATGGTCTTTTGCCAGTTCGCCTGCGTCGCTGTCGGCAGTCAGGCCTGCGCTGACGTTTCTGCCCGCCTCGAGAGTGTATCTGGCAGTAATAGCCGGGGTTGCCGCCCCGAAGGTGTGGCGTCCACGGAGCGTCGTCTTGTGACGCCACATTTCCTGTTCAACAGGCTCGGCTATCTCCCTTTCGGATTCGAAGCTGAAAAAGAATGCGCATATACGGGCCTGCTCGCCATTGAATCCGTCCACCAGGGCCAGTTCACCCTCGGATAGGATTTCGCCGAAGGTCTTGCGATAGTCCAGGAGGCTCTCTATCTGAAAGGCCGAGAGCACTCCTGTTGCCTCCAATCCCTTGCGGGACAGTGCGTTGATGGAGGGCCTGCGGCGTGCGAGCTCCTCGTAGTGGCGCAGCAGTTCCTCCTCGTCGCCACCCTCGAGGACATGCCGCTCGACCAGAGCCGCTATCCTTTCGGGCAGTTCCTGTGCGCCTGCCTGAATAATATGAATCAGTAAAAAGAAAGCCGCAGCGAAAGCGGCCTTAAGGCCTCCCGGCCCCACAATCTCTCTCCTCATGGCCGTAATAGATAAAAGTTTTACAAGGACAAATATAATGATTAACTTTGTTATTCAATCTGAAAAGACATGAAGGAAAAACTGACAATCAAAGACAAGACATTTGTTCCATATATTCGGAACGCCGAGCTTGAAAAGGCCATCGACGCCGTTGCAAAGCGTATCGAGGATGATTATCGCGACAGGAAGGACATCCCCATCATGCTCTGTGTCCTCAATGGATCGGTGATGTTCTGTGCCGAACTTATGAAACGCATCGAGATTCCGCTGGAATTCAGCAGCATAAGGCTCTCCTCATACGAAGGCACCATCTCCACCGGAGTGACCCGCAAGGTGCTGGGACTCACCACCGCCATCAAGAACCGCGACGTCATCGTGGTAGAGGACATCGTGGATACCGGCAAGACCATCGTGGACCTGCACAACCTCCTTATCGAGGCCGGCGCCCGCGAGGTGAAGATCTGCACGATGCTGCTCAAGCCCGACGTTTACAAGCGGGACCTCAAGCTGGACTATGTCGGAATGGAGATCGAAAACAAGTTCATAGTGGGTTTCGGACTCGACTACGACCAGCTGGGGCGCAATTACAAAGACATTTATATCCTCGACGAATAATGAAACACTATGTTATGTTCGGCCCTCCGGGGGCCGGAAAGGGCACCCAGGCCGCATTGATGGTAGAAAAATATAATTTCAGGCATGTCTCGACCGGCGATCTCCTGCGTCACGAGATCCAGGCCCGGACCGAACTCGGCAAACTCGCCGCGGAGCTCATAGAGAAGGGCAATCTCGTTCCCGATGAGGTGGTGGAAGAGATGATTCTGGGCGAACTCGAAGCCCATCCCGACGTAAAGGGATTCATCTTCGACGGATTCCCCCGCACCGTAGCCCAGGCAGAGTGTCTCGACAAGATGCTGGAGAAACGGGGCGAGGAGATTACCGGCGTCATATCTATAGTCATCGATGACGCCACCGTGCGCGACCGAATCCATCACCGCGCGATGATAGAGGACCGCAAGGACGATATGGACGACGCGACCATCACGACCCGTATCCTCAACTATCACAAGAAAACCGAACCCCTCATCGCCTACTACAAGGAACGCGACAAATACAACGAAATCTACGGCGTAGGTTCCATCAAGAACATCTTCACCCGCATCAGCCGCCTGGTCGACAAAACCTTGAAGGGATGAAACGAGTCCTGGCCGTCCTGCTGGCCTGCTTTACGATTATGAGCTGCAACAACCAGAAACAAGTCCCGGTGGCCGCAGACGGCTCCTGGCGCGAGATTACGCCCGAAGAAGTCAGCCTGAACCCCGTCAAGATGGTCGGCGACGACTGGCTGGAGCTTTCCGCAGGTAAAGAAGGCGACCTCAATCTGATGACTATTGGCTGGGGCACCTTCGGTGTCCTCTGGAACAAGCCCGTCTATATCGTCTACGTATCCCCCGCCCGCTATACCTATGAGTTTATGGAGCGGAACGAGTACTTCACGGTGACTCATTTCCCCGAGGCGATGCAAGAGAAGCTGGGCTATCTGGGAAGCGTATCCGGACGCGATGAGGACAAGGTTGCAGGCGCCGGTCTGACCGTCGAGTTCACCGAACTGGGCAACCCCATCTACGCCGAGGCAGATCTGGCCATAGAGTGCCGCAAGATCTATTCAGTCCCCTTCGACCCCGCCCTTCTTCCCGAAGAGCAGCGTGACTGGTACGCCAGCCGCGGCCTCCCCATCCACCATATGTACATCGGCGAAATCCTGCACATTTGGGAGAAATAGACACAAATAACGGGTGGTAAGGTTACCACCCGTTTTTTATCGGTCAACCCTTACGACGCGTATACCCACATTGGCGTAGCCTTTGGAACCGTCGCGGGCTGCGTCGGAGTATTCGCTCCGGCACTCGTCGCGGCTGCTGTCCCAGGCACCGCCCTTGATGATGTACTGACCGGATGCAGTCTGCGTGCCGGTCCACTCCCAGCAGTTACCCCAGAAGTCAATACCGCCGCAACCGCCTTTGGAAGAAGCGTAAGCGTCAACGCTGGTAAGTCCAGACTCGATGTGATTGCTGTTCATCCTGATATCCTTGGGCATATGACCCGCCGCAAGAATCCACTCATATTCGGTGGGAAGGCGATAGGTGTGGACGGCATCTTTCGTCCCCAGCCAATCGCAATAGGCTTGCGCCTGGGCAATCGAGACATTTACTACAGGGTATCTTTCCTGTCCCGCAGCATAGGTGAATCCTGCATCGAAAGCAGCAAACTCCGCATTAGTGACAGGTGCATATCCCACATAGCAGTTTCCCTCGGTAGCGCCTTTGAGCACCAGCCAATTATCATCGGGATTATCATCCTTGCGTGAATCAATCAGGCTCAGGAAACGTTGTTCCAAACGCTCTTCCCGGTTGTTCACCATTTCGTCAACAATGGCCTGCATCTCCTCTACCAATGACTGATGTTTAGCCTCACGCTCCAGTTCACGGAGTTTGGCCTTCTTGCGGGCAACCACTTTGTCGTAGCGCACGCCCATCTGCTCATACAGAGCGTTGTAGGTGTCCAGGCAGGGGTTCTTTTTGTATTCGCGAAGCAGTTCCTTCGTCTTGCTGTCCAGCTCCGGTCGCTCCTCTTCCACGAGGGGCACATCGGGATCGTCGAATTCCAGATCATCCTCTATCAGGTCCAGCGGGGAGATGAACGCCCCCGCCTCAATTATCTGGTGAACGCCGAAGAAATGGGCCACCTGCCCGTCTTTGAAAATGGATAGCCGATATCCTCCGTACACATCGCAGGGGAATGTCCTGACGATATAATCCTTTCCGGCCTCCAGTACGCCGCCATCTGCAGGAAGAAAAGTGATGATGGAGTGAGAAGAGCCGATCTCGCCAATGGCAAGAACCCCGTTGGTTTCAATGATTTGTGCCTCCCCGGCGAGGGCATTTGCGTCAACACTTTCGATTACCAGCTTAGTGATGCCGGACATCTGGAAGTTAAATTTCAGACCACCCGTAAGAGCATCGAAGATCTGCTGATCAGCTTCGTTCAAAAGAGAAGAAGCGACTGCCTGCTGGGATTCAGAGATTGAGAGCACACTTCCAGCAACCAATACCCGGTCATTCTCATTATCGGGATTGTCGGGATTCTCTCCGTCGGGGCTCGGAATCAGCTCGCAAGCCCCGGCGTAAAGAATCATCGATACAATTAATGCACTGAACAACAACTTTTTCATATCGTGGAACTACTTCTTATCAGAAGTACGAGGGCCTTTGGGAGCACGCGTCGGGCGATGACCGGGACGATGGCCCCCATCCTTTCCGTGAGTACCCTTGCGACTCATCAGCTTGCGCTGGATCTGGTTTTCAACATCATAGAGACGACCGAGCTGATCGGGATTCAGCACCTTGGCAAACTCGTCGACATATTTCAGGCGGATGTCCTGTGCTTTCTGCTGACGCTCTATCTTCGCCTTGGCAATGGCAGCAGCCTCCTCGGCGGTTTCGGGTTTGGTCTTAGGTCTGCGTCGTTCCCCAACATTTGCCCTCATCTCGTTGCTATAACGCTCATAGATGGGAATGAAAAGCGCTTTTTGCTGGTCGCTAAGGTCAAGCCTATAGACAAACTCTTTGATCTTTGCGTCAAAATAGCGCTGATTAACAGAGTCATCCTTTTCCTGACCGAAAGCAGCCAAAGCGGAGAGGCTTATAAGAATTGAGAGAAATAAACGTTTCATTTTTGTAATTTGTTTTTGAGGGTTTGTATTCTAATAATATTCCGGAATTACTTCAATGTGCCAGTCCGTTATCATCGCCGCCTCATCATCCGAAATTGAAGCGAGGAATGAGTCTATCGGACTGACGGTATCCTTATGGGAAGGAATCACAAGAGCGAGTATCAAGGCCGCCGCGGCTGCTACGCCTGCCAGAGAAAGCCAGACGGTACGATGCGTGTTGCGAGTCTTCAGCGCCTGCCATTCCTCCACAGATTTGCTTCTTTCTACCAAGGCCTCCACATAGCTGTCTTCTTCCCTATATGGAAGATTTGTATTTATATTCTCGAACTCTTTCATATCGCGTGTTCTTTTAAATAATCTTTTATCTTTTCCACTGCATAGTGGTAATTTGTCCGAAGCGAGTTTTCACTTTTCCCGGTTATCTCTGCAATCTGGCTGTAAGGCAACTCGTCGTAATAACGCAGATTGAAAGCAATGCGCTGCTGGGTACTGAGTTGCATTATGGCCTGCTGGAACAGGATTGACGACTTGTCCGCATCGGGGGCGCTTTCCGTTGCCACCTGGAGCGCCAGTTCGCTGCCGAGAGAATCAAGACTCTGAAACATATGCGCTCTCCGGCGAAGAAGTTGCAGAGCCTCGTTTGTCGCAATCCTGTAACACCACGCCTCCAGGCTCGACTCGTCACCTTTGAATGAATCAGCTTTGGTGAAAACCTTGATGAATGTCTCCTGAAGTGCGTCCTCAGCATCGGCGTGGCTTACCACAAGACGACGGATATGCCAATAGAGACGCTTTCCGTAGCTGTCTGCGGCCTTGTGCAATATCGTATTCGCGTCGTGTTTCATTATCATTGAGTTACATTTATTAGATGTCCCAAAGTGCCTATTGTTAAAAACTGACCGGAAAATAAGTAACTTTGCATCGTTATGGCAGACAGCAATTTCATAGACTACGTCAAGATCTATTGCAAGTCCGGAAAGGGCGGCAACGGCTCGATGCACCTGCACAGGGCCAAGTATGTGGCCAAAGGCGGACCCGACGGCGGCGACGGAGGTCGCGGAGGACATATCATCCTGCGAGGCAACAAGCAGATGTGGACCCTCATTCACCTCAAGTACCGCAAGCACATCAAGGCCGAGGACGGCGGCGACGGCAGCGGACAGCTCAAGACAGGCAAGGAAGGGGCCGATATCGTCCTGGAAGTGCCTCTTGGAACCGTGGCCAAGAATGCAGAGACCGGCGAAACCATCTTCGAGATAATCAACGACGGAGAGGAGAAGATCCTTGTTCGCGGCGGACGCGGCGGCCTGGGCAACGACCACTTCAAGAGCGCCACGAACCAGACGCCCCGCTACGCCCAGCCCGGCGAGGAGGGGGTCGAAGGATGGTATATACTTGAGCTCAAGGTGCTTGCAGACGTTGGCCTGGTAGGCTTCCCCAACGCCGGAAAGTCCATCCTGCTTTCGGTAGTCTCCGCTGCCAAGCCCAAGATAGCCAACTACGCCTTCACCACCCTCGAGCCGAATCTCGGCATAGTCAACTACTACGACAACAAGTCCTTCGTGATGGCCGACATCCCCGGAATCATAGAGGGCGCTCACGAAGGCAAGGGACTGGGACTCAGGTTCCTGCGCCATATCGAGCGCAATGCGATGCTGCTCTTCATGATTCCTGCCGACAGCAAGGACATCACCGCGGAATACAAGATTCTGCTGAAGGAGCTGAAACAGTACAATCCCGAGCTTCTCGACAAGAAGCGGGTGATTGCCGTCACCAAGTCGGATATGCTGGATGAGGAACTCAAGAAGGAGATCCGAAGGCACATGCCCCGCAAAGTACCCTATCTTTTCATTTGCTCTCTGACTGGAGAGGGCATACCGGAGCTGAAGGACCTGCTCTGGAAAACCCTCAACGACGATGGAGAGGATTCTTGAACTTGACAGGTCGCTTACCCTTGCCCTGAACGGGTGGAACTGCCCTGCCGCCGATGCGGTCATGGTCTTCGTCTCACGCGTCTGGGTGTGGGTGCCTTTCTACATCTTCGTGATTATCTGGCTTTTCTGCCGGAAGAACTGGCGCTATGCCGCCATCTGGGTGGCTGTTTTCCTGCTCGGAGTGCTGCTCAGCGACAGGCTGAGTTTTTACCTGAAGGAGGCTATCGGCCGCCTGCGGCCTTTCGCTGATCCGCTTATCGGCGGATCGATACGGCTTCTCGAAGAGCCCGGAAGCCATCCCCTCGGCTTCCCCTCCGGCCACGCCTGCAACACTTTCTGCTTCGCCCTGCTCTCATCTGTGGCAGTCAGGCGCAGATGGTGGACGCCCCTCATCTTCTGCTGGGCCGCCCTCCTCTCCTACAGCCGCATCTACGTGGGCAAACACTTTCTCGGCGACGTCCTCGCCGGCGCATTGCTCGGCCTCACCATAGCAGGAGTAATATTATTTATTAGAGACATCATAAGGCGGAGACGCTGTCCGTCCGAAAAAGTGTGCGTCCCCGGCACACGGGGAGGGGCCCATAAGCGAAGCGCAATGGGAGGGCCTTTTTCGGATGGACAGCGCGGAGCCAATGATGTCGCTCCAGAATCAATGCTCTGCATAATAGATAATACCACCGACCCTTATTGGAACCTGGCGGCAGAAGAGTGGCTGCTGACGCACCACGAAGAGCCCGTTTTCCGCCTCTGGCGCAACGACAACGCCGTCATCGTCGGCCGCAACCAGAACGCCCGCGCCGAAATCGACACCGACTTCGTACGGGAGCACGACATTGCTGTCGTACGCAGGCTCACCGGCGGCGGCGCCGTCTTCCACGACCTGGGCAACGTAAACTATACCTTCATCGAACGCGCCGTTCCCGGCGAGGATAGCGGAGCGATGTTCCGCCGCTTCACCGCACCGGTAATCGAGGCGCTTCGGAGTCTCGGCGTCGACGCACGCCTGGAGGGACGCAACGACCTGCTCATCGGCGACGCCAAATTCTCCGGCAACGCGATGTGCATCCACAATGGACGCGTCCTGCAGCACGGCACCCTGCTCTTCAGCTCCAAGATGACAGACATCGCAGGCGCCCTCATCCCGCGTCAGGAAAAATACGAAGGCCGAGGAGTCAAATCGGTCCGCAGCCGTGTCACCAACATCTCCCAGCACCTGAGCGAGCCGATGACGGTGGAGCAGTTCATCGCCTTCCTGGCGGAGCGAATCGGCAACGACCTCATCCCCTACTCCTACACCGAAGCCGACCTGGCGGGCATCTCCCGGCTCGCCGAAGAAAAATACCGCACCGACGCCTGGAACTACGGCGCCTCCCCCGCCAGCACCTTCCACAAGGCTCTCAAATTCCCCGCCGGGCTCATCGAAGCCTACATGGAAATCCGCGGCGGCAAGATCGAAAGCCTCGACATCCGCGGCGACTACTTCTTCACCGCCCCCACCGCAGAATTCTGCGAGGCGATGAAGGGCTGCCCCCACACGGAGCAAAAAATAGCCGGCCGCCTGCAAGAGCTGGCGACCGGTGAATACTTCTGCGGAATAAGCCCCGAAGAGCTTCTGCAGCTATTTTTCTGAAATCAGCGGAGGATTATCTAAACCTTTTCTCCTTTGCCTGCACAAGCATATCCTTGAGAACGCCTGCGCAATCTGTAATTGCAGCCTCGAAGGTGTCTGCGTGACGGTCCACTACGATGTCCTCCTGACCGGGAATCACAACACGTACCTTTACGTTCTTGTTCTGGGGGTCGGGAAGAAGATTGAGGTTTACTTCCATTCTCTCCATTTCATCGTAGAACTTCTCGAGCTTTGCGAGTTTCTTGTCTACGAATGCGAGGAGCTTCTGATCGGCGTCGAACTTGATCGACTGAACTTTGATTTCCATAACTTACCTCCTGTTTTTAGCTCTTGGATGAGCGGTTAAATATGTGTCTTTCAACTTTTCAAATGAGTTGTGCGTGTAAATCTGGGTCGCTGCCAGGGAGGAGTGCCCCAGAATCTCCTTTATGCTGTTGAGATCGGCGCCCCGGTTCAACAGATGGGTCGCGAGGGAGTGACGCAGCGCGTGAGGCGCCTTTTTCCCGGTGAATCCCCCGACTCCCGAAAGCTCGCTTTTGACTACGATATTGACAAAGGCGGGATAGAGCGGCCGCCCCGCGGGAGTCAGGAAGAAGTAACCCTCAGGATTGTCGGGATACTGCCTCGCATTTCTCTCCAAATATAACAATAATTCGTCACATATCAAAGCGGGAATCGGGATTTCGCGCAATTTGTCTCCCTTTCCGGTGACCCGCAATACGCAGCGTTTCGCATCGAAGTTGCTCTCTTTCAGGGAGCAGAGCTCCGCGCGCCGAAGTCCTGCCGAGTAGAGCAGCAGAAGCATCGTGCGGTTGCGGAGTTTCATGAAATCCTCCGGATCCTGACGACAGACTTCAAGCGACCGGTCAAAGTAGTTGGAGAGCGACTGTTCGGTATAGAACTGGGGCAGTTTCTTCTCCTGCTTGGGCCGCGGCACCTTAGAGACCGGATTGGAGGAAATGAGATCCCGCGCCATCAGGAACCTGCAGTAGGTGCTGAGCGCCGAAAGATGCATATTCATGGTGCGCGCGGATTTGCCGCTATCCAGTCCGTAGGCTATGTAACCCCTGATCAGCTGGGGCGTGAGAGCCTCCAGCGCCTCCTTGTCCGTGACGGAATCCAATTGGAAGCCTTCATTTCCGTCGGCCTGCGCAAAGCGGTAGAACTCCTCCACGGCGTCGCCGTAATTGGCAAGCGTCCTGGGCGAAGAACGCTTCTCCACCTTAATGTATCTCAGGAAATCCTCAAGAAGTTCCATAGGAAGCGGCATCAGACGACTATGACCTTGACTCCGAGCTCCTCGATGCGCCGTTTGTTTTCAAGCGAGATGCCGCTGTCGGTGACAATCACGTCCACTTCGTCAATCTTGCAGATGCGGCTGAAGCCCTTGAATCCTATCTTGGAGGAATCGGCAAGCACTATCGCCATATCGGAAACCGCTATCATCTCGCGGGTGAGCTCGGCCTCTTCCATCGCAAGGCAGGTGATGCCAGCCTCCGGATCGACTCCGTCCGCGCCGAAGAAGATCTTGGAGCAATGCAGCTGACGGAGTTTTGTGATGGCCTCTATTCCCGTGACGCACATCGAGTTGCCGTAGAGTATACCGCCGAGCTGCATGACGGTTATGCCAGCAACGTCGCCCAGCAGCATCGAGACGTTTACGGCCGGAGTCACTACGTTGAGCCGCCCCTTCGGGCTGAGATTCTCTGCAAAGACAGCCATCGTGGAACCCGAGGAGATGATGATGGATTCGTTCTCCCCCACCAGCGAGACGGCCTTCTGGGCGATCCTGCGCTTTTCGGCGAAGTGGTGCAGACGCTTGGTATTGAGGTTGATGTCGAGCACCGGCGCCGAGCTGGTAAGGGCGCTTCCGTATGCGCGGTGAAGGGCGCCGCGGCTCTCGAGGATATTGAGATCCTTGCGTATGGTCGTGGGAGTCACCCCCAGCGCCTCGGCCAGCTCCGCCACCTTGACAAACCCCTTCTGGCTGATATTGTCAAGGATATACTTGTGTCTTTCGGCTATGCTTGTCATAACGATTACAAATATACAAAAAGAAGGGGATTATTTCAAGAAGATGGCCTTAACGGCCTGCCCGGCCCAGGAATCAGGAACATATCCTCATCTTTTTTTCCTATCTTTACACAATCAACCAAAAAGAAATGGATATGGCTGAAAGCATCACGGTTCCGTATGTCTCCGGTTTTGGCGGATTGCAGAGATTCAACAGATTTGCCATCGATTGCGTCCCCTGGCCTGACGCATTTCCCTACAAGCCGGAAGTGGAGGTGGCGATAGCGCACAGCGATAGGAGCCTGCTCGTCAGGTTCGACGTGGAGGAAGAGGGATGCAGGGCGGTCTGCACCGAGCCCAACGGCCCCGTCTGGGAAGACAGCTGCGTGGAATTTTTCGTCAAAAAGCCCCATAGCCGCTACTACTTCAACTTCGAAACCAGCTGCATAGGCGTAGGACTGGCCGGCAAGCGCAGGTCCCGCTCCGACTTCCGCCACTTCACCCCGGAGGAGATGGCACAGATTAAGAGGCGCGCCGCACTCCCCTGCAAGCCCTTCGAAGCCAAGGAATCGACCAAATGGAGCGTAGAACTCGAGATTCCATTCGCCACCCTCGGCTGCACCGGCAAACCCGCAGAACTGCGTGCCAACTTCTACAAATGCGGCGACAGGACCCTCAGGCCCCACTACCTGAGCTGGTCGCCCGTCCTTACCCCCTCACCCGACTTTCACAGACCCGAATATTTCGGCAAACTCAAACTGATATGGTAACAGACCTCTATTCAATAGCCAGCCGCTTCGACCTCGAAGGCAAGGCGACCGACATCCGCCCCCTGGGCGAAGGCTTCATCAACGACACCTACCTCGTATGCGTCGAGGGACGCAGGGAGCCGGACTACATACTTCAGCGCAAGAACCATCTGGTATTCCCCGACGTCCCCGCAATGATGGACAACATCGAGAGGGTCACCCGCCATATCAAGGCGAAGGTCGCCGACCCGCTTCGCGAGACACTCACCGTTATCCTCACGAAGGACGGCGCTCTATGCTACAAAGATGAAAACGGAAACTTCTGGGCCGTTTGTCTCTATATCAAGGGTTCCAAGAGCTACGACAGCGCCGACACCCCGGAGATGGCCTGGCAGGGAGGCGCCGGACTGGGCGAATTCCACCGCCTGGTGAGCGACTTCGACGAGCCGCTGGCGGAGGTCATCAAGGGATTCCACAACATCCGCTTCCGCTTCGGCCAGTGGGACGAGGCGCTCAGGCGCGACGCCGCCGGAAGGGTTGCATCCCTCAGTGAGGAGATCGGCTGGATAGAGTCGCGCCGCGAGAAGATGCTCGACTTCTGGAAGAAGGTCGAAAGCGGCGAAATCCCCACCCGCGTAACCCATAACGACACCAAGATCAGCAATTTCCTCTTCGACGCCGAAGACGGCCACCTGCTCTGCGCCATCGACCTGGACACCATGATGTCCTCCACCCTGCTCAACGACATAGGCGACGCACTGCGCTCCTACACCAACACCGGAGCCGAGGACGATCCCGACCTATCGAAGGTTTCGATGAGCCCCGAGATGTACAAGGCCTACATCGGCGGCTACTTATCGAAAATGGAGCCGTACCTGACCCCCATCGAGAAGGAATACCTGGGATTCAGCGGCATCTACATCACCTACGAGCAGGTGCTGCGCTTTTTGATGGACTACATCGACGGCGACACCTACTACAAAATAAAGTACCCGGAGCACAACCTGGTGCGCACCCGGGCACAATACAAACTCCTCACAAGCATGGAGGAGTATCTCAGCAAAGCTTAAGGAAGACCTCCATAGCCTGGTACTCGGCCATTCCGAGAGCGTCGTACTGACGGGCCGTATTGGCGTTGCGCTCCTCGGCGCGCATCCAGAACTCGCGCGGGTCGTCGCCCGGGAAGGGGACGATGTCCTTCTGCGAGAGATGGCGGTAGATGGCGTGACGCTTCTCCACCACCTCGCCGGGACTCAGGGGAACGGCCATATCCACGCGGCCCAGCTCCCACTCCATCCAGGCGCCTCGGTAGAGCCATATATTGCAGGAATCCAGCCACTTCTCCCCCTCTTCGCGCAACTGCTCGATAGCCTCGAGGGCCGCTTCGGTGCAGACGCGGTGGGTGCCGTGAGGATCCGCGAGGTCGCCCGCCATATAGATCTGGTCGGGCTTGATCTCCTTCATCAGATCCTTTATGATATCCACATCCTTCTGGGTGCGGGGGAACTTTGCCACGCCGCCCGACTCGTAGAAAGGCAGATTCAGGAAATGGGTGTTCTTCTTGGCGTGGAGGCCGAAACTGCGGACCGCAGCCTTCGCCTCCGAACGGCGGATGGCCGCCTTGAGGGCCAGCAGTTTGGCAGGTTCGGGCTCGCCCGGAACCTTGGACTCTATCAGGTGGCGGATCTCTGAGAAATTGTCCCCGTAACCCAGCTCCGCGGCGGCGTCGATATGCTGAAGCACCACGTCGTCGTGGACTGCAAGGTCACCAGAAGTCTGGTAGGCGATATGCACGTTATGCCCCTGGTGGACCAGACGGATGAGGGTGCCTCCCATCGAGATGACATCGTCGTCGGGATGGGGCGAGAAGATCAGCACCGTCTTGGGGAAGGGCTCGGAAGCCACCGGACGGGTCGGCTCGTTGGTATTGGGCTTGCCTCCCGGCCATCCGGTAATGGTATGCTGGAGGTCGTTGAAAATCTCGATATTGATCTTGTCGAAGGGGCCGTAGAGGTCTATCAGCTCGCCGAGGGAGTTCTGGAGATAATCCTCGTGGGTAAGCTTCAGGATGGGCTTTCGGACCTCGGTGCAGAGCCATACCACGGCCTTGCGGCGGAACTTGCGGGTCCACTCGCAGGGGCCGATCTTCCAGGGCGCCACCACGCGGGTGAGAAGCGCGCCGGCCGTTTCGTCCACATAGAGCGAAGCGGCAGGATGGTTCTGGAAGCAGGTTGCGGGGCAGAGGGTGTCCGCAGGGCCTTCGGCGATGTTATAAACCGCCTTCGCCTTCTTCTCGCCCCACGCCATAAGGATCACGCGGCGGGCGCTCATCATGGTGTCGATGCCCACAGTAAGGGCCGAAGCGGGAGTGTTGGCTATGTCGCCGTTGAAGTTGTGCGCCTGGCGCTTGCGTGAGGCATAAGGCAGAATAACGGCGCGGGTGCGGCTTCCGAAGGAGGAACCTGCCTCATTGAAGCCCACCTGCCCGTTTTCGCCGATTCCGATCACCAGCAGGTCCACGTTCCGCGCTGCCAGGTCGAACTCAGCGCAGTACTGCGAGAGGCGTTCCTGCGGCACGGAACCGTCAGGTATGTGGACATTCTCCTTCAGGACGTCGATCTTGTCCACCAGGGAGTGATGAAGCCGGTAATTGCGGCTCTGCATCTCGTCGCGGCTGCTGGGATAGTACTCGTCGATGGAGAATATCTCCACGTTACGGAAGGAGACCTTTCCCTGGGAATAGGCCTCGCTCAGGATCCTGTAGAGCAGAAGCGGTGTCGAACCGGTAGTGAGGCCCAGCTTGAAGAGCGGCTTTTCCTCACCGGGAACGAAGGCGTTGATTTCGGAGATGACCTCATTCGCCACCTCTTCGCTGGCGTGGTAGGGGTCGGGGAAAAGCTCGGTGTAAACCTTGTCGTATCCGTGAAGGATGTCTTTGGGAAGTCCGGTCTCTATGAGGCCTCCGTCCTTGGGAAGGGAAAAGTGTTTCATTTGCGAATCTTATAGCCGTAGTAAGCGTAGTACATTATCAGGAGATAGAAGGGCAGGCAGATCCAGTATGCGTTCTGGCTGCCGAGCCAGTCCTTCATGAAGCCGAAGAGTACGGGAATCAGGGCGCCGCCGCCGATGGAGGCCACCAGCAGCGAGGATCCCTTCTTGGTGAACTTGCCGAGATCCACGATGGCGAGGGGCCAGATCGCGGGGTACATCAGCGAGCAGGCGAAGCTCAGCAGCGCCACGAACCATACCGAAACGGGGCCCGGAGTGAGCACTATTGCCAGCGACATTATCACAGCCAGCCAGGTGCAGATTCGCAGAGCCTTGACCTGCGATATGTATTTGGGAATGAAGATGATACCGAGTATGTAGCCGGCCGCCATTCCTATTCCGGGCCAGATGGTGTAGTTCTCGGGGTTGGGCAGGCCGAGATCCTTGGCATAGTCGAGCACCGTGAGCAGCGCAAGGTTCTCCACTCCCACATAGACGAAGAGCGCAAGGGCGCCCAGTATCAGGTGCGGGAACTGCCAGATGCTCTTCTTGCCGGCGGCGTAGGGGCAGTCCTCCTCGTTCTCCTCTCCCTCCGCCTTGATCTCCTCGAGCGGAGCGAAGAAGGTAAGGATGCCGAGCAGCACCACCACGCCGATTATGATGAAAAGGGGCGCATCCAGGTCGTTGAGTCCAACCTGCTCGATGGGTTTGCGGGTGACTGCGGCGATGAATACCGAAGGGAGCGAGAGGGCCAGCGAATTGCAGATGCCCATTATGCTGATGCGGCGCGCGGCACTGTCGATAGGGCCGAGAATGGTGACATAGGGGTTGATCGCAGCCTGCAGGATGGTATTTGCCGTACCGCTGATGAAGCAGGCGAGCAGATAGAGGGCGAAACTCTCCATCCTTGCCGCTGGGATGAACATCGCGAAGGCCACCGCAAAGAGGAAGAACGAGAGCGACATGGTCCTCTTGTACCCTATCTTGTTGATTATCGAAGAGGCAGGGAAACTGAAGACCAGGAATGCCACGAAGGTGGCCGCCACCACGAGGTAGCTCTGGGCGGAGGTCAGGTTCAGGTTGTTCTCCAGGAAGGGTACGAAATAGCCGTTGATGCCCACCGCGAAGCCCACGGTGAAGAACATCATCCCTATGAAGGCGAGGGGAACTATGTATTTCTTATTATCTCCCATAACTGTTTAGCTTTCAAGGTGATACTTGATGAGGCCCTCCATCGGGGCCTTGAGGATGACGCCCATCTTCATTCCGAATTCCTCGACCACGGGCTGCAGCAGCGGCTTGAAGTAGTAGGCCACGCTTCCAACCGCGTTGAAGGTGTATTTCTGATAGTTGGGATAGTGGGTGACGATCAGTTTGAAGAACTGGCGGAATGCGTCGGTGACGAGTTCGGGGAAGTAGGGGTCGAAGTCCAGGTTCTGATGGATGAACTTGGCGTACTGTGCGCAGAAGCGGTTGGGGAAGGGCTTGGTATAGATGACATCCAGCAGTTCGTCGTTGTTGCGTCCCAGCTCCTTCCCTACGAGGTCATAGACCTTCGGCGGCATGTTGCGGCGGATGTAGTCGGTGATGAGCCTCTTGCCGAGATTGCCGCCGCTGCCCTCGTCGCCGAGGATGAAGCCGCAGGAATCCACATTGAGTCCCTCGTTGCAGCCGTCGTAGAGGCAGGAGTTGGCTCCAGTGCCCAGGATGGCGGCGAAACCGGATTCCCGCTGGAGCAGCGCCCGGCATGAAGCCAGCGTATCCATCGCGATGAATACGGTCGTCACCTTCGTGAAGACCTTGCGGAGGGTCTCCTCCATGAAGGGATACTGCAGGGGCGTAACGCCAGCTCCGTAGAAATAGATTTCCCTTACATCGTCTACGGGAAAGCCGCCGGGAAGGTTGGCAAGGATGTCCTCAACTATCTGGGGACCTGTGATATAGTTGGGGTTGTAACCCTGGCTCTGGAAGGTGATGCGGCGGTCGCCGCCCCTTTCCACGCAAGCCCAGTCGGTCTTCGAAGCCCCGCTGTCAGCTATCAGTATCATCTTATTTCTCCTTATTGTCCCAAAGTCCGTGGAGGTCGGGGAAGTCGCCGAGGCCGTAGCGGAAGAGAACCACTCCGACAGCCTCCGATTCGTTGGCGAACTCCTGGCAGTCGGCGAGCATCTGCTCGGGGGTCATAGGTATGGGCGTATCGTCATCCGCATCGCCTGCATCCGGACGGTCGCGGTAGGTAGTAGTACCTGCCCAGACCACTGCGGGCTTGCCCTTCTCTGCGAAATGGTTGGCCACGCGGACTGCCCAGCCGGCGTCATTGTGCTTGTAACCGCCGCTGTAGCGGTAGATCATAGGCATAAGGATGTCGAGATACTGACCCATCTGCGCGGGATCCTGGCCGTAGTAGTACTCGCTGTCAGGCTCCGGCATGAGGGCGGCGGAGAGGACGACCTTGGGATTGACCTCGCGGACCGCCTCGCTTATCTGGCGGCAGAACTCGGTCACGCAGCCGGTGGCGGTAATCTCCTCCGAAGGATTGTGCTTGTAAGCAGTGCCGCCGAAGCGTATATAGTCGAGGTGGATGCCGTCAACTCCCCACTTCACATACTGCACGGCGCGGGCGATGACCTCATCGAAAAAATCCTGCTTGTAGCAGTTGTTCTCGTCGTCAATGGGGTATGCCCACTTTCCGTCCTTTTGGAAAGCCTGGAACCAGATATGGACCTTGCAGCCCTTCTTCTGGGCCTCCTTGACGAAGGCGAGCGTGGAGTCCACTCCGTGGGCCGTGAAGGCCTTCTCGTGGAGGATTATGTTCTTGATGTCCTTGGAAACCATCTCGTCGATGTTGACCTCGGTCATATACTTCGACCAGAGCCAGAAGGCGTTGGTGTTGGGCTCTTCTGCCTTCTTGCAGGAGACCAGGGCGAAAAGCGCCAGAGCGGCGATGAGAAGTCTTTTCATATTGTAAATTATTAGAATTCAAGTTCGTAGTAGCGCCCGTTGAAGGTTTCCATTCCCTTCCAGGTAGGAGTTCCGAAGGTTGCGCTGTTGTTCGAAGGATCGCAGATCCACCACTTTCCGTCGACATAGATTTCGGGAATGACGTGGCCAATGACGCCCGAAGTGAAGTAGCACTGGCCGTGCAGGTAACGGGCGGGGATGCCGGCTGCGCGGCACATGGCGAGAGTCGCGTGGGTCAGGTCGCAGCAGTTGCCGCCCTTAGCCCTGATGGTTCCGAGAGCACCCTTCTTAGTATTGGAATAGTTCTCCCACTCCCATTCGTCGCGGGCATATGCGAATATTGCCTCTGCCTTCTGGCGTTCGGTTGCCGAAGCGGAGAGATTCTTAAGAGCGGCAGCAAGCGTGCTCTTGACCAACTCGTCGTCCTTGGGGCAGTTGCGTGTGGCAGCGAGATAGCTGGAAGGCCATGAAGAGACCTCCTCGGGCCACTTGCCCTCGTTCTTCACGAAATAGTTCATCGTCCTTGCCAGGACCACCATTGCGGCCCGAAGGTTCATCATGTTGTCGTGCTCGGTAACGACCATCAGCAGTTTGGGCATATATCCGGGGCTGCTCTGGTCGCTTGAGGGGAATGTGACATAATTGGGCAGGCTGCCGTTGTTCCTGGCATAGTCCGCCATACGGCCGGCCATATATTTGATATGGGCGAAGTCGATGACGTCGGGGTCGTAGGTATTCCAGCGGTACTCGTCACCGAAGGCGGCGGAGAAGAGGTCGATCTCCTCATCCTGCCAGGTGTCGGGCTGGGAGACGATCTTGTCTATCAGCAGGCAGGCCGCTATCGTATAACGTCCCTTGTTGTAGGTGATGCCCTCCACATTGACACTCGTGGGAAGCGAGCCGGTCTCCTCGAAAACGTCATAGGCATCTGAGATGGCCTGGGCGAAATGGCCGTTGTAACTGTCGAGGGTAAACTTCTCCTCAGGCTTCATGGGTTTCAGATTCTCACCGCAGCCTACGGCCGTCAACATGAGCGCACAGAGCGCTGAAACTATTAGCATAGTCCTTTTCATAATTAATGTTCGAAAAACTGGCAACTGCGGGGGCGGTCAGGCCCCCGCAGCTAATAATAACTAGTTTATACCGTAGAGATCGAAGCTGAACTGCTGGTCTTTGATGGCGGTATATACATTTTCGTTGACATTGTTGTCAAGGATGTACTTGTAGATGCGCATCAGCACCATCAGTTCGCGCATCGGGGAGATGAGGCCCTCATAGCCGGTGAGGTTGAGGGTACCGGAGGTGGTGCCGAACTGCTGGAAGTTGCCGACCATGCCGAGAGGGCTGTTGCTGCCCACGGCGACGAAGCTGCGGACCACGTGCCATGCACCGACCTTCACCATGAAGTTGACGTCGACGGTCGAAATCGCCTGGCCGTCCTTCTTCACGAGGTCGTCGAACTCATACCAGGGGTTCTTGCCCCACTTGTTGGCTGCCGAAGGGGAAGGCATCGCACTCGACATCGCCTTGTTGTCCTTGAGGGTATATGCCTTGTTGCGGTCGGTCATGCCGTTGAGGAACTCCTCGCCCTCCTCGGTAACCATGTTCAGCAGACCGCGGATTGCGATCTCCCAAGCCTGCGATGAGGTATAAGTAGTACCCTTGATATCGAGGGTCCAGGGGGTCTTGCCGTCGTCGTACTGGTTGTTGCCGTAATCCTTGAAGTCGGAGTTGTTGGTATTGCCGATAGGAATGTAGTGGACGTTGGTCCAGCCGCCCTTCGCACTCTTGGAGTTGCGCTCGCCGTCAGCATCGATGTTGCCTACGGTATTCTGCCATACGTCGAGGCCCTTTACGAATTCCGTTGCGAAATCCTTCAGGGAAGGAGCGCTGACGTCACCGTTCTCGCCATAGAGGAAGAAGTTGAACTGCTGGTCCTTGATGGCGGTGTAGACATTCTCTTCGATGTTGTTGTCGAGCAGATACTTGTAGATACGCATCAGCACCATCAGCTCGCGCATCGGGGAGATGAGGCCCTCATAGCCGGTGAGGTTGAGGGTACCGGAGGTGGTGCCGAACTGCTGGAAGTTGCCGATCATGCCGAGAGGGCTGTTGCTGCCCACGGCGACGAAGCTGCGGACCACGTGCCATGCGCCGACCTTCACCATGAAGTTGACGTCGACCGTCGAAATCGCCTGACCGTCCTTCTTCACGAGGTCGTCGAACTCATACCAGGGGTTCTTGCCCCACTTGTTGGCTGCGGATGCGGAAGGCATTGCGCTGCCGAGGCCCTTGTTGTCCTTGAGGGTGTATGCCTTGTTGCGGTCGGTCATGCCGTTGAGGAACTCCTCGCCCTCCTCGGTAACCATGTTCAGCAGACCGCGGATTGCAATCTCCCAAGCCTGCGATGAGGTGTACTGCTTGCCGTCGATGGTAAGGGTCCAGGGGGTCTTGCCGTCGTCGTACTGGTTGTTGCCGTAATCCTTGAAGTCGGAGTTGTTGGTATTGCCGATAGGAATGTAGTGGACATTGGTCCAGCCGCCCTTCACGCTCTGTGAGTTGCGCTCGCCGTCAGCATCGACGTTGCCTACGGTATTCTTCCAGACATCGAGGCCCTTGACGAATTCCTTTGCGAAATCCTTCAGGGAAGGACCCGTAGCGGGAAGGTCATAGAGAGCCGTGCTGATGTCGACATTGCTCGTTGCGCTCACGACATTGGTGGTGATGTTGTTCCTGACCACATAGTCGAACCAGCGGGACATCATAAGGAAGTCGCGCTCGAGGCAGACATAGCCGTTGTAGGTGGTCAGCACGGGGTCCGATGTACGGGGATAGCCGCAGACATTGGGCCACTCGCCGTTGCTCTTGATATAGTTGAGGCAGCGGGTGGCGAAGTTCGAAAGGAGGTCGGTCTTTGCCACGGTCTCCTTGAGTCCGTCGCCATACTCGTGCCAGCGTGCAGAAGCTGCATCATAGCTCTTGGGAGCGGTGACCTTGTCGCTCATCTTGCCGCCGTTCTCGAGGGCCTTGAAGGCGTTGAGGGCGATTTCGTGCATCTGGTACTTGTCATAGGTATTGCCCTTGACGGTGATGGTGAAGGAGTCGGGAACGTAGTGTACATTCTCCTTCTTGTAGCTGGTGCCGTTGAAGGTGTATTCCACGTTGCCGGTAGTGGTCTCCCAGACCTGAGCCGCCCTTGCGAATTCGGTAGCAAATTCCGCAATAGTCGGAGTGTTGTCGACCGGGGCAGCGCCCTGGTTGTAGAGGTCGAAGCTGAACTTCTGGTTCTTGATGGCGTCATAGACATTCTCGTTGATGTTGTTGTCGAGGATGTACTTGTAAATACGCATCATGACGAGGAGCTCACGCATAGGGGAAATCAATCCGTCGTAGCCGTCAAGGTTCAAAGTGCTTGAAGAGGTGCCGAACTGCTGGAAGTTGCCGACATTGCCGAGCGGGCTGTTGCTGCCCACTGCGATGAAGGAACGGACCACGTGCCATGCGCCCACCTTGATCATGAAGTTGATGTCGACAGTCTCGATCTTCTGGCCGTTGTAGGTGACAAGGTCGGAGTTTGCTCCCTCATACCAGGGATGGCCGCCCCACTTGTTGTTGGAGGAAGGATTAGGTATGGCCGCGGTGTTGAATGCCTTGTTGTTGCCAAGGGTGTAGGCCTTGTTGCGGTCGGTCATGCCGTCGAGGAATGCCTCGCCTTCGGTGGTGACCAGATTCATCAGACCGCGGATAGCGATTTCCCATGCCTGGTTCGAGGTGATTTCCTGACCGTTGACATTGAGTTTCCAGGGAGTGTACTGGGGATCGTACTGGTTGCCTGCATGACCCTGGTAAGCACTGCCGATATCGCCGACAGGGATGAAATGTACATTCTGCCATGCGGTGCCCTTCTCGATAAGGTGCTCACCTTCAGACTCGACAGTACCTACTGTTGCCTCCCAGACATCGAGGCCCTTTACGAATTCGGTTGCGAAATCCTTGAGGGTTCCGTTGAGTGCGACGTATGCGCCCTGGTTGACAGCGATCTCAAGGCCATCGGTGATGTTGCCGCCCTTGAGGACCACCTTGCCGCTGCGCTCGGCGCCGGTATTGGCGTCGGCGGAGATGGCGATGGAAACATCGCCGGCTGCACCGGAAGCGGGATCGACATGGATCCATGCGTCGGATGCGGTTGCGGTCCAGTTTTTCTTGGCCGAGAAGGTAGCGTTGACAGCAGTTCCGTCGAACTTGAGGTCGACCTTCTTGGTCTTGAGTTCGATGTCGGGCATCTCCACGCCGTAGAGGTCGGTGTCGAACTTGACATCCTTGACTGCGTCATAGACGTTCTCGGTGATGTCGTTGTCGAGCAGATACTTGTAGAAGCGGGCTGCAATCAGCCACATACGCATCGAGCTGACGAAGCCGGATACGCCCTCCTCGACGAAGCCTTCGTCGGGATTGGTGCTGAAGTACTGGTAGTTACCGATCTTGCCGAGGGCGACCTGGCGGGTAAGGAACCAGGAAGCGCAGCGTGCGATAAGGTACGGGCTGAATTCCGTGAGGTTGATTGCCGGACCGTCGTTGGTGCTCTCATACCAGGGATACTGTCCCCAGATGTCCACATCGGTAACTGCGGGGATGGGCTCCTTGAGGGTCTTGCCGTTACCCATCGTATGCTCGAACGGGTTGCGGTTCTGCTGCATCTTGGCGGAACCTTCTACGGTGATCAGGTCCATGATACCGCGGAGTGCGATACCCCAGGTCTGTGCAGAAGTGTAGGTGGTGCCGTCGATGGTGACGGTGAAGTAAGGCTGGTACTTCGCATCGTACTGGTCAACGCCGTCGGCATAAGCGCCGCCAGACCAGGGAATGGGAACGAAGTGTACATCCTTCCATGCCGAATTGTTGTCGGTGTAGTGCGAACCGTCGGCGGAGACGGTACCCACGGTGTTCTGCCAGATGTCGAGAATCTGGACGAACTGCTGTGCGAAGCCCTTGAGGGTTGCGGCTGCGGAGAGATACTCGGTGTCCACCTTTGCAGGGAGGGAACCTGCATCCTTGTAAGCCGCCAGTGCACGCAGCACGGTAACGGTGAGGCGGTTCGTGGAGAACGCCAGGGCGTCGTCATTGCCCCTGGTTACGAGAGTCTGGTTGGGGACCTGGCCCTTCGCCTTCATGGCGTCGAGGAACTTCTGTGCGAGGTTTACGAGATCCTCGGTACCCTCCTTGATCGCAGGGCCGCCCTTCATGGCGATTTCAGCTTTGTCGTAGCTGTCACGTTCCGGGTGGTCTGCAGCCTTGTAGCCGTAGACCTTGATGTCAGACTTGTCGCCGGCAGCAATGCCGGTGAGCAGCTTTGCGATGGCATACTGGTACTGGGGAAGGGTGAGGTTGTTCGAACCTACCTGAAGGGTTTCAGGGATGGTCGTATTCTCCTCCCAGGCTGCAAATGCCGCAGCTGCCGCATCGAGCAGGTCAGCCTGCTTGACTGTTGCGACTACTTTTACGTCGCCTTCCTCTTCCGGATCCACGCAGGAGTTGAAGAGGGACAATGCCGCTACTGCGACAGTCATTAACAGAAAGAATTTCTTCATTGCAGTTGTTGTTAAAAATTAAATGGTTGTGTATCTGTGAGTTATTTCAAATCGTTCACATCGGGGAATTTTCCGAGGCCGCAGCGGAAAAGCACGAGGCCGTCGGCCTTTGAGTCCATGAAGACGTCGATGTCCTTCCTGAGCTGCTCGGCCGTCATCCCCTTGACGCCGCCGGAATCGTTGCCCGTATAGGTCGTGATGCCGGCCCATACCTGGGCGCCGCCGGAGTTGTCGCAGAACCAGTTGACGATCGACTTGCAGCCGGAATCCGACCAGTTATAGGAGTAACGGTAGCACATCGGCATCAGGACGTGGATGTATTTTCCCATCAGGACGGGACTCTGTCCGTAATATTCCGTGGAATTGCGCTCCGGCATCAGGGCGGCGCTTGTCACCAACCCTTCGTCGAAACTGTCGGCAATCTCACGGATCTCCTGGCAGCATCGGTTTACGGCGCCGACAGCGTTGACCGTAGCCGAAGGGTTGTGCTTGTAGGCGGTGCCGCCGAAGCGGATATAATCCAGATGCAGCCCCTTCACGCCGAACTCCTCGAGATAGGTCTTCGCGTGTTTGCGGATATCTGCGAATACCTCCTCCTTATAGCAGGCCCTGGCATCGTCCACCGGATTGATCCAGTCGCCTTTGTAGAAACACTGCATCCAGCAGTGTACCGCAAGACCCAGTTCCTCGCATTTCTCGATGAAAGGAACCGTATTCTTTATATTATAGGACTCGAATGCCGCGTAGTTCAGGAGGATATGGTGATATCCGAGACGCTTGAACTCCTTCAGCTGCGCAGCATCGTTTTCCATCAGTCCAGAAATGTGGGAACTCCAGGTCCAGATGGCGGTATGGGGAGTCGCATCTATATCGAAGACCTCGTTGACTCTGCCCTTGCTGGGATAGGTCAGCCTGCGCCAGGCTCCGAGGCCGTCGGGAATCCTCTGGTAACTTCCCCTGCGGGTAAGGGTGTCGGGGAAATCCTTCGAGCGGTCGAAGATGTCCACCGTCGCCGTTCCGATTCCAAGGCGCAGTTCGAACTGCGAGTCGGAGGCGATGCCGGTGGCGAGGGATTCGTCCTCCGTGGAAGCCACTATCCTTTCACCGGAAGCTAATTTTGCACCCTGTGGCGCGCTCCAGACGCACTTGCCGTCAAAATACTGGTCGGTCAGGTAGAGTCCTACGCCATTCAATGCAATCTCGGCGGAGGACGTATTCGTTATCTCCACCCAGCTTACGGCGTCGGACTTCTCATCGTGGGCGGAAATCTCATTGATGACAAGCCCTTTGAGATGGTCCACGGAAGGTTCCTTCCCGCAGGTGGCAGCCATGAGCATCACGCAGGCGGAAAACAGCGCATAAGCGATATGTCTCCTTATTCTCATTTGGACGAATTCTGGTTAGTGATTCCGTTGTCAAGCAGGTATTGTTCAGCCTTCTTGAGGCCTCCGGTCTTCTTGATGATCTCTTCGCAATACTCGTAGCTCAGGCCGGGATTGCGCTCGACCATGGTGCGGGTGAGGCGGTCCACAACCTTGTTGTTGATGAGGTTCGCCATCACCATACGGTTGCCCTCCACGCGGCCGAGGCGACACATTATCGTTGTGCTGATCATGTCGCAGAGGAGCTTCTGCGAGGTGCCGGATTTCATCCTGGTGCTGCCGGTGATGAATTCGGGGCCGGTGATTATCTCGATGGGATAATCCACATATTCCGAAATCGGGGAGCCGGGATTGTTGCAGATGCTTCCGCAGGGGATCCCGTTCTCCTTGCAGGCCTTCATGGCAGCCAGGACGTAAGGGGTGCAGCCGCTGGCGGAGATGCCTACGACTATGTCCTTCGGAGTGATGTAATGCTTGTCGCGGAGGGTTCTCCACCCCTCCTCGATGTCGTCTTCGGCCTCCTCTAGGTCGAGAACGAGGTTTTCAACCCCTCCTGCAAGCACGGCCTGCCATATCTCGGGATCGACTCCGTAGGTGTTGGGCACCTCGAGGATGTCGAGGACCGCAAGCTTGCCTCCGGTGCCGCAGCCGAGATAGAACATCCTGCCTCCGGCGCGGATTGTGGCCTCTATGGCCGAAACGAGTTTTTCAATGTCGGGAAGAACCTTCTCGATTGCAAGGGGCACCTTCTTGTCCTCCTGATTGATGTCGTGCAGGAGCTCGGCCACCGACTTGGTCTCCAGGTGGTCGTAAAGCGAAGGCTGTTCTGTTAATCTAAGTGACATTTGGGTTAGAATTCTTTATATTTTGTCTGCCCTATCTGCTTCCCGTCACGGAAGGCGGCTGCGGTGACCCTCTGCTGGCGGTTGATGACGAACGGCATCTCGTAGAGCTGCGAGGAGGCCGTAGGCCGGCTGCCGTCGAGGGTGTAGCGGATCTCGGCGTCGGGAGCGTCGACCGAGATGGTCACCACCATATCGTGGGGCGTATCTTTATGGAATTCGATGAAAGGGTTGTGGAAGGCGTCGCAATAGCCTACGCCGAGGTTGGAGAGCCTGCCGAGGTGATGCTCGAGCCTGCGGGTGAAGTTGTCCCAGTCCTTTTCGGGAGCGCTCCAGCCGGCTTCAGCGATGGCGCACATCCTGGGCCATGCCATATATTCCACGCGTGCGGGGGTGGGCATATATTCGGTCCAGACGCATCCCTCCACTCCTATTATATATCGCGCCTCCTCCGGGGTGAGAACCGCCGGAACGGGCTCGTATTCATACATCGTGCGAAGCGTGGTGGGGCCGTCCATGGCCAGCGGCTCGCTGTCGGGATCGGCCTGCCAGTAATCCAGATAATACTTCGGATAGGGGGCCATCACCGCCTCGTGGTGCTGCTGGGCGGCCTTGATGCCTCCCTCTTCCCCGAGCCAGCTCATCACCTTCGCATTCGGTGCGAGACCGCCCTGGAGGATTTCGTCCCATCCGATAATCTCGTGTCCCTTGGAGTTGATGTACTTCTCCATGCGGGTTATGAACCAGCTCTGGAGCTCGAATTCATCCTTGAGGCCAAGCTGGCGGATAAGTTTCTGGCAGTGTTCGCACTGCTTCCAGCTCGTCTTGGGGCACTCGTCGCCGCCGATGTGCACCAGCTTGCTCGGGAAGAGTTCGAAGACCTCGTCCATCACGTCCTCGAGGAACTTGAAGGTCTCCTCCTTGGGGCAGAATACCTGCTTGAATACGCCCCATTTGGTAGCGGTCTCGTAGTGGTCCTCCAGACCGCAGGAGAGTTCGGGGTAGCATGAGATGGCCGCCAGCGCGTGGCCGGGCATCTCTATCTCCGGAATGATGGTCACATAGCGCTCCGCGGCATACTTCACGAGGTCGCGCACCTCATCCTGGCTGTAATAGCCGCCGTGAGGGGTGCCGTCATAGACGCCGCTCTTGAGCGAGCCGATGACCGTCTCCTTGCGCCACTGGCCCTTCTCGGTCAGAAGCGGGTATTTCTTGATTTCGAGGCGCCAGCCCTGGTCTTCGGTGAGATGCCAGTGGAAGCGGTTCACCTTGTGGAGGGCCATCACGTCGATATATTTCTTCAGGAATTCGATCTCAAAGAAGTGGAGGCAGCAGTCCAGATGCATTCCGCGGTAAGGGAAGCGGGGCGCATCCTCGATGCTGCAGCAGGGCACCTGCCACTTCACTCCGGATGCCTTTTTGGCAGAGAAGATCTCGGTCGGCAGCAGCTGCAGCAGGGTTTGGAGGCCATAGAAGGCTCCCGCCCCGTCGCCGTAGTCGATCACTATCCTGCCAGGCTCCACGCGGAGTTCGTAACTCTCCGCGGACAGGCCGGCATCGAGGAAATAGATGCCTTTTTCGTGGGACGAAAGGTCTGCCTCGCGCACCTCGAGCTCGAATCCTGCGGCGGTGCGCAGCTTCTCATTGAGGAAGCCGGCGATACGCTCAAGTTCTTCCGAGCCGGCTTCGATGAAGACCGGCGTGGACCTGGTGATGGTGAACGTCCCATCCGCCATCTCGAGATGGTGCGGTTTGGGAATGACGCTCACGGTGCCCTTCTGCCCGGCCGGAGCCGTACAGGAGAGCACGAATGCCATAGCGGCGATGATGGAAACTATCTTTTTCATTTTCCAAACTCCCTTGTCATAAGCACGCCCAGGGGCTCTCCGTCGGCCGTGAAGCCGCGGGCCTTTATGACATCGCCTTTATCTACTCTCAACAAAGTCGGTGCCACGGGCGAAGAGGCGTCAGGCTCCGTGCCGTCCGTGGTATAGCGCACGACCGCGCCTGGAACGTCGATCTCGAGTTCCACGTCGCGCGGATACTCCTCTTCGAGGTTCATATTCACGATGACATTGTAGAATGCCCTGCTGTAGTTGATGCCTCGGGCGTCAAGCCGCTCGAACTCCTTAGGAATGCGGGTGCAGAAGTCGGCGAAATCGCGCCTTTCGTCCCGGCTCCAGCAGAACTCGGCAATTGCGGCAGCGCGCGGGAAGGCCTGATGCTCAAGCTGTTTCGTATCGGGGATAAACTCTCCCCAGACGCAGGATTCCCAGCCGAGGATCAGATTTCCCTTGGCATTCATCAGCGAGTCGCCTATCTGAGCCACGGGGTCGTAGTTGTAGGCCTTGCGCAGCGTGATGAAGAGGTGGTGGTTCCTCGGGATATCCTCGATTTCGTTCTGGTGATAGTCGTAGTAGCACCAGCGGTTGGGGCAGAGAATCACCTTCATGTCGCGCTCCATAGCCCTGATTGCGGGCTTGTGGCCGCGGTACGACATAACTATCGTGCTCTGCACGGCGCTGCCGTCGAGGATTTCATCCCATCCGATAACGGTCCTGCCCCTCTCGCGAAGGTAGGTGTCGAAATGCTTGACGAAATAGTACTGGAGGTCGTCCACTCCGGAAAGGCCGAGTTCCCCGGCCAGTTTTTTGCAATAGTCGCTGTTCCGCCAGGCGGTCTTGGGGCATTCGTCCCCGCCGATGTGGATGTAGGGACCGGGGAAGAGTTCCAGCACCTCGTCGAAGACATCCTCGAGGAACGAGATCGTCTCGGGCGAGGGGCAGAAGACATCCTCCTTGATTCCCCAGGTCGTAGCCACCTTCTTGGGCTCGTCAGGCTTGCACGAAAGGAAGGGATATGCCGCGATGGCGGCGCTGGCATGGCCGGGGAGTTCGATTTCGGGGATAACGGTGATGAAGCGGCGGCGTGCATACTCCACTATGTCGCGGATTTCGTCCTGGGTGTAGAAACCGCCGTGGCGGGTTCCGTCGCCCTCGTCGTCATATCCGGCGGTCTCGTCTCGCCAGGCTCCGACTTCGGTCAGGAGGGGATATTTCTTTATCTCTATGCGCCACCCCTGGTCCTCGGTGAGGTGCCAGTGGAAGCGGTTCTGCTTGTGCATCGCCATCATGTCGAGGAACTCCTTTACGGTCTCGACCGGATAGAAGTAGCGGCAACAGTCGAGCTGCATACCGCGCCAGGCTACCCTGGGAGCATCTTCGATGAGACAGCTCTGCGCCTCCCACTTCACGCCCTCCACCTTCGTGGCGGAATAGGCGGCTCCGGGAAGCAGCTGGCGGAAACTCTGGAGGCCGTAGAAGGCCCCCGCAGGGGTCGAGGCGAAGATTCTCACCCGCCTGTGGCCCACCTCGAGCCGGTAGCCCTCCTCCGCTATGCTTTCATCCTTCTCGAGGATGACGGCGCGGCAGAAGGGATATCTCCTTGCGGGGATGTCGTACCCGGTGGGAACCGAGAACTCCTCCCTGAAATCGGCCGCCACCTCGTCGAACCCGGCGCAGTGCGAGACTACAGCCGCGTGAGGGCCGAAGATGAACGAGCCGTCGCGCTCCACTACGGAAGCGGGCTGCGGAATGATGGAGACGGAGAGGAGTATGGCAAGCAGAAACTTCATCCTACAGTACCTTTTCTATAGTTTCCTTTACAGCTGCGGAATAAGCGGCCGGCATCTCGGGCGAGAGCGGATAGGGCGCCTTGATATAGACGTGCATCTGCTCTATCTCATATTCGTAGCCCTTGCGATACTCGTATGCGTGAGCCGAAGGGAGATAGGAATTCTGACCGTTGGTATAGCCCGCAAAGAAGACCGTCCTGTCGGGGAAGGCAGCGCGAGCCTCCTCCTGATACTCGCAGAAAGGCTCGCCCTGCGTGAAGAAGAAGATCACTCCGTCGATGTTCAAGGCCTCCATGTTGAAGTCCAGTTTGTTGGCCACGGGACCCTTGTCGAAGCGGGAGAGGATCTCCGCCTCCCAGCCGCGCACATCCTCCGCGAAGCGGGGGAATTCGGTCTTGTAGGCCACCGCGATGGAATCGGCGTGGGCACGCACTGCTTCGGGTGTCACCTCGTCGATGAGGTAGGGAAGCTGGGCGAGTCCGGTATCGAACTTCAGCAAACCCTTGGACTTGACCTTCTTGAATTCCAGCGCCTTGAGGCAGTCGGCCAGTTCGGTGCCGATCTCCTCGGCATGACCCACCAGCTGGCATCCGCCCTTGGGATCCATATTGCCGGCAGCGCCTGTGAACTGGAATACCTCGCATCCCCACTCAGGCTCAATCAGGCCGCGTGCAACTCCCGAATAGTCGGACGAGAGCAACAGGCTCTTATGGCCCATAGCTACGGGATGGCAGGCGATGTTGAAGAAAGCGCAGACGGGTTTGCCGCGGGAAATGAGCTTTGCAGCATAGAGATCCGGGTCCACGGGACCGGTTTCGCTCTCGCAACGGTTGTAGTTGATGGGAGCGGTACCCTTTGCCACCTCGAGGGTGAAGGGAACGAATTCATCGTCGGCGGTTATGTTGGCAACCGCATTGTCGATGATGGCAGCCATCGCGCGGCGCTTGTATTCGCGGTTGGGGCCACCCGGTTCGACCGAGTAGCCGCCCATGCGGGGAGCGCTGTGGGTATGGATGTTATGCATCAGGATGCGCTCCTTTGCAAGGCCGCTGCGGATGCTGATGCTGTCGCGGATCTCGCTTGCCAGGTCGGGAGATATCTCCATCAGGTCGTTGGAGATGATACAGACCTTCTGCTTCCCGTCGGTGACGGTCAGACAGCTGGTTTTCAAAGGAATATGTATGCCGTCAGAGAGGCCCTGGCGCGCCGCGAAACCGGCCAGCACCAAATGCTCGTTCTCCAGCGCCGAGATGTCGGCGCTGGAGAAGTTGCACTTGAGTTTCGGTCCGCCGCACGAGCAGAGGCATATGGCCAGTGCCGTGCAGGCTATGATATAGAGCCGTTTCATATATTAATAACCCGGGTTCTGCATAAGCTTGCCCTCGCTCTTGGTAATCTCGTTGCGGGGAATCGGCATCAGGTAGTTGCGGCCGTCCGCAGGGAAGCACCTCGGGGTAGGATTCTGGTTGAGGATGCAGTCGCCATAGTCGATGGTGTACTCCTTACCCTGCCAGGAATATGTGAAGATATACTGGATAGGAGTGCCGTAGCGGTCGGTACCCTTACCGTCATGCGCGGCATAGGTATAGGTTTTGCTTGCCGGATTGTTTGCCCAGTAGTAGTTGGTGTTGTTCTTTTCGGGGTCGTACAGGCGGGCGACACGATAGACGGTATCCATCTTGTTGCCCTTCTTGAGGACCATCGTCTTGGCGCTTGCGAGGCAGACGTTCTCATAGATGTCGGCGAGCTTCCAGCGACGGAGGTCGAAGTAGCGGAAGGTCTCGGCATAGAGCTCGACCCTGCGCTCGTTGACCAGGCGCTCGAAGAGGAAGTCACCCGATTCGGTAACGTCGGGCATCATCACGTCGGGACGATGGCGGATCTTGTTGATGTACTCGCGGCAGATATCCTCGCGGCCGGTGCGGAATGCCGCTTCCGCATAGTTGAGGTACATCTCGCCAAGGCGGAACCAGGGATAGAGAAGGGTTCCGGTCTGGGATTCGGAGATGTACGAAGTGGGAATGTACCACTTGTAGAGTTCAAGTCCGCCGTGGTTGCCGGAAGTGGTATGCTTTGCCTTTGAGGTATAAGCGGGCTCGGTGGCATTGTTGCTCACGAGGAAGTCCTCCCTGGTCATATCGTCATACTGATAGTAGAGCAGCAGGGGATCCTCGCTGTATGAACCGTTCTTGTCGGTGCTTCCATAAGGATAGAAAGGAGCCGCGATACAGTAGTAGAAACGAGGATCGCGGTTAGCGTAAGGATGGTTCTCGTCATAGCCGGAACCCTCTTCGAACCACTTCTTACCGTTTTTCATCTCAAAGTCTATCTGGGCCGCCTGGGTAGGATGGAATGCCTCCCAGCCGTTGAAATATTCCACCGTGTAGAGCAGCTGGGCCTTCTTGGTGTAGTTGTCGTTCGCGTCCGAAGTGGGGACGAAGTACTTGGCCCAGATGATTTCGGGAGAATCGATATCCTTCCAGAAGCCGTCGTAGGTATCGTCGAGGCTGTATGCCCCGTCGACTTCAGCGCGGTCGACTATAGCCTTGGCTGCATCGTAAGCCCTCTGCCACTTCTCCTGGCTGTAGGCGCCGTGGAAGACATCTCCGGCAGGATGCTCGGGATCGTTGAACAGTTTGGATGCGGCGATGAGGGTGAGTCGGCATCTGAGAGCGAGGACGACATCCTTGTTGATACGTCCCTTGACGCAGTCCTTGGCATCGGGAAGCAGGTTGTAAGCCTTGTCGAGATCATCCAGGATGAAGTCGACGCAGTCGTCGAAGTTGGCACGGTCTACGGTGAAGTCGCCGTCAAGCGCAAAGGGTTTCTTGATGATGGGAACGCCGGAATAGCGCTGTATCAGGAGGAAATACGACCATGCCCTGAGGAAATACACCTCGCCGGTAAGACGGTTCTTTCCGGATTCGGTCATCTTGGTTCCCTTCTCTTCGATGTAAGTGAGGAAGTAGTTCATCCTGTAAATCCACTCATAGGTGCGGTTCCAGATATTGAGGATGGTGGTACGGGTGTTGTGCGCCTGGCCGCCTTCCTTGATATACATCACGTTGTCGGGATCCATATATCCGGAAGCGATGTAGCGGGTGGACGTACCGCCGTAGCGGAAATAGCCTTCATCAGTGATACAACTGACATTTCCCTCCTGATAGGGATCGGGCAGGACTGTATAAAGCGCGTTCACATAGGCTTCTGCAAGGGCGTCGCTGTTGAAGACGGCATCTTCGCTTAGTTTGTCAAGAGGGGTCTTGTCCAGGAAACCGTCGTTGCAGGATACCAGTGCCAGAACCGAGGCCAGAAGTATATATATCTTTTTCATAATCGCTTAGAATGAGAGTTTTAAACCGGTATTGACGATACGCATCTGCGGATAGGTCTGGTAGCCTTCGTCAGAAGTCTCGGGGTCGACATACTTGAGTTCCGAGAAGGTGAGCAGGTTGTAACCCGCGACATAGAAGCGAAGGCTCTGGATTCCAAGTTTCGGAGCCCATTTCCTGACAGGCAGTGTATAACCGAGCTCAACGTTCTTGAGCCTGAGGAACGCCGCGTTGCGGGAGTAGTAGTCGGCACGGTTGACGCCGCCGTTGCTGACGGTGGAACCGATCCTCGGATAGTCCGAATCGGTATTCTCCCTGTTCCATCCGTAGGTGGCCGCAAACCAGTCGAGGTTACCGGAGACGGGGTCCATCGCGGGAGAGTAGTAGTAACGTGCGAGCGCCTGTCCCTGGAGCAGGATCGAGAAGTCGAAGTTCTTCCAGGTGAGGTCTCCGTTGATACCGAACACTATCTGGGGAACCACGGTGCGATCCATGCGGTAGCGGTCGAGGTTGGTGATCGCATTGTCACCGTCAAGGTCTTCGAACCAGAAGTCACCGAGGGTCGCGCCGTTCATCTGCAGGTGATTGGTGAGATCGGCCTCGGTCTTGTTGATGCCGCCGACCTTGTAGTAGAGGGCCGACCCCATAGGCATACCCTCGAGTTTCATATAGTCGTGTCCTTCCGGCCATGGCGCCTCGTCCATATACTCGATACGGTTGCGGGCATACATGAAGTTACCGGTCACGTGGTAAAGCAGTTCGCCGCCGAGGAGCTTGTTTTCGTGCGAAACCTGCAGCTCGACACCACGGTTGGTGACGATACCGATATTCTCGTCGGGAAGGTTGTTGGTAAGACCCGTGTAGTAAGGGACGGAAGCGTTGCGGGTGCAGAGGATGTTGTTGCGGCGGGTGGAGAAGACCTCAAGTTCCCATCCGAACAGGCCGTTGCGGATATTGCCGTCCAAACCGACGTTCCAGGTGCGGGCGACCTCCCAGGTGACGTTAGGGTTGGGAATGACGCCGGGGATGATGTAGTTGACCTCCTTGCCGTCGAACATGGTCTTGTAGGAGTAGGCGGTGGTGTATCCGTAGGTGGTCATATACTGGAACGGGTCGATCTGGTCGTTACCCTGCTCACCGTATGAAGCGCGGATCTTGAGGTTGGTCAGCCAGTCCACGTTGTCCTTGACGAAAGGCTCCTCGGAGATACGCCAACCGATTGATGCTCCCGGGAAGATACCCCAGCGCTTGCCTGCGGGGAAGTTTTCGGAACCGTCGTAACGGATGATGAACTGTGCCAGATACTTGCTGTTGTAGTCATAACCGAGACGGCTGAAGAAGGAACGGCGGGCCCTCTCACGGGCATAACCGTTGATAGCGAACCAGCTCTTGTCGGCAGTACCTGCGAAGAACTCGTCGAGGATGTCGGAATCGAACTTGTTGATGCCGGCGGTGAAGTAGTCGAGCCTGTAGGAATTCTGCTCGAAACCGAGGAGAGCGGTGAAGTGGTGTCCGCCGAAGTCACGGTCGTAGTTGACGTTGACGTTGACTGCAGTATTGGTCGTATGGCGCTGATACTCGTGGAGGGTAGGAGTCGGCCAATAGGAGTTGGAACGTTCCTCGAAGAGTTCGGTGATCTCGTCGTAGCTGTAATAGCTCCAGTTCTGCTGCCAGTTCTTGTTGAATGTGCTCACCACGTCATAGGAGAGATGCCCGTTTACGGAAAGGCCCTTGGTAATGGCGCCGAGGTCCCACTCGGCGTTGAAGGTGGTGTTGACCGTATTGATGGTAGTCCGGTCATAACCGGTGAGGTCCTGGACGAGGACTGCGGGGTTGGTGCCGCCGCGGAGCAGTTTTCCTTCAAGGCCCTGGCTGGCACCGGCACCGTCGGGATAGTAAGCCGCTCCGGTAGGCCTCATGCGCATCGCGATGTAGAAGATACCATAGGAGTCCGACGGGAACGCCGAGTAGTTCTTGTGCTGCTGGCGGGCATTGATGTCCACGCCGAGTTTCAGGTTCTCGGTAACCTTGATATCGATGTTCGAGCGGAGGTTGAACTGGTTGTAGTTGGTCGCGCTCTTGTAGTAGATACCGTCCTGGTACTGGCCGTTGAACTGTACGAAGTAAGCGGCCCTGTCGGAACCTCCATTGATGCTCACGCCATATTTGTGCTGGGCGGAAACGGGCTTGATGATCTCAGCGAACCAGTCGGTGTTGGGATAGGTGATAGGGTCGTCCTGGTCGATGTAATGCTGGATCTGCGCATCGCTGTAGTTATGAGCCGCACCGGTGATGTCGAGGCTCTTGTTCCACGCGGTCGTGAAGAGGACAGCGTCGGCCAGCTTGACCAGGCGGGTAGGGCTCTGGAGACCGAGGTCGTAAGTGAAGTTGATCTTGGGGGCTTCCTTATACTTGCCTCGTTTGGTGGTCACCAGGATGACACCGTTTGCGGAACGCGCTCCGTAGATGGCCGCAGATGCATCCTTAAGGACGTTAATGGTCTCGATCTCATCTCCGGTGAGGCGGCTGAATTCCTCGTCACGGCCTTCCACGCCGTCGATGATAATCAGAGGACTGTTGTTTCCCAGGGTGCTTCGGCCGCGGATGAACATCACGGCGTCGTCCCTACCGGGCTCTCCCGAACGGTTGTTGACGATGACTCCGGAGAGTCGGCCTGCGAGGCCCTGCGAGAGGTTGACGGAGGAATTCTTGACCAATTCCGTACCGGAAGTGCTGGTGACGGATCCCGTCAGGGTCAGTTTGCTCTGCGTACCGTAACCGACGACCACAACCTCGTCGATGAGGTCGATGTCGTCTTCGAGAATGATGTCCAGCGACGCCTTGTTCCCCGCTGCGACCTCAAGGGTCTTGTATCCTATGCAGGAGATGACCAGAGTGCCGTTGGCCGGCACCGAGAGAGAATAACGGCCGTCGTTGTTGGTGACGGTTCCCGTAGTGGTGCCCTTGATGACGACACCTGCTCCGATTAGGGGTTCACCCTTTGCAGAGGTGATCGTTCCGGACACTTTGCGGCTCTGCGCAGCTGCCGCGAAAGTAACGGCAAGCAGAACCACAAAGGTTGCAAATCGTTTGATAATTAATTTCATAGGCTTTTATAGGTTATACTTTCAATTCCATATTTTTCACCGCCCCGGAGCCACCGGAATGCAGTGCACCATTATGCTACAAATATAATATAATAATATTATATATGCAATTTCGGAAACAAAAATTTTGAGTTTCGTTCCGTACGCATTTGTTTCGTTTCCGAAACTGCCACAAAAAATATTTGGCGGGTAGGAAAAGTATTTCTACCTTTGCAGCCCCAAGAAAAAAGGAGGTGTCTGCATAATGATCATAGTACCTGTCAAGGAAGGCGAGAACATAGAGAGAGCTCTCAAGAAGTTCAAGAGGAAATTCGAGAAGACCGGAACGGTCCGCGAACTCCGCAGCCGCAAGACTTTCGAGAAGCCTTCAGTGAAGAAGCGCGCACAGATGATGAAAGCCATCTATGTACAGCACATGCAGCTCAACGAGGAATAGTTTTCTTGAAGCGAAAAAGAAGAAGCGCCGGCCAGATGGTCGGCGCTTTTTTTTCAACAGAGCTACTCGGCTGGCTGTTCAGCGGGCGCTTCACGTACAGGGCGCTCGTTGCCCACTGCACAATGGATGACACGTCCCATCAGTTCGGTACCATCCAGGGCCTCGATAGCGGCATGGCCTTCAGCCTCTTCCATCTCCACGAAACCGTAGCCCTTGGAGCGGCGGGTTTCCTTGTCGATGATGATCCTCGCATTCTGGACCTCGCCGTACGGTGCGAATACGGAAGCAAGAACCTCCCTCTTCACCCTGTAGCTCAAGCCGTATACGAAAATGTTCATAATAAAAAGTAGGTAATATAGGATAGTTGAAAAAAGTACAACAAATATAAGGCTGGTCTTTAAAAAAACAAAATCAATTTTCCCCAAAATATAAAATATCCTAATTATTAGCGCGTTACAACCCCGCAACGATTCTTGTGACTCCGTTCAGCAAAGAGAGCGAGACGGTAAGCAGGTTCACCGTCAGGTCCGACAGCAGCGGCACACGCGCGAAAAGCAGCGAGGCTGCCAGCAGATAGAGGACTGCGGCGGCCACCGGGACAGCCAGCAGATTAGTTACCAGAAAGTAGCGTGGGAAGGTACCGAAATAGAGATAGGAGAGCGGAGCCGTCGCCGCCTGGCAGGAGATGGCAACACACACGCACTCCCATACGTAACGCAAAAGCAACGACCTGGTACTTAACAATTTGCGAAGGAACGGAAAGAGCGTGAAAAGTGACAGGCAGGCGCAGAACGAGAGCTGGAATCCCACTCCGCGGGGAGCCTCCGGATCGGCCAGGCATATCAGGAGCGCAGAGACTGCAAGGGCGTTGACGCCGTCCCTTCCGGCACGCAGGAGTGAAGAGAGTTCATAGATCGTTATCATCAGCGAAGCCCTCGCTATCGAGGGGCTCAGCCCCGTAATGAGAGCGAATCCCCAGAGGGCCGCAAGCACCGCAGCGCTCCGGAGGCGGCGCATCGGCAGGCTCCATCCCAGGAAGAAAAGCACGCCGCAGAGAACCTTGTATATGATGCCCACGTGGAGTCCGGATAGGGCAAGCAGATGCATCGCCCCGCTGCGACGGTAATCCGCACGCAACTCCCTGGAAATGTCAGACTTATCCCCTACCGACAGAGCTCTCAGGACCGCCAGTTCATCCCCTTCCGGCACCATCGTGCCTAGGTAGGTGGAAGCCCTCTCCCGAAGCCTTTTACAACTCAGTGAAAGTGCCGACTCTGCGGCAGGAGGAGGCATCCTGCCCACCTGCACCGAAGCGGCCCCGAGAAGGAAGAATGCCAGCAGAACCGGCATCATCCGGCGGAAAGCGGCGGCGGCCGGAGCGGCAATTGCGGCAAGCAGCAGGAAGAGCAGCGGAGGCAGGGTCAGCCACCCGCCGAAAAAATCGCCCGCCAGAAAGGCGAGCGCGCAGAAGGATATCTCCCTACCTTTCATCTTTCCTACCTTTCTTCACTTGCGAAGATAGACAATTATTTCTACTTTTGCAGGATACATCTGAAATCTTTAATTATCTATAAACAACAACTTTCAAAAATGATCGTACTTGTATTGAATTGCGGCAGCTCTTCCCTTAAGTATCAGGTTCTTGACATGAAGAGCGAAAAAGAATTCGACCTTCTCGCAAAAGGTCTTGTCGAGCGCATCGGCGAAAAGATGGGCGCACTCACCCACCGCGTCCCCGGCCAGGACAAACACGTCGTCGAGATGCCCATCCCCGACCACACCGTCGGCATCAAGGCAGTCCTCGAACTCCTTGTTTCCAAGGAGCATGGCGTGCTCGAATCCCTCAGCCAGATAGATGCTGTCGGCCATCGCGTGGCTCACGGCGGCGAATACTTCAAGGGCAGCGCCTTCGTGGATGCAAAGGCATACGAAGAAATCGAGAAACTCTGCGTCCTCGCACCGCTCCACAATCCCGCCAACCTGCTCGGCGTCAAGGCCGTGAACGAGCTTATGCCCGGCACCCCCAACGTCACCGTATTCGACACCGCTTTCCATCAGACCGTGCCCGACTACGCTTACACCTACGCAATTCCCTACGAATATTATAAGAAGTATGCAGTCCGCCGCTACGGCTTCCACGGCACCAGCCACAAGTTCGTGGCGGCACGCGGCGCCGAGTTCGCAGGCATCGACCTGGAGAACTCCAGGATCATCACCTGCCACCTCGGAAACGGCAGTTCCATCTCCGCGGTGAAGGACGGAAGGTGCATCGACACCTCCATGGGCTTCACCCCGCAGGAGGGCGTCCCCATGGGTACCCGCAGCGGCAGCATCGACACCACCATCATCCCCTTCCTCGCAGCTAAGGAGAACATGACCCCCGCGCAGATGGAGAAGATGCTCAACAAGCAGAGCGGACTTCTCGGAATCTCCGGAGTTTCGTCCGACTGCCGTGACATCGAAGAGGCTGCGAAAGCCGGCAATCCCCGCGCTTCCCTCGCCCTCAACATCCTCTGCTACAGCATCAAGAAGTACATCGGCGCATACAGCGCAGCCCTCGGCGGAGTCGACCTGATCGTCTTCACCGGCGGCATCGGCGAGAACTCCGCGCCCACCCGCCGCGACTCCTGCGACGGCCTCGAGTATCTCGGCATCAAGATCGACAACGAGATCAACGACGCCACCCACGGAAAGGACACCATCATCTCCACCCCCGACTCCAAGGTCAAGGTCTGCGTCATCGCTACCAACGAGGAGCTGATGATCGCCCGCGACACAATGAACATAGTAAAGAACCTCAAAAAATAAACAGACAAATGATTACCAATTTCGAAGAAGTTTTTGAAGTGCTCCGTTCGAAGAGCAAGAAGCGCCTCGTAGCAGCGTGGGCAGTAGATGACCACACAGTAACCGCAGCCGGCAAGGCAGTACAGCTCGGCATCGTCGAGGCCACCCTCGTAGGTGACAAGGACAAGATCCTCGCAGTATGCGAGGCTGAGAAACTCGATCCGGCCCTCTTCACCATCATCGACAACAAGGACGAACTCAAGTCCATCGCACAGGCAGTGGCGATGGTAAAGAACGGCGAAGGCGACATCCTGATGAAGGGCCTTTGCAGCACCGACAAATATATGCGCGGCATCCTCAACAAGGAGAACGGCCTGCTTCCTCCCAAGGCAGTCCTGAGCCACGTCTCCGTGATTCAGAACCCCAACTACCACAAGCTCCTGATCATCGCCGACATGGCAGTGATCCCCGCTCCCGACTTCAAGCAGAAGCAGGCTGAGGTCAAGTACCTGGTCAAGACCGCGAAGGCACTCGGAATCGAGAAGCCGAAGGTAGCCGCAGTCGCAGCTACCGAGCAGATGCTCGACGGTATGCCCGCCTGCGTGGAGGCCGCCCTCCTGGCCAAGATGTCCGACCGCGGACAGATCGCAGGATGCGTCCTCGACGGCCCTCTCGCCCTCGACGTAGCCCTCTCCAAGGAGGCCGTTGCAATCAAGAAGCTCAAGAGCGAAGTGGCCGGCGACGCCGACTGCCTCCTCTTCCCCAACATCGAATCGGCAAACGTCTTCTACAAGACCAACACCCAGTTGTGCCCCGGTGTCCGCACTGCAGCCATCGTAGCCGGAGCAACCGCGCCCTGCGTCCTCTCCAGCCGCGCCGACAGCATCGACACCAAGCTCAACTCCATCGCCCTCGCCGCCCTCACGGCATAAGCGGATGGCAGAGCAGATACCCCTCGAGCTCGGAACGGAGCCGGTAGGAAAGCTCCTGAAGAAATACGCCTTTCCGGCCATCATAGCGATGACGGCGTCGTCGCTGTACAACATGGTGGACAGTATCTTCATCGGGCAGGGATGCGGCCCCATGGCCATTTCCGGCCTGGCGCTCACCTTCCCGCTGATGAATCTCTCCGCCGCCTTCGGCACCCTTGTCGGAGTCGGCGGAGCCACCTTGATTTCGGTGCTCCTGGGGCAGAAGAACTACGACACGGCGAAGAAGGTGCTGGGCAACGTATTCCTGCTCAACATCCTCATCGGACTGGTGTTCGCCACCGTTTCCCTCACCTTCCTCAACCCGATCCTGACCTTCTTCGGAGCCAGCGAGGCTACCCTCCCCTACGCCCGCTCCTATATGATTCCCATCCTGCTGGGAAACATCATAACGCACCTCTACTTCGGCCTCAACTCCATTGTGAGGGTGGAGGGATATCCCCAGAAGGCGATGCTCGCCACCATTCTTACGGTGACCCTCAACACCGCCCTCGACCCCATTTTCATCTTCGTCCTGAAGATGGGAATCCAGGGTGCAGCAATCGCCACGGTCATATCGCAGTGCGTGGCGCTGATATGGATAATGCGCATTATCTGCGACAAGAACGAGTTCCTGCACCTCGACTGGAGCAAACTGAAGATTGACTGGGCGATAGCAGGACGCTCCATCTCCATCGGTCTCGCCCCCTTCCTGATGAACGCGGCCTCCTGCTTCATAGTCATTTTCGTCAACAACCAGCTGAAGCGTTACGGCGGCGACCTCGCCATCGGGGCCTTCGGAATAGTCAACCGCATCGTCTTCCTCTTCCTGATGATTGTAATGGGATTCAATCAGGGAATGCAGCCGATTGCGGGATACAACTACGGCGCGAAGCTCTACGACAGGTCCATTTCGGTGCTTCACCTGACCATGAAATGTGCCTGCGCCGTCACCACGGCCTGCTTCCTGGTGGGAATGCTCTTCCCCCAGGCGGCGGTCTCCCTCTTCACCCGCGACAGCGAACTGATAGGAATCGCATCCCACGGTTTCAGGCTCAACGTCCTGCTGTTCCCCATCGTGGGAAGGCAGATGGTCATCTCGAACTTCTTCCAGAGCCTCGGCATGGCCAGGAAGGCCATCTTCCTCTCCCTCACCCGACAGCTGCTCTTCCTGTTGCCGGCGCTGATACTGTTTCCGCTCTTTCTCGGAACGGACGGCGTCTGGTACAGTTTCCCCTTCTCAGACCTCCTTTCAATAATAGTTGCGGAGATAATGCTCGTCCGGCTCAGGAAGCAGTTCCGCAACAACGCCATCGAACCCGAAACCGTAGAACAGCCCTGATATGGAACAGAATTACGTCATCACCATCGGCCGCAGCATAGGCGCAGGCGGTCTTGGCACGGCAAAAGCCCTTGCCGCCGAGCTCGGCATCAGGATGTACGACAAGAACCTGCTGCTGGAGGTGGCGCGCCAGAGCGGCCTCAGCCCTGAAATCTTCGAAAAGAAAGACGAAAAGGCCTCGCGCAGCAAGCTCACCTCCCTCTTCGGATTCCGCTCCCTGCTGCAGGGCAACGGCTCCATCACCACCGACACCATAATGAACGAAGAGAGTCTCTTCAAGATCCAGAGCCAGGTGATCCGCGACCTCGCTGAGAAGGAGTCCTGCATCATTGTCGGCCGCTGCGCGGACTATATCCTGAGAGACAATCCCCGCTGCGTCAGCATCTTCATCAACGCATCGCCGGAGCTGCGCGTGAAGCGCCTCGTGAAAGACGGAATGGAGCCAGACGAGGCCCGCAAAAGGATCGAGACCGGCGACCGCAAGAGGGCCGAATACTACAACTACTACACCTTCAAGAAGTGGGGAGACTCCGCCAGCTACGACCTCTGCATCGACGCGGGCAAACTGGGTGATGAAGGCACCCTGAAAGTCATACTCGACTATTTGAAAATCAGAAAGATAATCTAGCTATGGCCGACGAAAAAATCATCTTCTCGATGAACGGAGTGAGCAAGATCCTGCCTCACAACAACAAAGTCATCCTCAAGGACATCTACCTCTCTTTCTTTTACGGCGCCAAGATCGGCATCATAGGCCTCAACGGCGCGGGAAAGTCCACCCTGATGAAGATTATCGCCGGGCTTGAGACCCCGACACACGGCGAGGTTGTCTTCGCCCCCGGCTACAGCGTGGGCTACCTCGAGCAGGAGCCGCATCTCGATGATTCCAAGACAGTTATCGAGGTGGTCCGCGAAGGCGTGCAGGAGATAATGGACATGCTCAAGGAGTATGAGGAGATCAGCCTCAAGTTCTGCGAGCCGATGGACGACGACGAGATGAACCGCCTCATCGAGAGGCAGGGAGAACTCACCGACGCCATCGAGCACGCCGGCGGATGGGATATAGATTCCAAACTGGAAAGGGCCATGGACGCCCTCCAATGCCCCGAACCGGATGCATCGGTGGCCACCTTAAGCGGAGGCGAACGGAGGCGCGTGGCGCTCTGCCGCCTGCTGCTCCGCGAGCCCGACGTACTGCTCCTCGACGAGCCCACGAACCACCTGGACACCGAGAGTATCCAGTGGCTGGAAGCGCACCTGCA
>JAFZXU010000059.1 GCA_017616655.1 Bacteroidales bacterium
ATCCGGCTCGCATTATGCCGTGCCTCAGGTTTTCCCCGAACTCAAAACACCTGGCGGAGGCGATTTTCGTATCGAGCTGATAGTTAGATATTTACGAAAAACAACTCCGGCAGGTCGAGGATTTTGGCTTCAACCTGCCGGATAATCTTTTTATAATATGCGGAAAATCAACGCGTTAGTATTTTTGCATCCGCCTGGTGTTTTGCATTATTATGCATTCGGGCATCTCTTTTTCAAACATCCTGCAATAAATCTGACTTTCTTGACAAAAGCCGTAATTGTTGTTTTCTGACAAAAATCAATCACTGCCAAAAGAATTGTAAAATGCGTTACTGAGCATGCTGCAAGCGGCTTTATCTTGCAGCAGCATTTAAAAACAATTCTTATGAGCTACTTAAATTTCAAGGAGGGACAGAGGTACATCGTTCCGACGTCGGACTGGGGGTTCAAGCGACTCTTCGGAACCGAGGCGAACAAGGATGTGCTGATAGGTCTGTTGAACAAACTGATCGACGATCGGGAGGTGAAGGATGTGAAATACCTGGAGCGGGATCTTCTGCTACCGGTCGGAGAGGGACGTGAGATGTCGTTCGACGTCTATTGCGAATGCCAGGACGGCTCGCGTGTCATCGTTGAGATGCAGAATTATGCCAGGCCTAATTTCATAGACCGGTCGCTGGTATATACGTCTGCATCGATTGTCGAGAATTATCTTTATAACAGGAGCAAAGGGTACAGGGTCCAGAAGGTGTATCTGATAGCCATCACAGGAGACGTCCTGTTTCCGGAAGTCGAAGGCAGGCCGGTACGTCTAATGTTCTGCAACAAGGATTCGGAGAAGACTCAGGTTTTGAACGACAAAATCTTGCATATCTTCATCGAATTGCCGAAATTCGCAGATGATATCGGCAGTTTGAATCCTGATTCGGAATTTCTTGACAAGTTCGCGGTGGCATTAAAGACGATGGCGGAGAGTCGCGAGAGGCCGAAGGTGATGGACGACGAGATGCTCGTGAAGTTGTACCGTGCTGCCGATACAAAGGGATACAGCGAAGACGACAAGGACACTTACACTAGTAACGTTATGAACCAGCTGGAATACGAAGCGACCCTCTGGGATTATCGCGAGGAAGGTCGTGAGGAGCGCGCCCTGGAGATTGCCGCCAGGATGAAGGCCGACGGTTTTTCGGATCAAAAGATTGCGGCATACACCGGCCTGACGGCCGAGGCTGTCGCCGCGCTCTGATCCTTAATGCCTGCGACCACGCCGTCATGCCCGACCTGACCGGGCATCTCCGCTGAGGCGGGCATCCGGCGTGAGCAGGGAGGGCTTGGATGCGCACCGGAGGACGATCTGAGACCTTCCGGTGCGTGATTTGGGCTGCTGGACTCACCGCTGGATCAAATATTGATGTAAAAGTTATAGATGTATAAAACAGGAGGGAGGCGGTGGACCGCTTCCCTCCTGTATGTAATGATTGCTTCAACTCCAAGATTAAGGAGTCGGGGCAACCTTCTTGGTGTAATGCAGCGATACGCCGATCGTTGCGTGGGTATGATACTCATCGCAAGCCTGCAGGGATACGCCAGGGCCATAAGAAACTTTAGAGCCAGAGGGTTCAATATTCATATATCCGCCGTTCAATATCATTCCTTTATCTCCTGAAAGATTTGCACGCAGACAGTATGCGGCACCATCACCTGAATAGAAATAACCACCGTTGATTGTAGTGTTCATTTTCTTAGTATTGTTAGTACCCGTATGCTGGATAACAGAATTATTCTTGCTATAGAAACTGCCGCTATTGACGGTCAGATTACCGTTGTTGTGTGCGACAACGAAGTAACTGGCTGTGGTGTCGATACCTGAAGACATCTCAGAATCGTTAATGGTAACATTGCAGTTGGAGTTGTTAAGCTTGAGGACAGTCTGTACTCCGTTAGTATAGATCCTGGCTCCGGAGATTGTTGTATTTGAAGTTCCGCCTGCAAGCATAAGCATTTCGTCACCGGAACCCGACGCTTTACGCATCGTTCCTTCGATTATGCAATTAGAGATGGTTATAGTAGTTGATCCTGATCCACCAGCATATACCGCTTGATAACTGCTGGTGGTAATCTTTCCTACCTTATCCTGCGAATCCGTGATGGTCAGTGTACCGGATGAAGGATTGAAGAGGTTATATGTACTGGTAGAAAGAGTATGGCCGTTAAGGTCGAAGACAACAGGCTTGGAAGCGTGAGTCAGATTCAGCGTAGCATTGTACGTCACATCATCCTGTAGCTGGAGCGTGACGGTAGCGTCGCCCCCGTTATAAGCGACGGCAGCAGCAGCGGCGTCGGCAAGCGTAGGGTATCCAACGCCATTGACCGTTGCGACGACAGCTTCCACCTGATAGTTATAAGTGCGGGAATTGAATGACTGCGTCACAGAGGCTGCAGCTGCAGATGCGGCACACAGGGCTGAAGGATTATTATTGAAATAACCGCCATATACTACCGTAGTTCCCGAATTGGCAATGTCAGCCGCTCCGCTACCGTATATATAACCGCCATTGACGACAAGGCTTGCGCCGGAAGCGACAGTAGCAGCATTGGTCTGGCCATAGAGCGAACCGCCGTTGACAGTCGCCGTTCCCGCGGTTACCGCAAGGGCGGTTGCCGTAGAGTTAATCTCGCCGGAGGTAGCGCCGCTGTCGGTGAGGATGAAATTCGAAGCAGTGGTTATGGCGCTGCCCGAAGCAGTCGAAGTGATGTCATAGCCTGCAAGGTCGAGAGTGACCCTATAGGAATTGCCCTCGCTGACCGACATGGTCGAAGATGCCGTACAGTCATCAGTCAGCGTGACAGTGCTGTGGCCGTTGGCTTTGGCGCGGAGGTCGGCGCCCTTCATTGCGCCCTCGATCGTACCGAAATCCCAGGTGAAATCACCCTGCGTCGTGGTCGCCACTTTCGAAACGTTGGCGACGGAGAAAGGATAAACCTCATTGGTTTCATCGTCAGCGTTAAGCACATTTGTATATACCATGCTGCCCGCGTCTGTCAGGACATTGTTCGGCAGGGGCTTATTGAAGCAGCCGCCGGTGACATACGCCACGCCGTCGCTTGCGCTCGTTCCGGCGCAGTTTACCGGCCTGACGTTTACTGAATTGAAGTATCCACCAGTGACATTAATCACGCCCTTGCTGGCATAGATAAGAGGGTTGCCGCTTGAAGTATGAGTGTAGATACCAGCAAATATATTGGCTACTGACGACTCGTTGCTTGTATAAACGCAATAGGTACCGGTACGGTTGAAAGTGCCTCCATTGAGGTTGACCGTACCGATCGCGAGATACACGCAATATGCACTGGTATTAACTGTCAGGTTGTTGACGTCCAGTATCGAATTATTGCCCACATAGATGCCGCGATAATTCGTATTTGTAGCACTAATGCTACCGCCGGTTATCTCAAACAAGCCGTTGTTAGTGATAAGGTGAAGGGCTGTAGAGTTATTGCTGCCGGTGTAAGTACCATTTAAAGAACCGCTCTGGAGGATGAATTGCTTGATAGGGCTGTCAGGGGCCGTACCAGTGGCGTAAACCATATATTGGGCGGAAGATACAATCTTACCGCCGCTGGCACCGTCCCGAACGGTGAGTGAACGGGTACCGTCAATCTCGATACCTTTCGTGCCCGTAGGGGTAACGGTCAATGTCTGTCCGTTAAGATCCAGGGTAACCGCTCCGGTTCCGGAAGCCGCTGAATTGAGAGAAAGCATCCTGGCCGAAGTGCAGTCATCCAGGAGCGTGACCGTGCAGGGGGCGGTAGCGGCGTTGGCAACTGTCCAGGCAGTGTCTATCGACGGATAGGCGATGCCGTCGACGTCGGCGACGGCGCCGCCGAGCTTCTTGCTCATATAGTAATAGTTGCCGGCTGCGATGGTGCTTTGGGGAATGTTGGAAACATTGGCGTAGGTGGTCGTGCCGACCGTTGCATTGAGCATCAGGTTGGCATCGTCAGTCGGCATCGCGGCGAAATAGACGGCCTCTTCGCATATTCCGGCGGCGTCGGTATTCCAGGAGCCCGTTGCGTTGATGTGTCCGGTCGTCGTGCCCGGGGTCAGCACCAGATTGCCGGTAGTCTGGTCTACCTCGAAGGTGCCTTCGGTAATGACACCGTTGAGGGTCAGGCCGGTGACCTCGGTAACTGCAGAGACTCCGTTCAACTGGAACTTCTTGACCCCGATGATGGCGGTCTGGTTGGTGAAGTGGAGTTCCACCTCGTTGTTTGCGATTGTACCGGTCGCGCACATTATCGCGGGGAGGTTGGCGTTGAGTACGCCGCCCTGGCTTGCGAGATCGACGGGGAGTTTCCATATATCTCCGTCGGCGGTGAAGTCGTCAACGGTCTTGCCCGGGTAGAAGATGGCATAGACTGTAGTTGCACTGCCCGGTACATACCCGGTGGTGCTGAGTTCCGCCTCGCTTTCGCTGTCCGCCCTGGTCACCGTGAAAGTGAACTTTTGCCCAAGATCGTCGAAGCCGATGATGGCCTCGCCACCTTGCCAGGCAGGCGTTATGGTGTTGGCGGTGTTGTCCGCCGTGTAAGTCATTCGTGTCTCGATCTTCCCGTCGATGTATGCTTTGACCTTGAGCGGAGTTGAGCTGACCTCCGCGTTGTTGTCGATATCGACTCTCTGGCAGGATGCCGTGGCGACAATCATCGCCAGAACTGAAATGATAAAAGCAGTCTTCTTCATGATTCAATCCTCCGATCAGTCGTTAAAATCATCTCCCATGTCGCCTCCGTCACCATATCCGGAAGGGTCGCTCATCGCGATGCACTGCTCCGTCTCCATCGGGAGTTCGACGGAGCGGGGTGCGAGATAGCCCGTCTTGTCGGGCGTCAGATAGATTCTGTTCATTGTCGATATGTTCTTTTTTTTCTGTTTTATCGTCGTTATCTTCGGGTTGCCAACATAACTCCTAAAGTAATAAATCGCAAGTAAGGTTTTTTTTTTTTGAAAAACAAGAATTAGTGGCAATAATTCAAGATTATTTAATAATATGTATCCTCTGGTTGGTTACGAATCGTAAGGTGATAACTGTTAATCGTTTTTGTTATGCTATTTTATCGTAAAAATCATTAACTTCGAAAGTTCAAATACCCCTATATGCTTAATCCTATGAAATCCATGCGATTTGTTCTGACGGCGCTGGCGGCACTGCTCTGCTTCAGCGGCCAGACCTTTGCGGAGAGGATGAGGATCCCGTCGTTCCAGACCCAGAAGGGGCCGGACGAGACGGCGCATCTTACCCGGAAGGGTTTCTATCCCGTAGTGGCGATGCCCTCGAAGACCGACCTGGAGTTCGACGAACGCTTCTCGGTGGCCGATGTCAGGCTGGCCTGCGAGCCCGGGAGCCGCTATGAAGGATGGACCCTTCTCCGAATCCGGATGGACTCGAAAACCCTGGACGTTATGGGCAATGCCCGCCTCGCGCAGGAGAGTCACAATTATTATATGAGCGTTTTTCCTTCGCGAAAGGGCGGCAAGACCACTGTCGCTTTTGAGTACTGGCTGCGCAGCCCCGACGGCGAACTGACCGAAATCGTCTCGCACGCAGTGACTGTCCGCGGCAAGTTGTTCAAGGCAGGGGAACCGACCGTATTCGACGAGACTATCCCTCGGAAACTCAGTGAGGACTGGATCGTACGGGTGCACGCGCCCAATCCGAACTACTATGCCGACAAGGTTCTCGATCTTATAAAGCGCTGCAACATAGCCTCCTGCCAGGTCACCTTCCAGGACCATATCGACAGCTTCTCCTTCGTGGTGGTCAACGAGGATTTCTACGACGAGAAGCCGGTCCGCAGGAAGAGCGTCAAGCGTCCCTTCGACATGCTCTCCATCTATCAGGCCGCCTCGATGAGCAAAGTGCCTTGCGGCTATATCTTCACCAAGATGGCCGACGAAGGGGAGGTGGACCTCGATACGCCTCTATACAAATACTATCCCGGCCTACTGAACCGTTTCGCTCCCCAATACCGCGAGCAGGCGAAGCTCATAACCGGAAGGATGGCGCTGACCCATACGTCGGGATGCGGCGCGGGATACGGCAACATCCCCCTCGATTTCTACCCGGGATACCACTGCAACTACCGCAATTCCAACGTGACCATAGTGCAGTATGTCATCGAGTATCTCAAGGGAAAACGCATAGACGAGGTGGCGCAGGATTATATCTATTCAAAGCGCGATATGCCTCACAGCCGTTACAGCTGGCAGCCGGAATATGACAGTCTGGCCGTAGTGGCCTTTACCGACACCGTCACCTACAACAACCCGGAGATCTGGTACATAAACGATTATGTCAAGTATTCCGACTTCCCGTGGGACAAGGGGCGCACCGGAATCGACAACAATACCTCATATCACTGGCGTACCAACTCGGTGGAGTGCAACCGCTTCTGGAGCTGGTTCCTGGAAGGGGCGGACCTGAGCGAGAAGATGTTCAACGAGTTTGTTTACCAGGGCGTGCATATCCCCGCAGCTGAGGTGTCGATGGAGAGGGGAGAGCTCTTCTACGGCCTCGCCACACGTACCGAGCTCAGCGACGAACTGGGCCCGGTAATCTGGCATACAGGCCGCAACGGCCCCTTCCGCTCGCTTGGAATAGCCTTCCTCGAGAGGAACGCGGCGCTCTCGTTCTTCACCAACAGCCGCCACTACTACGCGATGTACTACCCGCTGCTGGACATTTTCGTTCCCCACTGTATCCCTATGGAGTGGACTATGTGGGTGGCGGATGCCGGCACCCCTGTTCCGGGGTGGGAGACCACTGCCGACCGGCTGCCTTATGGCGTAAAAACCGAAGAATGGGGCAGGAGTCCCAACTATATGGCTGAAAGAGAAAAGGAACGCTCTCTGGATAATCCGTTGGACAAACTGACCTTCTACCGCGATACGGCCATGATCCGAGCCAAACTGCAGTCCATACTGGAGAGGGGAGGATTCTCTGCGATACAACTGGCATACTCGGACGATGCCGGTGAAATAGATATTTCGCTCAATACCGATGTCGATGCCTTGTGCCTTGCCGGTGAAACGGGAGCCCTTCCGCTGGTTTATGTCGTGATGAGGCTCGCAGAGGAGGGGAGACTCGATCTCGATAAGCCGCTCTCCGATTACTGCCCTGAGTTGCTCCAGAGGTTCGAAGCGTCGTCCGTGGCTGCAGCTTCCACGCTTACCGCCCGACACTGCCTCAGCCACATCTCCGGCGTGCTTTTGAATAACGGATTGTTTAAAATCGGCCATACTCCCGGCGCTACATATACCGATGCCCGCAACAATTACCACGTCCTGAAGCAGGTGGTGGAAAAGATTGAAGGAAAGACATATAACGAGCTGTGCCGCGATGAGTTATTCGAGCCACTGGGAATGTCGAATACCTCCTATACAAGCAGCGACGCCAGCCGTTCGCTGCGGACCAATGCCCGCGAGTTCACCTCTTTCCTGAAGTGGGCTATGAAACGTAATGGCGGCAGTGAGACGATTAAGCAGGAGTTGAATTATCGCTATGTTCACATAGCTGCTCCTGAGTATGCCCGTGAGAGGGCAACCCTTTGGCGCACAATGGATTGGGTGCAGGAGCAGAATCGTGAACTCGGCGATTTCCTGATGCATCAGGGCTCTGCCGGCGATTGGAAATCCCTGGCTATGATAGTCCCCGGCCGCAAGGCCACGCTGTGCGTTTTCGTGAAGGATGCCGGCCGCATCAACTGGTACGACGCCGTCTCTGAAATCTTCTTCCCGACCGTCGAGCCCCTTTCCTGCTTCGGCTGCGGCGCCCTCTATCCGTTGGACGACAGGAAGTAGTTTTAAGCCATGCCTTCGGGCTTTCGGTTGTCTTCTCCGGAAGCCTTCCGCTTCGCTCCCTCCCTCCCACTTCGTGGGCCCCTCCCGTTCACGTGGCCACGGGCGGCCACCGGCCCCGGATAAGACAAGCCTCAGCCTCTACAGCATGGCTATACTGATAAAAATCAGCGGAAAAAGATAGCGGATATAAAAATTAATGCTATATTTGCGGTCCGAAAAAATGAATGTTCACTAAAATTTGACAGATATGAAAAAAGGTATCCATCCCGAATCCTACCGTCTTGTAGCTTTCAAGGATATGTCAAACGATCACGTATTCATCACCCGCTCCTGCGTCAACACGAAGGAGACCATCGATGTGGACGGTGTTGAATTCCCCGTAGTGAAGGTCGAGATTTCCAACACATCGCACCCGTTCTATACCGGTAAGATGAAGCTCGTCGATACTGCAGGCCGCGTTGACAAGTTCTACAGCCGCTACGGTCAGAAGAAGAAATAATTCCTTCAGGATTCAAGATAAAAAGCCCGGATGCTGGTGTGCGTCCGGGCTTCTCTTTTTCTGCGGACACATGTCAGCGCACCTTGCGGAGCGTGACGGAGAGGGACTCGAACCCTTCGGCAGGAACAGTGACGGAGAGGCTCTTCTCCTCGAAGAGACCGCCGTTCTTTTCACCGTCCACATCCTGGAACAGGACTTCGAAATCGAACTTGTCGGAAATCACGAAGTTGCTGAAGCGGCCATGATCGTCAGTCGTGGCGAATCGGTTGCCGTCGACTGAAACCTGGATTCCGTTGACAGGATTGCCCGATTCGTCGGTCACCGTGCCGGAGAGAACCTTGTCGTTGCTATAATAATACTCGGGCACGCCGTAGCAGGCGGTGAAGATTCCAAGCCCCGCTATACTCAGAAGGGCGCCGAGAACGGCCCGCCTGATTTTCTTGATATCAGCCATTGCAAAACTGTGTTCGTACTTTGCAAATATAGCAAAATTGGAGGAATTTGCATACTTTTGCGATATGAAACGCATCGTTCAAGTGATTCTGCTGCTGCTCGTCGCGATGCCTGCGGGCAATGCGACGGTTCCCTTCTTCCTTCATGAGATGAACGGCAGGGTGGGAGCCGGAGATGCCTTCTATCTCAGGGCCGGCTATGCCCGCACCGCCTCCGACGTCGGAAGATGGTACGAAGACGCCCATTCCGGCTATACCTATGTGGGACTGATGGACAAATACTACCACGACTATGTTTCCGAGGTCTTCTCTTCGGGCACCTTCACCCTCGAAGGGGGATATAACTGGCAGGGGCGCTGGGGCTTCGGCCTCAACCTGGGCCTGACCGGAGTCACCGCCAGGTGGAAGAGCGCCGTAACCGGCGAAGGCATACGTTCCGACCGCTCGAGACTTTTTTATGTGCTTCCCGAGGTCAGGTACTACTATGTATATAATGACGCTTTCAGGCTCTATTCCTCTGCGGGATTGGGGCTTGCATACCCGTCTGCCTCTTTCGGCGCCGGTCAGGCCTCGTTCGGAGTGCTGCAGCTCAATCCGGTGGGAGTCGAGTTCGGCGGCCGCTTCTTCGGCTTTGCCGAATTCGGATTCGGGGATATGTTCGACTACCTGCGGGGCGGCATAGGATTCAGATTATAGGAGGCTAAGCCATGAAAGGAAAAACACTCTTGTTGCTTGCCGTTGCGGCATTGATCAGTTCCTCCTGCGTCACTTTCTCCACACGATCTTCCGATCGCGGAAAGATAGCCGAACTGGCGCTCACGCAGTTGAACATTGCACTGGCTAATCCGATAACGGTTGTCAACCGGGCCCTCGCCGGCCCTGATTCCCTGGATATGAAGACTCCCGGGAAAGTCCTGACCTATACCGTTCCGTTATACCAAATGTATCGTTCCCAGGCGGATATCCATAAGCATATGCTGAAGGTTACCTGCCTTTCGAAGGATAGCTGGATGGTTGAGCCGGACGAATCGGTGAAAGAGACGGTTTATTGCAACGTTTCTTTCCTGAATTTCATCACACTGGTTTCCGCGAACGAGAACGAGAACCAGTTTGAATCTTCATTCATGGCCATCGAGGATGACCAGAACGGTTATACTGCCGAATTCGGCTCCAATGGCGAGGGTATCGAAATTACAATCAGCTGCGGAGCGCTCTGCGACTTCCAGGAAGGCATATTCAATATCAATAACGTGATTTCAAAAGGCAGGGTAGGATTCGAATACTTCCTGAACGGCAAGACGCTCGACTGGTGCAAGGCGGAGTTCTCCGGAAAGACACTGACGATAACGACGAGTCAAGATTAAAAAAAACAGGGCCGTGAGGTCCTGTTTTTTTATGTCCGTATGTCGCGGCTTAGATCATCAGCGCTGCGACGAGTCCGAGGATTGCGTAGAACTCGGGGAGAGCTGCGTAGATCATCGTGTTGGTCTGGACGTCGTGTCCCTGGCTGATGCCGATGATACCGTTGGAGCAGACCTGGCCCTGGCGGATAGCCGAAAAGAGGCAGACTGCACCGACCGCAAGACCCACTGCGAAATAGAGCCAGCCGCTGGTCTGCATGACAGCCATGTCCTTGGGCCACATCAGGAATGCGACGAAGCCGTAAAGACCCTGGGTAGCGGGCATTGCGGAGAGGATCATGTAGCTGGAGGATTTCTCAGGATTCTTCTTGAGTGCGCCCTCAGCCGCATTGCCGGCCATCGTGGTGCCGATTGAAGAGCCGATGCATGCGAGGCAAAGCATCAGGCCGAGACCGAGATAACCGAAAATGACCGGTAAGATAGAAGGAGCTGCTTGAATGATTTCAGGTTCCATAGTTTTGATGTTTTTTATTGTTTGTTTTATCGATTATTTCTTCAAAGGGTTGAACTTGGTGCCCTTGCCTTCGTAGCCGCTGTTCTTGAAGTACTCCACGAAGGTAAGACGGAGAGGGTGGACGAAGGCGCCGAGGCAGCTCATCGCGAAGTTCAGCGCGTGGCCGAGCAGGACGATCAGGAGCCAGAATACCCACTGCCAGGTGGGATTGGGGCCGAGGGTCATTCCCGCAAGGTTGTTGAATGCGCCGCCGAGCATGCCGCCGGCAAGGCCGAGGGCATAGAGTCGGATGTAACTCAATACGTCTCCAAGCAGGCCGGTGGCCATTCCGTAGGTGTCCCACAGGCCCGCTCCGATGTTGACCAGAGGGTTGCGCCCCGGCTTGTTGAAGATGTAGATGCTCAGCACCGAGATGACTCCGATGACGATGACTGCAATCCTGGTGGCGTCGGCGTCAAGAACGCTGGTGAGGGCTCCGGCGGCGACCAGCAGGCCGCCCACTATGAGCACTACCCATCCCCAGGCGCTGATCGCCGACTTGATGCCGAAGCGCCTGGTGAGACCCACGGCCTTGATTACCATCGCCAGGCAGATGTGGAACACTCCCACCGCTATCGCGGCTATCATCGAAGTATCGTATGCGGCTCCGCCGATTTCCGTCTTGCCGGCAACCATTATCGATTTGAGCCACTGGGGAGTGCCCTCGAGCTCTGCGAGGTTGATGCCGAAGAATGTGCCCAGTATCAGGCCGACGAAGAACGATCCGACGCCGAGGGTGACAACCAGGCGCCAGTGCTTCCTGAGTCCCAGGACGTTGATCCTGTTGCGGAGAAGCAGGCCCAATAAGATGAGAATCAAGCCGTATCCTGCGTCGCCAAGGCAGAATGCCCAGAAGAGCAGGAAGAAGGGCGCAAGTATGGGAGTGGGGTCGAATTCGTCGTAAACCGGCATTCCGTACATTCCGGTGAGGGTTTCGAAGTTGCGGGCGAACCAGTTGTTGCGCAGCTTGATGGGAGGGTTGTCCTCCTTCTCTGCGGGGGCCTTCATATAGTAAAGGTCCATCTGGTCGAGAGCCTCGCATACCGTTTCATCGTTTTCGGTGGGGGCGAAGCCGGTGAGGAGACATATCCTGTCTTCCGCCACTGATTCTCCGGAGGCGTTGGCTAGATAGAGGTTCAGCTCTGCGATCTGGTCGCTGTAGAGCTTTTCCACCTCTTCGCGTCTCTCTTTGAGGGCTTCCATCTTCGCCTTGTTGACGAGGATGCCCTGCTGCAGGTTCCATACCTCCTTGGTGAGTTCGGCATAGGAACGTTCGGGCTTGGATACCTCTTCGGCGGGGATGTCGTCGAATTCACCTGCGACTACGAACCAGACGGTATCGTCGTCGGTGGAGATGACCGACATCGGCCAGTGCTCGGTCCAGTCTGCCGAGAATTTCTTGACCGGTACGGTATAGAAGTGGAGGTTGATGCCTTCATCCTTGAGGAGCTCGAGTTTCTTTGAGCTGAATTCGCCCCAGTGGCGTGCGGCTTCCATCTCGTAATCTGCCTGATCGAGCCTTTCGGTCATCTCGCGAAGGCTTTCCTGTGCCTCCGCAAGGCAGATTCTCGGGTCGCGTGTATCCTTCCTGAGGCTGCGTGCGGTCTTCTCTATCTCGTTGTAATCCTCCTCCCTGGAGAGATCTATGCTCGATAGGACCTCCATCGTCCTGCGGCTCGAGGCAATGCCTTCCAGCATCGCTTCGGAGGTCTTGTCGATGGGCTTTGCGGAACGGGTGATGTCCATCAGCCCGATCTTCTGGATCTTTTCGAGCGCCGACTCCTTGTTGCCGGTGAGCAACAGGATGGAGTATTTGGTCATTTTGACTATCATACGGCTTCCTCCTCTTCCTCAGCCTGATGGCGGGCTTTGACTATCTTCTGTGAAGCCTTCGAGAGGTTCTCCTCGTCCTCCATGAAGCGCTTGATCTTGCGGATGGCCTCCTGGTAACCGGGAATCTGCACCTTTTCGTACAGATTGACCTTCTGGGTGGTCTTCTTGCGCTGGAAGTCGAGGATGCGTCCCTTCTCCAGGAAGACCTCCGACTCGATGCCGAGTTTGGCGAGGTTCTGGAGTATCGACATGCCGTCGCTGTACCACATCGGCTTGGCGAACTTGTCGAAAGGCTGCACTTCGAAAATTACGTTCCTGAGTTCCGGGGTGCGGACGCCGGCCACCTTGACGGTGGCGAGCTCCACGTCCTTGACGGATATCAGCCCCGGCGTGAATTCGTTCCAAAGCCCCGCAAGATACTCGTACTCCTTGAGCGAACTCTCCAGTTTCTGCTGGAGCGCGTCGGACTCCGCCTTGGCGTTCGCCACGGCCACGCGCAGCGCCGACTCCTTGCTCTTGAGGGTAGGGAGGGCGTTCTGGCGTACCTTGAGCTGCTTTCCGAGGTTGGTCAGAGATGTCTTGTTGTATTGAAACTTGATTGCCATTTCGGGACTGGTTTACTCTGCCTTGGAGGGCCAGTATTTGTCGATCATAGCCTGTTTGATACCGGTCTCGGGCTGCGAGAAGTACTTCGCGAAGAGCCTCCAGGCGGTGTCGAGCATCTCCGTGATGGGGATGTTGACGTCGATGGAGAGGAGCTGGATTGCATAGTCTTTCGCATAGTCGAGGCAGCGGAGGTCGTAGTCGGAGAGGTCGAAACCGTTCTCCAGCTTGGTCTTCGCATTCTGCGCGTCGGCGTAGAGGCGGACGGAGGCGTTCATCACCTGCGAGTGGTCCTCGCGGGTTTTCTTGCCCTGGACGTGCTGCTTCAGTCGCGAGAGCGAACGGAACGGGTCGATGATGACCTTTCCGGTATCGGTGTCGTGACGCAGGAAGAGCTGACCCTCAGTGATATAACCTGTGTTGTCAGGGATAGCGTGGGTGATGTCTCCGTCGTTCAGAGTGGTGACGGCGATGATGGTTATGGAACCGCCGGTAGGCAGCTGCACCGCCTTCTCGTAGATCTTCGCGAGGTCGGAATAGAGGGAACCCGGCATCGAGTCCTTGGAAGGGATCTGGTCCATTCGGTTGGAGACGATGGAGAGGGCGTCGGCGTAGAGGGTCATGTCGGTAAGGAGCACGAGCACCTTCTCGTTCTTGTCCACTGCGAAGTACTCTGCAGCCGTCAGCGCCATGTCGGGGATAAGGAGTCGCTCCACGGGCGGCTGGTCGGTGGTGTTGACGAAACTGATGATCTTGTGGAGGGCGCCGGCGTTCTCGAATTCGTTCTTGAAGTAGAGGTAGTCGTCGTTCGAGAGGCCCATGCCGCCGAGGATGATCTTGTCGACGTCGGCACGAAGGGCCACCTGCGCCATAACCTGGTTGTAGGGCTGGTCAGGGTCGGCGAAGAACGGAATCTTCTGACCGGAGACCAGCGTATTGTTGAGGTCGATGCCGGCGATGCCGGTAGGAATCAGCTCCGAAGGCATCCTTCTCTTGTAGGGGTTCACGGAAGGGCCGCCGATGAAACGGCGCTCGCCCTCGACAGCGGGACCGCCGTCGATAGGATCGCCGTATGCGTTGAAGAAGCGTCCGGCGAGATCCGGGCTCACATTGAGTGCCGGGGGTTCGCCGAAAAAGATAACCTCCGCGTCGGTGGGGATTCCCTCCGTTCCGGCGAATACCTGGAGCGTGACGGCACCCCTGCGGATCTTCACAACCTGCGCAAGACGGCCCGCAACGGTGGCGAGTTCGTCGTTGCTCACTCCCTGGGCCCTGAGCGTCACAGTTGCCTTGGTGATTGACTCAAGCCGGGTGTATACTCTCTGGAATGCTCTACTGCTCATTGCTCAATGCTTTATGGAGTTGGTCTAAATATTTCTTGAACTGTTCGCCCTGGAACTCGGAGTAGTTCATCTGGCGCAGGATGTTGATTATCTCCTTGAACTTGGCGCCGCACTCCTCGAAGGTGTCGAACGAGAATTCGTGGTCGCAGACATCGAGGACGAGGGTCAGCATGAACTCCTGCCGGTCCATCGGGGTGAGGGCGTCGATCTTGTCGAATGCGTCCTGCTGAAGGATGACGAAGTCGATGAGCTCGCTCTTCCAGTACTGCTCGTGGTAGCTGATGGGCACTCCGTCGTCACCGAGGATGTTGATCTGCTCGGCAACCTCCTTTCCGCGGCGGACGATGTTCTTGGCGCGGTTGACCTTCTCGACCCAGTCGGGTGCGATCTTGGAGTTGAGGTAGTCGATGATTTCGGGATACTCGAGATATTTGGAGTAGGAGTCGAGCGGGTTGATGGCGGGATAGCGCTTCTTGTCGGCGCGGTTCTGCTCCAGTCCGTAGAAGCACCTCGCCGCCTTCTTGGTGGACTCGGTGACGGGTTCCTTGAGGTTACCGCCGGCGGGGGAGACGGTACCGATGAAGGTGACCGAACCGGTCTGGCCGTTGTTGAGCCTGACGATGCCCGCGCGGGAGTAGAAGTTGGAGATAATGGCGGAGAGGTCCACCGGGAATGCGTCCGCGCCCGGAAGCTCCTCCATACGGTTCGACATCTCGCGGAGCGCCTGTGCCCAGCGGGAGGTGGAGTCGGCCAGCAGCAACACCTTCATTCCCATCGCGCGGTAGTACTCGCAGATGGTCATAGCCGTATAGACTGAAGCCTCGCGGGCTGCTACCGGCATGTTGGAGGTGTTGCAGATGATGGTGGTACGCTCCATCAGCTTGCGGCCGGTGTGGGGATCCACCAGTTCGGGAAACTCGGTGAAGATTTCCACCACCTCGTTGGCGCGCTCGCCGCAGGCCGCCATCACGATGACCTCGGCGTCGCCCTGCTGCGCGATTGCGTGCTGGAGCACCGTCTTGCCACATCCGAAAGGACCGGGGATGAAGCCGGTACCGCCCTCGGCGATGGGGTTCATCGTGTCGATGCAGCGGACTCCGGTCTCCATTATCCTGTAGGGACGGGGCTTCTCGACATAACCGCCGACGGCCACCTTGACGGGCCACTTCTGGGTCATCGTCACCTTGACCTCGTCGCCTTCGGAGTTGAGCAGTACCGCCATTGTGTCGTCGATGGTGTAGTCCCCCTCGGGAGCCACGCTCTTGACGGTATATTCGCCCTTGAAGGAGAAGGGAACCATTATCTTGTGAGGCAGCCAGCCCTCCTTGACCTCGCCGAGCCAGTCGGCCGCCACCACGGTGTCGCCCTTTTTGGCAATGGGGACGAAGTGCCATACCTTCTCATGGTCGAGAGGGGAGGTGTACTCGCCTCGCTTGAGGAAGACGTCGGACATCGTCTCGAGGTTGTTCTGCAGGCCGTCATAACTGCTGGAAAGCAGTCCCGGCCCGAGGGTGACCTCAAGCATATGGCCTTCAAACTCGACGGTGTCGCCCTGTTTGAGGCCTCGGGTGCTTTCATATACCTGAACGGACGCATCCTCTCCCGATACCTTGATGACCTCGGCCATAAGCTTGGTGCCGCCGAGGTTGATGTAGCAGATCTCGTTCTGGGCCACGTGGCCGGAGATCTTCACCGTGACAAGGTTGGAGATGATGCCCGTTACAATACCTGTACTTTTCATATTGTGGGTTTTCGTTTTACTGTTTTTGTGACGGGTCGAATTCGACTCCGTTGAATGTGCCCCGTACATCCTGTACGAGCTGCTTGAAGAACTCCGCTCCCGTCGCCGGGTCGAGCCTGTTCCACCTGCGGACTATGCGGGCCTTTGCAATGAAGGCGAGGATTACGTCGATATCGAAGAGATCGTAGAGCACAAGGTCGTCGGCCTTCTTCCAATAATAGGCGTCGAGCTGCTTCTCCCTTTCCATGATGTTGGGGGTGGAGAAGATCGCCATCAGGTCGCCTGCCTCGGGAACATCGTCGACGGAGGGCTTGCCGCCGTCGAGATAGGCTACCTTGGCTTCGCGCACGCGCCTGTCGAAGGCGAACCAATGACGCAGGAATTTGCAGGGACTCGATGTCACCGACGAGTAGAAGAGGTGTCCTATGTTTTTCTCTTCGGCCCCCGCCTCCAGCCAGTCGATGTAGCCGCAGTCCTTTTCAGAACACTGGCTGCGGATGAAGTTCACGACCTCGTCGTAATCGAAGTCGCGCGCCTCGAAGTCGGGCTGGAAATCGGGAAGCCCCGCTATTATGTATTGGTAGTTGGCCATTATTCGCCGAAGAGAAGTTTGCGTGTCGAAGGACGGAGATAGCTGCCGAGGAGGGCGTTGAAGTCGTCAGCGGTAAAGCCGATTACGAAACCGCCGTCCTTGGGGCCGATCTTGAAGCCTTCGGACATTCCCTTGACGAATTTCACCTCCGAGCCTTTTGCCAGGTTGTCGTATATCTCGGTTGAGAATGCGCTCTGAAGCTCTTTCTGCATCGAGGAGGGAAGTATCACTTCCAGAGGAACGGATTCGGGGTTGGCTGCGTTGAAGGCCTTGACAACCGTGGTGAGCAGCGACTTGACGAATTCGGTGTCCGACATCGCCTTGCCGACGTTTGCGTTCAGGGCGTTTGCGACGACGAGGTTCTCGATGTTCTGCTTGGTGGCGGTGATGCTCTGGGCGGAAGCCATCTTTATGTCGTTGGCTATGCGCGACTTGATGTCGTCAGCCTCCTGTTCCGCCTTGGAAACTATCTTGGCGGCCTTTTCCTTGGCGTTCGAGATAATCTCCTCCGCCTCGCGGGCAGCCTTTGCCACGAGCTCGTCTGCATCTTTTCTTCCCTTGGAAAGCCCCTCATTGTAGAGCTTGTCCATCAATTCTTGAAGTTTGTCTTGCATATCTTGTAAAGATTTTTTTTCCAATCATACAAAAATAACGAAATAAATCGACTATTGCTAAAGCAATAGCCAATACTATGAAATGTTAGCAACTTTTTATCAACAATCAAAGGATTATTCCGATTAATACTGTTAAGACTGAAGGATATCTGACGTCAAAAGTGAACTTACTATTCAGATAATGATATTCCTCAACGTGAGCAATGGAAGTCACTCTGGGACAATGCCCCCGGTTATCTCTCCGGAAATAGACCCTATATTCTTTATTTTCGGAGGTGAGTTTCGGAAATGTATAAAGATACAAAAAGCGGTAAGCATCGCTGTTTACCGCCTCAGTTGATTAATCGGGATAGATTAGTTCAGTTATGGTTCTATCAAGTCTTCTTCGTAAATCTTGAAAGTGTATCTCATATATGTTAAACTATAGCGAAAATGGCTATCAATTGAGCGTAAAAAGTTGGAATCGTTCAAATTAAAAAATTGCTTGTTTCGAGAATGTCTGTCTGCGTATGTCCATGTTCTGGAAAGAAATACGCCACAGGAGTCCAACGAGACTGTGATATATGCATCTTGATAATTGTCAATAAAATGCTCAATAGTAATCATAGACTCATCAGAAAATGTCTTGGTTTCAGCAATTTGGGCAATGTCCCCCGGTGGAATATCAAATTCGGTTCCAACGAAGCCTTGGCTCAAATTAGGTTCACAACTCTCAGCATTGGTAACGATATGTATTGTTTTGTCTGTACAATTCATTATAAAAAGCGTTCCAAACCATAAATAATACTGAACACATCCTGTTAGAATGACGCCACACAACAAGAAGCATATTATCTTTTTCATAGAGCGTATTTTGACATTTCCGATTCAATAGCGCTTGCTTTTGAAGGATATCTGATGCATAAACCTTCCAACAGAGAATCCATACTTTGAATATCAGGCGTTAAGCAAGAGAAAACTTCGTTAGGAGATAGTGTCCTATCAATTAGAAGTTGTGATAAAACTTTTACATAATCACCAAAGAAATAATGAGAGGATTGGCCCATACGTTCCTGATTATCTAATACTCTGCTTCTTACATAATTCTCAATACTGAACGCATATGTCTCAGACACTTCGCAATAACCTTCGCCTTCAGTACCCGTTCCACCGACACCATACAGATGCTCGTTGTTTCCGTGTGTCATTTCGTACCAGATCAGTTTCCCGTAATTCCATTCACCTATGGATGTGAAGTGACTGGCATGAGATAATTCATGGAACGTAACCGCATACAAATCCTCGTAAGTTTTATTGCGCGTTACAAGAAGAATATCCGGTCCCATTACATTAATTGCTGCCGCGATGACTACGGAGATTCCAAAAATCCAGTTAAGACTTGCCAGATATGACAATACCGCACCTGAGCCGGACAAAACTCTCGAAGTTATCAGGTGCTTCATCATCGGAGCACCTCCGCCGACTGTCCCAAGATTCGCATTCATGCACCATAGCTTCATATTGGCAGGAGGAGGGGTTACTCCATTTAAAATGCCTGGGCCGATACAAGTGGAGTAATACTCATATGCAGCATTGTTTATGACCGACCAGGACCAAGGAGAATAATCCGAATTCCTGTTAAATTCTTTATTGAATGAATCAGGAGTCGTGCAGTTGTACACGGTAAAAGTTGCCGGTGCCAGAAAAGCATAATTTCCCCATAAAGTAAAATCTCTGACGTTTGAATATATAATGGATATGTTGGGCTTTGTAAATCTTTCGGGAATGTAATAATGGCCATTAACGTCCGTATATGCAGTACGCCATTTTATAAACTTTTGAGCGCGAATCTTTACTCATTTCACCGGGTGTGTCGTACTGCCGTTGTTGACACGGACATACCCGGATGGATACGCATTAGAAGTTCTTGTTAAATGGTTATCCTGCTTAACGCCGGCTATCTTATAGGCCATCGCTTCCAACTCGCTGGCTGAAACTGGCAATCTTCTCCCAGATCTTGTCCCGTCATCGTGTTCCGGCACATAACACTCATCGATAAGTTCACAGGTGATGGATTCATCTTCATTATCTTCTCCACCATCACTACCATCATTGCCGTCGTCGCCATCGCTCCCCTGACTGCTTGCATCCAGTTCTATCTCAACGTAGGATCCATTTCCTTCCGCTTCAAGAACCTCTTCGTATGGTATTTCCTCTGAAACATACTCGACAGGAACAGCCGTATAATACCAACCTGACTCTATTTCAGAAGGATCATCCGGGTTAAAGCAATATTCGGTGTCATCTTCAAATTCACAATCAAGCGGATAATCAAACATCTCCAGATCCAATGCATCAATTGATGCTATTGCAGTCGTGTCAAACGGGCTGATGCGGACATAATAATCCGTAGCTTCCAATTCGAAAGAGTCACCTTCTATATCATTTCTTGTAGCCATCAAAGAATCAAGGGCGGCCTGCATTACTCTGAGTGAATAAGGATTAGTAACTCTTCTTCCCGTATGCACGGAATCCTTCATCACTTCGCTCGCATTTTCGTAATACTCATTATCCTTTTCGCACGAAGACAAGAAAAAGATAAACGAGACAAACACAGTCAATAATAACCAGTTCTTCATCTTTTAAATGTATAAGTTTTATGCAAAAATAGGTTAAGTTTGTGATTAGAACAAACATAACCGTCTGTTTGTCTGTAATATAAAATAAAATTGCGGCGAGTGCGTTGTGGAGCGGCGGGATTTGGCCCACGGTCACGCCGGGATGAAGTTCCGACGTGTGCAGGCCTGCACGGCGAAATCTTTGATCAAATCTGAATCGTTAGAAGACTTTGGAGAGAATTTCGCGGATGTTGACCGTGCGGCCCATCGTGTAGTAATGGATGGCCGGGACGCCATGGGCGACGAGGTCGGCGCTCTGGGCTATGCACCATTCCATGCCGGCTTCATATACAGCCTCTTCGGTTTTGCAGGATTTCACTTCCCTGACCAGGTCTTCAGGAAGAGTAATGGCGAAAGATTCGGGCAGCGAGCGGAGGTGCTTGGTCATCGACAAAGGCTTCAGTCCGGGGATAATGGGCACTGAGATGCCCACGGCGCGGCATTTCCTCTCGAACTCATAGAAGCGCTCATTGTCGTAGAACATCTGGGTTATCACATAATCGGCCCCGGCATCCACCTTCTCCTTCAGGTGTGCGATATCCGCATCGAGGCTGGAGGCCTCGCGGTGCTTCTCGGGATATCCCGCCACGCCAACGCAGAAATCGGTCGGTACGGCATCTTTGATGTCGCTCTCCAGATAGCGTCCGCGGTTCATCGCGGCAATCTGGCTTACCAGTTCGCTGCAGTGGCTGTGGCCGCCGTTCTCAGCCTTGAAAGGCCCGGGAGCCGAGGTGTCGCCGCGCAGTGCCATCACGTTGTGTATGTCGAGGAAGCTCAAGTCAAGAAGCTCATTCTCAAGCTCTTCCGCAGTGGCGTAGGCGCACAGCATGTGGGGAATCACCTCCACGGGGAAGCGCTTCATAACAGCCGCCGCTATAGCGACTGTGCCGGGACGCTTGCTGACAACCCTGCCGTCGGAGCGCTCGTCGCGGTGGCAGGTGAGATTCATAAAGGGAGGGCGGAACTCCATCAGCGGCTCGAGAGCGGAATAGAGCTGGTTGATGTCCCTGCCCTTCAGCGGCGGGACGAATTCAAGCGAAGGGAAGGGCCTGCCCTTGCGCTGCTCGATAATCTCAGTGACCTTCATCGTTGCGGATATTGATATATCGGGCCTCGGGATGCGATATGAGCATGCCGCAGACCGAAGTGGCGGGAATCATTGAAAATGAGCTTGTCAATGCCATACCCAGCTTCTGCGCTTCAAGCAGCCGGAATGCCTCCGCCTTGAGCGAATGGTCGGGACAGGAGGGGTATCCGAAGGCGGGCCTGATGAGATGCGAGCCGCAGGAAGCCTCCTCAGAAAGCCATTCGGCCGCAGCTTCGGCAAGACGGGCGCAGAGAGCCTCGCGCAGAAGATGCGGATACTCCTTGCATCCCTCGCCGCAATGGGGGGAGAGGTCCCGTACCTTGACTACGAACAGACCGGCCCTGGAGGTCAGTCCGCTCTCCGCAGGCGGGAAGAAATCGGCAAGCGAGACATATCCCGTGAGGGAAGATGTGGAACGGCCCATCTCGAAACGGGAACCGGTCTCCGGCAGGAGGATGGCATTGCCCTCGGCACAGGCGTCGTAAAAACGGGCACGCACGGTCACCTCCACGCTGCGGTTGATAATCATCCTGGAGAGCTCCGCCATGCCGTCTTCATAACTGCGGGCGGCTTCCGGGTTTTCCTCTACCAGTTTCCTGAAATCCCCGCGGAATCCCCAGAAGGAGAGGAACATGCTCCAGTCTATACGCCTGACCAGCCGCTCGACGGGCATGAACTGCTCGAATATCTCCTTTTGCCCGAACCCTTCGGGTTGTACAAAGCTGTGTATCGGGAACTTGGGCGCAGCTGCAAGCGCCTCTTCGGGCGTCACGAAACTCTCGTTGCGGGATGCGTGCAGGTTGCGCAGTCTCTCCTGCGCCTCCCTGACCGATGCTGTGCATCCGGCGGGGTCCATAAGGTATCGGTTGACCATCGTGGCGCAGTCCGAAGCGCCTGAAGTATAGATTACTGCGTGGCTGTAGAGCGGCGCGAGCTTCACCGCGGTATGGAGCGCCGAAGTGGTGGCTCCGCCCACGAAAAGGGGGATTTCGAACCCTTCCGCCTCCATCATCCGGCAGAGTTCCTCCATATGCTTGAGGGATGGCGTGATAAGGCCGCTGATGCCCACAAAGTCGGGTTTATGCTCCTTTATCGCCTCGATGATGGCCGGATTGTCCACCATCACCCCGAGGTCGATGACCTCGATTCCGTTGCAGGCCAGCACTACCGAGAGGATATTCTTTCCGATATCGTGGACGTCGCCGCTGGCAGTGGCGAGCACCATCCTGCGCCTGCGACCTTCGGATTCGCCGCCCTTTTCCATATAGGGCTCCAGCAGCGCAACGGCGTCGCGCATCACTTTCGCAGACTTTATCACCTGGGGCAGGAACATCTTTCCCTCGCTGAACATCGTGCCCACATTTTCCATTCCGCGCAGAAGCGGCCCTTCGATGATGGCGACGGGGGAGAGGGAGGCGCGGGCTTCTGACAGGTCCTCTTCCAGATAATCCGGAATGCCGCGCTGAAGGGCGTAGGAAAGCCTTTCTTCAAGCGGCAGGGAGCGCCACTCCTCCTTGCGTGAGGATGCGGCAGGAGTGCCGGCCTCCTCCGATTCCTTTATGCGGGTGGCAATGGCTGAGAGCCTTTCAACGGCCTCCGGATCGCGGTCCAGCACCACGTCTTCCGCAGCCTTGCGTAGCTCGGGGTCGAGGCTGTCGTAGGGCAGCAGGGCGCCTGCATTGACTATCGCCATGTCCAGCCCGGCCTCTATCGCGTGGTAGAGGAAAACGGAGTGCATCGCCTCGCGGACCGGGTTGTTGCCGCGGAAGGCGAATGAGAGATTCGAGACTCCTCCGGAAGTGTGGCATCCTGGCAGGTTGGCCTTGATCCAGCGGACCGCCTCGATAAAATCTACCGCATAGCGTGCATGCTCGGGGAATCCCGTTCCTATGGTCAGAATATTGACGTCGAAAATAATGTCCTGTGGCCGGAATCCCGCCTTCGAGGTCAGCAGGCGGTAGGAGCGTTCGCAAATTGCAATCTTGCGCCCGTATGTGGTGGCCTGACCCTCTTCGTCGAATGCCATCACTATGACGGCGGCTCCGAGACGCTTGATTTCCAGCGCTTTGCGCAGGAACTCAGCTTCTCCCTCCTTGAGGGATATGGAGTTTACGATGCAGCGTCCCTGGGTGTTTGTGATTCCCGCCAGGAGCGTCTCCCAGTCGGAGGAATCTATCATAAACGCCGCCCTGGCGATGTCGGGGTCGTTGGATATGATGCGGACGAAACGCTCCATCTCGGCCCTCGAGTCGAGCATCGCGTCGTCCATATTGATATCTATTACCGATGCGCCGTCCTCTATCTGCCTGCGCGCTATTGCTGCCGCGCTCTCATAATCTTTGGCTGCTATCAGCTTCGCGAACTTCCGGGAACCCGCCACGTTGGTGCGCTCGCCGACATTGACGAAGTTACTCTCCTTCAGGTCGATGGGGATGCAGTCAAGGCCGGTCACAACAAGAGCGTCACTCTCTCCGGCGGGCACCTTTCGCGGCGGAATTCCTTCCAGCGCCTCGCGGAGCGCCTTGATATGAGCGGGCGTGGTGCCGCAGCAGCCTCCCGCTATGTTCAGAAGCCCCTCGCGCGCCATTGCAGACAACGTGGATGCCATATGCTCCGGAGTCTCGTCGTACTCTCCGGCCTCGTTGGGCAGCCCTGCGTTCGGGTGGATGCTGGTGAAGCATCCTGCAAACTTGGAAATGGCAGTCGCGGCTCCGGCAAGCCCTTCCGCCCCGAAAGAGCAGTTAAGTCCGAAACTGAAGAGGCCGTATCCCTCCACGGTGTGGTAGAGCGCCTCCACCGACTGCCCGGTCAGGAGCCTGCCGTTGCGGTCGTTGATTGTGGCAGAGAGCATTATGGGCAGCCTGATGCCGCTCTTCTCCGCCACCTTCGAAGCGGCATAGAGCGCCGCCTTGGCGTTGATTGGGTCGAAAACCGTCTCTATCAGCAGCAGGTCTGCTCCGGCCTCGGTCAGGGCCTCGATCTGGCTCTCATAATCCGCCGCCTGCTCGAAGAATGTGGCCGGGCGTGCCTCAGGATGAGTGGCATCCGCCGAGAGGGAGAGCATCTTAGAGGTGGGGCCTACGGAACCTGCTACGCATACCTTCCTGCCCGCCTCGACCGCCGCCTTCCGTGCGAGCCGGATTCCGGCCAGGTTGGCCTCCCGCCCCGCATTATTGAAGGTGTTTGCAGTAATTATGTCGGCTCCAGCCTCGATATAGGCCCTGTGGACGCAGAGGACCGCCTCCGGATTCTCCAGATTAAGCAGATCCGCCACTCCGGTCGAGGAACGCGCCCCCACCCGCTGGAGCATTGTGCCCATCGCACCGTCCAGAATCAGGATACGCCTCCCGATCTCCTGCCGTATATCGCAACTGCCACTCATTTCTGCAAATATAAAAAAGAATGGCCGCATTCCTGCGACCATCCCATAAAAACTTTCTGCGCCCGTTATCCGAGGAATCCGAGGAGCATACCGGCTGCGACTGCCGAACCGATGACGCCGGCCACGTTCGGGCCCATGGCGTGCATCATAAGGAAGTTGTTCGGGTCGTACTCGCGTCCCACGTTGTTCGATACTCGGGCTGCATCCGGCACTGCCGAAACGCCTGCGTTACCGATAAGCGGGTTGATCTTGTTGCCCTCCTTGAGGAAGATGTTGAAAATCTTCACGAAGAGCACACCGGTGAAGGTTGCGATCACGAACGAGCATGCATCGATGATGAAGATCCAGATGGAACGCCACTGCAGGAACTGGTCCGCCTGGGTGGAAGCACCTACGGTGATACCGATGAGGATGGTCACAACGTCGATGAGCGGACCGCTCGCGGTGTTGGCCAGACGCTTCGTCACGCCCGACTCCTTGATGAGGTTGCCGAAGAAGAGCATACCCAGCAGAGGAATACCCGAAGGCACGATGAATGCCGTGAGGAGGAATCCGATGATAGGGAAGAGCTTCTTCTCGGTGGGGGAGACGGCTCTCGGGGGTTTCATCCTGATGAGACGCTCCTTCCTGGTGGTGAGCAGTCGCATGATAGGCGGCTGAATCACAGGCACCAAGGCCATATAGGAGTATGCCGACACCGCAATCGCACCCATCATATCTGGAGCCAGTCGGGAGGAGAGGAAGATGGCGGTAGGGCCGTCTGCGCCTCCGATGATACCGATAGCACCGGCCTGGGCGGGATCGAATCCGAATGCGAGCGAAATAGCGTATGCGCCGAAGATACCGAACTGAGCGGCGGCGCCGATAAGCAGCAGCTTCGGGTTGGAGATCAGTGCGGAGAAGTCAGTCATCGCACCGATGCCGAGGAAGATCAGAGGCGGGTAGAAACCCTGCTTGACACCCTGATAGAGGATGTTGAGCACCGATCCCTCTTCATACACGCTGACCTTCAGGCCCTGGAACAGAGGAATGTTACCGATGAGGATACCGAATCCGATAGGGACCAGCAGCATCGGTTCCCACTCCTTCTTGATACCGAGGTAGAGGAAGATCAGACCGAAGCAGATCATGATCAGATACTGGAAATTGCAGTTAGCAAATCCGGTAAACTGCCAGAACTGTTGGAGGTTTGAGATGATGTTTTCCATACTGATTATTCGATAACTGCAAGTGTTGCGCCCTCAAGGACGGAGTCGCCCTTTTGGACCATAAACTGTTTGAGAGTACCGTCGCAGGGAGCCTCGATGGTGTTTTCCATCTTCATAGCCTCGAGTACGAGGATGCCCTGTCCCTTCTTGACGGTGTCGCCTTCCTTGACGGAGAGACCGAGGACCACGCCCGGAAGAGGGGAGTTGACCTTGGTGCCTGCGCCTGCGGGAGCTGCGGGCTTGCTGACCTGAACTGCGGGAGCTGCGCCTGCTGCGGGGGTGGGACGGTTGATGATGGTGACGGGCTTCTTCTTGGTGACAGGCTTGTCGAACTCAACGGTATAAGGGGTTCCGTTGACCTCCACCTTGGCCTTGTTCTCTTCCACCTCGTCTATAGCGACGTTGTAGTCGTTGCCGTTGATTTTGAGCTTATATTCTTTCATTGTTTTCGCTTTTTGAAATTACTTCTTTTTGATGACTGTGGGGGTCTGGCAGAATCCCTGGATGTGGGTGCTCCAAGGTGTGTAGGTGCGGTCCACGGGATTCATTGTGACAACGAAACTCTCGTCGTCGTGAGCCTCTTCATCGGCCATATAGAGATGCATCGCAGTTGCGATTGCTGCATAGGTCTCTGCAGGAACCTCGCCGAAGTCCGTCTTGACGGCAGCGGCAGCGCCCGTTCCGGCAGCGGCAGCAGCCTTCTTGTTGGACGCCTTGATGTTGGCGTTGCCGATGGCCTTGAAGATGAAGTAGAGGAGGATGAGGGCGGTGAAGACCACGGCCATCGCAGTGAGTGCGAGGATCCATCCGTAAGGGTCAATCTGCTTCATCTTGTCGGGCTTGGCGGCCTTGTCCACAGCGTGGTTGTTGGTGCTGGGAGAGGTGCGGTCGAGCACTGCCCATCCCTCACCGTTGCCGTCGATGGAGCCGAGTCCGTCCTGGCTGCGGCCGAAAGAGACATTCTCGGGAAGGTCGTGGCGCACCTTGATGCGGTCCACTATGCTCTTGCCGTCGCCTTTGGTGAAGATAATTTCGTTAGCGTTCTCAAGGTCGAAATTGACGTGGAACGTGCCGCGGAAAGGCTGGTTGTCTGCCCAGAAGAGAACGTGCTGACGCGGTTTGATCTGGGTCTGTACATCGCCTCCCGGAATCTGGTATTTCTTGAGATTGTCGGGATCGTCCGAAAGGTAGCATCCTCCGATGTCCACCGTTCCGTACGATGCGTTGAAAAGCTCGAACCAGGCGCTCTGCTGCCCGAAGTCGTCCTGGAAGTCATCGGTATTGACCACCAGGTACTCGTTGAGGCGCATCTGGCCCTGGCTCTGTGCTCCGGCTGCAACCGCCAAAGTCAAACCGACAACCGTAAGGATGAGTTTAATACTTTTCATCTTGTCTTGTCAGGTTTTGATTAGAGAGGCAGGTTGTCGTGCTTCTTGGCGGGATTGGTGAGCTTCTTGTTGCCGAGCAGCTCGAGAGCGCGGATAATGCGGAAACGGGTGTTGCGAGGCTCGATGACATCGTCGATGTAGCCGTACTTGGCTGCATTGTAAGGGTTGCAGAAGAGGTCGTCGTACTCCTTCTTCTTTGCCTCTGCGAGAGCCTTCTTCTCCTCGGGATCCTCGACTGCCTTGATATCCTTTGCATAGAGGACGGAGACTGCGCCGTCAGCGCCCATCACTGCGATGTTGGCGGTAGGCCAAGCGTAGTTGATGTCGCCGCGGAGCTGCTTGCAGCTCATCACGATGTGGCTTCCGCCGTAAGACTTGCGGAGCGAAACGGTAACCTTGGGAACGGTAGCCTCGCCGTATGCGTAGAGAAGCTTCGCACCGTGGAGGATGATTCCGCCGTACTCCTGCTGGGTGCCGGGAAGGAAGCCGGGAACGTCGACGAGGGTGACCAGAGGAATGTTGAACGCGTCGCAGAAGCGGACGAAACGCGCACCCTTGCGGGAGGAGTTGATGTCGAGCACGCCTGCGATGACCTTCGGCTGGTTGGCGACGATACCGACAGCTGTGCCGCCGAAGCGTGCGAAGCCCACGATGATATTCTTTGCGTAGTCCTTGTGGACCTCGAGGAATTTGCCGTCGTCCACGATACTGCCGATGACCTCATACATATCGTAGGGAGCGTTCGGGCTGTCGGGGATAATCTCGTTGAGGGCATCTTCGCAACGGTCGATGGGGTCGTTGGTGGGAAGGAAGTTCGGCTCCTCCATGTTGTTCTGGGGAAGGTAGCTCATCAGGTCGCGGATGGTGGCGATAGCCTCATCCTCGTTGGGGCAGGCGAAGTGGGCGACACCGCTCTTGCTTGCGTGAACGGATGCGCCGCCGAGCTGCTCCTGGGTGACCTCCTCGCCGAGCACCTGCTTGACCACCGAAGGGCCGGTGAGGAACATATAGCTGGTTCCTTCGGTCATGATGGTGAAGTCGGTGAGGGCGGGGGAGTAGACTGCACCGCCGGCGCAGGGGCCGAGGATTGCGGAAATCTGGGGGATGACGCCGGATGCGAGAATGTTGCGCTGGAAAATCTCAGCATATCCTGCGAGGGCGTTGACGCCCTCCTGGATGCGTGCTCCGCCGGAGTCGTTGAGACCGATGACGGGAGCGCCGACCTTAATGGCCTGGTCCATCACCTTGCAGATCTTCATTGCGAGGGTCTCGGAGAGGGAACCGCCGATGACGGTGAAATCCTGTGCGAAGACATAGACGAGACGGCCTGCGATGGTACCGTAACCGGTAACGACGCCGTCGCCGAGGAAGGACTTGGTCTCCATTCCGAAATTGTGGCAACGATGTGTCACGAACATGTCGAATTCTTCGAAGCTGCCCTCGTCGAGGAGCATGTTGATGCGTTCACGGGCGGTGTACTTGCCCTGTGCGTGCTGTTTTTCGATGGCCTTTTCACCGCCACCGACGCGAGCTTTCTCCCTGAGTGCGATAAGCTCTTTGACTTTTTCGAGTTGCTGGCTCATTTTCTTTATAGATATATTGTATTATTTTCCTTTTTCGCAAAGCTCGGTGAGGACGCCCTGGGTGGACTTGGGGTGCAGGAAGGCGATGTCGAGACCCTCCGCGCCGCGGCGGGGAGCCTTGTCGATGAGACGGATGCCCTTGCCTTCTACCTCCGCAAGCGCGTTTGCAACGCCGTCAGCTACGGCGAATGCCATATGGTGGATACCTTCACCTCTCTTCTCTATGAAGCCTGCGATGGTGCTTTCGGGGCAGGTGGGCTCGAGAAGTTCGAGTTTGGTCTGTCCGATCTTGAAGAACGCGGTCCTGACCTTCTGGTCGGTGACCTCTTCGATTGCGTAGCATTTCAGGCCGAGTACGTTCTCATAGTAGGGAATAGCCTCCTCGAGGGATTTAACGGCGATTCCAAGGTGTTCGATGTGAGTGAGTTCCATTGTAATGAATGAGTTTTATTGATGATTTGGTTTAGTCTGCAAGATTGTGATATACGTTCTGGACGTCTTCGTCCTCCTCGAGTTTTTCGAGAAGTTTGTCGAGACCCTCGCGTTCCTCTGCGGAGAGATGCTTCATCTCGCCGTTGGGGAAGCGGTCGAAGCCGGCCGAGATCATCTCGTAGCCCTTGTCCTCGATGTATTTCTGGATCTGGTTGAAAGCGGTGTATTCGCCGTAGATGTTGATGACCTCCTGAGGGTTCTCATCCTCCTCGTCGGGAGTGTCGAGGAAAACCTCGTCCGCGCCGTAATCGATGAGCTCGAGTTCCAGCTCGTCCATGTCGATATCGTCGGTCTTCTTGATCTTGAAGACGCACTTGTGGTCGAACATGAAGGCCACGCTGCCGGAGGTGCCGAGGCTGCCGCCGTGCTTGGTGAAATAGCTGCGGATGTTGGCCACCGTACGGTTGGTGTTGTCGGTGGCGGTCTCTACGAGGATGGCCACTCCGTGGGGACCGTAGCCTTCGTAAACGATCTCCTTGTAATCTGCCTGGTCCTTTTCGGAGGCGCGCTTGATGGCGCGTTCGATGTTCTCCTTAGGCATGTTCTCGCCGCGTGCGGTCTGCAGGAGGGCGCGGAGGCGCGGGTTTCCAGTCACGTCGGGACCGCCCTGCTTTACGGCGATGGTGATTTCCTTGCCGATCTTGGTAAACGTCTTGGCCATATGGCCCCAACGCTTGAACTTTCTCTCCTTGCGGAATTCAAATGCCCTTCCCATAGCCTACTTGTTTTCGATTCTTGAGATGTACTTCGCTATGTCGTATGCCTCCATCGACTGGGGGTAGCGGACCTCGATCTCCTTGTAGCACTTAAGGGCTTCCTTCTCATTTCCGAGCATCTCCTGCATGCGGCCCTCCTTGAAGAGGTAGCCTGCGCGGTAGGTGTTCTCGCCTGCGGCAGCCGCCTTTTTGTACCAAGAGAGGGCTGCGTGATTGTCGCCGAGGTTCGCATATGCGTCACCCGTGCAGCAGAGCGCCCTTCCCTTGAGGATTTCGTCCTTGCCGTTGTATTTCTTGAAAAGGTCGGCAGCCTCGGCCCAGTTGCCGAGATTGTACTGGCAGAGGCCTGCATAGAAATAGACTGCCTCGCCGGCCTTCCTGCCGTACTGGTCCATCACCTGGAGGAATCCGAGATTGTTGCCGTCGCCGTTGAGCGCCTGCTCGTAGTTGCCTGCGCGGAACTGCTGCTCGGCCACGAACATCTGGCTGCGTGCCTCCTCCTTGGCGGGAGTGAGGATCCACTTCTGATATGCGAGGATGCCGAATACGATGAGGAGGATTCCGATGACTGTCCAGAAAATGATGTTCTGGTACTTTTTGACGAATGATTCAAAGCTGTTGCTCTGGGTTTCAACTTGCGGCTCTTCCTGAGCCTTCCTGTTCTTTGCCATAATGTGACTTATCTTGTTTTTTGTTATTATTCACTTTTATATTCAATCTTGCAAAAATACAACAAAAATGGCATTGCACAAAACATTTTATGCCACCATTCTCCCGCTTACAAACATCTTTTCAACGGTAACTGTTTTTTTGTATTTTTGTACATCAGCATAACTATGTACCTCAGCAAGATTATACTGCACGACTTCAGGAATATCGCCGACGCGTCGCTCGTTTTTTCACCCAAGATAAACTGCATCACGGGGAGCAACGGCGCGGGCAAGACCAACCTGCTCGACGCCGTCTATTACCTCTCGATGACAAAGAGTTACTTCTCTTCGTCCGACCAGTATCTCTACCGGTTCGGGACGGAGGAGGCGATTGTCAGCGGCCTCTACGAGATGGACGACGGCACCCGCGAGAGGGTGGCGGTCTCGGTACGCCGCAACGGCAAGACGGTGACCCGCGGAGGCAAACCGTACGAGCGTTTTTCCGACCATATCGGCCTTCTTCCGATAGTGATGGTTTCGCCCTCCGACTCGGCCCTGATCAACGATTCCGGCGACGAGAGGCGAAAGTATATGAATTTCATCCTCTCGCAGACCGACCGCAACTACCTGCGCCATATCCAGGCCTATACTCAGTACCTTCTGCGCCGCAACAAGTTGCTCAAGGACGGTTTTCCGCAGGAGGTGCTCCTGGACACCCTGACAGAGCAGATGGAGCCTCACGCACAGTATGTGTATGAGGCCCGCAGGCAGCTTTGTACCAGGCTTTTGCCTATAGCGCAGGAGTTCTATACCAAACTCTCGGGCGGCTACGACGAAATCTCCATTGAGTTCCGTTCCAACATGGACGAGATGGGTTTCTATGAGCTGATGGAGCGCAACGCCGAGAAGGACCGCATACTGGGATACACCCTCGCCGGCATCCAGAGGGACGAGATGCTCTTCACCCTCGACGGCCATCCGCTTCGCAAATGCGGTTCGCAGGGGCAGCAGAAGAGTTTCCTGCTCGCCCTCAAGCTGGCCCAGATGCGCTTCATGCAGGATGTCTACGGCCTCAAGCCGATCCTGCTGCTCGACGATGTCTTCGACAAACTCGACATGGCCCGCGTGCAGAATCTCATATCGATTGTCTCTTCCCGTGAATTCGGGCAGATTTTCTTAAGCGACAGCAACAAAGTCCGCATCTCCGGCATCGTGGACGCCTTCGACGCGGACTGCGTTGAGTTTATTGTCGACAACGGGGTCTTTACACCCGTGGAGGTCGGGTTATGAGGCGCCAGAACTCCGAATCCATCTCAAGCCTCCTGAAATCCTTCGTAGAGGAGAATCATCTCGAGGACGGACTTCAGCGGGTCAGGATTTTCGAGGCCTGGGATACCGCCCTCTGCTCCCTTGTGGCACCCTCGATGGGGGATGAAGCTGCTTTGCGACTCACCTCGCGGAAGTTCTTTCGCGACGGTGTGCTTACCTGTACAATCTCTTCATCTACAGTGCGTTCCCAGCTGCGTTTCCATCTGGAGCCGCTCCGGGATAGGGTAAATTCCCTTCTGGGCGGGGAAGTCGTTACCCGGATTATTCTGAATTAGCCTTTTTCGTTCCCAGCGCCACCAGGTTCACGAGGATGTAGAGCACCATCGCGAAGAGGATGAGAAGCGGAAGGGTGGCATAGACGAAATGCACCTTCAGCAGCGTACCCTTGATGACCGCAAGCGGCGAAGCCAGGATAAATACCGAAAAAAAGTGAACCGTTTCCCTGGGGTAATCCTTGAAGGATAACTTCTTGCCTTTCAGGGAGTACATCGGTATGCGCGAGACCATCAGCAGACCCAGCGCGACCGTCACCGCAGGAAGGAACCAGCAGGAATTCAGCAGGGTAAGCAGGAAGCTGTCGAACCCGCGGGTGGCGCAGACCTGCCCGTATGCCAGCATCGGAGCCAGGACCATCGCGGCGGCGGGCACGGCGAGCCCCTTGAAATCGTGTATCTGGCTGCTGTCGATGTTGAACCGTGCCAGCCTCAGGGCTGCGCAGCAGACGAACACGAATGCGAAATATGCCAGGGCGGGAATCCGCGCCGGGGAGTGCATCATCCAGTTGAAGGCCATCAGGGCGGGGGCGAGGCCGAAGCTCACCATATCGCAGAGCGAGTCGAGTTGCTTGCCCAGTTCGGAGGGAGCGCCCATAAGCCGGGCGCACCAGCCGTCGAGGAAGTCGAAGCAGGCCGCTCCGATTATGAAGATGAAGGCGGGGAAATAGGCGCCCCAGAGCGCCAGGATCGAAGCGCAGACGCCGCATACCAGATTGAGCAGCGTGACGAGGTCGGGGATGAACTTTTTCATATTATTTTATGCCGCATTTCTTGCGTATTTCTTTGGGAACACCCTTCTTGTGTACCATTATCGAAAGGCCGCGCATCATCGTGAAACTGCGCGACATATACATGAAGCCGCCGTTGTCGCTGCCCTCCTTGAAGGCGGATTCCTTCGTTTTGTAGAAGTAGTTGCCGTTCTGGTCCTTGCAGAGACCGGTGATATGCATCGAGTGCTGGTCGAGGGTGCGGAAGGTCTCGAAGTCGTGCTGGCGGTTCTCCTGCGTCACTTCGATTTCAGGCCATATCCTTTCGAATTTCATCGCCTCGTCGAAGTATTCCGGCAGGGGGTTGATCGCCATCTCGTGCCTGCGGTCGAAACCGGCGTTGGTGTCGCCGCTCCAGATTACCGTGTAGCCGTGCTTGAGCGCATGGTCGATTATGGCGATGAATTCGTCGAGCGGGACGTTCATATACTGCCCGCCGTCCCAGTTGTCCTTGACTTCCAGGCTGAAGGGGCGGTAGAAGGGGTAGTGCGAGAAACTGGTGAAGTTGACTATCTCGTCGAGATACTTTTCGGTCAGGCCGATGCTCTCCGCATAACCCTTGGCGTCGAATTCGGGCAGGGGACCGAGGTGACTGTCGAGCATAGCCTCCAATTCGGCGCGCTTTGCTGCATCGTAAACCCTGGATTCGGCAATCTCGGCGCCGAGGGCTTTTATCCTGCCGTTGAACTCCTTATGGTTGTGCCCCTTGCTGTCATAGTTGATGCCGTGATAGACCTCCTCGGGCATCACGCCGTACCATGCCACGAGCCTCATCACCTGATGCGGATGTCCTCCCTGACTGAGGTTTCCCTTGCCGTGGAGCATGAAGTTCTGGAAGAAGCGGTTCTCGTAGTTGTGCCTTACGAGGAACATTTCCGAGAGGTCGAATGTGCCCTTTCCGCGGCGTATCAGCTCCGACTCGAGGAAGGAGATGCCGGCGTGGCACCAGCAGGTGCCGGTGCTGCCCTGATAGCGGGTAGGGGTGGAGGGGTTGTCCGCCACCGGCGTCAGTACGTAGGGGACCTCCTTCTGAGCAAAGACAGCAGTGCTGAGGAGCACTGCTGCCAGGATTGTGAAAACGTGTTTCATCTATGGTCCTACTTGATGCCGCACTTCTTCTTGAGATCCTTCGGAAGGGCGTCCTTGTGGATCAGGAAGTCCATGGTCTTATACTTGACATAAGCCTCGGAGCAGTACCAGATTCCCTTGTATTTGCTGCCGTCTCCCCAGGAGTTCTTGACCATATAGTACTTGTTGCCGTTCTGGTCCTTGGCGATGCCGAAGATGTGCATGCCGTGGTCGTCGGTGGTGGTCTTCTCCTCGTAGCCCTTCTGGCGGTTTTCCGGAGTGATCTCCATCTCCTTGACGGGACCCTTTACTTCGAATTTGGTGGAACCCGCGGTGACGCCGAGCCAGCGTGCCTCGTCGGAACCCTTCTCCTTAGCTTTGTTCACATATTCGGGATCGGGAACGACTGCGATACCGTTGCGGGTGAAGCCCTGCTCGCTGACGTCAGCGCCCCATGCGATGGTGTATCCCTTGTCGATGGCATAGTCGAATACCTTGATCATCTCGTCGAGAGGGATGTTGTATGCATATTCCCAACGCCAGTTGTCGCCGACCTCCACGGGAGACATCTCATAGTAGGGGATGTGGGTCCAGGAGGTGAAGTCGATGTAATCGTCGGGGTTGAGCTTGAGGGACTCGAAGTAGCTTTTAGGAGTGTACTCCTTGCCGTTGACGGTGAATTTCTCGGGGAACTTGCCGAGGTATGCCTCCACGATGCCCTTGAGGGCGTCTTTCCAGACGGGGGTGAGAGTCTTGTTGGGGTTGGTGGCGATTGCCTGCACGAAACCCTTGCATACTGCTGCGAGTTCTGCGTGCTTATGGTTCTCGGTGCCGTAGTTGAGGCCTGGCATCTCGCTGTTGGGGACGATGCCGTGCTCCTTCATCGAATAGAAGACATCCTTGCAGGAGCTGCCCTGTCCGTAGCTGACGTGGCCGTCGGTGCGTACATATTTGACTGCCCTGTCGATGTAGGTATTGCCCACTACGAACATCTCGGAGAGGTCGATGGTCTCAGGGGTGGCGGTGCCGAGACGGATGGCCTCGGACTCAGCCAGCGAGATTCCGGAGAAGCACCAGCAGGTGCCGGAGCTTGCCTGGTTCTTGACGGAGGTGATGGGGTTGGCCTTGACGGTGGTGAACTGGAAGCCGTCTTTCTCTTCCTTGGGCTGTGCGAAAGCTGTGAAGGTCATCAGACCTGCGGCAGCGAGGAGAATGAGTTTTTTCATATTGTTTTGGTTATAAATATTCAGTATCCGCAAATATAATACAATTAATCGAATAATAAAATATGATGATGAGGCGCGGCTAAATGCGAGCCGATTATGCCCCGGGAGCATTTTTTCTGCTCCTGGGGCATAACCCGAGCTGAAGCCGCACCGGAATTATGATGATTTTTTATTATCTTTATAGTCTCATTCTTTAACGACATTTTCTATGAAACGTTTCTGCTTGATCCTTATCATGATCCTGGGATTCCAGACAGCCGCTACGGTGAATGCACAGCAAACCCCGCAGCTCGGCAAATCCTCTGTAGAAGAGCTTGTTGCGGCAATGACGCTCCACGAGAAGGCCACCTTCCTGGCGGGTGTCTTCGACTATGGTAAGAATCCCGACGGCACAACCCGCAAGAGGGTGCCCGGAGCTGCCGGAAGTTCGGCTGAGATTCCCCGCCTCGGGATACCCTTCGCATACTATCCCGACGGCCCTCAGGGAGTGCGCATACAGCCTACCCGGAAAGGAACGGACAAAACATTCTATTGCACCGCCTTTCCGATAGCCACCATGATGGCCGGCACCTGGAATCCCGACCTTGTGAGCGAGGTAGGAGCCGCCATGGGCAATGAAACGCTTGAATACGGCAACGACATACTTCTTGCCCCGGCCATGAATATCCACCGCAACCCGCTGTGCGGCAGGAACTTCGAGTATTATTCCGAAGACCCGTTCCTGGCCGGAAAGACAGCTGCCGCCGCAATCAGGGGCATCCAGTCGCAGGGAGTAGGCACTTCGCTAAAGCACTTCGCCGTCAACAACCAGGAGACCTTTCGCCTCAAGAACGACGCCCGGGTTTCCGACCGTGCGCTGAGGGAGATCTACCTCAAGGGATTCGAGATTGCGGTGAAGGAGGGAAAGCCCTGGACCATAATGTCTTCCTACAATACGATCAATGGTACCACGGCATCCGAGAACCGCGCTCTGCTCACTGATGTGCTGCGGAACGAATGGGGTTTCGAAGGCTTCGTGATGACCGACTGGACCTCATACCCGAGGAATACCGCCGCCCAGATAAAGGCAGGCAACGACCAGCTGATGCCCGGCCTCAAGGTGCAGGTGGAGCAGATCGAGCAGGCTGTGGCCGAAGGCACCCTCTCGATGGCAGATGTCGACCTGGCTGTTACCAGGATGCTCAGGGTCCTCGTCAAGAGCCCCAGCTACAAGGGCTACAATTTTTCCAATAATCCCGACCTTGTCGCGCACGCAGCGCTCGCCCGCAAGGCGGCGGACGAAGGCGTGGTGCTGCTCAAGAATGCCTGGAACACCCTTCCCCTGAAAGATACCGGCAAGAAGATCGCCCTCTTCGGATTCGGCTCCTATAAGATATATCAGGGCGGCACCGGCTCCGGAAACGTCCATACCACAGGCATCGTCAACATCGACACCGCACTCAGAGAGGCCGGATTCGAACTGCAGGAGGATCTCGCGGCCACTTATGACGGCGTAAGGATCGACTTCAAGATAGGTGAGAAGCTCGCCAAACTCAGGGCCGCCGACTGCGACCTTGCGATATTCACCATCCGCCGCAACGCGGGTGAGGGCGCCGACCGCCGCGAAATCAAAGGCGATTTCTATCTTACCGAGAATGAGGAGGCTTCTCTCAAGAATGTCTCCGAGGCATTCCACGCTGCAGGAAAGAAGGTTATCGTGCTCCTGAATACCGGCGGCGTCATCGAAACCGCATCCTGGAAGCAGTATGCCGATGCCATCGTACTTCCCTGGCAGCCCGGCGTCGAGGCAGGACATGCTGTGGTTGATATTCTCACCGGCCGCGTGAATCCCTCCGGAAAGCTTACTATGACCTGGCCCGTGGCATATAAGGACATACCATCTTCGAAGAATTTCCCCTCCAATTTCGAAGCCAAGAAGGACGGCGTCCGCACACCGTTCGACCCTGAGAAGCGCAACGAGGGCTTTACCGAATATGAAGAGGGAATCTGGGTGGGTTACCGCTATTTCTCCACCTACGGCGTGCCCGTTTCCTTCCCCTTCGGATTCGGCCTTTCCTATACCACCTTCGACTATTCGAAACCCGTCGTGAAGGCAGGGAAGAAGGGGAGTTACACCGCCAGCGTTACGGTGACGAACACCGGTTCGGTTCCAGGCAAGGAGGTTGTGCAGCTCTATATTGCAGCTCCGAAGGACAATCTGGAGAAGCCTGCGCGCGAACTAAAGGGATATGCCAAGACCCGCGAGCTGGCTCCCGGCGAGTCGCAGACCGTGACAATCAGCTTCGACACCTACGGCCTGGCTTCCTTCGACGAGGCTCAGAACGCCTGGGTGACGGATGCGGGAGAGTATACCGCCAACTTCGCATCTTCGGTGGAGGATATACGCCAGAGCGCATCTTTCAAAGTGAAGAAACCTGCGGTTCTCAAACTTAAGGCGACCCTCAGGTAATGTGGGGATTCCTCAAACAGCCGGAGTACAAGCCGGCGCAGACCGGGCCTGAAGCCGACGCCAGATACAAGCGGCTGAGGCTCCAGGTCTTCCTGGGCGCCTTCATCGGGTATGCCGGATTCTATCTGGTCCGAAAGAACCTCTCGATGGCGATTCCCTCGATGGCTCCGCTGGGCTTCGAGAAGAGCGAGCTCGGCTTCGTGCTGGGTCTCAACGCCGCCGCTTACGCCCTTTCCAAATTCCTGATGGGCAGCGTCAGCGACCGCTCCAACGCCAGGGTGTTCCTGCCGCTCGGGCTGGTGCTGACGGCCCTTTCGATGTGCTTCATGATAGTCACGATCCAGTGGATAGGGGCGGAGCGAAAGGCGCTGGCGATACTGGTGATGGGAATCCTCAACTTCCTGGTGGGCTGGTTCAACGGAATGGGCTGGCCTCCCTGCGGAAGGGTGATGACCCACTGGTTCTCCGTCAGCGAGCGCGGCACTATGATGAGCATCTGGAACTGTGCCCACAATGTGGGCGGCGCCCTTGTCGGCCCTATGGCCACCTATGGCGCTGTATGGTTCGGCAGCTGGTTCTACGGAGCGCACAGCGAGTTGTATTTCCTGATCGGAACCTTCGTCTTCCCGGCTGCCGTGGCCCTGTTCATAGCCCTGCTGGCGTGGCTGCTGCTTCGCGATACTCCGCAGTCCTGCGGCCTTCAGTCCATCGAGGCGTGGCGCAATGACTATCCCAGGAACTACTCCGAAAAGCATGAGGAGACCCTTTCCGCAAAGGATATCTTCTTCAAGTACGTGCTCAACAACAAGTTCCTGTGGTTCATCGCCCTTGCCAATGCGTTTGTCTATATGGTCCGCTACGGCTGTCTCGACTGGGCTCCGACCATCCTGACCGAGAAGGGGATAGACCTCAAGAGCGCGGGCTGGGCCTATTTCGCATACGAGTTCGCGGCCATTCCGGGAACCCTGCTCTGCGGCTGGGTTTCCGACAAGTTCTTCCACGGAAAGCGGGCGCTTCCCACCATTATCTTTATGGCGCTGGTGCTGGTTTTCCTGGTGCTCTACTGGGCTTTCCTGGATAATCTCAATGTGGTGATTATCAGCCTTATCGGCATAGGATTCTTCATTTACGGCCCTGTTATGCTTATCGGAGTTCAGGCCCTCGACCTGGCCCCGAAGAATGCCGCCGGTACCGCAGCGGGCCTCACAGGCTTTTTCGGCTATTTCCTCGGCACTTTCATCCTTGCCAATACAGTCATAGGCTTCGTGGCACAGAGGGCCGGCTGGGACGCGACCTTCCTTCTGCTGATCGCCGCCTGCATCCTCTCGATGCTTTTTATGGCCCTGACCCTGAAGGAGGAGGCACAAAAATAGCCGCATTTGCGGCTATTTTTGTGATTCGGAAGGGATTCGAACCCTTGACCCACAGCTTAGAAGGCTGTTGCTCTATCCAGCTGAGCTACCGAACCAGTCCCTCGAATTTGAGGCTGCAAAGTTATTCTTTTTTGCTCATTTACAAAAGCTATTTCAGCAGACTCATCTCGGTAATCTCAGGGTCGCCGGATAGGGGCTTGTAAACCACTATCTGGCATTTGCCGACAGAGCGGTGGGTGGCATCCTCGCACTTGCAGACGAACTTGTAATTGAGGCCTGCAACCACCTGTGTCGAAACCAGTTCGGGGGTGAGGACAAGACCGGAATTCTTTGTCAGTCTGTGGAACATCTCAAGCTCCTCCTGATAGGGGGCTCGAGGCTGTGAATAGCCTCCGGGAAGCTGTATGAATTCATCATCCGGATTTGTAACGACCTCCGGCTCAGTGACTTTGACTGGCTCAACGACCTTGAAAGTCTCTTCGCTCCTGGCGTTCTTGGATTTCTTATCGGTAGTCTCTGTCTTTTTCACGGTTTCATTCGTGGTTGTGATGGTTTTGACACCGGTATCTCCGGTAAGCCCCGTTGCCGTATCCGCCGCCTTTTGGGGCTTCGTTTCCGGCTCGACCGGAACTTCCGGTTTCGCCTCCGGCTTCACCTTGGGCTTCGGCTTGGGGACTATTGCTCCGAAAACAGGCCTTTTGCCACTGCCCGAGGGCTCTCCGGCTTCGAAATAGGGCCATCCGTTGTAGTTCCACTTTATCCGGTCGAGGCAAAGCTGCCTGGTTGCATATCCGTCAGCGGCGTAGAAACTCTGGTAGAGTACCCAGTCGTTGCCTTCGTCATCGGTGATGATCTCGGAATTGTGGCCCGGTCCTACGAAGACCCGGTCCCGGCTCGAGGCAAGTATGGTGTTCTTATAATTGAGTTTCAGCATCGGCTGCCCGTCGGGGCCGGTGAAGGGACCCATCGGGTGCTTTGCGCGGCCGACCAGGATGTGATAGGTGCTTCTCTCACCGCGGCGGCATGCGCCGGCAGAAGCGAATAGATAGTACCAGCCATCCTTTTCATAAAGGAGTGGCGCTTCGGCGTTGACTGAGGCAAGAAGCTTCTTTTTCGCTCCCGGCTTGACGAAAAGTCCGTCTTCCGTGAGCTCTATGCCGAAGATTCCGCCTCCGAAGCCTCCCCAGAGGAGGAAACTGCCGTTATGGTCTTTGAAGTAACAGGGATCGGTGGCGTTGAGCGTCCCGGTCGTCCTAAAGTCGATGAGTTTGTCGTAATCCTCGAACGGACCTTCGGGAGAGTCGGCGACGGCTACCCTGCACGAAGAGCAGAATGCGCCGCCCCACTTGCCGAGAGAGTAGTATAGTACATACCTGCCGTCGATGTAGTTGATGTCGGGTGACCAGAGGTTTGCGCCCTTAACCCAGTCGGGATGGCCGTTGGGAAAACCGTCTCCCACAAACTCCCAGTTCACGAGGTCGGTGGACCTGAATATGGGGAGGTTCACAGCCCTCTTCGTGGCGGGTTCAAGGACTGTCTGGGAGGTGTAGAGGTAGAAATATCCGCTGTTCTCCCGGTCGTCCAGCACCGACGGTTCGGGGCAGTCCAACCTGACTACGGGATTCCCGTAAAGCACCTGGCCCCTTGCCGCCGTGGAAATGACTGTAAGGAGCAGTGCCGTTATTATCGATTTGATTGTCCCTTTATTCATAGTGGTATTCTAGAGGGTGAAGTCACCGTTTTCAAAACCCGGGAGGTTTCCGCTGGCCGCAATAACAGATTCAGCGGCAAGATTCAAAGTCTCGATGACAGGTTTGGAATAAATCTCTTTCATGGCTTTACTGATTTGTATTGTGGTCAATTAAAATCCGGTAACGTCTATCTCAACGAGATCTCCGAGCGGGACCGTGATGGAGGTTGCGTCGACGCAGGTAACTGTCAGAGAATAAGTTCCGGGAGCGTTGTAATAGTGGTAGAAGTTGGGCGTCAGGCCGAGACCGTCAGAGGCTCCGTCGCCCCATTCGATTTGTCTTGCGCCGTAAGCCTCACCGGTGAAGGAGGGCGCCAGGACTCCGTACGACACGTCGGTGACATTGTACTTGAGCTTGACGGTGTTGACTATGCCGCTGGTGACAATCTTCTGGCAACGCACCGAGAAGCCGCTGGAGTGGGCTTTCTGGTAGTTGACATCGCCAAGCCCCAAAGTCTCGGTGGTGCCTACCCATGAGCATTTCCCTGAAGTCGAGGTGTTTTCGTCGTAGTAGAGGTAGAACAACGGAGCCGAGCTGTATCCATAATTGATGCCGCCTGATCCGGACTGCCTGCGCCCTGCGAAGGGAAACCATATCTGCTGCGATTCGTGGGTCAGGAGTCGTCCGTTGTTGGTATTGGAATAGACCGCGTTGTCAGCGGTGATTCCGTCGAATACGGTCTCGTAAGGCACATGGTATCCGGGCGGGCAGGGGTCGTACTTAGTCTTGAGCGCCGCGGACCAGAGCGTCGGGTCGGGGTCTGCCATCCAGTCGCCCTCGTTTTTCCAGAGATAGGTGGTAGGGTGCGCTATGGTGTATTCCACATTGCCGTTGTCGGAATTCGAAGCGAGCGTGGTTATGGCAGTTCCGGTAACAGCCATCGCGGTGGATGCGCCGTACTTGGCAAGACCGGTGAAAGGATCCTTCCTTCCCCATTCGTATAGCAGGCCGTTGGCCAGGACATTGCCGGGAGTTGCGCTCAAGGCGCCGAGGTTGCGGTCCATCATCGTAGCGCCGCTGGGCCAGGTCTGCTCCGCGACACCCTCCCTGACCAGCCACAAGTGCCAGCTCCAGAGGATATTTCCGTATTCGTCGCAAGCGCTGACCAGCATGTTGCCGTCAGGTGCGTTTTCAGGCACCCTCACATACATGAAGCCGTCGCAGTAGGCTACTTCCGAGGCCATCGAATACTTGGTCGGCCCGGAGGTCTTGTTGGTGGTTTCCCAAACCACGTCGCCGAAGGCGATGTCGCTTATTGCGTTCTTGCTGTTGCCCTCGACTGCGGGGAAACGGTAGCTTCCTCCGGCGGTGATAAGGTAGCTGTTGGAGCTCTATTCCTCACCGAGGTTGACGGCCGGGGCTTCGTCCATAGTGATGGCGTTGTCGATGTCGCCCAGATCGTAGAGATAGCCGTTCGAGAGGGCGTTCTTGGCCGAGGTGTATATGTATCCCATCCTGCCGTCACGGCTGATGAAGGTTATCTTTGCGCCCTTAGGAAGGTTGCTCTCCATCACGGAAAGGTACTTTTCACCGATGTTGCTGCCCTTGTAAGGCAGACTCACTTTGCGGAGGGCGTTGGCGTTGCCGCTCTTTGCGCCCGTCTCGGGATTGATCTTGAATTCGCCGCTGAAAACCACGCTGGTGTTGTGCAACTGAACCATCGCGAGGTCCTCGCGGAAGGTGGTGAATTTCAGGACGGCCGAAGCGTTCTTGAATTCGATGACCCTCTCTGCGTCTTTCTTGCAGATGCCTACTGCCAGATGGGCCTTTCCGAAGCTTCCGTCCTGAACGGTCGGTATCCTCGCATAGATGGTTCCCTTGACTACGGTAGCGCTGTCCTGATAGGGGTAGAGAGCATAGAAAGTGGAGTCGGGGTTAAGGCCGATGATGCTGACTTTGGCATAGGGTTGACCGTCGTATTTGGAGGGAATGGTAACGCCTACGGCATCCACTCCGTCGCTGAGCCATAATTCATCTCCCGCTTTCCAAACGGGGTTGAGACCCTGGATGTCGGTTCGGGTGCCGTCTTCAGTGCTTGCGGGGCAACTGACGGTAATCTCGATGGCCTTTGAAACATCCTCGTATCCGGGAAGTCTTTCTTCGACCCTCGTGCAGGCGCCTGCAACCAGAATCAGCAGTAGCGCCGGAATAATGAGCAATTTAATAGCTTTCATATTTGGTAAATATTATATGACGATGTTGAATGAGAGTGACTGGTCTCCGCAGGTGATAGTGAATGTATATGTTCCGGGAGGATATTTGTCGGTGTCGGTGAGGTTGATGATATAACTCGTACTGCCTACGGTGCCGCTGCGCAACTGCTCTCCGGCGCTGTTCGTGATGGTGAATTTCGAACCGGTGAAAGTGTTGAGCGTCACTTTCCTGCTTCCAAGCGAATATTTCAACGTTGAGAAGTCCTTTATATGCAGCGGCAACCGTCCGACGATATCGTTTCCGGGATTTGCGGCATTATAGAAGTGCTGCCACTCGGTGTATCCGTCGGGGCGGAAGAGAGGCTCCACATAGTCGCCCCTTTCGATGGGCTGGGTAATATTGATGACCTTGCCTGTATGTGCCGAAGTAAAGTATGAACCGCTTCCCAAAGAGATATGGAAAGGTTCATCCATCATAATGCTCTTGAGAGTTCCGTCTTTGCTGAAGTGGCCGAAACTGATATCGGCAGAGCAGGAATTGTAACTGTAATTATAAATCAGGCCTAAATTGACAGTGATAGAACCGCCCCTGGTTGCTGCTCCGCTTACATATTCTATACCTTTTCCTTTGCCGTCGGAGAAGCGGAGTGCAAGATTGTACTCTATCGGGTTTCCTGCGTCAGGCTTGATGCGGGTATATGCCACCTGGCCGACGGTGTATGATCCGAAGGCGCTGAGTTGATAATATCCGTTGCTGCTGCTGTTCCATCCCCAGTTGACGTGGAAGCTGTCATTGCTGTCATAGCCGTCAACTACGAAGGCGTGACCGCCTCCCGAAGAGGCGTTGGTGGCGGAGAAGATGACGGGATAATTGTTTCCGATCTCCTCCTTGAGCATCTCCTTCCAGGCAGAATCATCAAGGTAACTGCGCGAATAGCGGATCATTCCCTTATCGTAGCCGAAGTAGGTCCTGAGTCTTGGAACGGCCGAACCTGTTGAGGCGCTGGTAGCGCTGTTGCCGAAAGAGGCCTGCGCCATAACGGCGATGTCATAGACGAAGCGGGCGACCGCATCGGCCTGCTCCTGGGTGTAGGAGGCTCCCTTGTACTTGTGCAGCATCTTGTCCCAATGGTACTCGTGGCCGAGCGGCACTGCGGGAATCGTGATTCCCTTCTTGGTATATCCGGGAAGAGTGCCGGTTCCTGCCCTGGGGTGACGGTGATAATAAACCACCTGGCTGATGGCTATGGCCACGCAGCCGGCGATGGTCTTCTTGCCTGCGGTATCGAGCGGACAGAGGCCGTTGTACGGAGCGCCCTGTCCCCAATTGGCGGTATTCAGTTCGATCGATCGGGGAAGGTCGGCCCTGGTCATGAAGTTGGCCTCCTGCCAGTATGCAAGCTCTTCTGCCGTAGCTGGTTTTCCGCTTTTGCGCCTTTCGGCGATCTGCTGACGGTAGAGGTCGAGCCACTCTGCAAGGTTCTCGGGCATATCGTCGTCCGTGCCGAATTCGTTATCGACCGAGTAGCCGAGAATCGGACGTGCCGCGTCAAGTGCGGAGACGATGACGAATCCGCCGCCCTTCCGGTTGAATATGTAGAATGCCACTTCGGATGCACTCCTCGTAGCGGCCACCTCATCTGCGTTGACGAGTGTCAGCTGGGAAGAGGATCGGGTAGAAGTCCCGAGACGGTTGAGGAAGGTCTCGGCAACCCTGCGCGCCTTGTCGAGCGAAATGTCTTCCGCCCGCGAAATGGCAGGCAGCAGCAGAAGACATATCAGGAGTAGAATGCGTGCTTTTTTTATCATAGAATAATATCGAATGAGAGTGACTGCTCTCCGCAGGTTATGGTAAACGTATATTTTCCGGGAGGATATTTGTCAGTGTCGGAAAGGTTGATGGTGTAGCTTGTGTTTCCGATTGTGCCGCTGCGCAGCTTTTCGCCGTCCTTGTCGGTAATGGTGAATTTCGATCCGACAAAGGTGTAGATGACAATTTTGCGGCTCTCCGGTATATATTTCATCGTGGAGTAGTCGGCGATATGGATCGGGAACTGGCCGATGATGTTGTCGTTCGGGTTTGCTGCATTGTAGAAATGCTGCCACTCGGAGTTTTCGTCCGCCCTGAAGAGAGCCTCCACGTAATCGCCCCTTTCGATGGGCTGAGTAATAGCAAGTTCCCTCTGGGTGGAGGAGCCGTAATAGGAATTGGCCGGAAGTGTGGTCATCGTGTAGGGTGTCTCCATCATGATGCTCTTGAGGGTGCCGTTCTTGCTGAAGTGGCCGAAATTGTACTGCCCCGAGAAGGAGGTGAAACTGTAGTTGTAAACGGCGCCGAAACGGACTTTGATCGAGCTGCCGGGTGTGGGGGTCCCGCTCTGGTATTCAATGCCCTTGTAGGTGTTCCCGTTGAACTTCGTCACTATGGCCATATTATAGATGTAACTGCCCCCGTCGCTGGGCTTTACGCCTGTCCAGATGACTTGCGATTTGGTGTAGCTGCCGAAGGCGTTGAGCTCATAGTACCCGTTGCTGCTTCCGTTCCAGCCGAAGTTGATGTGGAAACGGTCGCTTGAGTCATATCCGTCCACCACGAAGGCGTGTGAGCCGCCAGAAGCGCTGGTGCCCTGCATCACTATCGGGAGACTTTTTGCAAGTTCTTCCTTCATAATCGCTTTCCAGCTGGCGTCGTCCGAAGAGTTGTGGGCGTATCTTATCAAGGCCTTGTCGTATCCGAAGTAGGTGCAGAGTCTGGACATGCTGATTACGGTGCTCGTTGCACTGTTACCGAACGAAGCCTGTCCCATCACCGCAACGTCATAGACTATGCGGGCCGCAGCATCGCCCTGTTCTTCGGAGTAGGAGACTCCCTTGTATTTGTGCAGCATCTTGTCCCACTGGTACTCGTGGCCGAGCGGCAGTGCCGGAATCGTGATGCCCTTCTTGGTGTATCCGGGAAGGGTGCCCGTGCCGTGGTGGGGGTGCTTGTGGTAGAACATCACCTGGCTGATGGCGATGTTGGTGCAGCCGGCGATGGTCTTCTTGCCGTTTGTGTCGAGAGGGCAGAGCCTGTTGAAGGGAGCGCCCTGGCCCCATTCGGCCGTATTGAGATTCACCGATCTGGGCAGCTCGGCCCTCGTGGGTGAGTTTGCTTCATCCCATCGTGCGAGTTCCCCGGCCGTGGCTGGCTTTCCGCTCCTGCGGCGTTCCGCTATCTGCTGCCGGTAGAGGTCGAGCCACTCCGCAAGGTTTTCGGGCATATCTTCGCCGGTGCCGAATTCGTGGTCAAGCGAGTAGCCGAGAACAGGGCAGGCCGCGTCGAGCGCCGATATTATGGCGAATCCGCCGCCCTGCCGGTTGAAGATGTAGAATGCAACTTCCGATGCGCTTCTGGTGGCGGCCACCTCATCGGCGTTGACAAGCGTCAGCTGCGATGATGAACGGGTAGCGGCCCCGTAACGGTTGAAGAATGTCTCTGCCGTCCTGCGCGCCTTTTCGAGCGAAATGTCTTCCGCCTGCATGATGGCAGGCAGCAGCATGAGGCCGATCAGGAGAAGTATGCGATGGGGTTTCATTATAATGTCAGTTTGACGCTTGCCGTCTGTCCTGCGTATGAGAGGTCGAGGGTATATGTTCCGGAGTCGTATTTCGAGAGGTTGAATGTCGTTGTGGCCGACGTCGTGTTGGAGGTGCGGATTACGCCGCCGTCAGGGTCGGTGAGGGTCCATTTGACGCCGATGTAGGAGTTGAGGACGAATGTCTTCTCGCCCTTCTTGCAGGTTATTGTCGAAGCGCCGTTAAGGTCGAGGGGCAGCCTGCCGACGATCTTGTCCTCTTCGTTGCCGGCATTGTCGAATTGTTTCCACTCGGCTTCGCCTGCGGCCCTGTAGAGCGGTTCCATATAGTCGCCGCGTTCGATTACAGCGTCGCCCGGAACGTTGATGTTCACTCCGCTCCACCACTTGTAGTTGCCCACGGTGAAGTGGGTCGAGAGGGGAGAGTTGCGGAGATATCCCTTGAGTTCGCCATTCTTGTTGTAGTGGCCGAACTGGATCTCACAGTCCATCTCGACGGTAGAAACATTATAGACGGCGCCGAAACGGATCTTGAATGTGCTTCCGGGGATGACGGAGCCGCTGATATAGGTCATTCCTTCGTAAACCACATCGTTGGCGACATTACGGCGAAGGTACATGTGATGGTCGTAGGAGCCCCCCTTGTCTGGCATCACGCGGATGTAGCCGATCTGTCCGATATTGTAGCTGTTGTAGAACGCACCCACGTGGTAATAGCCGTTGGAGCCGCCGTTCCATCCGAAATTGACCAGGAACCGGCCTTCGGCGTCATATCCGTCGATGACGAAGTTGTGGCCTGCTCCGCCTGCGGGGATGTTGGCGTAGCAGAGCGCCGGCCTTCCGGCTCCGATCTCTTCGCGGAGGAAGGTGCGCCACTGGTCATCTGTCAGATAGTTGTGATAGTGGATCAGGATCGACTTGTCGTAGTACATATAGGTGGCGAGTTTGGGGACTCCTCCGACGGAACCGGCGGAGGTGGCACTGTTGCCGTATTTTGCCTGGCACATCACGCCTACGTCGTACATCAGCCTTGCGACAGCATCGGCCTCCTCCTCAGTGTATGATACGTTCTTGTATTTGGGCAGCATCTTGTCCCACTGGTACTCGTGACCGAGAGGAAGGTCGGGGATGACTATGTTGTTGGTTTTTGTATATCCGGGAAGTGTTCCGTGTCCCGCCTTGGGCCACTTGTGGAAATGCATCACCTCGCTTATCGCGGTCGCGGTGCAGCCGGTGATGGTCTTCTTGCCGTTGGTGTCGAGAGGGCAGAGGCGGTTGAACGGCGAGCCCTGGCCCCAGTCCGCGGTCTGCAGGTCGATGGCCTCGGGGATGCCGGCCCTGGTCGGGGTTGCGACCTCGTTCCATTTTGCGAGTTCGTCGGGCATTGCGGGGACGCCGCTGCGGCGGCGCTCCTTTATCTGGTAGCGATAGAGCTCAAGCATGTCGGCGAGGTTCTCAGGCATACCGTCTTCCTTTGTGACGAAGCTGTGCTCCAGGGAGTAAGCCAGCACGGGCAGGGCTGCGTCGAGGGCGGAGATAATGACGAATCCGCCGCCTTCGCGGTTGAAGATGTAATAACAGGCTTCGGATGCGCTGCGGGTCTGGTTGATCTCGTCCGCGTTGACCAGCGTCAGGCGGGAGCCCGAGCCGGAACGGGTGGCAACGCCGCAGTTCCTGAAGAACTGTTCAGCCGTAGCGGTTGCCTTCTTGAGGGTTATATCTTCTGCGGCTGCTGTAAAGGGAATAATCAGCGCGATGGCCGCCAGAATGAGATATGACTTGAATCTTCGCATAATACCGGATTTTAATATAACTTACAAATATATAAATAATTCTACAAAAAAGGCCCTTCGTGAGTAAATCGGCCTCGATTACTCACAAAGAGCCTCTGACAGTATGATCAGGTCAGTCTTATTTCAGCTTCAGGACGCCGTCCTCGAAGGTGGCGGTGATGACGCTGTCACGGGAAAGGCTGCCGTCCAGCAGATGCTTTGCCAGCTCGTCGATGAGCTCCTTCTGGAGCACCCTCTTCACCGGCCTTGCGCCGTATGCCGGGTCGTAGCCCTTGTTGCTCATGTAGTCGATGAACTCCTCGCTGAACTTCAGCGTGACGCCCATTCCCTTGAGCTTCTCCTGCAGCTGGCCGATCTGGAGCATCAGTATCGCACGGATGTTCTCCGGCGTCAGCGTGTGGAAGATGATGGTCTCGTCGATACGGTTCAGGAACTCGGGCCTGAAGGTCTCCTTCACCAGCTCGGGCTTCAGGTTGGAAGTCATTATGAGGATGGTGTTCTTGAAGTCCACGGTGCGGCCCTTGTTGTCGGTCAGACGGCCGTCGTCGAGCACCTGCAGCAGCACGTTGAAGACATCCGGGTGCGCCTTCTCGATCTCGTCGAGCAGGATGACGGAGTATGGCTTGCGCCGTACTGCCTCGGTGAGCTGTCCGCCCTCGTCGTATCCGACATATCCCGGAGGCGCACCGACCAGCCGGGAGACGGTGTGACGCTCTTGATATTCAGACATATCAATACGCACCATGGCGTTCTCATCGTCGAACAGGAACTC
>JAFZXU010000060.1 GCA_017616655.1 Bacteroidales bacterium
CACTTTGCCGAAAAAGAGGATTTATGAATATCTTTGTGTTATAAGGACACGGGAATGAATAGAATCAACTCTTTGATAATTACTGCATTTATTGCAGTGCTGTCTGTTTCCTGCGGCAGCGGTAGTGGCGGAACGGCTGCCTTGCTGGACGATGTCGAGGGCTATATGCAGCAGCATCCGGACAGTGCGCTTACAGCTCTGACCTCGATTCCGCAGGAATCGCTCCGCTCCGACAGGCTCCGCGCCCGCTGGAGCCTGCTGTATGCTATGGCGCTTGACAAAAATTGGATAGATACTACCGACGTAGAGGTCGTTATGCCGGCAGTTAAGTATTATGATCGTCATAAGCCGTTGAAAAACAGAGCAAAACCACATTATTACCTGGGCAGGATACAATTCAATGCCCGGGACTATGAGCATGCTATAATATCATTCTACCAAGCCAAAAATTATGCTGTCGATCTAGAAGATATCAGATTTAAGTCTTTGATCTTCCAAGCTTTGGCAGATACATACAGTTGTACATATCTTCATGAGGAGGCTGTCGCCTGGTCAGACAGTTCCTATCGTTACTGCCTTTTGGCACGTGATACCATGTTGGCAAATTCCTCCCTGTTTGCAATAGCGAAGGGATACAAGAATCTTAATAATTATCAAGCGTCCGATTCTGTTTTCAGAATCCTGCTCAACGACGGAAGAATCTATCCCCAAGTCTATCCCAGGGTTCTTTCTGATTACGGGCTGCTTCTGACTATGTATCAAAAGGATTATCCGCTTGCCATAGAATATTTTGAAAAAGCGTTGGAGTTGGCAGGCACTTTCAGCCATTATACACATTGGGGAGCCTACGCCTATTGTCTTGAGAATGTCGGAAGGAGCGAACGATCACGTAAAATCTTCAACCGTCTTGAGGCGACAGGGCACGCCAACTCCTTTTCATACCAAAGGTGGAAAAGCAAATCCTGTTTTCTTGAAGGCGATTACGAAACAGCATATAACCTGCTTGACAGTTGCTTTATTACCCAGACCCGAAACTATGAAATCCTTGTCAAACAGTCTGCAGTGAAAGCCCAGCGCGATTATGCTGAAGAATTACTCAAGGAGTCCGAAACAGCAAGAAAAAAGACGACACAATTATATGTGTTGTCTCTTTTATTATTCTTGTCGTTGGTCTCTTTAGTCATTCTTCTTATTCTAAGGCGTAATGATCGTCTACGGGCAGAGAATGAAAACCTTAACAGTTCAGCAGAGTCCATCAGAATGTATCTGTCGGAAGTTCAGGAGGAGCATAAGATTGTCGAAAAACAGTTGAGGCAAGAATTCATAAAGGCAAATCAACTGCATTTCAAAGAGTTGGGTGTGTTGTATGAATCAATGCTTTCTCCCCGTGTTGATAAAAAGTCGTATAAAAAGCTTTATGACAAGGCATCTTCGCTATTGGATTCCTTCGCTGAAGGTAATTCCGGATACGACGAATTTGAAAAATCCGTGAATGAAAAGGTAGGTGGCATAATGTCATCATTCAGAAGTGATTGTCCCGGATTGGAGGAGAAGGATTACAGGTTGATGTGTTTTGTCATTTCAGGCTTTGATGCCACAACGATAAGCATTTTCAGTGGCATATCATCTAAGGACGCCGTCTATATGAGAAAGAGCCGCCTTAAGCATCTGATACAATCCTCTCAAGCGAAGAATAAAGAAAGGTATCTTGAGTTCTTTTAGTTAATGCGCTGGGAATCAGGTGTTTGGGGAGCGCTCATTCCGGTCTATTTATAAATTCCTGATTATCAGCCAGATAGAGATGCTGTTGTTTTGGTTGTTAGATATTTTTTTTCGATGGTTGTTTAAACGGCCTCTCAAGCAGCTGAGAGGCCGTTTTTTGATGCAGCCTTGTTAGGTTTTTCTGGCTACTATTTCACCGTATTGCAAAACGGTACGGCTAACTTTGTAAGAAAAACAGTATCTGATATGATTAAACCAATTTTTAAACATTTGCGTTCATTCATTACGTTAATGACGCTTTGCCTTGGATTATCTTTACAAGCTGGCAACACTGTTGTCTGTGATGACCCCGATGATGATATCATAATCAATGAAGGTTCATCGAACGGCAACCCTTCTGGCAATAGATCGGTTACCATTCCGATTCAAGCTTCTTACAATTCATTTACTTGTATTGTTTCAGTTTTCTTCAGTCAAAACCTTGGAGTAATATCAACTGGGATTGAAAACACCACAACAGGAGAGTATCATTCTTATCTGACGGATTCTTCTCTAGGCGGAGATACTTTCCTTCTCTCCGGCACCCCAGGACACTATATCATAACCTTTACCCTTGCCGACGGCACGGAGTATATAGGAGAGTGGGAATTATAGGTAATTGTTTGTAATAATAGAGCAAACAACTAGAGATACTTTTTTATTAACTTTGTAAACACATCCATTAGTGTCCGGTAAAAATTTATCAAAGTTCTTTGAAAATATTGAAAGTTAGGTAATTACAAGGGTTTTTGGCGTCAACCGATTAGAAATTATCTTTGCCAGACTAACGTAGAATGGCACATGGGTAATGGAAAATTGGTGTACTCACAGCTTTTAGACTTCATTGACCGCAACGATTTCAACTACCTTGTGAGGAAGTATGGTGGCGATAGGTATGTCAAAAACTTCACTTGTTACAATCAGCTCGCAGTCTTGATGTATGGCCAGCTTTCCAACCGTGAAAGCCTTCGTGACGTTGTCCTCGCAACTCAAGCCCTTGCCAGCAAGGCCTACCACCTCGGGTTCGGAAAGTATGCTTCAAAAAGCACTTTGTCCGATGCAAACAACAAGCGCGATTATCGCATCTTCGAGGAGTTCGCATATCAAGTTGTCGCAGAAGCCCAGAAGTGCAGAGCGACAGACATTTTCAAGCTTGGCGGTAACGTATATGCCTTTGACTCAACGACTATCGAACTTTGTCTGGAGACCTTCAAATGGGCCATCTTTCGGAAGAACCAACGAAAAGGCGGAATCAAACTGCACACGTTGTATGACCTTGAGACCTCTATCCCAACGTTCTTCCACATCACGGAAGCCAGGGTCAACGATATGAATGCTATGGACGTCATCCCGTATGAAGAGAACTCGTTCTACATCTTCGACCGCGGATACAATGACTTCCAACGACTGTTCAGGATCAATGCGATTGGCGCCTACTTCATCGTCAGGGGAAAAAAGAACAACGACTTCAAGCCAAGGAAATGGACGAGGCGATTTCCTCCTGGATCCGGCATTCTGTCAGATGCCATCGGGTACATGAACAGCGAGCAGACCCGCTTCAAGTACACCGAGAGGATCAGACGCATTATCTACTGGGACGAAGAGCAGCAACGGAAGTTCATCTTCTTTACCAACGCGCTGGATATCAGCCCAATGATGGTTGCAGAACTCTATCGCAATCGTTGGCAGATCGAACTGTTCTTCAAGTGGTTGAAGCAACATCTCAAGATGAAAAAGTTCTGGGGTGAGTCCGAGAACGCCGTGAGGATCCAGATATACACCGCAATAACCGCCTATTGTATGATGGCAATCGTGCAGAAGAAGATGGGAATCGACAGGCCGATCTACGAGATGCTACAACTTGTAAGTGTCTCATTAACAGAGAAAATACCACTCCGCCAACTCTTTGAAAAACCTAACTACAGTATTGTCAATGAACTTGATGGTTCTACCGAACCGACTTTGTTTTAATTGTTAAACTTATATAAACCGTCCGGAACTTTTACCGGACACATATGATGAAGTATGGCTTTTCAAGAAACACAGTATATTGGTTCAAAAATAAAGCATTGGAGCATCTTTTTTTATCTGGTCTGATTACTCCTAAAAATGCATATGACCAGTTACAGCCTGGAGTGACAGATATCAGTATTTTTAAGAATCAATTACAATATGCCTTTCCAGAACTATCGTTCTCAATTGACACGGCATTTTCAAATCCAAATAATTATTAAAGTAATGAAACGATTACTTCAGTTGGGTGTATTTGTCGTTTTGTGTTTTAGCTTGTATGGATGTCCTCTGGAGAACTTTGAAACCACAGATAGTACTTATACTCTCCAGGTTAGGAATAAATGCAGCGACTCAATAGGTATGCTATGCATTGGATTTGATACTCAACGATATTATTCCAATAGAATCCATTTTTTTAAACAAGGTCGTTCTATGCCGTGTTTGTTGCGATCTTGGGATTCTCAAGATACAATTGATAAAACAGAATTGTTTTACAGTGAATTTGCAATAGAAGGAGCCAGCATGGAGATTTATGATAAGGCGGGTAATCTTCTTCGCTGTTGGCGTTATGAGGATGCTGCGATAGAGCCAGATAATATTTTCAATATAGACAACTGGACAATCAATTATTCTCGTATAAAAAAGAACATTAATGCCTTTCAACCATACTATAATACCTTTGTTGAACTTGACGAATACATTGGCGACTTCGACATCACTCCGGAAATGCTTGGTCTGAAACAATAAGAAATAATAGCGTTTTTTATGAAAAGAATTATACTGCTTTTTGCCATATTGTTGGCATTTACATCTTGTAATGATTCTCAGAATAACAGTATCATTGGCTCGTGGGAAGTTGTATCATCAACTGATGTATATTCTTTTCCTGCCGGTTCTGTCTTTACTTTTACAAAGGAATCGTTGAGAATACATTATTCCGACTTGCGAGAAGAGTTAGATTGCCGCTATACAAAAGAAGGAAGCATCATTCATGTAGATCTTGGGTATGATTTCGATTTGATTGAATTCGTCATTGTCAAGATTTCGGGTTCCGAAATGGAGCTTCAGTTTGCACCTGACGATGAGCCGGTTCGAATTCATTTGAAGAGAATCTGAGAACGTTGACGGATTAGTTATTTTTTTTTTGTTTAATCATGAAACGAATAATCTTTTGTTTAGTTTTTGCGGCTTTTATCCTGTTTCCCGTGGTCGCCAGTTCGCAGGAGAGAGTTGTCGAACATAACATCAAACATGGTTTGGGTGTATTTCATCATGACCATGTCGGAGGATTTACAGCCTGGTCGCTTGCATACGGTCCCGATTTTTACCTGAACACCAACTGGTCGCTGATGCCGGAGATCGAGTATAATTATATGTCTAACGGGCTTAGACTACCTATCGGCAAGATATATGGGTATTATACTGAGAAGTTCAAGTATATCGGCCTGGCAGCAAATCTGCGCTGTCATTTCGGTAAAAGGATAACGCTGGGCCTGGCGCCTATGGCATCGTATGGGCTGACAAGATCTGCAGAATCTGACTCCGGTTATTTCTCGGATGCCATAGTTCCCGAAGCGTGGGATTATGGTGGGAAACTGACGGCAGATTATTCCCTTTCGCCTCACTGGCGTTTAGGCCTCGAAGCCTATTATGGCACAACTCAGATAGCGCGCCTCTGTGCAACGGTCAGTTATCTTATTTATTGACGCCACTGTCCACCAAATACGGGCATAACGTGGATGGGAGCGGGAAATAACAACTCCCATCCACTTTTTTATGTCATTATGTGGATGGGAGTGAGAAGGCTGGGTGTGGAAGCCTAGGAAATCTAGAACAGTCCGTTCAGCTGGGCGTCGATCTTGTCGCAGATGGTGCTGAAGTCCTCGGGGCGCTCCTGGAACTTGAGGTTGTCAACGTCGATTATCAGGAGCTTGCCGTCGCTGTAGTGCTCGATCCACTCCTCGTAGCGCTCGTTGAGGCCCTTGAGGTAGTCGAGGCGGATGCTGCTCTCGTACTCTCGTCCGCGCTTCTGGATGTTGGCCACCAGGTTGGGGATGGAAGAGCGCAGGTAGATCAGGAGGTCGGGAGCCTGGACCAGCGACACCATCAAGGAGAAGAGAGACTTGTAATTCTCGAAGTCGCGGGTGGCCATCAACCCCATGTCGTGGAGGTTGGGGGCGAAGATGCAGGCATCCTCATAGATGCTGCGATCCTGGACTATGACCTGGTCGCTCTTGCGGATCTCCACCACGTCGAGGAATCGCTTGTTGAGGAAGTAGATCTGGATATTGAACGACCAACGCTCCATATCGCTGTAAAAGTCAGACAGATAGGGGTTGTAATCCACTGATTCGAATTTGGGGGTCCAGCCGTAGTGGTCCACGAGCATACGGGTGAGCGTCGTCTTGCCGCTTCCGATGTTTCCTGCGATGGCGATATGCATAACTCTTCGTTGTTAAGTAACCTTACAAATTTACAAACTCTTTTCGTATTTTTGTAATAAAATATCCTTTGAGTATTCAAAGCGATTATTTAAGAAGCCTTATCGTAATCGGAGACGGTGTCCGTTTTGAAAAGTGTGCGTCCCCGGCACACGGGGAGGGGCCCACGAAGTGGGAGGGTCTTTTCAAAATGGACAGCGCGGAGATGTAGATAAGGCTTCTAAAAAGCAAAGAGCAATGGAGACAAAGGTTTTCTACTTCAATCCGCTGAGGGAGTGCTGCTACCTGCTGTGGGACGACAGCGGCGAGGCCGTTATAATCGACCCCGGCTGCTGCGGGGAGCGGGAATTCCTGCGTCTCAAGGAAACCGTGGAAGAGTCCGGCCTCAAGCCGGTCAAGATCCTTCTCACCCACGGCCACTTCGACCACATCTTCGGCCTGCGCCGCTGCTACGAGGCCTGGCATCCCGAGGTGCTGATACATAAGGCCGACATAGCCCAGGTGGAGCACGCCGACGAGACTGCCGACTTCCTCGGACTGGAACTGCAGCAGCCCGCCTGCTCTTTCTCGACAGTTGCCGACGGGGATACCGTCCGTTTCGGTGAAAGCGAACTGAAAGTGATAGCCACTCCGGGCCACACCGAAGGTTCCGTTTGCTACTATGACGAGGCCGGAGGCCGCCTCTACTGCGGCGACACCCTCTTCGAAGGGAGCGTCGGACGCACCGATCTGCCCGGAGGGGATTACAATGCGCTCCAGGAGAGCCTGCGCGGCCGCCTGGCCGTCCTTCCCGATACCACCGAGGTTTTCCCCGGCCATGGCTATCCAACCACAATAGGGGCCGAAAAGGCCTCGAATCCCTTTATGCGCTTCTAGGCTATGGAACGCTCCTTCATAGAGATCCGGGGTGCGAAGGTCCACAACCTCAAGAATATCGACGTGGACATCCCGCGCGACAGCCTGGTGGTGATAACAGGGCTGTCGGGCAGCGGCAAGTCTTCGCTCGCCTTCGACACCATCTATGCGGAGGGTCAGAGGCGCTACATGGAGACCCTTTCCGCCTATGCTCGGCAATATATGGGCATCCTGGCGCGGCCCGACGTGGAGGATATCAAGGGGCTCAGCCCCATAATCGCCATAGAACAGAAGACCACCGGGCGGAATCCCCGTTCCACCGTGGGCACCGTCACGGAGATTTACGATTTCTTCCGCCTGCTCTATGCCCGCGCCGCACAGGCCTTCTCGCCGGAGACCGGCAGCGAAATGGTGCGCTATACCGACGACCAGATAACCGACCTGATCCTCGAGAACTGCGCTGGAAGGCGCACCCTGCTGCTCGCCCCCCTCGTAAAGGGGCGCAAGGGCCACTACAAGGAGCTTTTCGAGCAGCTGGTGAGGAAGGGTTACACCCAGGTCAGGATCGACGGGCAGGTGCGCGAACTCTCCGTGGTCAAGCCGCTGGACCGCTACAAGATACACTTCATCGAACTGGTGGTGGACAAACTGGTGCCTTCGGAGGAGGACCGCAAGCGGGTGCGGGATTCGGTAGCGACGGCTCTCAACCAGGGAAAGGGCTCGGTGGCGGTGCTGACTCTCGACGACGATGTCCTGCGCCATTTCAGCCGCAACCTGGTCTGCCCCGACACCGGCCTCTCGTTCGACGTCCCGGCGCCATATACCTTCTCCTTCAACTCCCCGCAAGGAGCCTGCCCCCACTGCCACGGCCTGGGATATACGGCCAGCATCGACGTGGACCGCATAATCCCCGACCCCTCCAAGTCGATCGCCAGGGGCGGAATACCCTTCATAGGGTCCTACAAGGATAATACGACCTTCCATTATCTCGACGCCATAGCAAAGAAATACGGTTTTTCGCTATACGATCCCATCGAAAGCATACCTCCGGATGCGCTTCACCACATCCTATACGGCTCCGAGGAGCTGCTGCGCGTGGGTTCCGGCAACGATATGGATATGTCCTCATTCCAGGGCATCGTGCAGATGATTTCCGTGACGGGTGACGAGAGCGACAGGGTGCTGCTCAAGAAGGATATGTTCGTGGAGGAGACCATCTGCCCCGTCTGCGGCGGCACGCACCTGAAGAAGGATGCACTTTGCTTCAAGATAGACGGCAAGAATATCTCGGAGGTCTCCGATATGGATATCAGGCAGCTTTACGAGTGGGTGGTTTCGCTTCCGGAGCGCCTCTCGCAGCGGCAGAACGCCATAGCGGCGGATATCATAAAGGAACTGACCGCGCGCATCGGCTTCCTGCTCGACGTCGGACTCGACTATCTGAGCCTGAGCCGCGCCACGCGTACCCTGAGCGGCGGCGAGAGCCAGAGAATAAGGCTCGCCACGCAGATAGGCTCCAAGCTGGTGGGGGTGCTCTATATCCTGGACGAGCCGAGCATCGGCCTGCACCAGAGGGACAACATAAAACTGATCGATTCCCTCAAGAGGCTGCGCGACGAGGGGAACTCCGTCATCGTGGTGGAGCACGACAGGGATATGATGATGAGCGCCGACTGGCTCACGGATCTCGGCCCGGGAGCGGGGGAGTGCGGTGGTGAACTGCTATATAATGGTGAACCTCAAGGGATAGCGGAATGCGGCGGCGAAAGCCTCACGGCCGATTACCTGCTTGGCCGCAAAGCTATCGAGGTGCCTTCCTCAAGGCGCGGAGGAAACGGCAAATTCATCACCCTGAGGGGTGCCTGCGGCAACAACCTCAAGGATGTCACCCTTCGCCTGCCTCTCGGCCTCCTGGTGGGAGTCAGCGGAGTGAGCGGCAGCGGCAAATCCTCCCTCATCAACGAGACCCTGATGCCGATTATCAGCAACAAGCTCTACCGCTCCAAGGGGCGGCCGCTTCCCTACGGCTCGATAGAGGGGATGGAGAATATCGACAAGCTCATCGAAATCGACCAGAGCCCCATCGGACGCTCTCCGCGAAGCAATCCCGCCACCTATTCCGACGTCTTCGCCGACATCCGCAACCTCTATGCGCAGACACCCGACGCCAAGGTGCGCGGATTCAAGCCGAGCCGGTTCTCCTTCAACGTGAAGGGCGGGCGCTGCGAGGCCTGCAAGGGGGCTGGCGTGCAGACCATCGAGATGCATTTCCTTCCTTCGGCGTACGTCACCTGCAAGGAGTGCAACGGCAAGCGTTACAATCCCGACATCCTGGCGGTCAAATACAAGGGCAAGAGCATCAGCGACGTGCTGGACATGACTGTCTCCCAGGCGCTTGAGTTCTTCGAGGCGGTCCCGTGGATAGCCACAAAGCTCAGGACGATGGTGCAGGTGGGCCTAGGGTACCTCACCCTCGGCCAGCAGTCCACCACCCTGAGCGGCGGCGAGAGCCAGAGATTGAAGCTTTCTTCGGAACTTGCGCGCAAGGATACGGGAAATACGCTATATTTGTTGGACGAACCCACCACCGGACTTCACTTCGAGGATATCAAGGTGCTGCTGAAGGTGCTTCAGGACCTCGTGGACCAGGGAAATACCGTGGTGGTGATAGAGCACAACCAGGATGTCCTCAAGACGGTGGATTACCTTATCGACATGGGGCCCGAAGGAGGAGAGGGGGGAGGCCGCATCGTAGCGGAGGGAACCCCCGAGGAGGTGGCTCTGTCAACTGATTCATATACAGGACAATATTTAAAAGAGATACTTAAATGAGCAAAGACGAAATCTGGATGCGGGCCATCAAGGAGAATACGGTCGAGGCTCTGAACGACGCCCTTATCGCCGGTTGCGGCCGCGACCTTATCCATATGGCGGAGGTGATTCATGTCCGCCAGCTGGCTGCGATCGCGGATGAGATTTCCGACAATATCGACGCCAAGCTCGTCCTGATTGCCGGACCTTCGAGCAGCGGCAAGACGACCACCTCCAAGCGGCTGGCGTTCCAGCTGCTGGCCATCGGCATCAAGCCCCTGATAATCAATATGGACAACTATTTCCGTCCGAGGGAGGAGACTCCGAGGGACGAGTCCGGGGACTATGATTTCGAGTGCCTCGGCGCATTGGACGTCCCGTTCCTCAATCTCCAGCTGCGCCAGCTTTTCGACGGTTACGAGATCGATCTCCCTTCATACGATTTCAAGGAGGGCAAGCGCAAGTTCAACGGCAACAAGATCAAGATGGACAAGGGCAGCATCGTGGTGATGGAGGGCATCCACGGCCTGAATCCCGACCTGACTCCCGGCATCCCGCCCGAGAACAAGTTCAAGCTCTATGCTTCGGTGCTCCGTTCTCTGACCATCAACGAGCCTGACGACACCCTGTACGACACCCGCCTGCTGCGCCGCATGGTGAGGGACTATACCTTCCGCGGCACCGGTCCGGAGGATACTATCCTGCGCTGGCCCAAGGTCATAGAGGCGGAAAACAAGAATATCGTACCCTTCATGGACAACGCCGACGCCAAGTTCGATTCGGCCCTCATCTATGAGCTGGCCTTGCTGAAGAGCTATGCAGACAACCTGCTGCGCAGCGTGCCGCCCTATTCGGACGCCTATCCCGAGGCTGTCCGTCTGCTGGACTTCATCATGAACAACATCGCCGCCCTCACGCCTAAGGAGGTCGGCCTGATTCCCTCGTCGTCAATCGTGAGGGAGTTTATAGGGACGTCGATCTTCAGGTATTAGATGGCCGCCTTCGCGGCCATGACGCTATTGAGCCCGGAGCCAGGACTCCGGGTTTTGTTTTTGCGTTCCCTTCCAGATCTGGAAGTGGATGGAGGAGGTGTTGCCGTCGGTCTCCAGATAGCCAAGGACCTGCCCCGTGGAGACTTTCTGCCCTGATTTGACGCTCACCTTGCGCAGCTTGCAGTAGAAGGTGTAATAGGCGCCGTGCTGCACCAGGACGCACTGCCCGTAACCCTGCATCATCACGATCTGCTTCACCGTGCCTTCGAAGACGCAATGCACCTCGGCGTTCTTGTCGGTGCGTATCGTAATGCCGTTGTTCTCCGGCAGCTTGATGTTCTTGTAAACGGGGTGGAAGTGGACTCCGAACTGCTCTGTGACCACTCCGCGGGCCACCGGCCACCCGAGTTTGCCCTTGTTCTGCTCGAAACTGCCGCTGAGCTTGGTATCCACCGGCAGATTCTTCTTCTTGTCGGCGGCCACCGATTTCTGGACCATCTGCTGGATCTCGCGGTTCAGCCTCTCGACCTCCTTCCGCTTGGCGGCCAGTTCCTTGCGGTATTTCCCCTGGTTGCGGGTTATCTCCTTGATGACTCCCTGTGCCTCCTGTTCTTCCGCCATCAGGGTCTTATACTCCTTCTGCCGTTCACCCTTCACCTTGCGCGCCTGCGCCAGCATCCCCTCGAGGAGTTTCTTCTCGTTCTCCATCTCCTCCCGCTTGACGCGGATCTTCTCCGCCTGATCCTTTACGGTCGAGGAGAGGTTCTTGATATAAGAGAGACGGCGGTATCCCTGCCCGATGCTCTCGCTGGCCAGGACATACATGAACCACGATTTGGTGTTGCGGTTTTTGTAGGCGTTATAGACCAGTCGGGAATAGTAGGCGCCGAGGGTGTCGATCTCTCCCTGCAGCTTCTTGATTTCAGCGTTTTTCAGCGCTATGTCGTGCTCCGCGTCGCGTATCTGGGCGTCGAGCTGCGTGATGACAGCCTTGCGGTCGGAGGCCTTCCTGCGTATGAGGGTAAGGTTTTCCTTGGTAGCCTTCTGCCTGGTGTTGAGGTTTTTGAGCTGATTGTCGATGAAGGCGATCTCCTGCTCGATCTTCTTCTTGAGCTCCTTCTGGCGGTCGATGTCCTGGCCCGATGCCGGTGCGAGGGCCATCAGAAGGGTAAGTATGACAATGCAGCTGCGTTTCATTCTATCGGGCCTCCTGCTGTGCGTGGCGCTCCTTGAGCTTCTTATCTATCTTTTCGATTTCGGAAGGGTCCGTCAGGGCCGCCTTCGCCTGGTTCCAGTAGATATATGCCAGATCGTACTCCTTCAGGGAGAAGAGCACCTCTGCGTAGTGGTCAAGTATCGCGGCCTGTTCCTTGCCGCCGTAAAGCATCGCATGCTTGAAAACGGCCTTCGCCTCCACGTCGTCCCCCATCAGGTGGAGGATCCAGGCGTAGGTGTCAAGATAGGTGGGGTTGTCGGGCTCCTTCTCGATGGTCTTCTTGCTCATCTCCTTCGCCTTCTTGAGCTTTATCTTGCCGAGGCTCATATAGTAGGCGTAGTTGTTGAGTACCATAGAGTTGTCAGGGTCGCACTTCAGCGCCTTCTGATAGCATTTGAAGGATTTCGAGACGTTGCCGGTCTGGAAATAGAGGTCTCCGAGGGAGGGGTAGGTCTGCATTATGACGGTGCTGTCCTTCGGCGCCGTGGCGGCCATCGCTTCATAGTCCTTTATCGCCGCCTCGTTGTCGCCGATCCTTCGGTACGCATCCCCCCTGACCAGGAGGGCATCGTGGTTTTCAGGCCATTTTTTCAGGATTTCAGTGGCCTCCTCGGTGACCCCTGCCCAGGATTTGGAGTAATAGAGCATCAGGAGGTACTGGAAGGCCAGGGTATAGCTGTCGGGGTAGAGTTCGGTGTTCTGCCGCATCAGCTCGATTGCGTAATAGTTGCGGTCGGTGCGGTAATAATAGAGGCTGATGGCGTTGTTGAGGGCGCTGTCCGTCGGATGGGCCATATGTGTCTCCACCATCATCGAGTCGATTTCGGCCGGGAATGCCACGATGAACTGCGGAACCTCCATCAGGTTTATGATGTATTCGGACTTCATCCGCGGGTCCATATCCTTGTCGCCCAAGAACTTGTGTATATCGTTGAAGTAATTGTCGTACTGGCGGAGGGTCTGATAGACATGCGCCCTTCCGTAATAGGCCGGGGAGTATGTCCCGTCCATCTCGATCGCCTCGCTGTAGCGCGCGATTGCAAGGCTGTCGCGATAGGTCTGCTGGTACCAGTCGCCCAGCATCGAGGCCAGGCGCGGGGTCTTGCAATCTTCGTAATACTTCTCGAGGAACTCGTAAGCCTCCTTGCCGTTGTCACCACCCTTCTTCATCAGAAGGTCCATCTTGGCGATGGCAATCATCTCGCTCTTGCCTCCGATGGCCGAAATCTTGTCGAGCGAGGCGAGCGCGTTGTCGACGTCGTTCTGCTGCAGGTATGCCGATGCGGCGTCGAAGTAGAGAGAGCTCTTCTTCGGGTGCGAAGCGATCAGCTCCTCCAGGAGACGGCTGCAGAGTTCGGGCCTCTCGGTCTGCTGATAGAAGAGAGCGAGCGTGTATTTGTACCAATAGTTATCGGGCGAAAGTTCCAGCGCCTTTTTCAGATTCTTTTCTATGGAGGCGTTGTCGGGATTTCCGCCTGAGGCCATCAGTATGTTGGCATAGTAATAACAGGCTGCGTCGTTCCCTGGATTGGCGGCCATCTCCTGCTTTAAAAGCCTTGCCGCCTTGGCGTAGTCGCCCTCCTGCAGTGAACGGATGGCGTCCATATAGGTTTCGCTCTGTGCAGAGAGGGGAGATGCGTGCAGCAGACACGCCGCAGAGAGCATCATTATTACGAGGATTCGGGTGAGATTTTTCATATCGTATGCAAAAATAACGATAATTGCAGAACAATAATCGGTCCGCAATTCAATCTTTGCAGCCTTGCAACATTTTGTGCTAAATTTGCATCTATATAATGCAACGGAAAATGGGGGAAGGATCTGAAAAATTCCTTACCGAAAGGGAACTCATCGACGGATGCCGTAGAAACGACAGAAGGGCTCAGAAGCAGCTCTATGACCTCTATGCACCCAGGATGCTGGCCGTTTGCATGCGATATACGGGAAGCCGGGAGAATGCCAAGGATGTGATGCAGGAGGGCTTCCTTACGGTGTTTGACAAGATAGGCACCTATAAGGGGCAGGGTTCGTTCGAAGGATGGATGCGGAGGGTCTTCGCAAACCAGTCGCTTATGTACATCCGCAAGAACGACGCTCTCAAGTACGCGGACGAAATCGACTCCGTGCCCGAGAGCGGACTGGGGCTCGAAAGCGGAGATCCGCTGGGGGCTTTGGGCGCCAAGGAGATAATGGAACTCATATCGGCGATGCCGGCCGGGTTCCGCTCGGTGTTCAACCTCTATGTGCTCGAGGGCTATTCGCATCAGGAGATTGCGGAGGCTCTCGGAATTACCGAAGGGTCGTCCCGTTCGCAACTTAGCCGCGGACGGATATGGCTCCAGGAGAGAATAAAAAAGTTTTAGTATATGACAGAAAACAGATTTGACGAGCAGATAAGAAAGGCGCTTGAAGGGTATGAGGTCGAGCCTGATGCGGGTATTTGGGAGGCTATAGAGTCCACCCTCGCACGCAAGGCGCGCTTCCGTGTAATCCGCAGGGTCGCCGGCTATTCGGCCGCTGCGGCCGCATGCCTCGTGGCCGGACTGCTCCTCTTCAACAATGGCGGCGAAACCTCCCTGCCTGCAATCTCCGACAATACAGTGGCTGTGAATGTTCCCGACCCGGCCGCACCTGAAGTTCCTGTTATCGAAGTCGTTAAGGAGCCCGTAAGCGAGCCGGTGAAGGCCGCTGTCAGGAAGGCTCCCGCAGTCGTTCCTCCCATCGAGGAGCAGATCAGCAACTTTGCGGACGCCTATGCCGACAATACCACCCCCGTGGAGGATGAAGTGACCGTTTCGGAGCCCGAGACTCCCGCAACGCCGGTGAAGATGAAGCCTTCCGTCAAGGAGGAAAAGAGCGTGACTGCCTCCAACATTGATTGGAACGCAATCCTGGCGGAGGAGGAAGAGAAATCCGCATCCCTGTTCGACACACCCCTTTTGGCAATATCATCAAATATAGTCTCCAATTCGTCGAGAGGCGGTTTCTCGCCCGACTTCGGCCCCGGCCGTTCCCCTTCGAGGGAGGGCTCCAAGGCCGCTCCGGGCCTTCCTGTCCCCGTTGACGAACCAACCTACTACATGCCGCTCTCATTCGGCGTGCAGCTGAAACTCCCCATCTCCCGTACCTTCTCGGTAGGCATCGGAGCCGACTATAGCTATATAGTCACCAGGTTCGCATCCCTTGTGAACGGCGAGCTCTTCAACGATACCTACAGCCAGCTTCACTATGTAGGAGTTCCCGTGGGAGTATATGCCAACCTGTTGCAGAACCGCACCACCGACGTCTATCTTTCATTCGGCGGAGCAATGGAGAAGTGCGTTGGCTCAAGGTATGTTTACGGCAGCCATGTTTCCAGCGGTTCTGTTCCCGGACTGCAGTTCTCCGCGATGGCCGGCATCGGCGTGGAGTACTGGTTCCTCCCTTCGGTGGGATGCTATCTCGATCCGAGCCTTGTATATTACTTTGCAAATCAGAACAATCCGCAGCCGCTCAGCATCCGTACCGCCGAGCCGCTTCAGATCAGGTTTGAAGCCGGCCTGAGGTTCAGGCTGCTGCCCCAGCGCCACCACCATCATCCTGGAAGGCGCTTCTAGCAAGACCCTTACTTAACCATTTTTATAAAGAAGGCTCCCGATTCGTCAGAACAGGAGCCTTCTCGTATTTTCGTCGTCTGTCAGGATCTGGACTTTCAGCGTCTCCTCCGGCAGGAGTTCCTGAATCATCTCGGGCCACTCCATAAAGCAGGGGAAGCCGCTGTCGAAATATTCGAAGAGGCCGATATCCATCGCCTCGCTGAGACGGTTTATCCTATAGAAATCAAAGTGATAGACTGGGTCGCCCTTACCGTCGCGATATTCGTTGACTATCGTGAATGTGGGGCTGGTAACGACATCTTTCACTCCCATTGCGCGGCACAAGGCCGTGATGAAGGTGGTCTTTCCCGCCCCCATCTGCCCGTAAAAGGCCACTATCCGGCTTCCCGCGCTCTTTTCAAGGAATACCCTTGCCGCGCGGTCGAGATCTCCGGTGCCGTTAACGATGATTTCCTTCATTTTTTAGCCTTTTTGGCCTCTTTGGCTGCCTTTTTCGCCGCCTTCTCGGCCTCCTTTGCCTGATATGCCGACTTCGTGGTAATCATGATGACGCCGTTTGCGCCCCTCATCCCGTAGATGGCGGAAGAACCGTCCTTCAGCACTTCGATGGAGTGGACATCTTCGGGATTGAGGTAATCCAGCGGCGCTTCTACCCCGTCCACCAGGACGAGCGGATTGTCGCTGGAATTGATCGTGTTGGAACCGCCCCTGATACGGACGGTCGTGCCGTTGACGTAAAGGCCGCTGATGCCTTCCAGCATCTCGTAGATGTTGTTGTAGTGCCGGTTGCCGAAATCGTTCCTTTTGCTGATGGCATAGGGCGAAGTTTCGTCTGAGGAGTGCGCAGGCGACCCGCCGCAGGAAGCGAGAATCGCAGCGGCGAGAAACAGTGTGAATAAACGTTGTACCTTCATTGTTGATTCCATTGTCGATGGTTAAAGATAGCTATTTTTATCCTATTGGAAAAAAACTTCCTGATAAGACCATTGCAAAAACCATGCGCAATGGCGCTTTAAAAGCACTACATTGCGAGGGGGATGGGGCGTTCCAGCGCCATCCGAATTGCATTTTCGCTATTTCAAAAACTCTACAATAACACAACAATACAATATATATGCGCGAAAGTGAGAACATTTTTTCTATAACTTTGAAACAACAATAAAAACTGACGATGAAGCTGCTCGAAATATTCTCTACAAAGAAAACCGCGAAGTTTGTTTCGACTATTGACGAATACCTCAACAGAATCGATAATTCGCTGATAATCTTCAAGGAAGGCATAAAGGCGTATCTCTACAACGACGACGAAGCCTTCTCCCAGAGCCTCTCTACAATGGCCTCTCTCGAGGCAGAATCCGGCGCACTGCGGCGTGAGATTGAAAACAGCCTCTATTCCCGTGGCGCGATGATACGCTACAGGGGTGATATCATGCGTCTTCTCGAACGGTTCGACCACATCATCCTGATCATAGCCAACGACCTCGTGCAGTTTGAAATCGAGGCTCCCAAGGTGCCTCAGGAGCTCAAGAAGGAGTTCGTGAAGCTGACTGAACTGGTGACTATGGCGGTGGAAGCCTCGATTCCGGGTGCCCGGGCCTACTTCTCCGATCCTAACAAGGTCTCCGAAACGACCAACCGCGTCTATTTCTATGAGAAGGAGGCAGTCAAGCTCTCTCAGTCGATCAAGCGTACGGTGTTCCACGACATGGACGGCCTCAAGCTGAGTGAGAAGTTCCACCTGCGCTACTTCGCCCTCCACATCGAAGATCTTTCGGCTGCAGCCGTCAAGGTGGCTGAGCAGCTCTCTGTGATGACGATTAAACGAAGTCTCTGATCTATGACGACCTTCCTCATCTCGGTTTGCGTAGCCACGGTTCTGTTGGCAATCCCCCTCTGCCTGCTGGATTATCCCGTGATGCTGGGTGAGGTATGCAGTTCCGGCGCCATGGAACGCTGGTCGGTCAAGATTCTCCTCCCGCTGGCGCTTCTCTTTGGCCTGGCGCTCTCATTCCATTATAATGACCCCATACGGACCGGCCTTTCGTCGGTGCTGCTTTCTACAGAGTCCGCTGCTGTGCTGGCCGTCGCCCTCTCGGCGCTCCTTGCCACTATGATTTCCGGAATGATCAGCCGGTACACCAGTCTTGTTTACGCCTTTGTGGGCGCCATATTCGGCTGCCGCCTGATGATCGAAGGTTCTTTCAACTGGAGCTTAGCCTCGGGGACTCTGCTCTCCTGGATTGCGGCCCCGCTGGTCTGTGCCCTGCTGGCTGCCGGCTTTGCAGCCCTTTCCTCCTGCCGGACATTCTGCAAGAGCAATCTGGTCAGGTCGGATGCGTCGATGCTGAAGCTCAGTATGATAGCGGCCATCCTTTTCGCGGGGGCTTTCGCATGGAACAACGGCCCGCTTCTCTCTATCTTCCCTTCGGAGACTGCCGAGTTCCCGGAAGTTCCCTTTTTGTCGGTCGTCGCCGGTTTGCTGGTACTTTTCTTTTTCCTGCGCTCCTCCATCCGTACAGAGGAGTGGCGTATCGCCGATATGGAGCTCGATATCCCGGTCTCCTCGGTCTTCTCCGTAATGGCGGCATCTGCCTTGACTATGGCGCTCTTCTCAACTCCGTGGGTCTCCCTGGTCCATCTTTCTCCCGCACCCCTTTCGGTTTCCGCACTGATGGTGGTCTCGCTCTTCAGCGTCAGTCTTGTGAGCCGCCGCCCCGCAATGGAAGGGGAGACGATGGTCAAGAGTGTGGCCGCGACCGTCGCCGCCCCTGTCCTCGGTCTGCTTATAAGTTATTGTATCTGTGTGATACTAAATGTCCGGCCGGATTCTCCCGAACTGGGCCACTCGGGCGGGCGCCTGATGCCGATGCTCATCCTGCTAGGCATAATCGCGGCTGCAACATCGCTTGCGCTCTATGTCCGTGCGCAGCGCAGCAGGGAACTCCGCAAGCAGATTCTGGATAGCCGAGAAAGACAGGTCTATGCCGCCCGGAAATCCCTCGCCGCAATCGAAACCAAGGCGGAAATGAACGAGAAGGACCTGCTCAACAAGCTGGAAATCAAGCGGAAGGAGCTGGTGGACTTCGCCATGGGAATAAGCGACCAGAAGGCTTTTATGGAGGATGTTTACGGGGAACTGAAGACTGTCCGGCAGATGGCTGGTGAGCAGGAGAGGGATGCAGCCATCGACAATCTCCTCAAATCCATCCGCGAGAGGATGTATTTCTCCAGCGAGATGAACGATTTCTATGCCCAGACGGAGATACTCCACAAGGATTTCAATATGCGTCTGGGCGAGGCATTCCCGAATCTTACCGAGAGCGAGAGGAAACTGGCGAACCTGCTGCGGCAGGGCTTCTCCTCCAAATATATCGCTTCACTTATGAATATTACTCCCAAGAGCGTCGAGATCAGCCGCTACAGGCTGCGTGCCAAGCTCGGACTCAAGCGGAGCGACAATCTTATACAATTCATAAAAACCATATAGCAATACAATCAAAACCTTAACAACAAATTATTACCATGCGTAAAATTCTCATTTTTGCAGCAATTATGCTGATGGCAGTTCCTTCCGCTTTTGCACAGAAGAATGCCAAGTACAACCAGTACGGCGTGGAGGTCAAATCCGATCGTCTGGACGTAGAGGCCCAGGACGGTATCCTCGTGATGGAATCTCCGACCAGCAAGTACAAACTATGGTTCGATACCCGTATCCAGGCTGATTTCGCCGGTTTCTTCGGCGCTCAGGAGTATGCAGATCCCATCGGATACGGCTCCAGCATCCGCCGCGCCCGTTTCGCAATCAAGGGCCAGCTGGACAACAACTGGTACGGTGAGTTCGATATGGACCTCGCAAACGGTCTGGTAGAGCTCAAGGACGCTATCGTCCGTTTCACCGGAATTCCTAACCTCGAACTCCAGGCAGGTAACTTCAAGGAGAACTTCTCCATCCAGAGGAACACCACCTCCCGTTACCTCCAGTTCATGGAGCGTCCTATGGTCTGCTCCGCACTGGCTCCTTCCCGCCATCTCGGTGTGAACGCCAAGTATGCCAAAGGCCTGATCTGGGCTTCCGCAGGTATCTTCGAGCAGGTCGTAGCAGGTGAGGAGGAATGGACCCTTACCGCCGACAACAACAAGGACTTCGGCCGCGGCGCAGGTTACTCCGCTACCGGCAAGCTGGTCATCCGTCCTCTGTATAACATGAAGAACGCCAGCCTGCATATCGGCGGTGCAATCTCATACCGCACCCCCAAGGTCACCGACGACTCTTACGGCGCATACCGTGCAAGTTCACGCAACTCTACCAGCATCAACCGCAAGAAGTACATCGACACCGACAACCTTCCCGGTTTCAACCACAACATCCTCTCCACCTTCGAGCTCGCAGGTCACTGGGGCGGTCTCCGCTATGAGGGCGCATACATCCGCAGCGACGTCTTCTTCAATGCAGACGCTGCAGATCCCGATCCCAAGCACTTCGACGGCTGGTATGCACAGGCAGGTTACCTGCTCTTCGGCGGTACCCAGCGTTATGACGCAAACGGCGGCAAGTACACCAAGGTGAACCGCGGACGCAGCTGGGGCGATGTAGAGCTCTGCGGACGCTACGAGTACTGCAACCTCAACAGTGGCAGCGTCTTCGGCGGCAGCGCCGAGGCTTACACCGTAGGTCTTAACTTCTGGATGACCGAGAACGTCAAGATGCAGATCAACTATCAGTACAACAACAACGACCGTTTCGCTAACGGCAAGGGCAAGCTCTTCATCGGAACCGACGCCAACGGCGCTCCCACCAAGGATTACACCAAGGCAGTCGAGGCTCCCGGCAAGGGCGGTGTCGATTACCACATGGTCGCATGCCGTTTCGAAATTGACTTCTAGAATACGGGACAGTTATGAAAAAGGTATTATATCTGGCAGCGGCGCTTCTCCTTACGGTGTTTGCGCTCGAGTCCTGCGTCAAGGACAACCTCTATCAGGGCAAGTGCTCTATAGAGTCGGTTAACTATGCACCCAAGTTCGTGAACGAAGGCGATGCCGTAACTGTCACCGCGTTCATCACCTACATCGGCGGCGGTATTTCCGCTGACCTGGTTTACTCTGCAGGCGGCGGCGCTGAAGTGACGGTTCCTATGACCGGTGCCGAGATCGGCGGCGACTTTGTCGGCGTCATCCCCGCCCAGCCTTACGACTGCCCGGTTGAATTCAGGGTCGTAGCCAAGAACAAGGATGGCTTCACCGCTGAAAGCAAGGGCAAATATACCGTAGGCGACGTTCCCCAGGACTACACCAAGCTCCGCCTGAACGAACTCAACGGTAACGACAAGTTCATCGAGATCTACAACTTCGGCGACCAGAAGATCAAGCTCCAGGGTGTCTATATCCAAAAGGACGAAGGTCTCAACTGGACCGGCGACAATCGCGTGCTCGATCCGGGTGCATATCTGCTTCTCTATTCAGAGGACGTTATCGCTACCGATCATCCCGACTGGGATCCCGCACTGGTATTCAATTCCGGCCTCTCCGCCAAGAAGAACGTCCGCATCCAGCTCTTCGACCCGAGCGGCAACAGCATCGACGACTTCAACATCCTCAAGCACCCCGGAAGCAAGGTATCCGGTTCTTACGGACGCAATGCAAACGGCAAGTGGTATGTACAGAAGACCGCTACCCCGGGCGCTGTCAACGTTGACGGTACCGACAGCATTGAAGAATGGTTCTAATCGGTAAAAATAAAAGATTATGGCAGAACTCAAGATAGGTGAAGAAAGCAAGCCGCGCTTCGAATTCCGCAGCTTCGGACAGTGCTTCTGCGAGGCCCACAAGAGAATGGCCCGCCTCTCCGTCCCCGTGCCCGAGAAGGTATGGGAGCGTACCAGCGATGAGATCTACATCATCTCGGCCAAGAACGACATCAACAACACCAAGATCCGCAACGGCAAGATGGACATCAAGACCTATGTGCAGACCGTGGACGGCTTCGAGCAGTGGAACCCCCTGATGAAGGGCGAGTTCCCCATCTCCCGCGAGGTGCTCGAAAAAGAGGTATTCCCCGCATTCATGGTGGAGATGCCCAAGCTCACCAAGGATACCTACACCTACGAGGAATTCATCGCGATGGTGAAGGCAAATCCCGACCTGGCAGCCGTGCGCGTGCACAAGCAGCGCTTCGGATACATGGTCAACAACACCATCTGCGAGGTGGGCAACGTGCTCATCAACGGCGCGAAGGTGGTGACCATCAACTCCGAGTCGACCGAGATCGAGGATATCAAGAAAACTGTCGCTGACTGCGGCCTCGAGGGCGTTGAGAACATCAACTACCTGCAGGCTATCAAGCGCGTCATCGGCATGAGCGACAAACCCTTAGCAAACGAGTAGCCATGGCACAGGAAATCGAGAAAAAATTCTTGGTGAAGGGCGATTTCAAGCCCGAGGCATTCAAGGCTACCCGCATCACGCAGGGGTATCTCTCCAGCGTTCCCGAGCGCACCGTACGCATCCGCGTGAAGGGTGACAAGGGATTCATTACCGTCAAGGGCATCGGCAACGCCTCCGGCGCAGCCCGCTTCGAATGGGAGAAAGAAATTCCCGTCGAAGAGGTGAAGGCCCTTCTGGACCTGGCCGAGCCCGGCGTAATCGACAAGACCCGCTATCTTGTCAAGAACACCGACGGCAAGCACGTCTGGGAAGTCGACGAGTTCTACGGTGACAACGACGGCCTCACCGTGGCCGAAGTCGAGCTTGCCGACGAGAACGAACCCTTCGACAAGCCCGCCTGGCTTGGCGAGGAGGTTACCGGCGATCCCAAGTACTTCAACTCAATGTTGATGAAAAACCCGTATAAGAACTGGAAGTAACAATGAAGAAATTACTGTTTTTACTCTTAGTCCCGTTTTTGATGTACTCTTGCGTCGAAGACTCATTCGCACCCGAATACGCAAGGCCTGTGGCTGACTCCGACGTTACAGTCTGGAGTATGGGCATCCCGGATTTCTCCGGTGTCGTCCTCAGCTTCGACAAGACCTTCCTTTGGGGCCTGAGCAACTCCGAGGGTATCTACAAACTGGACTTCAATGGCAATATCATCGAGCATACCATGGAAATCAACAACGATTTCGAAGGTATGACGATCGACCGTACCAACGGCAATATCTACCTGGTTGAAGAGACCTACGTTGCAAACAACCACAACTCGAACACCATTTACCAATTCCTGCCTGCGACCAAGGAACTCAAGCTGATATTCCAGGTCGACATTCCCAACAGCACGGATAACAAGGGTCTCGAGGGTATCGCAGTCGTTGGCGACGAACTCTGGGTAGGCAACCAGGACGATCCCAAGATTGTCATGAAGTACAGCTTGGCCACGAAGAAGATTACCGGAAGCGTGACGCTGCCCTGGGCCGGATTCATCAACGACCTGGCCTACGATCCCGATGACGGCACCCTCTGGATGTCCGACACCGAGAAGGACCGCCTCGTGAACTTCAGGAAGGATGGCTCCATCGTAAAGACATTTGCAACCAAGACCTTCATCAGCAAGCCCGAGGGCGTCGCTCTTGACAAGGACCGCAATTGCATCTGGCTGAGCTGCGACGCCACCGGCCAGCTCGCAAGGATGAAGTACAACTTCAAAAAATAACCGGAAGGTTCGATCATTTCTTGAACCCGGCGGGGGACCGCCCCGCCGGGTTTTTTATTAAAACGGAAAACAATGGCAACGGATAAGACAGATATGGCGGCTCAGCAGTTTGACCCGCTGGATATGAACAATTACAAGATCGAGAAGCTGCCCAAGATGCAGAAATCCAAATTCGAGATCTGGATGGCGCGTCTCGGCGGCCCGCTGGCGATACTCGCCTTCGTGTGGATATGCTGGTTCTGCCACATAGGATTTCTCGACAACCTCGATACCGGCACCCTGGCGGCCTCGGCGCAGAAACGCCTCGACGCACTGGGCCTTGACGGCTTTATCCGTGCCAATTACGCCATGCTGGCCATTTTCGTGGCCAGCCTCATACTCTGGATGACTGAGGCCATACCCAATTACCTGACCTCCCTCATCCTCATCCTCTTCGTGGTGCTCTTCAACGTCACCACGCAGAAAGAGGCGCTGGCGCAGCTGGGACACCCCGTGATGTGGCTGAATATCCTGAGCTTCGTCCTCGCCTCGATGCTGGTCAAGACGCAGTTCGCCAAGCGACTCGCCCTGGCATTCGTCATAAAATTCGGCAAGAACGCCAAAAGCGTGCTGTGGAGTTTCCTGATAATCAACCTGATACTGTCGGCCTTCATTTCTGCCACCACGGTCAAGGCCACTATCATGCTCCCTATCTTCATGGTCATCTGCGCCATCTACGGAGCCTCCAACGGCAAGCGCAACAACTTCGGTCGTAATCTCGTGATACAGAACCTCTTCCAGGTGAATATCGGCGCCAACGCCTTCTACACCGGAAGCGGCGCGCACCTGCTTGCAATCTCCCTGATCGCCGGCTTCCTCGGCTCCTGCAGCTTCGGCTACAAGGAGTGGCTGGTGGCCGTCGGCCCCATGAGCGTCATCATTCTCGTGGTAGGCCTCCTGCTGGGAATGTATGTCTTCTTCCCGATGAAGAAGGAGGAGCAGAAGCCGCAGATCGAGGGCGGAATCGACCGCCTGAAGGCCGAACTCGAATCGATGGGCAAGATGAGCCTCCAGGAGTGGAAGGCGGTAGGCATCTTCGTGCTGGTGCTCTTCCTCTGGGTCACCAAGGGAACCTTCCACAATATAGATGAAACCATAGTGGCGCTGCTCGGCGCCTGCATCGCCCTGGTGCCCGGCATCGGTGTCGTCAAGTGGAACGACGTGGACATCCCCTGGCACCTGATGCTCTTCTCGGCCGGCGCATATACCCTCGGAAGCGGCCTGAACGCCACCGACCTTCCCAACACGATGGTCAATGCGGCCTTCGACTCGATGGGAATCACCGCCGACACCCCCTTCTGGGTGCTCTATGTGATTTTGACCTTCCTTATGATGTATTCCGGCCTCGTATTCCAGAGCAAGACCATCCGCACGATGGTATTCGTGCCGATCGCTCTCGGCGTCGAGGCGCGTTTCAAATTCCCTCCCATGAGCCTCGCCCTTCCCGTGTCGATGCTCATCGAGCACTGCTACGTGCTGCCGTTCAACAGCAAGCCCGCAGCACTGCTCTATAACACCAACCAGTACAGCCAGACCGACGCCTTCAAGTTCGGAATCACTATGATGACTTTCTCCTGGCTGCTTATCCTGCTTTTCGGACAGACGATCCTGAAGTGGCTCAGCATTACCCCCGGACTCTTTTAATTTGACTATATTTGCATTATGACAATAGAATGGAACTTGATACTCCGGCTTTTCATCGCCGGCCTGCTCGGAGGACTCGTCGGTTTTGAACGGGAATTCCGCGCAAAGGAGGCGGGTCTGCGTACCCACTTCGTAGTCGCTCTCGGCAGCGCACTCTTTATGATAATCTCGCAGCATGCCTTCCCGGGAATGCAGCACGATGCGGCCCGGGTTGCCGCCCAGGTTGTCTCCGGCATCGGTTTCCTCGGCGCGGGAGTCATCATTTTCCAGAAGAACGTCATCCGCGGTGTCACCACCGCCGCAGGCCTCTGGGTAGTCGCAGCCATCGGCCTTGCAGCAGGAGCGGGAATGTATGCCGTCTCCATCGCGGCGAGCTTGATGACCCTTATCTGCCTGGAGGCGATGCATTTCATCCACCTGCGCCACGGCGAGAAGGTGGTCAGCATCACGGTCGCCACCGACAGGCCCGAATCGGTCCTGGACATACTCGATTCGCTCAAGAAAGCCAATGTCAACGTGGAGTCCTATTCCCTGCAGGAGGGACAGATCCAGATGACCCTCAGGCTTAGGATCCTGGATTACGAAAAGAAACTCCGCACCGTTTTCAATATGTTGGAAGGCGCCAAGATTGAGAGTCTGTCCTGACGGATTCTCGTAAGTTTTTATTATATTTGCGGATACTGCATGGTATCCGCAATTTTTTTAGATATGCCTACGAATATCAAACAACCCTATTCTCCGCCTCTTGCGGAGTTGTGGACAGTGGCTTCGGCTGCATTTATCTGCACAAGTCCCGACGATGGAGGCATTGAAGGGATAGGTTTCACCGACTGGGAATTAATCTGAGGGAGTCTGCCATGAAAAAGATCATTCCATTGTTTGCACTGGCGGCGCTTTTCTCAGCCGCACTGGGCTCCTGCACCGTCGTGGAGCCCGTGGACCGACCCGATGAAAAGGGCGGCAATATACTGCTGACTGCCTCCCTCGAGGATGCCGGGGGGACCCGTACGGAAGTCTCCGGCACCAAGGTGCTCTGGAGTCCCGAAGATGTCATAAGCGTTTTCTACAAGTTTAATTTCGATACTGTGGAGCCCTTCTACAATACTGCGACGGAGCCCTCCGAAACGACGGATTTCACCGGATACCTCTCCGGATTGACCGGTACCGCTCTCGACGGGAAGAACTGGCTTGCCGCAATTTATCCTTACAACGAAACATATAATTTCTTCAGCCAGGATTTATTCGGGCCGGGGCAGCCGGGCGTCGAACTGAGGGTTCCCCCGTTCCAGAAGGCGGTTGCCGGTTCTTTCGACCCGGCTTCCTTCCCCTCCGTCGCCATCACTAAAGACACGCATCTCAAGTTTTACAATGTTGCGGGAGGCCTGGCTCTCCGTTTTTCGGAGGGTTGCCAGAACTTTGGCTCGGTATATATAAAGTCCAACGCCGGCGAATCGCTGAGCGGTTCAGGGTGGATTCCGCTTGACAATCCCCGGGAACCGGCATTCTCCGGCCTTTATCACGCCATATTTAATAATTATGCGGTACTTGAACCGCCTGCAGGAGGGTTCCAGCCGGGTGTCGAATATCTGCTGTCCGCCATTCCGGCCGACTTGCGTTACGGCTTCACAATCAGGTTTACGCGCCAGAGTGACTCGAAAGTCGCCGTCAGGAAGTTCACGAAGCCCCAGGTGATACGCCGCTCCGTTTTCGCACGTATCTCCGGTTTCGATTCCGACCTCCAATGGGTGGAAGAGCGGTCGGATGACAGGACCGAACTCATAACCGGGCAGTGGAAGGATGCCCAGGGCAATATTTATGACTTCAACAAGACTCTGAGAGGCTGCATCGTCAGGTGCACCGTCGACGATCCCTCGTTCATGTTCGCAACCAGCCAGGAATTCACCTCTGCAACCCAGGTTTCCGTATTCGGAGATATCGAGGTGAAGAAGGGAAATACAACCTATGTCACCTTCATCGAGTTGTCCGGCAATCGCGGAAAGCTCTATGTGAACGGTGACGGCCTCGGTCCGGCAGACGTCCGTGAAGTGACCGCCGTAAATCCTCCCATTGCCTTGACGCCCAAGGATATAGCTCTCCTGATTGATGATGTCAGGTATCGGGTGCAGTCCAATAATGAAAATGACTTCGCAAAGTTCAGGAAGATTGCCGACGACAACGGCGGAGGACTTCCCGTCATCTATATCGATGCCTATGGCACTGCCTCCGACTTCGCCGGAACCGATGTCGCAGGAAAGGTGGCGATAGTCAACCGCGGCGAAATCACCTTCGAGGAGAAGGCCCTGAATGCGCAGAAAGCGGGGGCCATAGGGATCCTTTTCGTCAACAATGCGGAGGGCGTACTCTATCCTGCACTGGGCTCAGCGGCGATTCCCGGCGCCATACTGCCGATGGAAATCAAGTCGCATCTTCCCGGCAAGACCTGGCTGCAATGCACCCTGCCCGCCTCAGTTGCCGGAACGTATATTTTCTGATAAGTACTTAACCAATTCACAATACTATGAAAATCAAGCATATCGTAATGGTTGTGATGCTGTTCCTCGCCGCAGGGGCTGTGGCGGATGCGCAGATCAACCTGAAGGGCCTCAAGGAAAAGGCCCAGAATGCCGCCAAGAAGGCTGTAGGAACCGCTACCGGCAACTCCGGGACCACGACGTCATCTTCTTCTTCCGGTTCCGCCCTGTCTGGCGCGATGAACAAGGTCTCCTCTTCAGTTCCCGCAGGCAAGGGCAAGACCTATTACGTGAGCGCAACCACAGGTTCCGCCCGTGCTGACGGACTCTCGGCAACCACTCCGATGAAGGACCTCCAGAAGGCCATCGACGCTGCGGAGGACAATGACGTCATCTATGTCGCCGAGGGCAACTATCTCGGCAATCTTGACCGCGGTTATATCGAATGCGGCCGTTTCGGAAACGCAACCCACGAATTGGGCAAGTTCATAAGCATCTACGGAGGCTATTCCACCGATTTCAGCGAGCGTGACGTCATCAGGCACGTCACAAAACTCCAGCCTACCAGCCAGGGCTTCATCGCACCCCTCTTCAACCTCAACGCAAGAAGGCCCTACGGTTACACCGGCCCCGTGGGTACGGTAGTCATCGACGGCCTTACATTCGATCTGGGCGAGAACAACCGCTACTGTGTGGCAAATGTCGATCTCGACATCACCGGTACTCCCAATAAGGGTGTGCTGACCGGCCGGTTCCTGGAGCCTGATGCGAATCCACAGTGCCCTATCGAGGGATACTCCAGCGGCGACGAGTACGGACTGCATCTCGATGTCGAGGGTAATGTCCGAATCTCGAACTGCGTCTTCGTGAACTGCCGCGACTATGGCATCTCGGCCCTTATGGGCAAGGGCCACATAGAGGTCAGCAACAATATCTTCATCGCCTGCCGCTATGCTGCCTGCCAGGTCAAGGGCAACGTCAAGGATGCCGATATCCCCGAGGTTTCGTTCGAGTTCCATCACAACACGGTCCTCTTTACCTGGACACGCACCAAGGCGTTCGAGGATATGGGCCAGGGTTTCCGCTTCATGAACGGCATCAGGACCATCGACGTGCACAACAACATCTTCGGATGCAACAGCAACTGCGCTGTCGAAAGGGTCTTTTATGAGTCGAATCCGGCAATGGAGAAGGCCAAGGTCAGCAACCTGTATGACAACTACTTCTTTGCCAACAAGCGCGACCTAGAGCTTGCTTCGGCAGGAGCGGCTACTATTTCAGTACCCGCAGCCAGGATCGAGGAAGCCGAGCAGATCGGTCCCAAATACGAGGGCAATATGGAACTCCCCGCGGGCAACGATGCATTCCTCAATGCCATTGACCAGTCTTATCTGCAGGGCTATATGAACCTCTCGATAGTCACCTCCCAGAGCTACGATCCCAACTCTGCTGCCAACCAGATCAACCGTATCTTCGGCCAGAACCAGCGCGGCACCGAGATCGTCCGCCCCAATATGTACTGCAACAAGTACCCCTGGGAGAAGGCAAAGGACCTCTTCGGAAAGGTACCCGGCTACGGCGCCCAGATACCGGAATAACCTATAGAACCGCTGCCTTTACGGCGCGCTTGATGAATTCGTTGAGGCTGATGCCCTGTGCATCAGCCTTTTCTGCTGCCAGTCCGTGAAGCTCTGACGGCAGGCGGAGGACAAACTTTCCGCTGTAGGGTTTTTCGGGCTCTACGCCCCGTTCCCTGCAACTGTCGAGATAATAATCGATGGACTCTTCAAAGTCTTTCCGGAGGGCCTCGACGGTTTCGCCTTCATAGATAATTCCGGCTTTTCTAAGTCCAAGTACTCTGCCTACGAAACACTTGTCTTGTTCGAAATACTCGGCATTGCCGACGTATCCTTTATAATGGAGAAACCCCATATTACACTAGTTTTCTGAGTTTTAGCTCTAAGTAAATATATTTCATAGCACCTCCGCCAAAGACGTTTCCTGGATGAGGTTTATGACAAATGATGCTGTCACCGTCTTTAATGAACTCCACTCTCGATCCAGAAGTCTTCCCCTTATTGCTTAGAACGTAGCCAAAATAAGCCATAAGGCTGACCAATTCATCAAAGGTAAAATCGTTCGGAAGACGTTTGAAACGTCTCTTCAGTTTTTCTTTCGTACTCATTGCAAAGATACTAAAAATGATACTATTCTACAAATCGGCGATATTGCGTCGGTCGAGAGCGCGGAACGAGGCGGCCTCCATCAGGTGGGCGGGGAGGATATCGGGCCTTCCCTCCAGATCTGCTATCGTGCGGGCGACCTTCAGTATGCGCGAATAGGCGCGGGCAGAGAGCCCCATAGTATCGATAATCTTCTCCAGGGTCTCGCGGCACTCTTCCGAAAGTGGGCACCACCGCCTGAGGTGGCGCTCCTTCATCATTGCGTTGCAGAAGATTCCTTCGCCTTCGAACCGTGTCTCCTGAATCGCCCTGGCGGCCGAAACGCGTGCCGCAATAGCCTCGCTGGACTCCTCCTCGCGGCGCCCTTTCGCGCCTTCTCCGCCCAGCAGTTCTGCAGCCGTCAGACTTCGCACCCAGATGTGCAGGTCCAGGCGGTCCAGGACAGGGCCTGAAAGACGGTTCATATAGGAGATGATCTGCTGCTTTGAGCAGGTGCATCTGCCGTTCTCGTCGCCGTAATGGCCGCAGGGACAGGGATTCATCGAGGCGGCGAGCATGAACGAAGCGGGAAAGGAGACCTTGTAGCGGGCCCTCGAGATGGTCACCTTCCGGTCCTCCAGAGGCTGACGCAGCGCATCCAGCGCCGACCGCGGGAATTGCGCAATTTCATCCAGATACAGCACTCCGTTATGCGAAAGCGATATTTCGCCCGGAGACGCCATCGCTCCGCCGCCTATCAGTGAGGGGATGCTGGCGCTGTGGTGGGGTGAGCGGAAGGGCCTTTCCCGCATCAGTCCGGTGCGGCCGCGGCTGTTCCCCGAGATGGAGTATATCTTGCTGGTTTCCACTGATTCCGCCCTTGTCATCGGAGGCAGGATGGAGGGGAGGCAGGCCGCCATCATCGACTTCCCGCTGCCGGGTGAACCCACCAGGATGATATTGTGTCCGCCCGCGGCCGCGATCTCCAATCCCCGCTTCGCTACAAGCTGCCCCTTGACATCCTTGAAATCGTTGACATAGACAGGTTTGGCCTCCGCTCCGGGACCGGGCCTGACCAGCAGGTGCGACATATCCGTATTGCCGGCCAGGATATCAATCACTTCGCTCAGGCGGCTGACCCCGTAAACTGAGATACCGTCGATGTCGGCCGCCTCGCGGGCGCATATTTCCGGGAAGATGCACCCCTTGAATCCGGAATCCTTTGCATGGATCGCGGCCGGCAGTGCCCCGTTGAAGGGCCTTATCTGCCCGTCCAGGGCCAGCTCTCCCATTATCAGGTAGTCTCCGCAGCGCGGGGCCTCGATCTGCTCCGAGACGGCCAGGATTCCCACCGCGATGGCCAGGTCGAACGAAGAGCCCTCCTTGCGGATGTCGGCCGGGGCCAGATTCACAACCAGGCGCCTGCCCGGAATCCTGAATCCGTAGCTTGTCAGCGCCGTTATAACCCTCAGCAGACTCTCCCTTACCGCGCTGTCCGGCAGCCCCACCAAATGTATCCCTATTCCGTTGGAGATATCTACCTCCACAGTTACCGTTACGGCATCTATCCCGATGCAGGCGGCGCAGTATGTCTTGAAAAGCATAGCTCTTTTTTGCCGCCAAGATAGAGTGCCGAACTCCCTTTGTCAAGCAAAACGATGACAAAAAACGAAGCAAAGCCGATTTTTGTCATTGACGGCAAAAATCGGCTTTTTGCGGGCTTGAGCCCCAATTCCGTGATTGTCAGGAACTAGAGAGGCCTGACGTCCCAGCCGGAGATGATGTTTCCGTAGGTGATGAAGAGCACCTTGAAAGACTTGCCGCTGGCGGCGTCGGTCACCTTGTACTCCTTCAGGCGGTCGGTTTCGCGCACGAGTTCGAATTCGCCGAGCTCCAGGTCGGGATAAACCTTCGCCGGATCGTCCTTCACCATTCCGTTGACGCTCTTCTCGTGGATCGGCTCGCCTGCCGCCACGCGCTGGATGTTGCGTTTGACGACATTCATAAGGGTCTCATTTGCAAAGGGATCCATATTGGCTGCATCTGCCGGGGTGAAGGGGACCACTCCGCCGTTGGCTGCTCTGAGGGCGCGCAGGCTGTCGGCGTACACCTTGAATCCTGCCCTCAGTTCGGGAGTGTCGAGACCTTCTATGGTGTAGAGCGAGATGCCCTGGGCACCGGCTGCAAAGGCGTAGTTCATCTTGTCGATGGTGGTGGCGGGGTCGCCGCCGAGTTCGGTGTCGATGCCGCAGAAGAGGGTAGTGCCCGCTCCCTTGGCCTTGTTGTTCTCAACCGTAGCATCGTAGGCGAAGGTGCCGTTCATCGTGTAGAAGTCGGTGTAGTTCATCGGGAAGACCATATCCAGATCCCACTTGCCCCACTCCTGGAAAACCATGAACTTGGCCACTCCGGCTGCGGAGAAGGGGGATGCGGAGACTGTCTTGCCGTAGGAATGGGCCACCTCCGCCATCATGTTGGCCACCTCGGTGACCTGGTCGCAGCGGAACTGGCACCACCTCTCGTCGCGGGAAGGATCCTCGAGGGTGCGCGGGTCGTAGCCGAATTCGGCAACGAATTTCTCTATCATCGCGGGATGGTAGCCGAAGTCATACTCCGACCACACATCGGTGTCCTGCTTCAGGTTGTAGTTGTAGCTCAGCGCCATGGGCAGCACGCAGTCTACCAGTCGGCAGTAGTCGAGGCAGATTCCCTCCACGCCGTCGATTTCGCAGATGGTCTTCACCTTCTCCTTGAGGTATTCGCGCACCTCGGGAAGTGCGGGGCAGAGGAACTTGTAGGAGTTGACGTAAGCCTTGAACTCGCTGAGGCTCTGTCCGTTGCGGTTGACGCTGAACCAGTCGGGATGCTCCTCGAGCATGGTCGGGCGCTCCTGGCGCGGAGGGTTGAGGGTCCATACCCAGGCCCATACGCGGATGCCGTGGCGGTGTGCGATTTCAACATCCTTGACATAGTCCTCCACCGATGCGGCGTGAAGCATCACGGCGTCGAGGCCGGCCTCCTCCATGTGGGTGAAGGCGCTCTCCATATCTATCGAAGGGATGTCCTCGAGCCAGGTCCAGAACATGGGATAGGGCTCGGCAGCCTGCCTGCATCCTCCTGCCAGCATCACTGTTGCAACTAGGGAAATAATCGTGTATAAACGTTTCATAACGGATAACTATCTATAAATTAGTCGTTGTTGAGTTCTTCGATGTCCACCTGGGCGCGGTGGCTGCTGCCGAGGAGCCACTCGCTGTAGTAGTCTGCCATACGCCAGAAGAAGTATTCGTTCATATCGCCGAAAGCGTGGCGCTGTCCGGGCAGCATCAGCATATCGAAACGCTTGTTGGCGCGGATCAAGGCGTCGATCACGCGGATCGAGTTGGCGGGATGCACGTTGTTGTCGATGTCGCCAAAGACTATCATCAGGTGGCCCTTCAGGTTCTTGGCGATAGTCTGGTTCTTGTCGATGCTGTACTTGAATGTGGTGTCGCCCTTTGCGGAGATCTCCTCCAGGATGCCGTGGTGCTGCTCGCTCCACCAGCGGTTGTAGATGCTGTTGTCGTGGTTGCCGGCGCAGGAGACAGCCACCTTGAAGAAGTCGGGATACTTCAGGATGGCCGCGGTGGACATAAAACCGCCGCCGCTGTGGCCATGGATACCAACGCGGTTGATGTCGATGAAGCTGTGGCGGGATGCCAGCTGCTGGATCGCATATTTCTGATCCTCAAGACCATAGTCGCGCAGGTTGCCGTAGCCGTAGTTGTGGTACCACTTGGAACGGTTGGGATGTCCGCCGCGGTTGCCGACGGTCACCACTATGAAGCCGATCTGGGCGAGGCGGTCCTTGCGCAGGAAGCCGCTGCTCCAGGCTTCGGAGTTGCCCTCTACCTGCGGTCCGGGATAGACGTAGTCCAGGATCGGGTACTTGCGGGTGGAATCGAAGTCGAAGGGCTTGTACATATAGCCGTAGAGGTCGGTCACGCCGTCCGCAGCCTTCACCTTGAAGGGTGTCGGGAACTGATATCCTGCCTGCAGAAGCAGCGAGAAGTCGGCCTCCTCGAGATCGGCTATCTTGCGGCCGGTGTTCTCATAGAGTGCAACCTTCGGCGCGCAGTCCACGCGCGAGTAGGATGTCACCACGTAGCGGGAATCGTCGCTGAAGCTGTTCGTGGTGGCGTTCCAGTCGCCCTGGTCGAGCTGCTTCATCCCCTTGCCGTCGAGACCTACGCGGTAGATGTGGCCGTTGTAGGGGTTCTCGTCCTTGTTGACACCCATCGCCAGGAAATAGACCACTCGCGCCTTCTCGTCCACGGAGAGTATCGCATCCACGTGGAAGGGGCCCTCGGTGATATTGTTCTTCAGCTTGCCGTCGGCGCCGTAGAGATAGAGGTTGGCCCAGCCGTTGCGCTCGCTCCACCATATCATCTCGGAGCCGTTGTTGATCAGCCTGAGGTCCTGAGTCTCAACATAGGTGTTGAGGCGCTCCTCGATTACGGGGCGTGCGATTGTGTCGTTGAGAGCCACGGAGCAGACGTCAACCCTCTTGAGGTCGCGGCTGGTGCGGTAGATGTAGAACTTCTCGGCGTCGCCGAGCCACTGCCTAACGCGGTATTCCTTGTTTGCGTCCTTCTTGAGGGCAGGTTTGGTCTGGATGTCGAGGGTCTGGTCCTTGAACGCCGCCACTCCGATCTCCTTCAGGCTGCCGTCCTCGATGTCACCGATGAAGAGATGCTCCACCGCGCCAGGTTCGCCCGGCATCTGGTAGTGATAGGTCTCCAGGGTGGGGCGGGGCTGCGCGACGGAGTTGATGACCCAGAGGTCCTTGATCATATCGGTGTCATATTTGATGACGGCAAAATGCCTGGAATCGGGGGACCAGATGATTCCGGCGCCCATTCTGGCGGTGGTGTCCTTGACGGTCGTACCGCGGTAGGAACCGCCTCCGTAGTAGGAATCCTTGGTGGCGTCGGTGGTTATCTGATGCTCCACGACGGTGGAGTCCTTCTTGTCCTCCTGCAGCTTGCGCACATCCTCCATCGACATCCACCAGAGGTTGCGGTTCTTGGTGTAGATGGCCTTGGTGCCGTCTGGGGAGACATTCGCCCACATCGGGAATGCCTTCTTCTCGGGGTCGTCGGTCACATCCTTCAGCGTGCCGGAGGCGATGTCGTATTCGAAGCGGAAGATCTTGTTCTCCTTCTTTCCCTTCTTATCATCCTTCTTCTTCTCATCGCCAGCCGCGTCGCTGCCGTCGTCGCCCTTCTTGTCTTTCTTTTCCACCATCTCGGTGCTCTTTATCTCGAAGGTGAAACATTTGTCATCCTCGGAGAGTTTGAATTTCTGGAAGGGGATATGCTTGGCATCGAAGGGATCCTTCACGATTTCGGAGAGCTGCATCGCCAGCTTCTCCATATCGAATACGGCCTTCTTGCTGCCCGTGGCGGGGTCAACGATATAATATTGCGTCCCTTCGGGAGATTTCCACTGGTACCAGAAGCGGTCGCTGTTGCTGAACCAGTTGGGGGTTACGCTGAGCGAGCCGATCATGTTGGAGACCTTCTTGGCGGTGAACTGTTCCGCGAGTTCGTAGTTGGGTTTGACGGGCCTGCTATACTGTGCGGAAAGCAGGAGGCAGGAAGCCGTAAGTCCGACAATTAGCGTCAGTATGCGTTTCATAGTCGTTTATAAATGTTTAAAATGAATAATTCTCTATTTGGGCCATTCACCGACCTCCATGTCACGGATGTCGCCCTCCTCGATACGGAAGCGCAGCGCGGTGCGGACCAGATGGAATCCGAACTTGCCTGCAGCTCCGGGGTTGAGCACCAGCATTCCGCGCTGACGGTCGTTTACCACCTTGAGGATGTGGGAGTGGCCGCAAACGAAGATGTCGGGGCGGTGGGCCTCGATCAGCCTCAGGGCGTTGTAATCATAGCGGCCGGGATAGCCGCCGATATGCATCATCAGAATCTTCTTGCCGGCGACCTCCACCAGCTGGATGTAGGGATGCACCTTGCGGACATCCTGCCCGTCGCAGTTGCCGTAAACCCCCTTCAGGGGCTTGAATGCCGCGATTGCGTCAGCAGTCTCGATGTTGCCGAAGTCCCCCGCGTGCCATATCTCGTCCACCGGCTCGAGGAACCTTTTCAGGGGCTCGTCGAACAGGCAGTGGGTGTCAGAAATCAGTCCGATGTACATGATTGCAAATATAATAAGAATACGAAACAGTTTGTATTATCATGGAATTCAGTTTTGAATTTGGATTTTTCTTTTTTTTTATTAAAATTGCGGGACTAAATACTGTGAAGCTATGAGAAGAAAACATCTGTTTCCATTTGTGTTGATTGCTTTGTCCTGTATTAATTTTTCATGCTCCGAATATGTTCAAAGCTATCAAGACGAGGATCTTACCAGGAGTTCTGTCTCCGGAGATTTTTTCGTTTCCAAAACCGATGCTTTTTTGTATGTTGTTTACAAGGCAACGGGAAAGAGTGTTGATCTGACAAAATCAATTAATCAGAGTTATGCACCGGCAGACAGGGTCGTTTTCGATCCATCAAAGACAGAGATTAAATCTTATCCGGATGAAGGAACACCCTCCTTCTACATACTCAATTATCCTACCGGCAAATGGGAAATAATATCTGCCGACATGAGGACAGTTCCGGTGATAGCTGCCGGCAACGGCCGCTTCATTATGGATAAAGTGTCTCCCAATTTGGCAGGGTGGATCAAATCTCTTGCAAAGGAAATTGCGGAATTGCAAAAATATCCTTATCAAGTGAAGAACGGTGAAGCCCGTTTGGCCGAGTGGAATGCTATTCTGAGCTTTTCAAAACGATTCTCTACTCATGATGGCAGTGGTACCGCACCTTACCACCTGATCCATCCCGGGTACGAAACCCGCTCCGGGGCTCAACCCGATACCTCCAGCCATCCTGTCCCGGGACATTATGAGTTGGTTATCGGTGAGCAATACGATTTGTGTCCCAACGTTGTCAGCCATCTGACAAGTACCAGGTGGGGAGAGAATGCTCCTTTTAATCAGTATTGCCCTATAAACAGGGATATTCCCGGCAACAGGGCTCCCGCAGGAAGTGAAGCGGTAGCAGGCGGCCAGATGGTTTATTATATGCATTATTCTTCAGATGCTTGTCCTGCTGTATATGGCTCAGCGTTTTGTACTGCATATATCGATGATGATCCAATGGATTGGACCAATATGGGACAGTTCGACAAAAATGCGTCGAACTGGGCAAATTTCCAGACTTCGGACTCTACCCGTATGGCGGCTGTACTTCTTGCCAATATTGGCTCTACGATGCAGATGACATATGGCGTCAATTATTCTCATGGGGATTTCGATGCCCTTCAGAGTGTGTTACTAAGCGAATATGATTTGGAGAGTTACTGCGTTTCCTTTGCGGATGTCACTGTCAATCCTTATGAAGAGATACGCCTTATGCTTGATGAAGGCATACCCTCCATAGTTCATTCAAATGGCGACAATACCACCAATCCATATACCTTTATCGTGGATGGTTATAAAAGTGGTACGCATTATACTTCGGCATACTATACCTTCATCCCTGACGATCAGATCAATAACAGTCAATATTTCTCGTTGCATACTGATATTTTTATAATGGAGTCTCCTATTACCTATTTCTGTATGAACTGGGGCGATAATGGAGGTTGGAGCAATGTGTGGCTGGTTGACTCAGGTGACTGGCATATAGGGAATCTAAACTATGATGACAGGGAAGCCCTTCTCTCTTTCCGTATGGACGGTTCTACTCCTTGGGGTGGAGACCAGGACTAGAACAGTTGTTTATTTAAAAACCAAGAGACGCTGCAGATTTTTCTGCGGCGTTTTTTTGTGATTTTGTATTTTTGCGGATATGGAACTATTCTTTTGCAAAGAGATATCTTCGGGTTCGACTGTCCTTGACAAAGAGGAGTCGAACCATTGTGTCAAGGTGTTGCGCCACCGCAAGGGCGACGAGATAAACATTATCGACGGGGCGAGCACGCTCTACCGCTGCGTCATCGTGGACGACGACCCCAAGAAGGTCTGCTTCGAAGTCCTCGAAAGGGTGGAGGACTACGGCTCGCATCCCTATCACCTGCATATGGCGGTGGCCCCGCCCAAGAACATCGACCGCTTCGAATGGTTCGCCGAAAAGGCCACCGAGATAGGCGTGGACGAGATTACCCCGCTTTTCGGGGACTATTCCGAGCGCAAGGTCTTCAAGCCTGAAAGGGTTGAGCGCCTGCTGGTCTCGGCTGCCAAGCAGTCTCACAAGGGGGCCGTCCCGGAGCTTCACGAAGCTGCGAAAGTGCGTGATTTCATCGCCGCCCAGTCGGGCTCCGACGCCTTGAAACTGATCTGCTATTGTGATGAGACTGAGGCCCTCGGGCGTGAAAAGATTTCCATCCGCAAGGCGCTGACAGGGCTGGAGGCTAACCGCGATGTAATTATAATGATTGGCCCTGAAGGCGACTTCTCCCGTTCCGAGATGGTGGCGGCCGTTTCCGCCGGCTGGCAGCCCGTCAGTCTCGGCGAGAGCCGCCTGCGCATCGAAACCGCCTCCCTCACCGCCGTCGCAGCTGTCTATCTTGAATTCTGCTGAGCCGTCCCGGTCAGACTATCTCTATTCCGCGGCTGCGGCATTCGGCCACCATCTCCTCCGGCCAGATACTGGCCTGAATCTCACCGATATGCGCCTTGCGCAGCAGGAACATGCAGAGGCGTGACTGCCCGATTCCGCCGCCGATGGTCTGGGGCAGCCTGCCTTCGAGCAGCATCCTGTGGAACATGAGCGACTCCTTGTATTCCTGAGAACGCTCGCGCAGCTGCCTGCGGAGTGCAGCCTCGTCGACTCGGATACCCATGCTTGAAACCTCGAATGCGTGTGACAGTACGGGATTCCAAAGAATGATGTCTCCGTTGAGGGTCCAGTCATCATAGTCGGCGGCGCGTCCGTCATGAAGGGTTCCGTCGGAGAGCTTTCCGCCGATTCCGATGACGAATACCGCACCGAATTCCCTGGTTATCAGGTCTTCACGCTCTTTCGCGCTCTTCCCGGGATAACGCTGCAGCAGTTCTTCGGCAGTGATGAAGTGAATCTCTTCCGGCAGCACCGGTTCAATCTGCGGAAACTCCACGTATATCTTGTTTTCGGTCACCTTGATGGCTTCGTAAATGCGGCGCACGATTTTTTTGAGGAAGTCGAGGTTGCGGTCCTCCTTGCGGATGACCCTCTCCCAGTCCCACTGGTCCACGTATATGGAATGAATATTGTCCAACTCCTCGTCCGGACGCAATGCGTTCATATCTGTATAGATGCCCCTTCCGGCGGGCAGACCCATCTCCGCGAGTTTCAGGCGCTTCCATTTGGCAAGGGAATGTACCACCTCGGCATGGCGTTCCGACATGTCTTTCACAGGGAATGTTACGGGTCTTTCAACCCCGTTCAGGTCGTCGTTAAGGCCGGTGCCGGAGAGCACCACGATGGGCGCGGTGACGCGCAGGAGCGCCAGCTGGGCGCTCAGGTTGGCCTGGAACATGTCTTTCACGGCCTTTATGGCCTTTTCTGTCTCCTCAACGCTATTGAGCAGGTTGCGGTAGTTTTCGGGAATGATGACTGACATAGCGCAAAAGTTTATACCGACAAATATAATCTATTTGCAAAAGAAAAAATAATTCATACCTTTGCAGTCCCATTGAGGTATGGTGTAATGGCAGCACAAGAGATTCTGGTCCTCTTAGTGGCGGTTCGAATCCGTCTACCTCAACAACCAGTAGATAAGGTTTAGGGCGGGATAGCTCAGCTGGTTAGAGCGCATGATTCATAATCATGAGGTCGCCAGTTCAATCCTGGCTCCCGCTACAAAGACTCGCGCCGCAGGAAACTGCGGTGTTTTTTTGTGCCGCGCTGAGAAGCGCCAAAGCTAGCTTTGCGACTTCTCGGCGTGGCGCAAAAAAAGCGTGCCGGCGCTATGCGCCAAGCACGCGTTTGTCTTTGTAAAGCTACCCGCGGTAGCGGCCAGGAAAAAGCCGCGTCAGCGGCTTAATCCTGGATCCCGAACCTAATTGCAACTATAATCATTACATTTGTGGCCCTCGGCTTCGGTTTCGAGGGTCGCATGGTGGATTCCGGCCTCTTTCAGGGCCTGCTTCACCTTCCTGACGACATCGCCGGCCTCGGCATCCCGACAGACTGTGATATGTGCGGTCAGCGCCGTTTCCGTGGTGCTGATAGGCCAGATATGGATATGATGGACATCGTTCACGCCCGGGACAGCCTCTATCTTCTGTTGAATCTCGTCGAAATCGATATGCTCGGGAACGGCGTCGATGCTCATCTTTATGCTGTCTGAAAGCAGTTCCCAGGTGCTGACCAGAATCACGACAGCTATTACGATTCCAATCACAGGGTCGATGAACGCCCATCCGGTAAAGTGGATTATTATGCCTGAAATCACGACACCCACCGATACCAGCGTGTCCGCCGCCATATGGAGGAAGGCTCCGCGGGTATTGATGTCGTTCTTCTGGTGCTTCATCAGCAGCAGGGTGGTGATGCCGTTGACCAGAATTCCTATTCCGGCTGTCCAGGCCACCGCGGCGCCGTCGATCGCAACGGGATTGCGTAACTTATGGACGCTCTCGACCAGGATGGCGCCGACCGCCACCAGCAGTGTCACTGCATTCAGCAGGGAGATCAGGACCGATCCTTTGCGGTAGCCGTAGGTGAATCGCTTGTTGCCGTGGGTGAGGATGAGCCTGAAGGCGATCAGGGCTAGAATCAGGGCGAAGACGTCGCTGAGGTTGTGCCCGGCGTCGGAGAGAAGGCCCAGCGAGCCTTTCCAGAGTCCTACTCCGGCCTCTACCAGTACGAATGCCAGATTCAATGCGATGGATATCAGATATATACCCTTGAGGGACGCCACGTCGGCTTCCTCTCCGTGATGATGGTGGTGATGATGTTCGTGTGCCATAACGGGTGCAAAGTTAGCACACCGCAGGCCTCGCGTCCATACCAATATGTTGGTAAATCTACAGAGAGAACTATTTGATAATAAACCGGATATTGTGTAACTTTGTGGAGATGGATGCTGCCGGTTCATATGATAGTTTGCTTCTTGAAGTTGTTCACCGCTGGGATGATGAGTCGCTGACTGTGCTATACCGGCACTTCTACAGGGCTTTGGTCGCCTATTCAGACCGGATGGTCAGCGACCGCTTCGTTGCCGAAGAGATAGTCCAGAACACTTTCCTTAAGATGTGGCAGAAGCACAATGTATTCCAGAGCGAAGCAGCCCTTAAGGCCTATCTCTACAATTCCGTCCGGAACGGAAGTATCTCCCATCTGCGTCACGCAAAGGTTGACAGCCGCCGGATTAAGAACGTCACTGCAGAATTCGCTGAAATCGGCATCGAACGTCAGGGGGATCCTGTGCTCCAGCGGGAGGAGGTGTTCCGTCAGCTTCTCCGTGCCATTGACCGTCTGCCAGAGAGGCAGAAGGAGATTTTCCTCCTCTCAGTCGAGGGCAAGGGTTCCGCCGAAATCGCGGTAGAGCTGGGTATCAAGCCCGAATCGGTAAAGAAGCAGCGCCAAAGGGGCTTCGCCCGCCTGAGAGAGCTTCTTCGCCCCGAAGATTTCCTTCTGCTTGTAATGCTGGTAATAGAATAGGTTCCTGTTTTTTACTGTCCCCCGATTCCCCTTTTTTGCGTTATAATGATGTGAAAAGGAGGAATCATGGAAGATTTATTCAAGAAACTCAAAGAACTGATGCTGCTGGGAGATATCGGTGGGGATGAACTCTCCAGCCGGTATCGCACCTATTCCGAAACCGACGAGGAGAAGGCCTTGGCCGACTTCAGGTGCCGTATAGCGGCAGGGAACGGCAAGGCGGCTTCCACTGCATCCCTAAAATGGATTTGCTATGCAGCGGCCGCAGCGGTGGTTATTCTGATATCAACCATCGCATTATTGCTTCACAGGCCCGGTGACGGGAAGCCTACGCTTTCACAGGATACCCGTCTGGCGATGGAGCAGAGCGGCAAGAGCGGTAAGCAGGAGGCCGGGGTTACGGTGCTGACAGAAGATGCTCTCGCAAAGGCGGTCAGGGCAAATGCGGCGAACGCGGAGACTTTCGCATCTGCGCGGCGCGTCACCACGGAGCAGACCAAGGAGTACTGGCTTACGCTGGACGACGGCTCCGTCATCCACCTGAACAACGATACATATTTAATCTATCCCGAAAGGAATGACGCCAGGACCCGCGAGGTGATTCTTGACGGAGAGGCCTATTTCACGGTGGCCAAAGAGGCCTCAAGGCCTTTCATCGTCCATACGAAGAGGGGTGATATCCGAGTCTATGGCACCGAGTTCAACGTCTCTACCCGTGAGGCGGGAGGTACTACAGAAGTAGTGCTGGTTGAGGGCAGCGTAAGCATCACTCCCACCGGTGGCGCCGAACGTCGAATAGAGCCCGGCCAGAAAGCCACCATCGGCAGGACTATGACGGTTGAATCAGTCGACGTGGAGCAATATGTGGCATGGAATACCGGTCGTTTTGCCTTTAAGGACTGGCCGCTTGGCAAGGTTCTGGAGGTCATCTGCCGCTGGTATGGGGTAAGCGTCTCATATGCGGACGAATCTCTCTCCAGGCCCAAGATTTCTGGAAACTTCGACCGCTATGAGGACCTCTCGACCACGATAGAATCACTGTCCACCGTTACCGGGCTCCAATTCGATCTCTCTGAAGACAATCTCTTCATACACAGACCATAATACAACCAAACACAAAACCATATGAAAACCTATTGTTTCAAGAAAGCGCTGCTCGCCCTTGCGGTGACCATGCTGACGGTCGCTACGGCGGCGGCTGCGCCAGATCTGGACACGAAGATTTCGGTCGGATTCCGTTCGGCTCCGGTAGAGGACGTCCTGGCCTCGATACAGGAACAGACCGGCCTGAACTTCGTCTACTCATCCGACCTTGCCAGGAAATGGCCCAATGTGACAATCCAGGCCCGCAGGCGCTCCGCTGAGGAGGTCATCGCCGACCTTGTCAGCTTGATTGAATGCCAGTACACGGTCAAGGGCAACATAGTCAGCATCAGCCCGCAGCAGCTCAGCGGCCGCACCCGCAACATAAAGGGTTATGTTCGGGATGAGAACGGCGATCCGCTTCCCGGAGCCCCTGTCAGCATCGGCGAAGCCAGGGTCCTGACCATCACGGACAACAACGGTTTCTACTCCTTCCCGATTCCCGTGGAGAGTACGACCCTCAAGTTCACGTACCTCGGAATGACCGACACCTACGTGATGTTGGAACCGGGAGACAAGGATTTGACAAGGAATATCGAGATGCAGTCGAACCTGGTTCTCGATGAAGTGATGGTGATCGCCTACGGTACTACCACGAAAGCTTCCTTCACCGGAGCGGCCGGCAAGGTCGACGGCGACAAACTCGAACTCATCCCCTCCGCCAACCCCCTGAACACCCTCAACGGCACCACTCCTGGCCTCAGGCTTACCTCTGCGAACGGACAGCCCGGTACGGAGGCCACGATAACCATCCGCGGTATCGGTTCGATCAACGGTAACAACGATCCCCTTATCGTCCTCGACGGAATGATCTATTCCGGCAACCTTGCCACAATCCCTTCAACTGACATCGAGCAGATTACCGTCCTCAAGGATGCAGCTTCGACGGCCCTCTATGGTGCCCGCGCTGCAAACGGAGTCATTATGATCACCACCAAGCAGGGCAAGGGCGAGATTCCCAAGATCAATGTCAAGATCGCCCACGGATTCGTCTCCCGTGAGCAGAAAGACTATGAGACGATGGACCTCAAGGGGTATATGGAAAACTATTGGCAACAATTGTACAATAACAGCATCCTTGACGGCAAGGGTAAAGACGAGGCTGCACGGATTGCTTCGAATACCGTGGTCACATCACTCGGTTATTCCGATAATTACTACCCCTGGAAGGGCAGCGTCGCCATTGACAATGTGGTGGGGACCGACGGCAAATACAATCCCTCTGCAAAGATGCTCTGGGCCGACGATACCGACTGGATCGGAGCCACGGAGCGAGTAGGCCAGGTCCAGGATTATACTATCTCCGCATCGGGCAAGGGCAAATACACCTCCTATTTCGGATCCGTCAATTTCCTCAACAATCCGGGATATATGGTCGGAACCGCCTTCGAGAGATATACCGCCCGCGCAAATGTCTCCTTCGAGAAGAAATGGCTGAAATTCGGAGTGAACTCCTCGGCATCCATAAGCGACCAGTCCGGAAACCTTACCACCTCCACCGGTAACATAAGCAACCCTTATCACGTGGTGCTCAAGATTGTCCCGACCTATCCGATCCATCTCCACTACTCCGACGGTTCGTATATCACCAACAGCGCAGGAGAGAAGCTATATGATTTCGGCGAAGGCTATGTCGGCAAGTATGATGAGGACATTCCAGCCAGGAACGGCTTCAACTACAACGTGGTGGCTTACCAGAACAAGCGTTTCAGTCACTACAACAGGAATATCATCAATGTCAAGCCCTTCGTGGAGATAACTTTCCTGAAGGATTTCAAACTCTCAGCGAATGTCGCGCTCTACAACAGCAATTACAGAAGTCACAGTGCGACGCCCCATTTCCCCGAATACACCTCATCGTCGACCTCCGTCACCATTACCCAGTCGCAGACCCGCACCCTGACGGCCAACCAGCTGCTTACCTGGAACCATGCTTTCGGAGACCATCATCTCGATGCCCTGCTGGGCCATGAGACCCACAAGTACACCTATGATTATGAGACTTCAGGCAAGAAGAACCAGATAATCATCGGTGACAACTATCAGTTCAACAACTACTCTATCTCCTCTTCCGATCCCCAGGGCTACAAGGATACATATACCACCGAGGGTTATTTCGCACGTTTGAATTACGACTATTCGGGCAGGTATTTCCTTTCCGGTTCGATCCGCCGCGACGGAAGTTCCAAGTTCTACAAGACCTCCCGCTGGGGCAACTTCTGGTCGGTCGGCGCTTCCTGGATTATCTCCAACGAAGAGTTCCTGCGCGGTAACGCGTTCATCAACATGCTGAAGTTCAGGACTTCGTACGGAACTGTCGGAAACGACCTCGTAGGCGACGGCTACTATCCCTGGATGGGAGTCTATGCTCTCAAGCAGAACGATACACAGCCCGGTTACGTACAGGATATGACCTCCCCGGGCAACCTGAATCTCCACTGGGAGGTGTCGAAGAACTGGGATGCCGCAATCGAGTTCGCAGCCTTCCTAAACAGACTTACCGGTAGCGTGGAGTATTTCAACAGGTCTTCTTCAGAGCTCCTGATGTCGGTGACGCTTCCATCGTCTTCCGGTAATACATCCTATCCCACAAACGACGGAGGCCTCGTCAACAGGGGATGGGAGCTGCAACTTGCCTACGATATCGTAAAGACTAAGAAAGCGACCTGGAACCTCGGTGCGAATGCATCCATCCTCAAGAACAAGGTGACCCATCTGCCTATCGATCCCTACACCTTCAATTCCGACTTCAACAAGATGCAGGAGGGACACTCGGTGTATGAATGGTGGCTCTACCAGTGGCGCGGAGTAGATCCCGCAACGGGTGTGAACTACTTTGAATTGGGAGACCGCTTCTTCAAGGAAGACGGCTCCTACATCGACGGAATTGCCGATGACGCCGACGTTCTGACAATCGATGGCAAGTACTATACTACTGCTATCGCCAAGTCGAAGGAAGATTTCAGCGGATCGTCGATACCCAAGGTTTACGGAGGCATCACCTCCGACCTTTCGATTGGAAGGTTCTCGCTGGCCATCAATCTGTACTATCAGCTCGGAGGAAAGGGATATGACCGTGGTTACTCCAACATCATGCAGCAGGGTACCATCGGTGACAACAGCCCCTGGATCAACCGCCATGTGGATGCTGCGAAATCATGGACTCCCGAGAACCCCAGCACAGAGTTCGCCATCTGGACCACCAGCACAAAGGCTCTCGGTTCGTCCACCTATGCCGCAAACACCACGGCAACCCGTTCCACAAGATGGCTTACGAATACCAACATGCTTGAGATCAACAACATCACGGCATCGTACAACTTTTCCAAAACGGTATGCAATACCCTCGGAATCGACGGCCTCAGGGCCTTCGTATCGGCCGATCACCTCTATCTGCTCAATTCTCGAAGGGGATATTTTACCAACTATTCCCTAAGCAATTACACTGCGAACGCATCGTACTCGAAACCTGCGCGGACAATCATGATAGGTCTCGATTTCACCCTTTAACACAGAGGAGGACTAGAAAATGAAGAAAATACACATAATTGCCTTGTTCCTGGCATTTGCCGGCATGACGGCTGCTTGCTCTTCCGACTTCCTTGAGACGGCGCCTACGAGCGACGTGGCAGAATCCAGCATCTTCAGCAATACCGAGACAGCCCTGATGGCCATAGACGGCATTGCCCGCATCATGCACGATTGCTCAAGTTCGTGGGTCAGCCAGGGCAGCTATCCCACCTTCTGTCTGCATCTTGCGATGATGTCCGACGATGTCATCTATACCTATACACACACGCAGTGGAAGGATTCCCAGAACTGGGTGCGCCACCGCGACCTGACCCACAAGTACTTCGATATCAATTACTATTGGAAGGTCTTCTACAGGGTTATCAGCAACGCCAACAAGATCCTTTATTACATCGACGATATCCCCGGAGACGAGACCACCCGCCAGTGGATCAAAGGCCAGGCTTATGCCTATCGCGCCTTCTGTCACCTGCAGCTGGTCCAGGCCTGGGCTCAGCGCTATGACGCGGCCGGCAACAACACCCAGTTAGGTGTCATAATCCGCACCGACAACGACGGCAGTCCCAAGGCGCGCTCCACTGTCGAGGAGGTCTATACCCAGATTCTTTCCGACATCAATGCCGGCATCACCTGCCTGGAAAGCGCAGCCGCTTTCAAGAAGCACGATAAGTCGAATATCGACCAGTGGGTCGCAAAGGGCATAAAGGCCCGCGTCCTGCTGAATATGGGCAAATGGGCTGAAGCGGCTTCCGTAGCTCAGGATGTGGTGGATCACTCCGGCGCTGCACTGGCTGTTTCCACTTACACCGATACGGATCAGGAAAACCGTTTCGGAGAGGCCTCCAACAGCGAGTGGCTGTGGGCGTGCATCTCTTCGAGAACCGACTATTCGCAGTTCGGCGGCAACCGCCGCTGCTGGCACGACCACATTTCAAACAACCCTACGACGGATAACAATACCACGCCGAAGACCATCAATGCCCTTCTATACCGCACCATTCCCGATACCGACGTAAGGAAGGCGATGTGGCTTGAAGATCCATATTCCGCTCCCAAGGTCTATATCGCAGCAGCTGGCAAGAAGGCTATGTTCATGTCTCAGAAGTGGCTGGTCGACGATATCGTCACCAAATATGCGGAGCGTGACGTTCCCTATATGAGGCTTCCTGAAATGATGCTCATCGCCGCCGAAGGTTATGCGAAGAGCAACAATCCCGAGAAGGCCCGGCAACTTCTCTACGATCTCGGACATTTCCGTGATCCTGCATACGCGATGCCTACTGAAAGCGGCGACGCACTCTGCGAGAAGATAATGTGGCAGCGCCGTGTCGAACTCTGGGCAGAAGCCGGACTGCGCTGGCTCGACCTCAAGCGACTGAATCTGCCTTGCGACCGCGGTCCCAAGCCACGTGCAGGCTACAACCAGGGCCCCTGGAAGAATTCCGACAAGGTGGCACCCGCCAATATCGACCCTGAAGCATCGAACTATGACATGTACGGGTCGGCACTTGGCGATAATGCGCGCGTGATACCCGCAGGCGACAAGAGGTGGCAGTGGCTGATTCCGACCCAGGAAATAAGCGCGAACCCCCTTTGCGAACCTAATGAATTGTAACCTTTTGTACGTTTCTTTATACCGCGGAGGCTGGCCGGTTATCCGGTCAGCCTCTGCTTTCAAGGTTGCGGGTCAGGTACATTATGAAACAGAGTATCACGAAGAGCAGAAGGGTGCCCGCCAGGAAGGCGAAGGTCTCCATCTGCAGCAGGATATAGATGACAGAGTAAGCGATTGCTACCAGTGCAGTAAGGAGATATGCCCACTTGCCCTTGACGATGGCGATGAAGTAGGCTCCGAGCGCCACTACGGTCATTAATGCCGCAATCAGATATGAGAGGCTGAAGGCGAGGAAGTCTGAGAATGCCAGAAGCAGGGCGTAGAAGAGCACCAGCGAGGCGCCTATGACCAGATACTGTATGAGATTGATGGATTTCCTGGAGATCATCTCCACTGCGAATCCCGCAAAGAAGACGAGGAAGATGACAAGTATGCCGTATTTGAGGGCCCTTTCAGTCTGGCGGTACTGCGTCACGGGCTTGACCAGCCGGACTCCGAAACTGTCGGTGGAGGGGCTGGCAAGAGTTATCTGCGACACCTCCCATTTGGCGGTGAAGCCGTCCTCGCGCACATCCCTCTCAAGCGGCAGGAAGTCGCCGGAGAAGGAAGGGTCCGGGTAGTCGGAAGTCATATCTACAGTGGTCAGGTTGCCGATGGGCTTGAAATAGAGGGCGTCGGACCCGTTTATCTTTATGGTGACGCAGAATGGGAAAGAGTCTCCCTCCGCCGCTCCTGCGGGAATCTTGACCTCAGCGGTGATGGTATTGCCGTTGGCCTTGATTTTCAGAGGCTTGCCGTTGAATGTAAACTCCGGATTACCCTGGATGCCCTTGAGGTCCAGGAGTTCGAGCGCAAGCTCAGTCGATTCGCTCGAGACAATCTTCCCTTCAAGTATGAAATTGCCCTCCACGGTAATGTCGGCGGTGTATACCTGCACGTCGTAGATCGACCTGTGAAGCTCCTTCGAGGTGGTATTGACGGTATAATGGAGATTGTCCGGAAAGAGGGTGCCGGCAGCGGTCTCAAACTCTTTGCTCTGGTTTTTCTCCTTAAGATATTTATAGGTGATGAACGGGCCGTTGAGGGTCTGCGTGGTTCCCCAGCTGCGGGTGATGTCATAGATGGCTTCATCGTGGCTGCGTTCCCTTCCCCTGATCTGGGAACGGACCATTTCCAAGGGTATGAGCATTGCAAGAGAGGCCAGTCCGATGAAGATGACCCTCATTAACTGGCTGTGCCAGAAATCCTTTTTTTCTTCCATAAAGCAGATGTGGTTACGGCGTGAAATACAACAAAAACCAAGCCGCAGTATGCTTTTCGGCGGGAGAATAAAAATTTTCGAAAATTTTTCAAAAAATATTGTTTTGCGATAATTTTTTATTATCTTTGCCTCCGGAAACCAGAAACGACAAACCAATAAACAATACTGCTATGATACTTGCTTGGTGGACTTCCCTTACACTCTTTATGAAAATCCTCTGGACCATTACGCTGGTCTCTTCGCTGATTTTCATCATCCAGAGTATTCTGACATTCATAGGCGCCGATGCCGGAGACGGCGGAATCGACACTGACTTCGGCGGTGCAGATGCCGGAGGCTTCGATTCCGGAGTGGGCGGCGATTTCGACGCAGACACGTCGGGCGACATCCCCGATATGGGCAGCGGCCTGAATCTCCTCACCTTCCGCAACTTCGTCAATTTCTTCCTGGGCTTCGGCTGGACCGCGGTTCTCTTTGCCGGGGAGATCAAATCCACCGGACTCCTGATGCTTCTCTCCATCGCTGTCGGAGTGGCGCTCGTCTTTGCCGTGATGTATCTCTTCAAATGGCTCAGCAGCATGCAGCAGACCGGCACCATCAACGTCTATACGACCGCGGTGGGATGCACCGGCAAGGTCTATCTCACAATCCCTGCGGCCCGCAGCGGCGAGGGCAAGGTGCAGATTACCATCAACAACTCCGTGCGCGAGTATGACGCACTCACCGACGGCGACGAACTCCCCACCGGCACCAATATCAAGGTGCTCGAAGCGGTAGATGCCCACACCCTCCTCGTGGAGGGACTTGATTCCCTGATTATCTGATATTCCTGAAACAACAATCATAAACAATAACTATTATGGAACTCTATCTCATTGTAATCATTGTTTTCGTCCTGTTCGTCACCTTCGCGGCGATCCTCAAGCGCTATCGCAGGTGCCCGTCCGACAAGATCCTCGTAATCTACGGTAAGACCGGAAGGAACAACTCGGCGAAGTGCATCCACGGAGGTGCAGCCTTCATCTGGCCTGTCTTCCAGAGCTACTCCTACCTCGACCTGACCCCCATCAGCATCGAGTGCAACCTGACCAACGCCCTTTCCAAGCAGAACATCCGCGTGGACGTTCCGTGCCGCTTCACGGTCGGTATCAGCACCGAGGCCGACAGTATGACCAACGCCGCCGAGCGCCTGCTCGGCCTCAACACCGAGGACATCCGCAACATCGCCACCGATATCCTCTTCGGACAGCTCCGTCTGGTCATCGCTACGATGGATATCGAGGAGATCAACGCCGACCGCGACAAGTTCCTCGCAAACGTCTCCACCAACGTGGAGGCCGAGCTCCGCAAGATCGGTCTGAAGCTCATCAACGTCAACGTAACCGATATCCGCGACGAGTCGGGCTATATCGAGGCTCTCGGTAAGGAGGCTGCCGCAAAGGCAATCAACGACGCCAAGAAGAGCGTGGCCGAGCAGAACCGTTACGGTGAAACCGGTAAGGCTCTCGCAGACAAGGATACCCGCGTCAACGTGGCTTCCGCAGACGCAGATGCAGTCAAGGGTGAGAACAACGCCAAGATCGAAATCGCCAATTCCGACGCTCTCCGCCGCGAGAAGCAGGCAGAGGCAGAGCGCCTTGCAGTGGCTGCCGAGAAGGTGCAGGCCGCAAAGGCACTCGAGGAGGCGTACAAGAGCGAGCGTGACGCCGAGCTTGCACGTGCCGCACGTGAAGAGGCTACCCAGAAGGCAAACATCGTGGTCGCCGCACAGATAGAGAAGGAGAAGATGATAATCGAGGCAGAGACAGCGGCAGAGAGGCTTCGTCGCGAGGCGAAGGGTGAGGCTGACGCTATTTTCGCAAAGATGGACGCCCAGGCACGCGGTGCATTCGAGATTCTCTCGAAGCAGGCTGAAGGTTTCAACCAGCTGGTTTCCGCTGCAGGCGGAAGCGCGAAGGACGCCATCACGATGCTCATCTCCGACAAGCTGCCCGAGCTGGTCAAGACCCAGGTGGAGGCCGTCAAGGGCATCAAGATCGACAAGGTTACCGTCTGGGACGGCGGAAACGCCAAGGACGGCAAGACCGCTACCTCGAATTTCATCTCCGGAATGATGGGCTCCGTTCCGCCGCTCCAGGACTTGTTCAACATGGCAGGAATGGAACTCCCCTCATACCTCAAGGGAAAGCCCGCCGAGGCCCCTGCAGTGCAGGATGTCAAGGTTGAGGAGCCTTCCAGGGAAGAATAAGTATCATGCCCATAATCATCAACATAGACGTGATGATGGCCCGCAGGAAGATGTCCTCCGGTGAGCTCGCCTCGAAGGTGGGCATCTCCGCGGCCAACCTTTCAATCCTGAAAAACGGCAAGGCCAAGGGCGTGCGGTTCGCAACCCTCGAAGCTGTCTGCAAGGCCCTTGACTGCCAGCCTGGAGATATCCTGGAGTTCAGGCAGGACGAATAGTTATCGGGTGGAGGCGGCCGCCTCGAACATCCTGATAAGTGCAGAGATGGACTTGGATATGTCGTATTCCTCGGTGGATTCGGCATATTTCCAGCCCATCTCTTCGCGTTCTACGGGGTGGTCGAGCCAGTAGTCGATGCAGGAGGCGAGCGCCTTTGCGTCGTGGGTGGGGAAGAGGCTCCTCTCGTCGAGCGCGAACTGCGAAGTGGCGGTCAGGTCGCCCTCCGCAATGACGGGCACGACCGCCTGCTGAAGCGCCTCAAGTGCCGAAAGTCCCTCTACCTCTACGGTTGCGCAGTGGATATAGAGGTCGGCTTTTGCGGCCAGTTGGCGCAGTCCGTCGCGGTCGTGGAACCTGAAGATGGGCTCGTAGGCCACGATGCCTTCGTCGTAGAGAGCCTTTGCCCGTGCCTTGATTGCATCCGCTTCGGGGCCGCGGCCCGCAAAGTAGAGTTGGATGCGCTTTGCGTACTTCGAGTATTTCATCGCCTCGAGCAGGGTGGGCTGGTCCTTCTCCACCGCGAGGCGTCCGATGCAGACCACCAGGAAGGGCCTGTCGGGGTCCTCGTCGGGCTTCTGCGGCCTGATGCTGGCGTCGGGTATGATGCCGTTCGATATAAGGTGCAGCCTCGACTTGAAACCGAAAGCCCTGAGCCTCTCCATCACGTTCTCGGTAGGGCACTGTATGTCGGTGCAGAGGTTGAACACCATATCCCTCCAGATACGCAAAGTGTTGGAGTTGAGGAATTTCCAATCTCCCAGATTGATGGAGCAGAAGAGGTTCTCCGGGTGCAGGTGGTAGGTTCCGGTGCAGGGCACTCCGAAGTGCCTGGCTATCCTGACGGTGACCATCTGGAGGATGAAAGGCTCCTCGAGATGCACCACGTCGGCCCATTTGACCGCCTCCTCTATGACCGCGATGTCGGCCTTCGCGAACTTGTAGCCGTGCGACTGGACAAGGGCGTCGAATACCGGTACCTTGAAATCCTTGAGAACATATTCAGGCTGGGGCGTCTCCGCCTCGTGGTTGCGTCCGGAGAGCACGCGGACATCCAGCCCGGCCTCCTTGAGATACTTGACAGTGCGCCTTGCCGAGGCCGAAAGGCCGTTTCCGGAGGCGTAATAGTTGTTGACTACGAAGAGTACTTTCATATCTGCATCATCAATAGTTGAATTTCAGTTCGTCGAGATAAAGAACGCTGCCGCTCGCGCCCGTGAAATATGCACCATAAAGGCTCGAAGCGGCGTTGATCACGATATATCCGGGCTTCTTGCCGTTTCGGTATTCAAAGGGAATCTCAAAGTGTACGTATCCGTCGGTGGCCCTGTCGATAATCAGGAAGGCCCTTCCGATGACGTGCGGGTCCGTGGCTCCGTCCATGAACTCCTCCTGCGTGGTATCGACGTGGTAGGGCTTGCTCCAATCTGTGAGGATCACCTCGATGCGTCCCTTGTCAAGGCTCCCCTTCAGCTTTTCATAGGGTGCTTTTGCGAAGTTTATCCTCTTGGGAATGTAGTGGTAATAGCCCGAGATGCTCTTTGGCCTGCCCGTGAAAGGAACTCCCATATCCATGTCGGCCCCCGAGAAGTCCACCACTTTGTTGAAGGTGCCTGTGAAGAGATTCCCCGCGACGAAGGCCCACATCACCTTGACGCTGCTGATTTTTGCCGCAGCCTTGCCTTCGCCCTCGACCGCCAGGTGCTTGTATTCGGGCACAGTGCAGTTCACTCCGATGACGCTCAGCCCCTTGTTGGCGCTGTCCCATACTTTCTGCGCCTTGCTTGCCCCCTTGGGATAGGGATACCAGGCGCCGGAATGTTTCGACCAGGCGTCAAAACTCATATTGTAGAGCTGCGGTCCTTCCTGGGCGGCGATGATTCCGCTGGAAAGAAGTGTCAAGGCGATGGTGAGGATGTGTTTAATTCCGTGATCCATAGTCATTTGAAGAAGAGTTGAAGGACTCGGGTATAGTAGTCGCTCCAGTTGGGCCAGTCGTGCCCTCCCGGGGTGGTGAGCCACATATGTTCATACCCCTTTTTCTTGAGATGCCGATGGAGGGACACCGCCCCGACGCAGAAGTAATCGCCCCTTCCCGTCATCAGGTAGTAGCCCTTCGGGGGCTGCATAAGGAACTGTGCGTCAAGCTTCTGCTCGAATCCGCGATAGAATGTCCGGTATCTGGAGTTCCGCCCCTTGACCGGCATGTAGGTGGAGAAGGAGGCTACATAGCCGTAGTTGTCCGGCTCGTTGGCTGCGAGGGTGATGCTCTGACGCCCGCCTATCGACATTCCCGCAATGGCGCGGTGCTCCCTGTCGGGAATGGTCCTGTAGTGGCTGTCCACCCATGAGACGATGTCTTCGGTGAAGTGCCACTCCGCGATTCCGTCCACCTCGAAAATGGACTCCAGCGCCCCTTTGGGCCGGGAATCGGCAAAATCGGCGTCATTGTCATACTGGTTCATGTTGGGCATCACCACTATCGCGGGCACCGCCAGGCCGCTGCGGAAGAGGCTGTCGGTAATCTGGAGCATACGCCCCTTGCGGATCCAGGATGTCTCATGGCCTCGCGCCCCGTGAAGCAGGTAAACCACAGGGTAACGCCCTTCGCCGTTGTCGTATCCTTCAGGCAGATAAACAATCATCCTGCGGTGGGTGGGGCCGGGAACGGAGCAGGGATAGACCACCTCCTCGACCCTGCCGAGCGGCTCGTAGCCTTCTGAAACGGGGGCGGGGGCGACGTGCGATGCCACCCTGCGCGGCCCGAAGACCCCGCAGGAGGCGGCGGAAAGCATCGCCGCCAGAAGGAATAATATGCTCAGTTTCCTCATTTGTAAGTGCAAAGTTAACTCTTTTGAAAAAAAAGGTTACCTTTGTGCCCGGTTTCGGTGCCGGAGGCCCTTGCCGGGCCAAGGGTGAAAAGGGAATCAGGTGTGAATCCTGAGCAGACACCGCTGCTGTATGTTCCGAGAAACGCTTCGACATTCATAAGCCACTGCGCGTAGCGCGGGAAGGCGTCGGAGCAGGAACGAGCCAGAAGACCTGCCGCAACCGGATGTTTTTGAAGCTTTCGGGTAATAAAAGCTTTATTGAACGATGTTATTCAGGCGCCTATTGTCGATAATCCTTGCGCTGGCCTCCTGTTGCGTATGTGCGCGCGGGCAGGATACGCTCGGCGTGTGGGGTATGCTCAAGGATACCGTCACCCTCGAAAGCGCATCAGTCACTGCCAAGAGCAAGGAGCAGCGCCTCCGCGAAGGTGCCTACGCAGTGAGTGCGGTGGGCATCAAGGCGCAGGCTGCAACTCTTCAGTCCCTTACCCAGGCCATCGACCGCACCTCCGGCATCCGCATCCGCGAGGAGGGGGGAGTGGGCTCCGATTTCGACCTCTCGATCAACGGAATGTCGGGCAATTCGGTGCGCTATTTCCTCGACGGAATGCCGCTCGACGCCAAGGGCAGCGGCATGACCCTCTCAAACCTGCCTGTCAACATCATCGAGAGCGTAGAGATATACAAAGGCGTCATTCCGGCAAGTTTCGGCAGCGACGCCCTCGGCGGAGCCATCAACATAATCACCAACCGCCAGAGCCGCAACTATATCGACTTCTCTTGCGGCGCGGGCTCCTTCCATACTTATAAGGCCGACTTCAGCGCCCGCTACGGTAGCAGGAAGACTGGCATCGTCTTCAAGCCCGTCATCAGCGCAAACTACTCCAAGAATGATTATCTGATGCGAGGCGTAAAGGTCCGCAACGAAGACCATACCGCCTTCGTAATCAAGGATCTGCCCCGTTTCCACGACGACTATCTCTCCCTCTTCGCCCAGATGGAGGCCGGAGTCGAGAACCGCTCGTGGGCGGATGCCTTTTTCCTCTCGGCGTCGGTTTCGAAGATCGACAAGGAGCTGCAGACCGGCGCCAACCAGGCGAATGTCATCGGAATGGCGGAGCGCCACACCCGGTCGCTCAACCTGTCGGCACGCTATGACAAGGCCGGTTTCCTGACGGAAGGCCTGAATGCCCATTTCTCCGCTTCGCATACCTGGGACAACTCCCAAACGATAGACACCACCTACCGCCGCTACTACTGGGACGGCACCTATATCAACGGCTCCTACAGCGAGATACGCCACCGCGGCAAGACCCTGCGCCTCTATGAGAGGCCTCTTACCGTGCTCCGAGGCAATCTCGACTACCGCCTTGCAGAAGGTCACAACCTCGGCCTGAACTACCAGCTGAACCGTATGGGAAACAGGCAGGAGGACCTTTGGGACGAGGATTTCGGAAAGACCGACGATGTGCTAGCAAAACATATAATCGCACTTTCCTACGAGCAGTCGCTTATGGAAGGAAAGCTCGACAACGCCTTCTTCGTCAAGGATTACATCAACCATCTGAAGGTGGGGCAGAACGAATTGCCTTCCACCACAGGTGCCTCTGAGGTTAAGGACTCCGATACGAAGAACTATCTCGGCTACGGTATGGGTTCCCGCTACATCTTTTCCGAACCGCTGGCCGTCAAGGGCTCCTATGAACACAGCGTTCGGCTTCCCATCTCCCGCGAGGTGCTTGGAAACGGCTCCACCGTCTATCCCAACGTGGCGCTGCAGCCCGAGATAAGCGACAATTTCAACCTGGGATTCTTCGGCACCGTCGATTTGGGCGGAGGGCATCTGCTCTCCTATGAGACCAACGGCTTTATGCGCCTGGTTGACAATTATATACAGGCTACGGTGATGGAGACTGAAGGTATGATGCAGTATGTGAATGTGGCTGCCGTCCACATCAAGGGAGTAGACGGCGAGGTGCGTTATGACTGGGCCGGAAAGCTCCACCTGGCGATGAACGCCAGTTACGACGACAGCCGCGACATGCGCGAATTCACCCAGGCGGGCCAGCCCTCCATTACCTATAAGAACCGCACTCCAAACCGCCCCTGGACCTACTGCAACGCGGAGGCTGCATATACCTTCCGTAACGTGGGGCTGAAGGGGAGCAGGCTGCGCCTCTCCTGTGATTACCAGTGGGTTCACTGGTTCTACCTTACCTGGGCGGCTTACGGTTCGGCCAGCAGCAAATCGAAGGTGCCTACCCAGCACATCACCAATGCGTCGATTCTCTACGCCTGGGCGCAGAACCGCTACAATGTCTCCCTCGAGTGCACCAACCTCTTCAACGTTCTGGCGTACGACAACTATATGCTCCAGAAGCCGGGAAGGGGTTTTTACCTGAAATTCAGAATGTTCTTACAATAAAAAAACGAAGAAATGGAAACGATCAGAAAAATCCTTATGATGATGGCGGTTGTCGCCGTCGCAATGTTTTCGATGGCCGCAAGCTGCGAAAAGCAGCCCGAGCCCGAACCGGAACCCGAGGTCAAGGAGTATAACTTCGACCTTTATGTATGCGCCGTCAAGCACGGCGGAATGTCGAAGAACAAGAACGGCACATACGTGCGCAGCGTTCCCGCCCTCACGGCTGACCAGCCCCGCGTGGAGTTCACCGGAAAGGGTATCGACATTACCGAGGACTATACCCTCGAGAGCATCACCCGCGGCAAGTATTACTATCAGGTTCCCCAGAAGGCTACCGGCGGCTTCGTGAAGTTCCATATCGAAAGGAACGCTTCAGGCGAAGAGACAATAGTGGAGGATGCCGAGGTGCCTTTCAAGACAAATGTTTTTGACGCCCGCAAGTACACCCACGCCTGGATCGACGACGGCGCTACTCTCGTGCTCATCGGAACAGATGCCAAGCATACCAGTGTTTTCTGGACCAAACTCGCAGAGTCGAACCTGGCAGTCCAGAGCGAAGGTACTTTCAACTTCACCCTGCCCGAGAATTACGGTTCTTTCTCCACCGCAGGCCTGCTCACCTATCGCAAGAGCGACAATAAGCTCTTCTACTTCTATATGGATAAAGTGAAGTCCGGTATTACCGATGCCGCCACTTCAGTGACCCATATCACCGTAATCGACCCCGCTACGATGAATGTGGAATCCAATACCACGGTTCCTGGCGAGATTATGGAAGAGACCGCCGGCAGCGCATACGGCGAGCTTATGCAGAGCATGATCGTGTACGACGAGGCTGACAATATGTATGTGGCCGGTCTTCGCACTATCGACGGCAAGGAGATGGGTATCCTGCGCCGCATCAAGGCCGGTTCCAAGACCTTCGACACCACCTGGAACGGCTTCCCCAATCCCGAAGGCAAACTCCTCACCATCCAGTATCTCGGCGAAGGCAAGGCGCTCTGCTACTCCCGCGACGAGGCTCTCGGCACCAAGATCGACAGCAAGAGCCATTTCTACTCCATCATCAATCTTTCCGACTGTTCCCGCCAGAGGGTGAAGTACAACGGACAGGATCTGCAGTACTGCGGCGGCCGTTTCTCGCAGCGCAGCGCAGTTGTAGGCGGCAAGGCCTATATCGGTGTCGGCGGCGAGACCGAAGGCCTCGAGGAGGCAACCTATCCGACCATCTACATCTACGATTGCAAGACCGGTGCTGTCGAGAAGGGCGTCGAGCTCTCTAAGGGCTTCTGCTTCGACATCATCCGTGCTATGGAAGCAAAATAATCAACCTTTGTTCCGCGCTGTCCCTGCTGAAAAGGCCCTCCCACTTCGTGGGCCCCTCCCCGTCTGCCGGGGACGCAGACTTTTCAGCAGGGACACCGACTCCACAAGGTGATTATTTTGGCTATCTTTGTCGATAGTAGTCAGCTATGATTCCACAGTTATTGATAGGCGCATTGAGTTCCGGAAGCGGAAAGACCACCGTAACGATGGGGCTGTTGAGGGCCCTGCGGCGGCGGGGGCTCAATGTGCAGCCTTTCAAATGCGGTCCTGATTACATAGACACCCAGTTTCACGCCATCGCCTCCGGGAGCGGGTCCGTCAATCTCGACACCTGGCTCTCATCCGAATCACACCTGCTCGACCTCTACGCCCGATACGGCGTGGAGGCCGACGCCTGTGTGGCGGAAGGAGTGATGGGCCTTTTCGACGGCTACGACCGCATGAAGGGGAGCAGCGCGGAGATTGCCCGGCTCCTGGGCATTCCGGTCGTTCTGGTTGTAAACGGCAAGTCGATGGCCTACACTGTGGCCGCGCAGCTTGCCGGAGTGCGGGATTTCGCTCCGGGAGTGCGGATTGCCGGAGTCATCTTCAACCGCGTCTCCTGCGGCAGGCACGCCGGATTCATGCGCCAGGCCTGCGAGGATGTGGGCCTGCCGTGCTTCGGAACCATACCGCAGATTGAGGGGCTGGAGATTCCCTCGCGCCATCTCGGACTGACCCTCTCCGCGAAGGCGGAGATGGATGCCCTCTGCGACAGGGCAGCTGATGCTGTTGAGGCCAATATCGATATCGACGCCCTTCTGAAGTCGGTTTCGATGCCGTTCAAAGTTCCTTCGGCCGGGACTGAGCCCACTTCATCCGGCTCCGGTTTGAGGATTGCCGTTGCCCGCGACGAGGCCTTCAACTTTATCTATCGTGAAAATCTGGCTCAGCTCAAGAGGCTCGGAAAGGTAAGCTTTTTCAGCCCTTTGGCAGGGGAGCCGCTGCCTCCTGCGGACCTGCTTTATCTGCCCGGAGGCTACCCTGAGCTCTTTGCGGAGCAGCTCTCGCAGCAGCGCGTCACTATGGCGCAGATCCGCGATTTTGCGGAATCGGGCGGCCGCATCCTTGCCGAGTGCGGAGGAATGATTTATCTTTGCAAAGGAATAGAGGAATACCCGCTTTGCGGGGTGCTGCCGATGACTGCGACAATGGAGGGGGCTCGGCTCCATCTGGGCTACCGCCGCGTGGCGATGCCCTCCGGAACTCAGTGGCGCGGCCACGAATTCCACTATTCCAAGCTGACGGGGGAGAATGCGCTTCCCTCTGTGGCACAGCAGTTTAATGCGCAGGGGGAGGAGGTGTCCACGGCCCTCTTCCGCTACAAGAACACAATAGCCGGCTACACCCATCTCTATTGGGGCGAGGCCGACATTTTGAAACTATGGGAATGAAAAGAGTCTTTTTTGCGGCCCTTGCGGCCCTCCTTCTCGTAATCTGCCCCTCCTGTAAACAGGGCGCCGGGCAAAAGCAGTCAGCTGCCGATACCAAGACTACCAGGTCCGGCTGGGCCGGAATCGGCGAAGTCAAGGTCGAGTATGCAACCGGCTTCAGCGTGAAATATACAGACTATGGCGTTTTTGTGGATATCTGCGATCCCGAGAGGGAACAGAGCCAGGTTTTCCATTATATGCTGATTCCCAACGAAACCGAGGCTGAGAAGGTTCCGGAGGGGTATGAGATAATCGAGGTGCCCGTCGAGAGCGTCATCTGCATGACCTCCCTGCAGCTCTCCAATTTCATCAAGCTGGACGAACTGGACCCCGTGGTCGGCATCACCAGCACCCGCCACCTCTTCAATCCGGATATGAAAGAGCGGCTTGCCGACGGCCGCACCAAAAAGATCGGCATCGAGGGCAACTTCGACAGCGAGGTGATTCTCGGCATCAATCCCGACCTTATCCTCATCTCGCCCTTCAAGCGCGGCGGGTACGAGGCCCTCAAGAATGTCGATATCCCGCTCATCCCCCATCTCGGCTATAAGGAGATGACCCCGCTCGGGCAGGCTGAATGGATCAAGTTCGTCGGTCTGCTTATCGGTGAAGAGGATAAGGCGAACAGGATATTCGACTCTATAGCAATCCGTTACAACGAGCTCAAGGCGCTCACCGAGAAAGTCTCCGAGCGGCCCGTCGTGCTCAGCGGAGAGCTTCACGGCGGCAACTGGTACGTAAGCGGAGGACGCGGTTTCCTGGCACAGATCTTCCGCGATGCGGGCGGCGAGTACTTCCTGCCCGACGACGAGACCACCGGCGGCAAGAACCTCGATTTCGAGACCGTTTACAGCCGCAGCGACGAGGTGAAATACTGGCGCATAGTCAACAGCTATGACGGAACCTTCTCCTATGATGCGCTCAAGGCGGAGGATGCCCGCTACGCCGACCTCTACGCCTTCAAGAACAAAGGTGTGATCTACTGCAACATGCGCGAGAAGCCCTTCTACGAGAGCATGCCGGTGATGCCCGAAGTGGTGCTCGCCGACCTGATACACATCTTGCATCCCGAGCTGCTTCCCGCTGATTATCAGCCTGTCTTCTACGAACTGCTGCAATGAGACGCTCCGTCCTCACCGGGATGGTGCTGCTGGTCCTCTCCATCCTCGTCTTCTTTTTCCTGAACCTGCTGCTGGGCTCCGTTTCGATTCCGGCCGCATCGGTGTGGGATATCCTCTTCGGAGGAGACGGGGAGAATCAGATATGGCGTAACATAGTGATGAAATCCCGTCTGCCCCAGGCTGTTACAGCCCTTGTGGCGGGCGCGGGACTCTCGGTCGCCGGCCTTCAGATGCAGACCGTCTTCCGCAACCCGCTGGCGGGCCCTTCGGTGCTGGGCGTCAGCTCCGGAGCCAGCCTCGGCGTGGCCTTCGTGGTGCTGCTTTCCGGCCGCCTCGGAGGCGTTGCCCTGAGCCGCCTCGGCTATATGGGCGAAATCGCTATGACGGTCTCCGCAATAATAGGCGCGATGGCGGTAATGGCGCTGATAGTCTATGTGGCGCAGAAGGTACGCGGCAACGTCACCCTGCTGATTATCGGCGTGATGATAGGTTATGTGGCGACGGCTATAATCGGAGTGCTGAAGTTCTTCAGCGCCGAGGAGGACGTCCGCGCCTACGTGGTCTGGGGCCTCGGCAGTTTCGCCCGCGTTTCGGGCGGCCAGGTGGCCACTTTCGCCGTCATTATGGCTGTGCTTCTGCCCCTTTCGATGCTGCTGGTCAAGACTTTGAACCTCCTGCTGCTGGGCGACGGATACGCCCGCAACCTGGGCCTTGACGTGAGCCGCGCACGGCTTGCGGTCATCTCCTGCGCCGGCATTCTGGTGGCGATAGTTACGGCATACTGCGGCCCGATTACCTTCCTGGGACTCGCGGTGCCGCATCTCTGCAGGGCCATATTCCGCACATCCGACCACCGCGTGCTGATGCCGGCTTCCCTGCTTGCAGGCGCCTCGCTGGCCCTGCTGTGCAATCTCATAGCGCGTCTGCCGGGTTTCGAAGGGGCCCTGCCCGTCAATTCCGTCACCGCCCTGATAGGCGCTCCGGTGGTGGCGGTGGTACTCTTCAGGCGCAGAAAGGAGGAGACGGCGGAATGAGTTGCATCGAGACCATACGCGTTGAGAACCTGGCCATCGGCTATACCGGTAAAAACGTTTATAAACGGGTAGCAACGGGTATTTCGGACACTATCCGCAGCGGCGAGCTGACCTGCCTGCTGGGTCCCAACGGAGCCGGAAAATCCACCCTCCTGCGTACCCTGTCGGCATTCCTGCCTCCCCTGGAGGGCAAGATTTCGATTCTCGGAAAACCCCTTGAAGAGTACAGCGAGAAGCAGCTGGCCAGGATAATCGGAGTGGTGCTGACCGAACGCAGCTCCATCCAGAACATGACGGTTGACGAGCTTGTCGGGATGGGCCGCAGCCCCTATACCGGATTCTGGGGCCGCCTCTCTGCAGAGGACCGCGCTCAGGTGGATGCCGCCGTCGAGATGGTGGGAATCGCCCCGCTGCGCTCCAGAATGGTCCAGACGCTGAGCGACGGCGAGCGCCAGAAGGTGATGATAGCCAAGGCTCTGGCCCAGGAGACGCCAATCATCTTCCTGGATGAACCCACGGCTTTCCTCGACTATCCCAGCAAGGTGGAGATACTCCATCTGCTTTACCGTCTCGCACACGAAGAGGGCAAGACGGTATTCCTCTCCACCCACGATCTCGAACTCGCCCTGCAGGTCGCCGACCGCATCTGGCTGATGGCCGAAGGGGGAGAACTCCATACCGGAACTCCCGAAGAACTGACCCGGGACGGCTCGCTGGAGCGTTTCATCAACCTCCCCGACAGCGAAAAACGGGTCAGGATACATTTTGATCTCAACAAATAGCGTAATGAAACGTTTATTGATTGCCGCACTTATGCTTATGGCAACTCTTCCAGCCTTCTCACAGGATAAATCAGCCCTTCTTATGGTGCACTTCGGCACCTCCTACGACGACACACGCGCAAAGACCATCGACGCGATAAATGCCGCCGCCCGCACGGCCTTTCCTGACATGGAAGTGCGCGAAGCCTGGACTTCGCGCATGATTATCAAGAAGTTGAAGGGCAGGGGAGTGGAGAAACTCCTTCCCGAGGATGCGTTGCTGAAACTCCGCGCGGAGGGCTTCAAGAGTATCATAGTGCAGCCTACCACACTGCTTGACGGAGCCGAGATGGCACTTCTGCGCAGCGACATCGAGCGCGTCAGACCGTTTTTCAAGGAGATCAGAATCGGCAATCCGCTCCTCTATTCTGTGGAGGACTGCCGCAAGGTGGCGGATATCCTTATGACGCGCCACGCAGCGTGCGTAAATGCCAAAAAGCACGCGCATCTGGCATTCGTAGGCCACGGCACCTATACCCCTGCCACAGCTTCCTATAGCCAGATGGAGCATCTGATGCAGCGCAGCGGCGGAGTCCTTTTCCACGTCGCGACGATAGAGGGCTATCCCACGCTCGAGACCCTGATTGCCGACCTCAAGGCTGCCAAGGCCCGCAAGGTCACCCTCGTCCCGATGCTTTTCGTAGCCGGCGACCATGCCACCAACGACATCTCCGGCGAATGGAAAGAGGCCCTCGAAGCCGAAGGCCTTGAGGTGGAGGTGGTCCTGGAAGGCCTCGGCGAAATCCCTGAAATCCAGGCTCTCTATCTTGACCACGCCCGCGCGCTCCTGCAGCCGGTTTCAGAATAAAAAACACCCGGCACAGATCAAATGCCGGGTGATTCACACAATAAGATAAGAAAAGTACCTACTCCGGATTCTTGGAGTGGTAGTAGTCTAGAGGTTCGCCGTTGATGGCGTCCTGTGTATGATTTATCCAGATCTGACGGATTGAAGTGAGTTCCAGCAGACCCTTCTCGATCATAGTAGAATTGTCGCAGACGAAGCCTGAGCCCTTTGCGCCGAAGAATACCTTCCAGCTGCAATCCTCGACCTCGCCCTCGTCATTGGCCTCTGCGAGGAGGTCGGCGATGGTGTAGCTCTTGCCCTCGAACTTCTCGGGAAGGTCGTCACCTGCCATATCGTTGTGGCCGTGGTCGCCGTCGATCGACATCAGAGGGTGGAGATAGACCTTCTTGCTGCCCGTGTTGAGGCCGGCGGCTACCATCCTTTCATATACGTGGGTCTTGAAGTTTTCCATCATATCGACGGTGCCGACAAAGTAGTTGGGGCTGAGCGCCTGGAGAGCCTCTTCAAGCTGGGTGTAGCGGACGTTTGCCTTGTAGGTGTCATAGGAGTCGGGGTTTCCGTGGCCCATGAAAGCTACGACGTCCTTGGATGCCTGGTTCTTGTAAAGGTCGTTGAGCGCCTTGGCCACATCCTTCACGTCCTTCTCCTCGTCCTGGAGAAGGGGAACACCGAGCTTGAGGACCACCTTCGACAGATATTCGTCGCTGATGTCGCCGTTGGCATTGTTGGCGAAGTCCTTGATGTAGTTGATCACGCGGGTGTACTCCTCGCCGGGGATAACCTGCAGCGACTGGACTACGATCTCCTTGTACTGCACGCCTTTCTGTGCGAAAGCGTTGAGCCAGAACGGCGGAGCGTAGTAGTTGCGCACCTCTGCACCGTCAGCTGCGTTCTCGCCTGCAGCAGCGCGGTTGATGCAAATCGCAGAAGAGTAGGAGAGGAACACGTCGTAGCCGCTGAACTTGCTCTTGTAAGCAGCGACGGTCTCGTCAAAGGCGTCGAATGCCTGCTGCCAGGTCGAGCCGAAAGCGACGAGGAGGATGACCTTGTCGCTCTTCTTCTCCTTCTTTACTGTCTTGTTGACTGCGTCCTGGTAAACCGCGTAGTTGTTACCGGGATTGATGTCGGAGCAGGATGCCGCCATCAGGAGTGCCATCATTGCGATGGCAAGTGATTTAATTGTCTTCATTTGACTGTTTGTTTGAATCTGTTATGTTGGATTTGATCTTGCCGAATTTCTTGCCCTGGCTGAACCTGACCGACATCGAGACGTAAAATGTCCTGCCGGGGGTGGTGGTGCCCAGGTGCAGGCCGTGCGGGGCGCGGTCCACATAGTTGAATATGTTGTCGATGCCGGCCTCCGCCCGCAAGGTGGTCTTCTTGAAGCTGCCGAAGTCGTGCGAGGTGGTCAGGCGCCATATCTGATACCCCTTTCCGTTGCCGTTGTCCTGATAGTAGCGCATCGACGACATCCTGCCGTGAAGGCCGGTGCCGAGCGCATACACGGGTGAGAACCGGTGGTTCCAGGTGAGGGAGAATGTGCCCTTGTGGTGCGCCGTGCCGTCGATTATCACCTGATGCATCCTGTCGTGGCCCGAATCGTACTGATTGGCGTCGGTGTCGAGCCAGCTGTATCCCAGCGAAGTGGCGAACTCCTTGAAACTGTAGCGGATATTGAAATCCACCCCCTTGGTGCGTGCGTCTTCCACGTTCTGGTACTGACGCGTCTTTATGGGGTCGTACTGGATGATATACTCCGCAGGAGCCTGGTAGTTGGGAATCGTTACGAGGGTGATCATATCCTTGACGGAGTTGTAATACCCCGTCACCGTAACCATGAGGGATCGCAGGGTGTACTCCCCGCTGAGTGAGAAATAGTCGCTGGTCTGCGGCCTGAGGGAGAGGTTGCCCAGATAGAGCCAGGTGCCTCCCATCTGCTTCACATAGCGGTAGTGGAGCTCCTTGGGCGTAGGGGTCTTGAATCCCTCGCTCCAGGTGGCACGGATGCGCCAGGGTTTGCCCAGTCCGAGCATCGCCGAGAACTTGGGAGTAAAGCTGAATCCGAACTGCCGGTTCAGGTTGAAGCGCACGCCGCCTGCGAGATAGATAAGGTTGCCCTTTCCGAATTCCCGCTTCCATTCATCCTGAGCATAGATCGCTCCTGTCCAGTCCGCCACCTTCTGTCCCTCCACGCGGGTGGGAGCGTTCAGCCAGTCGTAGCGGAACTCCCCGCCAGTATTGAGCAGATTGCCGCCGGGCAGCGAAAAGACGCCCTTCAGGTTCGCCATGGTGCGCTGCTGGTCGCTCTGAAGCTCGGTCTGGTCAGGCAGATATGGGTAGTAAGGATAATAAATGGTGCCTTTGCTCTTCTCGTAATCTTCCACCAGTGTGGTGGCGGTGAAGTAATACATATAGGCGTGTCGGTTCCAGTCGAGGTCGAAACTCACATAGTCATTTCCCTCGAGCGCCAGTTTGCCTCCCATGGAAGCGGAGGCGTTGCGGTACTGCAGGTCGTAGGTATGGACGTCGAAGCGGGCATATTTGCCGCAGGGGCGGTAGATGCGCTTGCCGTAGATGCTTCCCCCGGCATAGAGCTCCAGATCCTTCTTCGGCTTCCAGGTGAACTGCTGCGCGAGCTGCGCATTGGTGTGGCGGTTGACCGTCTTGTTGGCGGAGTCGTAGATGGGCGGCTCGGTGCCGGTGGTGTATTCGGTGGCGGTATTCTGCCAGCCGTCGGAGTGCTGCAGCTGGAAGTTGGTAAGGGAACTCAGTTTGCCGAAGTTGAGCCCTATCGCGTTGTGCTGCCTGATATCGTTATATGAGCCGTAACGCGTGCTGTTCTCCAGCAGAAGACCTTCGTTGCGGTGCTTGCGTGTTATGATGTTGATGACTCCGGCTATGGCGTCGCTGCCGTAGAGGGCGGAGGATGCGCCTTTGACTATCTCGATCTTCTCGATGTTCTGCGGGTCGATGAGCGAAAGGTCGTTCTCGCCTCCCACGTCGCCGTGGATGCGTTTTCCGTCAATCAGTATGAGGATGTAACTGTTGCCGAGGCCGTTCATCTGGAGGTGCGAACCCATGTCGTCCTCGCTGAAGGCGAACGATGCCGCCAGGCCGCCAAGGATCTCCTCTATGGAGCGTCCCGAGTAGTTGCGGAGCATCTTCGAGGTGATGACTTCCGTCTGAACCGGGGCGTCCTTGAGCAGATGGTTGGTGCCGGTGGCCGTAATTACGACCTCCTGAATAGTGTCATTTACGAATGACTGCGCCGACAAAGTCCGGGCAAGGCACAACAGGGCCAGACCCGCCAATAATCTGAATTTCATCAGTTTTCCGCTCTCGCTTTTTCCTGAACGCGCGTAAAAAAATATGTCTTGGCAGGTCTTCTGGCTCTCCCCGGATTTCCTGTGTCTTCCCGATAGACGCTCTCTTGATCCTCAGAGGAGAGTGCGGTTCTCAGTGACTTTCGGCTCAGGCAATCCTGTTTGCGGGGATTACAGCTGCAGGTACAGCCCCGGATTTCCACCGGGTTCCCTTGCACCGGCGCGGCGTCATCCGCCCGGTTACCAAAATTGAGTGCAAATATAGCATAAAAAACAAAGATTGGTTAACTTTGCATGAGTTACTGCAATGAAAAGAATCTATACCAGAACCGGCGACGGCGGGACTACCGGAATCCACGGCGGAAAGCGAGTGGCGAAGGATGATATCCGCATTGAAGCCAACGGCGCTTTGGATGAGCTGAACTGCCATATCGGCCTCATCCGTTCCGTCATGCCTGCTGAGGCGGGCATCGCCCTCGACGCCATCCTTCAGAGCATCCAGTCCAACCTTATGGCAGTGATGAGCCTGGTGGCGACTCCTTCTGCGGAGAGGGAAAGCAACCCTAACCAGCTCCCCGACAATCTGGTGGAGGAGACAGAAGCGGCCATCGACAGCCTCACCGCACAGGCGGGAGAGAGCGGCCATTTCCTCCTTCCCGGCGGCACTCCCCTTGCGGCCCATCTCCAGGTGGCAAGGGCAGTCTGCCGCAGGGCTGAAAGGCGCCTCTGGACTCTCAATCGCGAGGATCCCGTGCCCGAGTCGGTTATCCGCTATATCAACCGCCTCTCCGACCTCCTGTTCGTAATGGCGCGCATCGAACTGCAGCGCAGCGGATTCGAGGAGGAGCGCTGGAAGGCTTTCAACTATAAGAACAAGGCGAAATGAGCGTGCTGCTCCACCCTATAATGCTTGCCGGAACAGGGAGCGACGTGGGCAAAAGCGTGCTTGCCACCGCCCTCTGCCGCATCTTCCTGCAGGACGGCTACGCACCTGCGCCCTTCAAGGCGCAGAATATGGCGCTGAATTCATATGCCACCCCGGAAGGGCTGGAAATAGGCCGCGCTCAGGCCGTGCAGGCCGAGGCGGCAGGCATTCCCTGCCATACCGACATGAACCCGCTGCTTCTCAAGCCGCAGAGCGACCACACTTCGCAGGTGGTGCTCAACGGCCGCCCCGCAGGCAACCGGGATGCCTACGACTATTTCCGCAAGGAGGGCCGCGAGGAACTGAGGGCAGAAGTCAATGCCGCTTTCGACCGACTCTCCGTCCGTTTCAATCCCATAGTTATGGAAGGCGCCGGCAGCCTGGCGGAGATCAACCTCCGCGACAGCGACCTCGTGAACATGCCGATGGCGATTCACGCCGGAGCGGATGTCATCCTTGTGGGAGATATCGACAGGGGAGGAGTCTTCGCAAGTGTATACGGCTCAATGATGCTGCTCCCCGAGGAGGAGAGGAAGTATATCAAAGGCATAATAATCAATAAATTCCGCGGCGACCTGAGGCTTTTCGAGGAGGGGCGCAGGATGCTGGAGGATCTCTGCGGAGTCCCTGTTCTCGGCGTGGTGCCCTATTTCAAGGATATCCATATCGAGGAGGAGGACTCGGTGGCGCTTGCCGCCAAGGCGGCGGCTTCCCGCAGCGGAAAAGTCAATGTGGCGGTGGTGCTTCTGAGGCACATCAGCAACTACACGGATTTCGACTCGCTCGAGCGCGACCCGAGGGTGCACCTCTTCTATACCGACAATGTGGAAGAGATATCCAAGGCCGACATCGTCATTCTGCCAGGCTCCAAGAGCACTCTGGCCGACCTGTATGAACTGAGGCGCAACGGCGTGGCGCAGGCGGTGCTGCGTGCCCGCAGGGAGGGTGCGACTGTGCTGGGCATATGCGGAGGCTACCAGATGATGGGACGGATGATTCGCGACCCTCATCACGAGGAGGGTGAAATCGAATCTATGCCCGGGCTCGGGCTTCTCCCCGTGGAGACGGAACTCCTTCCCGAGAAAGTGACCCGCCAGGTGCGTTTCACCGCGGTCGAAGGTGGCGTGCAGATGGAGGGCTACGAGATACATATGGGCGTCACGCGGCCCGCGGAAGGATGCCCCGAGGCGCCTCTCAATCTACTGGAAAATGGCCAGAGGGATGGCTGCAGGGCAGATGAAAAGTGTATGGGAACCTATATTCACGGCATTCTCGACAACGCCGCCTTCATTGATTCGCTGCTCGCTCCCCATTCGGCAAAACTTACCGCCGGCGCAGAAAAGTTCGACTACCGCCGGTTCAAGGAGCGGCAGTACGATTTGCTGGCCGACCACGTGCGCAGACATGTGGATATTCCTCTTCTTTACAAGATACTGAAAGGCGAAAGATGATACAGGGACACGGCGACGACGCATACCGCTACGGGCGGCCCATTGTGGCCAATTTCAGCTCGAACGTTTACAACAGGGTGGATATCTCCGCCCTGAAGGAGCATCTGCGCTCGCGCCTGGATGTCATCGGAAGCTATCCGGAACCGGAGCCTTATACCCTCGAGGCGAGGATTGCCGCACTCCACGGCCTCCCGGACCCCGCTTCGGTATGCGTCACCAATGGCGCCACGGAGGCGATATACCTGATTGCGCAGGCCTTCAGCGGCAGCCGCTCGGCGGTGCTCCAGCCCACCTTCAGCGAGTATGCGGATGCCTGCCGGATTCATAAGCATATTATAAGCGAGCGCAGTTGCGGGCGGGATTTGGATTGCGAGCTTTTTTCTGCGAGCAAGACGAATCCCGGAGCAACGGAGCGAGCTATGGTTTGGCTCTGCAACCCCAACAATCCCACCGGAGGCGTGGTGCCGAAGGCTGAGTTGGAGGCACTGATAGATGCGCATCCCGACACCGTTTTCGTCATCGACCAGTCCTACGGCTTCTTCACCCGCGAGCCGCTGCTCACCCCCGCCGAGGCTGCCATAAGGCCCCATGTCATCCAGCTTCATTCGATGACGAAGCGCTATGCGGTGCCTGGGCTGAGGCTGGGGTACATAGTGGCACATCCTTCGCTTATGGAGCGGGTCAGGGAGTATAGGATGCCCTGGTCGGTCAACGCAATCGCCATAGAGGCGGGCCTTTACCTCACCGAGCATCCCGAAACGGCTCCCATCGACCTGGATGCACTTCTTGCAGAGACTTCCCGTCTCCAAAGGCTTCTGCGTGGAATTCCGGGTGTCGCGGTATGGGATACCTCCACCCATTTCATGCTCTGTCATCTCGTATCGGGAAGCGCCGGCGATATGAAAGATTGGCTTGCGCGCGGGAAGGGACTCCTCATCCGTGACGCCTCCAATTTTACGCTGCTCGGCAGCGAGTTTTTCCGTATCGCGACGCAGACTCCCGAGGAAAACGACCTGCTTGTAGCGGCTGTGCGGGGATATATGGAGGGCCGCCCGTGACACGCGTTTTCTCCCTTCTGGCCGGCTGGCTTCTCGATCTGCTGATGGGCGATCCCGCCTGGCTGCCCCATCCCGTGGTGGGGTTCGGCAAATTGATTTCGGCAGGGGAGAAGCGCTGGAACAAAGGGGATAAACGCCGTCTGAAAGGGGCTCTGATGGCCATTGGGCTGGTGCTGGGAGCATTTGTCGTTACCGCTTCCCTGCTCTGGTCGGTGCGCCTGCTTTCACTTCTTCTGCCAGCCTGGGGCCGCGTTGCGCTCAATGTGGCGGTCGAGGCGATTCTGATTTTTTTCTGCCTGGCCGGGACCACCCTGATCCGCGAGGTGCGTGAAGTGTTCCGTGCCGTGGACCGTTCCCTGGAAGAGGGACGGACGCAGGTGGCCCGCATAGTGGGCCGCGACACTTCGGAGCTCTCTGCGCAGGAGGTGCGCACAGCGGCTCTTGAGACCCTGGCGGAGAATCTAAACGACGGCGTGATTGCGCCGCTTTTCTGGCTGGCGCTGCTCGGCGTCCCGGGAATGGTGGCGTACAAGATGATCAATACTCTCGATTCGATGATAGGTTACCGCAACGAGCGGTATCTCGAGTTCGGCCGGTTCGCAGCACGGCTCGACGATGTGGCGGGATGGATTCCGGCCCGTCTGACGGCATTCCTTATGTTGCTGGTTTCCGGCAAGTTGAGACTCCTGCCGTTCGTCCGGAAGTACGGCCGGGCGCACCTGAGCCCCAATTCAGGATATCCCGAGTCGGCTCTCGCAGGCATCCTCGACTGCCGTTTCGGCGGCCCCCACAATTATTTTGGCGAAGAGGTCTATAAGCCCTACATCGGCGAGGTCGACCGCCCCCTGACCACCTCCGACATGCTCCGCTCCGTCCGCATCAACCGCCTGGTAGAAGTGGTGATGGTGGCGGTAGTTTTGGTAACCATTTTGGTATCCAATTTGGTAACCAAATAATCTTTTCATATCTTTGCGGTGTATTGAAAATGCACATAGGATATGGTTATTATCAATAGCAGGCAGTTTCGCGCTAATCAAAGCAGGTACCTTGAGATTGCATCTCAGGGCGGAGGTGTCATCCTTCGTTCCCGCAGTTTCGGGTCTTTCAAGATAGTCCCTGTAACTGAGGATGATACACTCATAACCAAAGAAGAGTTCTTCCGTAAGGTGGATGAGGGGATAAGGCAGATTGAAGAGGGGAAAGGGACAGTCGTCCATACCCCCGAGGAGTTGGATGAATTCTTTGAGAGCTTATGATTTATGAAATAACGATCTCTCCGCAGGCGAAAGAGGATCTTCGAAAACTAAAGGAAAACGAACCATGGGCTTTCAATAAAGCCAGAAGGATAATTCAGGAATTACAGTTTCATCCGAGAAATGGAACAGGCAAGCCGGAGCCGTTGTCGGGTAATCGTTCCGGACAATGGTCCAGGCGTATTACTCAGAAACACAGACTTATTTATTCGATTCTTGACGATGTCGTAAAGGTGTACGTGCTCTCCTCTTGGGGGCATTATGGTGATAAGTAACCTTTTCGTCATGCCCGACCTGATCAGGCATCTGTTAGCGGAGGCGGGACCCTCAATGCTCGTCACTCCCGCGGAGGCGGGAGTCTCAATCTTCGTGGGATTTCTCGGATACAATCGGCAATTCTTGCTCAAATACTATCAGATCGCCTTCCTGGGTGACGGTTACGCATTGTTTGTCAAAGAAGATAGAGGAACCGTTTACGAGGTTGTTGAAACGCTTCGGAGAGTAGATAACCAACTTCTTTTCGATAACTTTTTCGCCTTCGTCGGATGTGAGCTTATGACTCTCCTCGAGAAGACTGCATTTCTCGTCAAAACGCCAATTCAGCCAGTTCTCCAAAGAGTCTGCAAAGGCAGCGGACTCTTCTGAGAACCCTTCCTTTAGGACAATCGGGTATTCGACTGTTTCTCCTTCAAGATGGTTCTCCCGGTCGACCTTTATACACACTTTCTGGACGGAAGTGTCTGTAAAGGAATACTTTATAAGGCTGCCTCCATCGATGTCACAACGCCAGTCGCCTTCATAAGGATTATCAAAGCGCATTTCTGCCAGATGATTTCCGAACTCGGCATAATTGGAATATGTTCCGTACTCGAAGACTCCTGGGGCAATTTCGATTCCCATTCCCATAAGAGGGTCGAAGTACTCATCCGTTTTCAATGATAGAATCATCTCCCCGTTTTCATCAGTTGTAACCGTAAAGGGATAATCAAGATAACTCCCTATCTCTTCCGCCGTCAGCGCCCTCCGCGACCCTTCGATCTCCGGCGCCTCCCATTCGTGAGAATACGGCCTCAGCCTGTCGAAAGAGTTACGGCACGAAGTAGTCAATAATATGGTCAAGATTCCGGTGAGAAGGGCCAGAAGCGGAGTAACGTAGTGTTTATGGTTAAGTGAGGTCATAAATAGCTGATATTATATTAATACAAAGGTAGTAATTGTAGAAATATAGTGCTATTCTAATGACAGGTCTATGAAATGAACCATTGAATAAGCTTTGAGTTGTGCGGATGAACTGCACATTTTGCATGTCTATAAAGCAATTATTCTTATATTTGTCAAGTTATTGTTTATTTATGGCCGGCAACAAACACGCTCTGACTCGTTATCGAATTCTGGATGCCTGTTTCAGCAACTCGATGAAAAAGTATTATGCCGAGGACCTCATCAAGAAGTGCAATGAGGCCCTGGTTGAATACTATGGAAAAGAAGAGTCTGGCATTAGTCGCCGCACTTTTTTTGACGACCTGAACGACCTGGATGAGATAGTCGGAGAATATGGGGTTGAGATCCTTCGCCTCAACGACGGCCGCAAGAAGTACTACCGTTACGACAAAGAGGGTTTTTCTCTCTTCACTAAAGGTTTTACTGAGGACGAACTTCGGGTATTGAAAGAGAATGTCCAGACACTTCAACGGTTTAAGGGCCTTCCCACTTTCCAGTGGATGGACTCTTTGGTCAATAAACTGGAGGACAAACTGACGAATAAATCCTCAGTCGGTGATATCCTTAGTTATGAAGAAAATACCGGTTATGTGGGTATTGAGTGGCTCAAGGATGTGTTTGACGCAATTATCGGTCAACAACCTATCCAGGTTGACTATCGCAGTTTTGAGGACAAGGAGTTCCACTGGACAATCCATCCTTATTACATCAAACAGTATAATAATCGCTGGTTTCTGATTGGTTATAATCCAGAGTACGAAGGCCTGTCAAATGTTCCTCTTGACCGTATAGACGATATCATTCCGCTTCATATAGAGTATATTCCAAATACTGACATCGATTTCGACCAGTATTTCAGTAACGTTATTGGCGTAACAGTCAGGAAGGAGAAGCCCGAGCCCATCAAACTCCGCTTCACTCCTTCTCGGCTACATTACGTTTTAACAAAACCGATTCATCATTCTCAGAAATGCTCGAATGCTGAAGAGGGTATTGTCACGCTTGACTTGATCCCCAATCGGGAATTCGAGGCATTATTGCTTTCATACGGGCCTGACGTAGAGGTTTTAGAACCAGAATCGCTCAGAAAGCTGGTTCGAGAGAAAATAGAACAATCCTATAAGAAGTATTGTTTCGTGCAGACTGGCTGCACAACTTCGCCATACCTTTGCACCGTCGAAACCAAAAAAGGAGAATGACTATGGCACAGAAGAACACCACTACCGCACTTTCCGCTAACGCTAAGGCTATCGTTGACGCCTATATCCACCAGAACATTTTTGAACCTCATCGGGCCAAAGCTCTTGTGATTGGGCTCTACTCCCGTAGAAAGAATGCCAATCAGGAGATTATTTCGGTATTAAAGGAGAGTATCCCTACATATCCTCTTTCTTTTACTGAGGAAGAATTCGCAATACTTGATAAGGAGTATAATGAAATTGTGAAGTATTGCCACAATTTCATCGTTGGTCTTGAAAAGGCTGAGGTTAATGCCGGAAATGTACATTTCCCCTCCGAATTGGTTGAGCTTTGTTCGAAGATAATCGCGAGCACGGAAGAAGACTCTTTATATCTTCCATTTGCTGGCTATTGCGATATGGCTTTTGCTCTCGAAGCAAAATCTGTTTCCGGCTTTGAAGCCAACTTGAGTTCTGTTGCATTTAGCAAGATCTTGTTTGATGCCTACGGAATCAACGGTGCAATCTCCAGCAGCGATACTTTTGCGCCGAAGTTCGAGGGTGGGGAATACTATGACCACATCATATCCTTCCCGCCTCGTCTTTCTTCCAAGGATAACAGGCAGATTGCCCAGTATACGCTTGATCTTCTCAGGGGGGGACTATCTGACGGCGGTGATATGAGCCTCATTCTTCCCCAAGGTGATTTGTCCTCTTTACACTGGACCTCTTTCCGGCGTTACCTTATGGAGAACAAGACGAAGTTCAACGTCTTGACTATCTCTCTTCCCGCCGTTTTTATGCCAGTTACGGGCGTTAAGTACAGCCTTATGTTTATCGAGAAGAGAGAGAATCCTGACGGTACCTTCTTCTTCATGGATGCCGATCGCCAGGAATTCTTCACTGTCTCCAAAGAGAATCGCAAGCAGCCGCAGCTGAAGGTTGAATCCATTCTGGAGTCGCTGAAGGTCCGTGACGAGAGGTATGTTCGCGAGATCGACACGGAGAATAATTTCCTTGTGAATTATCATTCGTTTTCACCATCCAGATGTTTTGTTTATAATGATCTTCCTAAACTAACAGATGGTGCTGATTATTTCAAACTGGGAGATCTTGTTGATGATCTTCGAGAGGAGGGATGTATGGATAGCGATTTTGAGATGCAGGGTTTACCCCAACGCTATGTTCGAACAAGTCATTTGTTTGATGATTATATGAGTTGTTCTATTGATTATGATGCCATTTCTCTAGCACCTGATCACTATAATTATTTTCCTTCAGTTTATTCAGCATATGCAAATGGAGGTTTTGCCGCCTATGTGAATGGCACAATTAAGGTCGGACAAATATCTGGGATGTACAATCCTAATGGTTTCTTTACTAATAATCCTCATAGCAATTCAAAACTAATCGGTGTCGATCCATATGTTGCACATTTTGCGCCGAAAAGATATGGGAAAGCGCAACTTGATTACGTTTTGAGAGAACTCACAAAGCAATACGTCATTCAGCAGGCTAAGAAGCTAGCTGTTGGAACCGTAATGCAGCAAATGAGGAGCGAAGACTTCTTCAAATTGAAGATTGCGGTTCCTTCTATTGAGCGCCAGGATGAGATCTTGAAACAGGATCGTATCGCTGCTGTTGAAAAGGCGGGTGTCAAAGTGGATGAACTGAACGAGAAATTCCGTAAGGACATCCATATGATGAAACACGCGCTTGGGCAGACTGTCTTTAATCTGTCCAACTGGATGCAGGTACTTAACCAGGCACGCAAAAAAGGGAATGGAATCCTGGATGAAAAAGCACAAATTGGTGGTCTTGTAAAAGTCAGCACCGGGGAGGTGTTCGATAATATCGAGATTGCCATTAAGGTCTTATCTCGTCAGGTGTCATCTTTTGATGTTGGATACGGCATGAAAGTTAGTCAATTTTCTTTGGCTGACTTTATAGATAAGTACATTGAAACGCATCCGCGTCCCAATGTGAAATACGACTTTGCATCTGCCCAGTATCGCGCGGATTACGAGGTCCCTAATGTAGATGTTGATGATTCCGATCCAAATAACTTGAAGGTTATTGAGATTCCTGGAGAACCGGTTGTGCTGAAGGGCGAAGCCTTGGACTATGTGGAGTTCCCGGAGGAGGCCCTTTCTATTATCGTGGACAATATCGTCTCTAATGCAGTATCCCATGGTTTTAAGGACCCCGAGAAAGTGTACACAATCCACTTTGAGTTCAAGCCTGAAGGGACGAGTTACATTCTCTCTATCTCAAATGATGGCGAGCCTCTGCCAGCAGACAAGGATCCGGAAGACGTCTTTGTCTTGGGACACACTTCAGGAGGTGGAGATCATGCCGGCATAGGCGGCTATCAGGTCCGCAGTCTCATGGAGGATTTTGGCGGAAAGGCCGAAATCGTCAGTACTCCTGGTGAAGAATTCAAGGTGACATATAAGCTCACCTTCACCAAAACTAATCTCATTGACCTGACACTGTAAGAGTATGGAAGAGATTATTTATAAAGTCCTTTGGATAGACGACCAGCCTGAAATCGTTCAAGGTTATCAACTCCTTGCCGGTCTCAGGAACATTCAGCTGATTCATTTTGAAAACTGGAAGGATGCTCAACCCACTCTGGAGAGAGAGTTCGGGGAGCTGACTGCCATTATCTTGGATGCCAACTGCAAACTGGATGCATCCCAGCAGGCACCATCGGAGAGGTTCCTCGGAAATGTGCTTTCTTCATTGATGAAGATGTTCGGCGATCGACATCGTGAAATTCCCTGGTATATCCTTTCTGCAGGTACGATGACCAACTTTGATACAATTACCAATGTTCTCATCAGTGAAGATCGCCGCTCTCGGGAAGCGGACTGGGGAGAGACTGTTTATTATAAAGACAAAATCGCTTCTCAGAAAGAGCAGAATGCACTTTTTGAGAACATTATCCGCACTGGTAACAGCCAAAGCAATAATATAGTTCTCTATCGTCACCGGAGTGCTTTCGAGTACATGGGACAGGACGCTCTCATCAGTGATGAGGCCCGCAAGATTATGTTGAAGGCTCTCGCTGTGTTGTATTATCCAGAAGAGAATCTCAATTATGAGTTTGCCGGCAATCCTATCAGAAAGGTCGTTGAATATATGTTCAAGGCGGCCTATAAGTATGGGTTGCTGACTGATGCCTTTTTGGATGACAAAGGCTTTATAATTCTTTGGCACTCCATGGAGTATTTGTGTGGTATGGAATCGAAGAAGATTCCTTACCGCTTTGGGAAAAGAGGGGTCAAACCGGATTATTCAGATAATGAGAGTGTTCTTCCTTCAACGTGCTACAATACGTTTAAAGGGCTCTTGAACTACGTCAATGTTGATTCCCATACGCTAGGTGAGGAAGATGACTCTCCCTATAAGATTGATGCTGAGAGCAAAGACCTCTTCTTCGCCTACGTTATTTTCCTTTGCCATGTCATCACCTGTTTCGGAAAGTATGTTGAGCGACACCCAAGTATTGAAGAAAACAAGGCCAAACTGACACCCACCGCTGATAAGAAGCTAGCCAAGGAGCCCCAGGTAACGAAGACGGCTGTGGAGTTTATTAAAAATGAGACTGCGGCCTCATTCATTGGCAAAGAGTTTACTGCAATCAACGCAGGAAGTTTTCTTACTCTTGGAGGTTGTAAGGTCTCTAAAGACTTGGGGGTAAAAATGCTCCAGCGTGCTCGTATCGACGAAGTAATCGCTAATACTGCAGACGACTCAAAGAAATATCCATTCATCGTAACAAAGGTCTCGCTTCTGTAGCGGAAGAACGTGTTTGAACATGTGATTATTCATGCTTGTAAAGAAACAGTTCATACAGCGCGAGAACGGAGAAATGGTCCCTGCCCAGTTCCCCGTCATCGTTTCCGCCAGTAGGAGCACGGATATCCCGGGCTTCTATGCTGACTGGTTTCTGCACCGGCTGAAGGTCGGCTATTCGGCCTGGACTAATCCATTCAACGGAGTTCAGTCCTACGTGTCGTATAGGGACACCAGGCTGATTGTCTTCTGGTCAAAGAACCCTGAAACTCTCCTGAAGGACGGTGGTCTCCTGGACTATCTGGAGGAGAAAGGCATCCACTGCTATATCCAGTATACCCTCAACGATTACGTTGCTGAGAAACTAGAGAAGGGCGTTCCCTCTGTCGAGAAAAGGATTGACATCTTCAAGCGCCTGGTTGACCGGCTTGGCGTTGGGAAGGTAATTTGGCGCTTTGATCCGCTCATTTTGACGGACGAGATCAGTGTTCAGGATCTTCTGCAGAAAGCAAAGAACAATGGCGACCAACTAAAGGGCTACACAGAGAAGATGGTCTTCAGCTTCGCAGATATCGCTGCCTATAGGAAGGTTCGCGCCAACCTCGTCAACAACAATGTCCACTATCGTGAATTCACTGAACAGGATATGCTGGAGTTCGCTGCTGGTATCCAGCAGTTGAACCAGGATTGGGGCTACTCACTGGCCACCTGCGGAGAGAAGATTGATATTAAACAGTATGATATCGACCACAACAAATGTATCGATGACGACCTGATGATTCGTTTCTTCTCGGATGATGCCCTCCTGATGGAATTCCTCGGCGTTGAGATCACCGGTGGAGACCTATTCAATCCAGAGAAGACCGTCATCAAGCACCGGAACAATAAGGATAAAGGCCAGCGCCAGTTCTGCGGCTGTATCGTCGGCAAAGACATTGGCGAATACAACACCTGCGCCCACCTTTGCGAGTACTGCTATGCCAACAGTTCAAAGGAGATTGCGTTAAGGCACCTTCGTGAACACAAGTCCAATCCTTTCGGAGAGACCATCTATTAGCGAGATGTTTACAGTTGACAATATCATATCCGACAGCCGTCGGCAGATAACCTGGAACCAGCGCTACGAGCTTAAGGAGTCCCTGAATCACGGGAAAAACATCCTTCAGACGGAGGATCAGCTTGCCGCATATCTCAGCTGGTATGGGGAAATGCACAAGGTCAAATGCAACATCGCAGCCCAAAACTTTCCTTACCAGGAACTCGGAATGCGGATTCATATTGTTGACTGGGGGTGCGGACAAGCTATTGCTTCACTTTGCTTCCTGGAATCGCTTGAGCAACGCGGCCTGCTTTCCTACGTGAGAAGAGTAACGCTGATTGAGCCATCCAAAGCCGCCCTCAGTCGCGCAAAAAGGAATGTTGAGCAGGCGCTCAACGGCCATTCTGTAGAGATTGTATGTCTCAACCAGAAACTGCCTTCTAATGGAACGGACAACGGGGCTTTTGGACTTAGCCTCAACGAGACCACCACAGTTCACCTTTTCTCCAATATCCTTGACTTGGTGGACATTAGCTTAAGGAAAACGGCCGAAGTGATTGAGAATGGAAAAGGAACACAATATGTGCTGTGTATGGGGCCGTGCAATGGGAACAAAAGCCGTATTGATGACTTCTGTAGCTATTTCACGGATCGCGTTGAATTCTCCAATGTTGAGGACCGGTGCATAGCCCATACTTCTGACACCAACTATCCTATTACCTGTAAGACCCGCTGTTTTTTCATTCAGACGGGCCTCAGCCATATTGACACATCGTTCAGGGAGGGTAAATATGAAGCGGCCGGCGCTTACGATGATTATGACACCGCTGGGCTTATCAAAAATGGCCTTCTTACTGAAAAACTCGTCCGTGTGTACAACCATATAAGCCGGAATATGTCGGCCTATGACCGGGTATATCTGAAGCCGGAAATGGGCGGGGATACGCCTGATCTGGTTATCGTTCGCAGGTGGAAGGGCATTGTCGTGATGAATGTCTTCGAGGGAGACTTGGGGAATTGTCTCTATGATGGAGAACGAGGCTTTGTATGCGATGATGTTCCGATGGCTTCACCTCTGTCAACGGTCATAGGATACTGTGAGAACATTCTTACAGAAAAATCCTCCACATTGCTCCGGAATGCCATCAAGGAAAAGAATGGTTGGTTTGCCGTTCGTCCTGCAGTATGGTTCCCGGACGCTACAAGGGTTCAACTCGGTTCAGTATTCAATACCGACAATGAGAAGAGCAAGGTCCTGATTCTTGGTGCAGAAGATTTCAATAAAGATATCCTGGATGTTTTGGATCTGAGACGTTCACGCAGCAGTTTCACGGATGAAGCCTATAACGAATTTATCGGTCAATTGAAAACCGGTTGGCACACATTCCGAGATGGAGACCCGTCTTTGAAACTTCGTCCGGAGCAAGCTCCTCTGGCAGAAAGCGTTGAGGGCCGTCGGCAGAAAATCAAGGGCGTTGCAGGTTCAGGAAAGACCCAAGTGCTGGCATCGCGAGCGGTCAACTGCCAGCTTCGCACAGGCGGAAACATCCTGATATTGACCTACAATGTCACACTGGTCAACTATATCCGTTATCGCATAGGCAGAATTCCTGCCGACTTTCTTTGGAATAAATTCACCATTTCAAACTACCACAGGTTCTTTGTATCCCAGGCGCGAAATCATCATATAAAAATGAGCCTTACGTGCTTTGAGAATGAGGATTTCTTCGAGTTTGATAAAGATGATTTGCCAAAGTATTCTGCCATCCTGATAGATGAGGTGCAGGATTATCAGTATTCCTGGCTAAAGATCCTGGAAAAATACTTCTTAGCCGAGAATGGAGAATTTGTCCTTTTTGGTGACGCAAAGCAAAACATATACAGACGTGCGCTGGATGAGCAGCACGAAATAAGGACACCAATCTCCGGTAGATGGACCGAACGTCTGAATCAAGGACAGCGTTTTGACAATCCCAGGATTGCGTCTCTTGCCATGTCCTTCCAGCGGTATTTCTTCGCGGATCAAGTAGCTGATGATATCCAGACTCAGTTGGAATTCGGGTTCGCATCAGAGAGAGATGTTTTCTATGAGACCTTCTTGGCAAACGCCACAGCAAAGGAGATGGCGGATGCCTGTCTGAAATTGATTGCAGATAACAACCTAAACAAAGGAAGGACAGTCATTGTCTCCCAGACATATCCTCTCTTGAGGTCGCTGGAACAGCAAATCCGGATTGCCCAGGGAAGTCCTTGTATGACTACATTTGAGACGCAGGAGGTGTATGACAAGATTTTGGCCGAGAACAATGGCGACACCAAAAGCGAGCACTTTATCGATACCATCAAGGATATCCGGGATAACAAGAAACTCCACTTCACCATGGATACTGAGCAAATAAAGGTCTCATCTATCCATAGCTACAAAGGTTGGGATGCTGATAATGTCATATTGATCATTCAGCCGAAAAATGATTTCGAAGTCCCAAGCGAGGATTCTCCTGTCGGGCATCCCGAACTCATCTACACAGCCATTACTCGAGCAAAACAAAATCTGTTCGTTCTCAATATGGGCAACTACATATTTGAGAACTTTTTTAAAGAAGCACTAATTAATAGGGTGCAAACAAGATAAAAATGATTGTTTTGTTGCGACATTATTATAAATGACTAAGCATATCACCATGACCCACAAACACTTAACCATCATCTCCCTCGTTGCCGTCATTTTCCTGGCGGCGGGGTGCACCAGCGCGCCGAAGAAACTGGACAGGTTCGTTGAGAAGACCGAGATCAACTGCGACAATTACGAAACGGAGGACTGGGATAAGTCTATGCAGCAGTACAAAAAGCTGGTTGACGAGTACAAGAATTCAGACAAGGAGTACACCGATGAGGAGAAGAAAATGGCCCTCAAGGCGATGGGGCGCTATCATGCGTTGCTCATCAAGAAGGGACTCGAGAAGTCCGCTACGTTTATCGAGGAGTTTGGAGCGGCACTTCCGTCCTATCTCGATGGGATTCTCGACGGCATGAAGGAGAATACCGAAGGCTTCGGCAAGTCACTGGAAGAGATGTTCGACGGCGAAAAGATCGACAAGGCCCTTTCCGATTTCTCGGACAAGTTGGAGGAAATCTTCAGCGGGAAGGAAGAGAAGTGACTCAGCCTTCTATAGCTTGGCCAGGGCCTCCTTGTCCAGACCGGTACATTGGGCGATGGTCGCGAGAGGGATGTCATTGGCCTTCATGTTCCGGGCTGTCTCGAGTATGCCTTCCTTCTTGCCTTCCTCACGATAGTCATAAAGCGTTGCTTCGTATTCCCAGCTGTTCATGATAGCGTTTTTATAATCTTTGATATCTTTTTCCGAATAGAGGTCCAGGTCGGCTGCTTTGTAAAGACTCACTAAATAATCATCGTTCATCACATCCGGTCTGTCTTCACTAGTGCTCAAGGCCTTAAGAGCGACAGCGAATCGTCTTCTGGCCGTGAAGGCAAGTTGATGCCGCAAAACCCCAGCATGGTATAAAGAAGGCGCATGGCGGTAGTGATAGATTACTATTGAAGGGTGTTGCGTGCGCCTTCTGGGTCGAAAACGTGGAGAAGGCGCAGGCGAGATGCTTCAGAGCCAAGTCGCAGGGTATATCCTTGCGCCCTATCTGATGTATCTGAAGATTTCCTCTTCCGGAAGCCGGACCAAGGTCGCCAGTTGCCTGACGGAAAGGTTGTGATTACTCCGCAGTTGCTTCGCCAGGGCAAGTCGCTGTTCCCCGGATAGATTCTTGGTATCTGAAACACCGAAAGAATTCTGGCATTCTATTCTGCATATAATCATCGCCTCGTTGTCATCCAGCCGGATGCCCCTCGACTTCGCCATTTCCTGAAGTATTTCGTTGTCTTTATTCCGTCCTGAGGCCAGAAAGGCCCTGTAGCAGTTATGAGTCCGGTAAATCCTTTCGAAATGCTTGACATCGACATAGCTTTCGGGCAACAGGATTCCTTGGCATACCAGCCAATCCTGAGGCACTTTCTTTTTTGAATGAAGAATCCGGGCCTGTTCCCTGGCAGATATCGATTCCAGTTTAACGGGGTGAACTATTCCTCTCTTCTTGTCGAAGTACCATATCGGGATATGATTTTCATCCCTGAAATACATTGATCCCGTGCCCCATTTGTAATCGAAGGGCATTACGGCCTTACCATCTTTTGTCGGCTGACAGATGACATATGTTCCGGCATTCCTCAGGTAGTCGGCATTGTCGATTGGAAATACTTCCATTCTGAATACTACTCCGTCCGCTCCGCCCCGGCTGGTGACAATGTGACGGAAATATGTTATTTGATAGCAGTTTGAGAACAGAAGACATTCTTCCAAAGAGCCATACCCTAATATATGGGGGTGCGAATCTTCAATCGAGAATGCCAGCACGGTGAATCCTGAAGCAGCTGCGCTCACTCCGATAGTATTGAACGCAGCGTAATAATCGGTTTCAGAAACAATGAATCTGCGGGTGATGCGTCCGTCGGAACAGATGTGAAAATATCGCTTCATACCTACCTCCTCTAATCTTTTTTTCGATACAAATATAATAGGTCTTGTCCGGAATTGTACAAGGCGCAGAGTGTATGCTCAGGAATCATTTATGAGAGTGCGGGCTTGCGCCTTCGCGGCCTCTAAGATGAGGAAGGCGCAGACAATATGCAGTCAAAGGAGGCGCGAAGGCAGTTCGATGCGCCTTCTGAAGAATTCTCGCTGAAATTGTGTATCTTCGCAGGATATGAGCAATGCGAAGATTATCGTGGCGGGAATCGGGCCGGGGAGTCAGGAGGATATCACTCCGGCGGTGCTCGAGGCCGTCAGGGAGGCCGACGTAATTATCGGCTACAAGTATTATTTCCAGTTCGTCGAGCCTTATCTGAGGCCTGGGACCGAATGCGTCGATACCGGGATGAAGAAGGAGCGCGAGCGGGCCGAGGAGGCCTTCGAGCAGGCTGAAAGCGGCAAGGTGGTATGTGTGGTAAGTTCCGGAGATGCAGGAGTTTACGGAATGGCGCCCCTTATCTGGGAGATGAAGCGCGAGCGCGGCAGCAGCGTCGAAGTCGAGGTTCTTCCCGGCATCAGCGCCTTCCAGAAGGCGGCATCGCTGCTCGGAGCGCCGGTCGGTCACGACTTCTGCGTCATCTCGCTTTCCGATCTGATGACCCCCTGGGAACGCATCGAGAAGCGGATTGTCGCGGCTGCGATGGCCGATTTCGTGACGGCGGTCTATAATCCCAGGAGCCACGGCCGCTACTGGCAGCTCTACCGCCTCCGCGAAATCTTCCTGAAGCACCGCAGCCCAGAAACCCCGGTGGGATTTGTCCGCCAGGCGGGACGCGAAGATCAGGCGGTGACAGTCACTACACTCGGGGAGTTCGACCCCGAAAAGGTGGATATGTTCACTGTTGTAATTATCGGAAATTCACAGTCTTACATATATGAGGGACGCTTCGTCACACCGCGCGGCTATTACCGTGAAGAGGCCTGCAAGGCGGCTTGCGGGCAGGTGGCCGAGGCGGAAAAGCCAGGCGTCGGCCGCGAGATAATGACGGAGAGTTTCCGCACCATTTCGGCCGAACTGCGCCATCCTGACATCCCGATAGGGAAGAAGTGGCCGCTGCTGCACGCCATCCACACCACGGCCGATTTCGAGATGGAAATAATACTGAAGGTGGACGACGGAGCGGTGGAGAAACTCTATGAAGGTTTCGCGTCGGGCCGCATCAGGACCATCGTGACCGATGTGACGATGGTCGTGGCCGGAATCCGCAAGGGTGCACTGGCTCGTCTCGGAGCCGAAGCGAAGTGCTACCTTGGCGATCCGCGGGTAGCGCAGATGGCTGCGGATCAGGGAATTACCCGCACTCAGGCGGGGATAAGGCTGGCCGTTGAGGAGCATCCCGACGCCCTCTTCGCATTCGGCAACGCGCCCACTGCGCTGATGGAACTCTGCAGCCTGATCCGCTCCGGAAAGGCAACTCCCGCGGGCATAATCGCCGCCCCCGTGGGCTTCGTCCATGTGCGCGAAAGCAAGCATATGGTGAAGCCGTTCACTGATATACCGAAGATAATTGTCGAGGGACGCAAGGGCGGAAGCAATCTCGCGGCGACCCTCGTAAACTCCATACTCTGCTTCGACGATGCGGAGGCCCTGGCACCCGGACGCGATGTGTAAGAAGTTCACAGTCATAGGGTTGACCGACGGACGCGAGCCGTTTCTCGAGCCGGGGGCGCTCCGTGCGATAGCCTCCGGAAAGGTCTTTTCCGGTGGAAAACGCCATCACGAAATAGTGGCTGGCTTGCTGCCCGGTGGGGCCAGGTGGATCGACATCACAGTGCCGTTGGAGGCAGTTTTCGAAGCCTACAAAGAGTGCGATGAGGTGGTGGTTTTCGCCTCCGGCGATCCGCTTTTCTACGGCTTCGCGGGGACTCTGCGCCGCCGCCTGACGGATGCCGAAATCCGCGTCTTTCCGGCACCGAATTCGCTTCAGATGCTTGCACACCGCATCTGCCTGCCCTATGAGGAGATGCGCTGCGTCTCGCTCACCGGCCGCCCCTGGGACGGCTTCGACAAGGCCCTGATCGAGGGCAGCAGGCTGATAGGTGCCCTGACCGACCGCCACAAGACTCCTGCGATGATAGCAGCCAGGATGCTGGAATACGGCTACGATAATTACAGGATGACTGTGGGGGAGTCGCTCGGAAACGAAACCGAAGAGCGGGTCCGCACCCTCAGTCTCAATGAGGCCCCAGCAGCCGATTTTACCTTCCCTAATTGCCTGATATTGGAGCGCTTGGAGGAGCGTCCCCGGCCTTTCGGAATTCCCGAGTCGGAGTTCGAACTGCTGGACGGACGCGCCAAGATGATAACCAAGATGCCCATCCGCCTGATGACCCTTCAGGCGCTCGGGCTGAGAAGCCGCAGTTCCTTCTGGGACATCGGTTTCTGCACCGGCTCGGTATCGATTGAAGCAAGGCTGCAATTCCCTGATCTTCAGGTGACTGCATTTGAAATAAGGGAGGAGGGACGCGAGTTGATGGAGCATAATTCCCGCCGCTTCGGCGCCCCCGGAATCACCACCGTTATAGGCGATTTCATGGAGGCGGACCTGAGCGCCTTGCCGGCCCCCGATGCAGTTTTTATCGGCGGTCACGGAGGCAGGCTCAGAGAGATGCTTCAGCGTATCGACAAGGTGCTGCTGCCGGGCGGCGTTATAGTCTTCAACAGCGTCTCGGCGGAGAGTCTCGCTCTCTTCGAAGAGGGCATAGAGGTCATCGGGCGCCATATTTCCGGCCGTACGCGGGTGGCAATAGACGAGTTCAACCCCATAACGATACTTAAGGCGGAATGAGAACAGCAATAATACTTGTTTCGGAATCTTCGCTGCCACTGGCACAGATGCTCAAAAGAGAGTTGCTTTCGCTCTACCCACGCGCGGCAGAACCTTTCCCGCCAGCGGCGCTACCGCCGTGTCGGGAAGAACCTGCCGCTCCACAACGCCCTCGCACTGCCTCGGATGATAGTGTAGCCATTTGTGTAAAAACAGATATTCCCGGATGCGATGCAGTCGGGAATTATACGACTTTCCTGCTGGATAATTGGCAAGAACTTGATTCTGTGATATTTATAGGGGCTTTGGGGATATGTGTTCGTAGCATCGCTCCGGCGCTGAAAAGCAAATATCGTGATCCTGCGGTGGTCTGCGTGGACAGTACCGGGAAGTACGTGATACCGGTGGTCTCCGGCCACATCGGCGGGGCCAACGACCTTTCCCGCAGGATAGCCGCCATTATCGGCGGCGAAGCGGTGATTACTACCCAGAGCGACAATGAGGGACTCTGGGCCCTGGATACCCTGGCGCAGCGCTTCGGATGGCAGGTGGACGCTACTCCGGCGCAGATGCAGAAGGCTGTTTTCGCCTTCGTGGGCAAGCGTCCCACGGCACTTTTGCTTGAGGTGCGTGACCGCGGGACGGCGGAACTTGAACGGACCCTTCCCCCGCACGTGAAATGTTTCCACAGCCGGGAAGAGTTGGATCTGACCGGTATCGAAATGTTTATAAACGTTTCTCACCGGCTATTGCCGGAGCTCCCCGAGGGTATCGCAGCCATCTCTTACCGTCCGCCGGTGCTCCATCTGGGAGTGGGCTGCCGCCGCGGCTGCGACCCTGCCGGAATACCCGATTATATGGCATCCAGGTTGCTGAAGGCCGGTTTTTCGCCCAAATCCATAGCAACAGTCGGTACGGTGGAAATCAAGAAGGACGAGCCTTTGATGGCGGCTCTTCTGGAGCATTGGCCGCAGGCTTCGCCGGAGATCCATTCCGCTATGGAACTCGATGCGGTGGAGGTCCCGAATCCTTCGGAGAAGGCCTTCGAGGCGGCGGGAACACACGGGGTGGCGGAAGCTGCCGCGATTCTCGATTCGGAAGGCGGCAAGTTGCTGATAGAGAAGCAGAAATGCCGTTTGAGCGAAGGGAACGATTTTACATTTGCGCTGGCTCAGAAGGCCTCCTTGATCCCGGGCGGACATATCGAAATAGTGGGCGCGGGCCCCGGCGATCCGGAGCTGGTCTCGGTGCGCGGAAAGCGTTTTCTCGAGCAGGCGGATCTCATCCTCTATGCCGGAAGCCTTGTGCCTGAGGAACTTACCCATTATGCGAAGCCGGGCTGCGTGGTGCGCAGTTCCGCCAGCCTCGATCTCGAGGAGCAGTTCGCTCTTATGAAGGAGTTCTACGACCGCGGCGCCCTGGTGGTGCGGCTCCATACCGGTGACCCCTGCATCTACGGGGCTATCCAGGAGCAGATGGCCTTCTTCGACCGCTTCGGTATGAGTTATCATATCACCCCGGGCATCTCCGCTTTCCAGGCTGCAGCTGCCGCCCTGCGCTCGCAATTCACTATTCCTGAGAAGGTTCAGACCATCATACTTACCCGCGGAGAGGGACGCACTCCGATGCCGGAACGCGAGCAGCTGCACAAGCTGGCGCAGTCGCAGAGCACGATGTGCATCTACCTGAGCGCCGCGATTGTTGAGGAGGTGCAGGCCGAACTGTTGAAGGCATATCCGCCCGAAACGCCTGTGGCCGCCTGCTACAAACTCACCTGGAAAGAGGAGAAGATATATCGCGGGCAGTTGAAGGACCTGGCGAAAATGGTGCGGGACAACAACTTGACGCTCACCACCTTGCTTGTGGTGGGCGAGGCCATAGGAAACCGCGAAGGACTCTCCCGGCTCTACGCTCACGAATTCAAGCATCTCTTCAGGAAATGATACTGATTCTGGGAGGCACTACAGAAGGAAGGCTTGCGGTCCGCGTGGCGGATGCGGCCGGAAATCCCTACTTCTACTCTACAAGAGGGGAGGGGCAGCAGGTGGAGTGCCTTCACGGGAACCATATTTCCGGTGCGATGGACTCCGCAGCCATGGCGCGTTTCTGCGCAGAAAACGGCATCCGGCTTATTGTGGATGCGGCGCATCCCTTCGCGAGTGCGCTGCACGCCACTGTCGCGGAAGTTTCCGAGGAACTGGACCTCCCTGTGGTTCGTATCGAAAGGCGCTATCCAGACGAGGAATCCCTTTCGGACGTGCGCTGGTGCCTTGATTACGAGGATGCCATCCGCCGGCTCGAAGAGGACGGAGTCACAAAGCTGCTGGCCCTCACCGGGGTGCAGACCATCGGGGCCCTGAAACCCTACTGGAGCCGCCATGAATGCCGGTTCCGCATATTGCGCCGCCCGGAGTCTCTGCAACTGGCTCTGGATCACGGAATTGACTCTTCGTCCCTGCTTTTCTGGGATGAGGATTCGGATGACGAAATCCTGCAAAAATATGCTCCGCAGGCCATCCTGACCAAGGAGAGCGGCCTTTCAGGGGGCTTTCTTGAGAAACTGGAAGCCGCCCGCCGCGCAGGGATTCCGCTATATGCGGTAAGGCGTCCCGCAATGCCGAAAGGTTTCATCACCGTGACGGGCGAGATCGGGCTGAGGAAGGAGATCGAGCGCCTTGTGCCCGGATTCTTCCCTCTGAGGACCGGTTTTACCACCGGTGCCTGCGCCACCGCTGCCGCAAAGGCCGCCCTGCTGACCTTGCTCGGCCGCCCCGTCGGCGAGAGCGTCGAAATTCTGTTCCCAAACGGCGAATCGCTTGCTTTGCCCATTGCCTCGGCCTTCCTTCGCGCGGCAGAACCTTTTCCGCCAGCTGCGCAAGCGCCCTGTCGGAAAGAACCAGCCGCTCCACAACGCCCTCGCTCGGCCGAGGCTGTCGTCATAAAGGATGCCGGGGACGACCCGGACGTCACCAACGGCCGGGAGATAGTGGCGACGGTTGCATTCAGCGATACACCGGGAATTCACTTCCTGCAAGGGGAGGGGGTTGGGCGCGTCACACTCCCCGGACTTGGCATCCCGGTCGGCGAACCTGCCATAAACCGCGTGCCCCGCGAGATGATAACCCGCGAACTCTCGGCGCTTTACGACGGCGGACTCGATGTGACAGTCTCCGTTCCCGGAGGCCGCGAACTGGCGCAGAAAACCTTCAATCCCAAGCTCGGAGTGGTGCACGGAATCTCCATCATCGGCACCTCCGGCATAGTCAGGCCCTTCTCCAGCGAGGCCTTCGTCGAGGCCATCCGCAAGGAGATGGAAGTGGCCATTGCCCTCGGCATCAAACATATAGTCATCAATTCCGGTGCGAAGAGCGAGGCCTTCCTGAAGAGCCGTTTCCCCGACCTGCCGCCACAGGCCTTCATCCACTACGGCAACTATATCGGCGACACCCTTTCGCTGGCCTCCTCCCTCGGCATTCCCGAAGTGACGATGGGCATAATGCTCGGCAAGGCGGTGAAACTCGCCGAAGGCCACCTCGATACCCACAGCCGCAGCGTGGTGATTAACAGGGAGTTCCTGCAGAAAGTGGCCGCCGCGGCGGGCTGTTCTCAAAAAGCAAGTGATATCATCGGCTCCCTTACCCTGGCCAGGGAGCTCTGGAAAGGCCTTCCTGCCGTGGACCTGCGCCGTTTCCTCGGCCGTCTGATGACGCTCTGTCGCGAGGCCTGCAGCACCGTCTATCCCGCTCCACACGGCGAAGGCCGTCTTGAAATCATCCTTCTCGATGAAGAAGGAAACAATTTCTGATTGGTTTTGGGCATTTATTTGCTATATTTGTCCCAAATTGGCTTTTTGCGTCAACTATTCAAGTACAACTCAATATGAAAAATCACACCAACGGCAGTTACGCAGCGCCTGAAGTCTGCGTAAAGACAATCCTCCCGGAGAGCTTCATCGCCGGTTCCGGCGGCACGGAGAACTCCGGATCGATTCCCGGAAAGTACGACAAGGCTTTCGACTGGAGCGATTTCGAGAACTTCAAATTCTAGGAGGAGACGCTATGAAGAAATTATTGTTCACAATGGCAGTTGCAGCGGTCGCTATCGTGGCTGGCTGCACCAGGGTTGACGAAAACGGATTCCCGTTCGGCAAGAACACCCTGCACGTAACCTCCGACGAGGCAACCCGTACCGAAATCGTCACCGACGACAATGTGACGTTCCGTCACAACTGGGTCGCAGGCGACGCGATCGCGCTGTTCGACGCAGGCAAGGAACTCAAGTATGAGCTCGTGGGCGAAGGCGGCAGCACTACAGGCGACTTCACCGGTCCCGCACCGGCCGCTCAGACCCCTCCCTACTATGCGTTCTATCCCTACTCCGAGAACATCGACATCTACAACGACCCGGGCGTGCAGTCGAAGTTCCTCTACGAGTTCCCTTCGGAGATCGAGTATGAGGGCGGCCAGACCGTGGGCAGCAACGTGATGATCGGCTTCACCGACAACAACAGCCTTACGATGAAGAACGCCTGCAGCTACGTGCGCGTGGCCATCTCCTCGCCGTTCCTGGCATACCTCGACGAGATCGAGATCATCGCCCGCGGCGGAGAGAACATCGCGGGTCCCCACCTGGTGGGCATCACCCCGCAGGGCGTTC
>JAFZXU010000061.1 GCA_017616655.1 Bacteroidales bacterium
GGCTTGTCGAGGCCGAAATAGTAGAGGAAGGTGCTGTCCTGGCGGAATGGATAGGTATTGTCGGTGTAGTTGAAGCCCGCCTCGCTGTTGCCCAGCATCAGCACCACACCCGAAGAAATCTTGGAAGCAAGGACCTTGCGCCTTGCGATATAGACCGATTTGTCGAACATATTGCGTTGTAGTTTGATTATTGCACTTTTTTGGATTTTACAAATATAGTGAATCTTTCCGGTTTAATCTAGCGGCGAACTCCGATTTCGATGCTTGTAACGTCCCATTTTTTGGACCGGTACAAGCAAAAAAGGGCTAAAACGCTCGTATCGTCCCCATCCTTGGGACGGTGCGCACATTCACGCGGAGGCGGGCATTCCGAGGGCCCGACGCCGGGGCGGAGAGGATGTTTCACTTCAAACCTGTGGCCGCCCTCGGCCGCATGAGAGGGAGGGGCCCGCGACCGGCGTCAGACGGTCGTGGGAGGGATGGAGCGAAGCGGAAGGTTTGAAGTGAAAGCATCCCGGAGCCCCAAGGAGGACCTTTTCCGATGGAGTATCGCAAAACACCTGCCGGAGCCTGTTTTTGTAAAACACTGATTATTAACCAGTTCCTGAACTAGCTCCCGGCAGGTCGAAGAAAAAATCGTTAACCCGCCGGGCAATAATTAACTAAATCACTGATACTGAGTGGTTTCCATTTTTATCGTCCGGCAGGTGTTTTCATCACAGGCCCGACTTAAGGCCTCAATCACTCACCGATGACCCCAAAAGTCGATTGCCGTGAGCGAATGACTTCGTCTCACTCACCGAAGCAATCAAAAATGGGGTGTGGTGAGTGCAGGGCCCTTAAACGCTCAACGGGAAGTATCTAAACGCCCTTTGGTAAGTAATTACGGCCCTGCCACTCACGGCCCGACGCCGGGGGCGGGATTTGATCCCGAGGAGCGTTTGTTAGCCCGAGGGACCAAACCCGGAGTCCCAAGGAGGGCCGGGGGATACGCTCCGGAGCCCAAGGAGGGTCGGAAACCTACAGGCCTCGAAGTTTGGGAGGAATATAACCGAGACCGATCTGGCGGAGGCCTTCGGGGGTGATTTCCAGGAGGATGGACTCCATCGGGCGGAAGTCCAGGGTGAAGGCGTCGCTGCGGCCGTGATGATTCACTACCACCTCGCGGGTGCTGCCCGTATCGGTGAAGGCATATCCATACTCGACAGGATAGGAAACCGTGGCCGAAAGCGGGTTGGCGAAGAAGGCGTAGAGGTTTTCACCGTCGCGGCGGCACCAGAAATCGGGCAGGTCCTCACCCTCGAAGAGAGGCTTGCCGTTGAAAACAGAAGCGTCGCGGGAAACATTGGGCAGGGCCAGAAGCCTATCTACAAGCGCCTGATAATCAGCGTGTTTATTAACTCCCGGCTCCTCCGGCAAGGTAGCCAGGCAGACCAGCAGGCCAGCTTCGGCCAGCCGCAGGATGTCCGCCAGCGACTGGTAGGACATATAATTCACCTCGCTGTAAAGGGCGCTGAAGACAGCATCTCCGCAGTGGAGTTTGCCGCCGCGGAACTCGGCACCGGAGAGGAAGTGGCCGTTCACCCACATGGGCTGCATCCCCTTGAGGGCCTCCGGCGTCTCGATGTAGCGCAGCTCGTATTCGCCCTCCGCCCACTTCATCTTGCTGGTGACCTCATCGGGATACTCGCCGCCCATCCAGGCGTCCTCCAGCGGCATATAGACGGCCAGGTCGGTGTAGTTCGACCCCTTCCGCATAAAGCGCGAAACCTCGGCCATATAGTCATTGAAGGCGGTAAGGGCATCCCCGGAGAGGTTGTTTTCCTCGTCGGAACTGACCTGGCAGGTGGTGTAGAACCAGTTGTCGCTGCGGCCCACCTTGTTGAAGGGAAATCCGTGCCAGATAATCTGGTTCGTGCCGTTGGCGAAGAGAGCGTCGCAGACGAGCTTGAGGTCCGCGATCTGCTCCCGGCCCTGGTGGGGACTCTGCCCGCGGCCGTTCATATAGCTCAGGCCGGTCCAGCCATACATGCAGGTGAAGGTCTCGGAGGTCACCACCGGTTTCGAAGCGAGGGTGGCGGCGGATGCGGCTATCTTGCTGAAATGCGGCTCATACAGAATCGCCTCTGTTTCAGGCACATCCACAAGGGTAAAGGCGGTCAGCAGGTCGGTCGGGGCGCCGCCGCACTGCGAACGGGAGAAGGTTCCGGTGCGCCGCGCGTTCTCCGCGAAGGGGCCGTAGAACTCCCGCATCACATACTCCGAAAGGGTGCATCGGTAGTCGTAGCGCACATCCGAGCAGGAATCCTCCATCAGGGTGCGGCTCTCCATATAGGGTTCGATGGCGTAGCCGTGTTCTTCGTGGAACTTTTCCCCGAACCCGTCGGTCCAGATATACCGCGTCTCCACCTCCCACGAATCCACGAAGAGACCCGACTTGGAGCCCTTGTAGGCCGGGCCGAGACCCTTGTTCATCCTGTCGGCATAGCGCCAGAAAGCCTTGCTGTCCAGATGGTTGAGGATCCGCGCGACCTTCGGGTGGTCCCAGGTGCGCTTGCGCGTGGCCACCTTCACCGAGTCGAAATAGGTGCGGGTGCCGTCGCCCTCGGGCAGGTTGATGTCGCTGAAGGGCCAGAGTGTGCCATAAGTGTAATCGCAGCCCAGGCCGAGGGAATCGGCCACCCTCTTGGCATATGCGACCGGCTCAAGCCACTCCTCGGAGAGAAAATCGGGGTGGGCCGTGGTTGAGTCGAGGAACATGGGGTAGATCCAGGCGATTTCCACGCCGCCGAAGCCGTGCTCCTTCAGCCACACGAGCTGGTCACGGACATCACTCTTATCGACATAGGAGGAGAACCACCACCAGCGGGTGTAGGGTTTGCCGTCTTTGTAGAGATCGGTATCCTTCCGGCCGCCGCAGGCACCGGCAAGAGCTATGACCGCCACCGCAGCCACGCTCATTATCAACGATTTACAGGATTTCATAGGTTGGTCGAGTTTGTGGAAACAAATATACGAAAAAAGCATGAGAGATGCCCGCCTTCGCGGGCATGACGGCTTGTCTCGTTGGCTCGGGATATACCCCGAGGAGCGGAAAAACGCTCCCGGGGCATATCCGGCTCGCCCCTACGACAAGCCGTTTGACGCATAGCCCGAATTGGAGGTGGAGTTGATGTTCCTCTGAAAACCCGTGCCACCCTCGGCAACGTAAGAGGGAGGGGTCGAGCGTAGCGAGACGGTTTTCAGAGGAATATCACGGAGCCCCAGGGAGGGCCGGAATAACTAGATATCCAGCAGATAGCTGTTGAAGCGGGTTTTGTCGTCGTCGGTGAGGAAATCGATCTCGATGGGGAGGTAGAACAGACGCACCTTCAGCGCCTCCGGGATATCGGCGCTGCGGAGCCGCTGGGCGTCCTTCTCCGTCGTCAGCAGAATCGAAAGCGGATTCTTGTCGGCGTAGGTCTTGATCTTGTGGATATCCGACTTCGTGTACTTGTGGTGATCCTTGAACTTCTCGTGCGAAATCGTATCGTACTGGCCGCAGAGCCACTCCTCAAGCGGACGCGGATTCGCAACGCCGGTAAACAAATAGACACTCTTCGAATAGATATACCTCGGGTCTCCCACCTCCTCGAAAATCGGCTTCGGCTGGCAATACTTCACCTTCGAGAAAAAGAGCTCCTGGTCGGGCTTCACGCGAGTCAGCTTGCGCAACTTCTCGCACTCCCACTCGTCGGTATACTCCGGACACTTCGTGATAACCACCGCACGGGCGCGGCGGATCTGGTCGGGAAGGTCGCGGAGCCGGCCTATCGGCAGCAGCTCGTCCTTGAAAATCGGACGGTTGTAATCCACCAGGAAAACGGTCTTGCGGGGAAGAATCTCGCGGCGCTGGAAACCGTCGTCGAGAATGATAACCTCCGGACGGTCGGCAAGGGAGAGCAGATTGTCGATGCCCCGCTTGCGGTTGCGGTCCACAGCCACCGTGATATTCGGAAACTTGCGCTTGATCTGCAGCGGCTCGTCTCCCACCTGGTCGGCCGTATCGTCCACTCCGACCACTACGAAACCCTTGCTGCGACGCTTGTAACCCATCGAGAGCACCGCCACCTTGTACTTCTCCGAATAGACGCGGACCGCATACTCCGTCATCGGCGTCTTTCCGGTGCCTCCGACCGTTACGTTGCCGATGCAGATCACGGGCGTATCGAAGGAATAGGTCGCCTTGCGGCCCGAATCGTAAAGCTTGTTCCTGATTTTCAGGGTCAGATAATAGGGAAAGAGCAGAACCTTGCTAATCATATCGTTATTGCCAATTTTCTTTAATGTAGTCCAGTGTTGCGAAAAGTTCCTCCGGAGAGGTCAAAGTTACTAATTTCAGCCGGGTTTCCTTAAAATTTTCCAAACCTTTGAAATAACAGGAGAGATGACGGCGCATCTCCAGGATGCCCACCTTCTCCCCCTTCACCTCGAGCGACTTGGCCAGATGGCGCTTCGCCAGATCGACGCGGTCCGCCACCGACATCGGCGGCAGAAGCTCTCCCGTGGCCAGATAATGCTTCACCTCCCGGAAAATCCAGGGATGGCCGAAACTCGCGCGGCCTATCATTATGCCGTCCACGCCGTAGCGTTCGAAACACTCCGCGGCCCGCTGCGGGGTGGTGATGTCGCCGTTTCCGATGATGGGGATATGCATGCGCGGATTGCGCTTCACCTCGCCTATCAGGGTCCAGTCCGCCTCGCCTTTGTAGAGCTGGCTGCGGGTGCGGCCGTGGATGGTCAGGGCGGCGATTCCCACATCCTGAAGACGCTCCGCAAGCTCCACGATTATCTTGCTCTCTTCATCCCATCCGAGGCGGGTCTTCACCGTAACGGGAAGTTTCACGGCCTCCACCACGCGGCGGGTGATCTCCACCATCTTTTCGGGCTCGCGCATCATGCCGCTGCCGGCGCCGCGGCGGGCGATCTTGTTCACCGGGCAGCCGAAATTGATATCCAGGAGGTCCGGTCCGGCGGCCTCGGCCCTCACCGCGGCATCCACGATCGCGTCGGGAATATGGCCGTAGAGCTGGATTCCGATAGGGCGCTCATAATCATAGACCTGCATCTTGGCGATGGTCTTCGCCGCGTCACGGATAAGGCCGTCGGAAGAGATGAACTCGGTGTACATCATATCGGCGCCGAACCCCTTGCAGATATATCTGAACGAGGGATCGGTCACATCCTCCATCGGCGCCAGGAACACCGGCTTCTCTCCCAAATCTATGGAACCTATCTTCATATTCTTCCAATCCACAAAAATAAGATAAAATGTGCTACCTTTGCGGCTTGTATTATATTAGTTATGCACAGATTATTCCTGCCCCTTTACAGGTTTCTCAAAGACCGCAAGTGGCTGTTATATACAATTTTAGTCCTTACCACGGCGATATTCGCCTGGTTCGGGACGCACCTCCGGCTCGAGGAAGACATATCCAAACTCCTGCCCCGCAGCAGCACCGAAAGCGAACTGGCTTTCAGCGACATAGCCCTCAAGGACAAGGTAATACTGCAGATTACCGCGGCCGAAGGGCTTGAGACGCTCGACGTGCAGACCCTAGGCGCCTATATGGATGAATTCTCCGAGGCGCTGCTGGACCGCGACCCCGACGGCAAATACATCAAGGGTATCCTGAGCATGCTCGACCCCTATGTCGCCCTCGGCGCGATGGACTACGGCCTGAGCCACTTCCCCTCCTTCATCGACTCCTCATTCTATGCGGATTTCGAGGCCCTGAACACCCCGGAAGCCATTTCGAAGCAGATGAAGGAGAACTATGAGATGCTCCGCGACGACATCACCGGCGACGCCATCAAGGTGGTAAGCATCGACCCGCTCAACTACCGCAGCGCCCTGCTCGCCCGTCTGATGCCGGAAGAGGAGGCCTCCGAAGGGGGATATACAATCGAGGAGGGGCACTTCTTCTGCCCCGACAGGAGCGTGGCGATGGCTTTCGTGACCCCCGGATTCACCGAAATGGAGTCCGGCAAGGCGACTAAATTCTACCGGATGCTTGAAAAGACCAGGGCGGAATTCGAGCAGGAACACCCAGATGCGCAGGTTCTGGCGCACGGCAACCCGCTCGGCAGCGTGGCAAATGCAGGCACCATCAAGCGCGATATGCTGCTGACGGTGGGCATCTCAATGATTCTGATTATCATCATCATGCTGCTCTGCTTCCGCGACTGGAAATTCATATTGAAGATGATTGCCCCGGTGGCCTACGGCGCCCTCTTCGCCCTCGCCTGCATGTACTGGCTGAAGGGTTTCATGTCGCTTATGTCGCTGGGTATCAGCTCGATAATCCTTGGCGTAGCCATCAGTTACTGCCTCCACGCCCTGATACACCACCACTTTGCGGGAGATGTCGAAAGGGTTCTGAAGGAGGAGAGCACGCCCATCGTACTGGGCTGCGTCACTACGGTCGGAGCCTTCCTGGCGCTGCTTTTCACCGAGAGCGACCTGCTCCGCGACTTCGGACTCTTCTCGGCATTCGCGCTGGTGGGCAGCACCCTCGCAACCCTCGTATTCCTGCCCCACTTCCTCAGGGACGGCGACGGCAAAGTGAAGGAATTCAAGCTGATAGACCGCATCAACAACTTCCCCTGGGACAGGAACAAGTGGATTATCGGAGCCATGGCGCTGATCCTCGTGGCAGGCGTCGCGATGAGTCACAGGGTCAAGTTCGACAGCGACCTTCGCAACCTCGACTTCGACGAGGCGTTCATCGCAAACAGCCAGAAACTCTACGAGGAGAAGAACCGCCAGGGTTTCACCAGCTACTATTTCGCCGCATACGACAACGACCTCGATAAGGCGCTGGAATACAACGACAAACTCTTTGTCCGTCTCGATTCCCTTAAGCGGGAAGGGCTGGTCAAGGGTTACTCCAACCTGGCTTCCCTTCTTTTCCAGCCGGAAGAGGGCCAGATGGAGAGGATCCGGCTGTGGAAGGAGTTCTGGAACCCGCAGAGGGTGGCCGAACTCAAGGCGAACCTCTATTCAGCAGGACGCAGGAACAATATCGCTCCCGCCACCTTCGAGCCCTTCATAGCCCTTATAGAGGGCGATTACAAGCCGGGCAACCTCTTCGAGGCGGATGTCCTGCCGGAGGAACTTCTCTCCAACTTCATCGAGCATGAGAGCAGCGGCAGGTATATGGTCTTCACCGACGTCTCCTTCGACCCGGAGGATACCGACAAGGTGACAGACGCGCTTGTAAGCGGGGAGCAGACCATAATCCTGGAGCCCTTCTACTACTGCCGCGACATGGTGGAAATCGTCCACGACGACTTCAACACCACGCTGCTGATCTCCTCAATTTTCGTCCTGCTGGTACTCTTGCTGGCCTTCAGGCGCTTCCCGGTGGCCCTTACCGCCTTCCTGCCGATGTTCCTCAGCTGGTACGTGATGCAGGGACTGATGGCCCTCTTCGGACTTGAATTCAACCTTATAAACATAGTCATTTCGACCTTCGTCTTCGGTATCGGGGTGGATTACAGCATCTTCGTGATGCAGGGACTCCTGCAGGAGGCGCGAACCGGCGAAAGGGAGATGCTCTCCTGGCACAAGACCGCCATTTTCTTCTCCGCACTGGTGCTTATCATAGTGGTGGCTTCGCTGGCCTTCGCCCGCCATCCCGCAATCCGCTCGATAGGCATCATATCGGTCATCGGAATGACCTCGACAATTCTTCTTACTTACTGTCTCGAACCGCTGGTATTCAGGCTTCTGATGAAGATTCCCTCCTTTGCGGAAAAGACACGGAGAAATTGTGCTGAATAATGGAAAAGATAGGAGCAACCCAATATCTTGAACTAGTACGCAGCGGCGCGGCCCGCCTGGCCCTCAACCGCAAGAGCGTCAACGACCTGAACGTCTTTCCGATTCCCGACGGAGACACGGGAGACAATATGTATATGACCATGGAGGCCGGCTGCGACGCATCCGGAAAGACCATCGCCGAGATGGCGGAATCGGTCTCCAGGAAGATGCTGATGGGGGCACGCGGCAACTCCGGCGTGATTCTCTCCCGCATCTTCGCAGGGATCGCCAAGGGGCTCGAAGGGGCCGAGAACGCAGGCATAGGGGAGATTGAAAAGGCGATGCAAAGTGCTGTCAAAGAGGCCTACGGAGCCGTTTCCAACCCCGTGGAGGGAACAATCCTGACGGTGCTGCGCGAAGGCGCCGAGGCCGCAAGCGGAAGCCGTGACGCGGAAGAGTATTCCGACCGCATCGCGGAGGCGATGGCCGTTTCGCTGGAACACACCCCGGAAAAGCTGGATGTGCTGATGAAGGCAGGCGTGGTGGACAGCGGCGGCGCGGGACTCCTCTATATATTCGAGGGAATGCGCGACGCCCTCCACGGAAATCCCGCAGGAGAGGCGCTTCTCTCCGCTCAGGAAGGGCCCAGGGCCGCACAGGTGGACCTCGACGCCTTCACGGAGAACAGCGAGCTGGAGTTCGGCTACTGCACCGAGTTCCTGCTGCGCCTCCAGCGGAGCAAGGTAGACCTCGACAGCTTCGACGAGACCGTGATCCGCGACTGGCTGCAGGCCAACGGGGAGTCGCTGGTCTTCTTCCGCGACGGCAGCATCGTCAAAGTACATGTCCATACCCGCACCCCGGGCGACATCCTCAACCACTGCCAGCAGTACGGTGAGTATCTCACCATCAAGATCGAGAATATGACGCTGCAGCACCATGAAAACGGCATGGACGAGCGTTTCAAGCCGAAGAACAAGCCCTACGGCGTGGTGGCGGTGGCCTCCGGCGAGGGACTCGTCTCCACATTCCGCGAGATGGGGGCAGATGTGGTGATAGAGGGAGGACAGACCATGAACCCGCCGGTGCAGCGCTTCATCGAGGCCTTCGAAAGCATCAGCGCGCAGACCATCTTCGTCCTTCCGGACAACTCCAACATAATGCTCACCGCACAGCAGGCGGCAGAGATATACAAGGCTGCGGAAATCAGGGTAATCCCCTGCAAGACCCTCGGAGAGGGCTATTTCGCACTGGCGAACCTCGACCTTTCGGCGGAGAGCGCCGACGAGATAGAGGTTGCGCTGGGAGAGGCGATCGAGGGTGTGACCACCGGAATGGTCTCACGCGCCATCCGCACCACCGACCAGGTGAAGGAGGGCGACTATGCCGGCTTCACAAAAAAGGATATACTTGCAAACGGAAAAACCGCCGAAGAGGCCGTTTCCGCACTTTGCGAGGCCCTCGATGCAGGCTCCTGCGACATAATCCTGCTCTTTGCCGGAGCGGATGCAGACCCTGCTGCGGCAGAAGCCCTTCAGACGGAACTCCAGGCCCGTTACCGCCGCAGCGAAGTGATCCTGCAGCAGGGAGGACAGCCCATTTACGACTATGTGATAATATTAAGTTAAAGAGATATGTTGACACTATTTACTGACACTGACACCGACATCACTCCCGTCGAAGCCGCAGAATACGGCTACAAACTCATAAGCATGCCTTACAGCATCGACGCGGAGACGATCCATCCTTACGAAGATTTCGAGAAATTCGACTCGAGGGCATTCTATGACAAGCTCCGCAGCGGAGTCCTGCCCACCACCAGCGCTATCTCCAAGGAGCGCTACATCGAGTACTTCGAGCCTGACTTCAAGGCCGGCAACGACATCCTCTATGTCCACTTCTCCCGCGCGATGACCAACACCTTCGACGTTATGGACCAGGCAATTGCTGAGCTCAAGGCGAAGTATCCCGGAGTCCGTTTCGAGGAGATCGACACCAAGGGCATCACCACCATCAGCTATACCATCACCCGCGAGGTGGGCGACCGCATCAAGGAGGGAATGAACCTCGACGAGGTGCTCGCCTGGGCTTCGAAGGAGGTCGACCGCTTCGCGATGTATTTCTTCGCCGATGACCTGAAGTTCTTCCGCCGCAGCGGTCGCGTCAGCGGCCTGGCCGCAACGATGGGCACCCTCATCGGCATCCGCCCCATCATCTATATGTCCCCAGAGGGCAAGATGGTCTCCTGCGGCAAGGAAAAGGGCCGCGTGAAGGCGATGGAGCACCTTGTAGGCAAGGTTGAGGAGCTGGGCGACGACATCAAGGCGCACCGCTTCGTGGTTGGCCACACCGACGCTCCGGAGATCGCGCAGGAGGTTGCAGATATGATTCACGAGAGGTTCGGAAACGACCTGAAGATCGAAATACAGGTGGTCAATCCCACGGCAGGAAGCCACTCCGGCCCCAACGGAGTAGGCGTCTGCTTCCACGCAAAACACAGGTAATATGATAACCGTACAAGAGGTCCTCAACCGCAGGCAGCAGAGGGAGTTCCTCAACTTCCCGATCGACCTGTACAAAGGCAACCCCAACTTTGTCCCGCCCCTCTGGGCCGACGAGATGAAGATGTTCAAGCCCGGATACGTCTACAGCGACTGCTGCGACAGCGTCTTCTACAATGCCTATGACGACGGGAAGATGGTCGGACGCATCCAGGGCATCATCCAGCGGGCTGCCAACGAGAAGAACAACGAGAAGCGCGTCCGCTTCACCCGTTTCGATGCCATAGACGACCTGGAGGTCTCCCGTGCCCTCTTCGGAGCTGTGGAAAAGTGGGCCGTCGAACGCGGCATGGATACCGCCTGCGGCCCCCTGGGCTACTCCGACCTGGAACGCGAAGGGCTTCTGATAGAGGGATTCGACCAGCTCTCGACCTTCGAGGAGCAGTACAACGCCCCTTATTACCAGAAGCACATAGAGGCTCTCGGATATGCCAAGGAGGTGGACTGGCTGGAGTTCCAGCTCTACGGTCCGGAGAGCGAGGAGACGCTGAAGGAGCAGGAGCAGCTGGCAGACTTCATAATGAAGCGCTACAAGCTGCACTTCGGCCCCGCACGCAACGGCAAGGACTTCCTCAGGCGCTATGCCGACGGAGTCTTCAAGCTCATCGACGACTCCTACGACAAGCTCTACGGCACCGTTCCCTTCACCGACGGGATGAAGAAGCTGATGATGGACAACTTCAGCATGGTCATCAGCACCAGGAACATAGCCGTAATCCTCGACGAGAACGACAGGGTGGTCTGCTTCGGAATGACCATCCCCGCACTGGCCAAGGCCCTTGTCGGCACCCGCGGCAAATATACTCCTAGGGTGCTATTCAGGCTCCTGAAGGCCATCAAGCGCCCCACCGCGATAGATCTCTGCCTCATCGGAGTCGATCCCGAATACCTCAACCGCGGCATCTCTACTGTGTTCTCCGTGGAACTGATGCATATGCTGAAGGCGCCCCGGATCACCCACGCCGAGACAAACCTCAACCTGGAGGACAACTGGGCAATCCTCAACCAGTGGAAGCGGTTCGAGCACAAGAACCACAAGCGGCGCCGCTCCTACGTAAAGAAACTGGCATGATCAAGATAATCGTAGATTGTTTCGGAGGCGACCGCAGCCCCCGCGCGCAGGTGGAGGGAGCCCTCTCCTCACTTGCCGGCAACCCCGACCTCCATCTGCTTCTGACGGGCGACGAGGCCCTGCTCAAAAAGGAACTGGAGGGACGCGCTTACGATGCCTCCAGGCTTGAAATCGTCCACGCCCCGGAGGTGATCGGGTGCGACGAGAAGCCCACCGACGCCATCCGTCTGAAGCGCAACTCCTCGATGATGAAGGCCATGATAATGCTGCGCGACGAGGAGGAAATCGACGGAATGGTCTCCTGCGGCTCCACCGGAGCGCTCGTGACCGGCGCCCTGGTGCGTCTTGGACGCATTCCCGGCGTCATCCGTCCCGCATTCTGCCCGATTCTCCCCACCATGGCGGGAGGAATCGTGGGCATCTGCGACAGCGGCGCCAACGTCACGGTGACCGCAGCGCACCTGAGGCAGTTCGCCATCATGGCAAGCCTCTATATGGAGAACGTATATGGCGTCAAGGCGCCCCGCACCGCGCTTCTCAACGTGGGCAAGGAGGCCGAGAAGGGCGACGACATCCGCCAGGAGGCCTACAGACTCCTGCAGGAGACGGAGTGCGTCAACTTCGTGGGCAACATGGAGAGCCGCGACCTGCTTTCAGGCTCCTACGACGTGGTGGTGGCCGACGGCTTCTCCGGCAACGTGCTGGTGAAGACCACCGAAGGCACTGCGCTCGAGCTGCTCAAGAAACTCAAGAAGGATATCTACTCACGCTGGCTCTATAAGCTGGGCGCCCTGCTGATGAAGCGTATGTTCATGGAGGAGAAGGAATTCATGAACTACCAGAACTACGGCGGCAGCGTACTTCTCGGACTCGAGAAGGTGGTGGTCAAGGGGCACGGAAGCAGTAACGCCAAGGCTGTGGAGAAGTGCATCGAACAGGCGTGCAGGATGTGCTCAAGCCGCCTCTCCGACAAAATCGAAGCAGAAATTTCGAAATACGAACACTACGAAGAGTGAAAATGGACAATATGTTTGATAAAGTACAGGCCATCCTGGCCCGCCAGCTCCGCCTCGACGCGGAGAAGATAACCCCGGAGTCCAACATCAAGCGCGACCTGGGCGCCGACTCCGTTGACATCCTGCAGCTCCTTATGAAGGTAGAGGACATGTACGGCATCGTCATCCCCGACGAGGCCCTCGCAAACTTCGAGACCGTCCAGGACGTCGTCTCCTACCTGGAGAAGCAGGAGGGAAGTATCAACTGATGTGGCAACAGGAACAGAATTGGGTTTTGAACTGGAGGATCCTGTCCGCGTTGGATTCGTTGAAAAGCAGATGTGAAAAGTCGCGCTTCTTTTGGTTAAGGTCAATCTTCTCGAGAAGCGCAAAGAATGCTGTTTTCAGTTCTTCCAAAGAAGAAATGCCAGTCCTTGCACGAAGGAAATCCATATTCGGCCCTGTCTTCGAAAGCAAGAAAACAATATCGTAGAAATCACGTCCCTTCTGTCTTGAAAGGACGGCGGCAAACTTCATTGCGCACAGGACATCGAGCGGTGGAACCCGAAGATCGAAGAAGAATCCCATCCTGTTGACCGTCGCAACGGCAGGAGCATAATCTACGCACTGATCCTGCGCCTCTATCTTCAGCAGAAGACGCTGCTCCCGATGACCCGTCAACCCAAGGCTGAAAAGCATCTCGGGAAAGAGCAGATTGCGCCGGAATGCGGTCAAATGCGGATTGGGGCTGTCTCGAGTGACAACATCGATATTATTCTTCTTTAAATATGCCACAACACCGTCGGTCATCTCCATAAACTCTTCTTCACTCATTCCTTTGCAGTCGAAGTCGAGGTCTTCGGAGAATCGGTCGATGCCCTGAATAAGCCGCAAATTGGTGCCGCCTATAAACGCCAGTTTGCCTATTTGGGGCGTAGTGGTAAGATAGTCGAGTATCAGCAGCTGAAGATACTCTTTAAGCATATAACGGTGATACCGGCTCTCCCCGGCCATCTCCGGAGGAAAGAAACTCCGTATGAACTGAAGGTCAATCATAACTCATATACTTTTAACAAGCGGCCGATGCGGCGGTCCAGCGCCTTGCTGCCGAACCTTTCAAGGTAGCCGGCCAAGCGCTGCATATTCAAATCATTCTGCATATAATCTTCGTCAAGGCGCAGATCTTCCATATCCTGCTCCGTATTGTAAAAAGGATTAAGATAAAGAAGATCCAGCAGTGCCTTTTCCGGCGTCGCAATAAGGACTCCGCGCCCGTCCTTCGCCATCTTCGGCTCGTAGCCGAAAAAGAGCGGAATCTTGACATTCTGATAATCAAATGTACCAAAGGAGTTTTTGAAAGTCGCAGTCTTGAGTGTGGTAACGCTTGTCTGCTGAACCACTTCCTCCGGAATCATACCATAAAACGACAGGGCGCTGTGCAGACTTATGTACGACGGAGCATAGATGCGATTTGCCACATAACGGGCAAAATCGGGGGCACGCCTATACTCCGGAAACGCGTAGTACTGATTCCTCAACTTTTCCAGAAGGCCTCTCCTGCACCAGCGAGTGAGGTTATTGCGGTCGAAATCCTCTTCCCACAATAACACCTGACGGACGTGGAAACACCCTAACGGAAACATCCGTTCCTTGAACGTCAAATAGTCCATTATTCGTTTTGTTTCTAAAACTCTGCAAATATAGTGATTTTTGGAAACAAAATATTCTTTTCTTCATAAAACATCATGGCGAAATGGCATTAGGTTCCGAAACAACCGATAATATTTCGGCTAAGAGTGGGTTCGACGCCGGGATCAAGCGCCGCCTTGCCGCTACAGTTTCCTTTCGCAGCGGTAGACGTCGTCCCGCGTCAGGAGTCTGGCCTGGACCAGCGAGATGGGGAACGAGTCGGTCATGACGAAATCGGGCTCCATCAGCATTCCGAGGATGATGCCGGATTCCTGTCCCATAGGGAAGAGATAGGCTCCCTCCGGGAAGGTGTACTCCTGCTCGTCGCAAAGCACGTCCAGCCTGGGTTTAGCCTGTTCGTCGCCGGCGGCATATTTGCGCAGGGTCATCTTCTCGCCCTTCGGCAGTTCGGTCCAGGTGATGTCATTGTAGCGCATCACCTCCAGGATCCGCTCTGCATTGCGGACATTCTTCGGAATCACGTAGGCCGTGGGGCGCTCGCGCTCGATTTCCCGCACCTCATAATACCTGACGGCGAAGGTCGAGTCGGTCAGGACCTCTCCCTTCCTGAAATCGAAGAATTTGCGAGTGTACTTGTATGCCTCCTCGTTCTGGCCGTGCTTGAGTACCAGCGGGTCGCTGCCGGCAAGGCCCTTAGCCACCGTAGCCACGCGGTCGGCACGCACCGCACCCTGGATTTTCGCCCTGTGCTCTATAGTGTAGTCTATCAGCGCCTTGGCGGCGAAGAACTGCGTCATCACGCGGCGGGCATGGGTCTGACCCTTGTCGAGTGTGGCGTTGGGGGTCTCCACGAGGAAGTTGGTGCTGCCGCGCAACGCATAATAGTGCGAAGCGTGGAGCGGTGCCTGGTCGGAATATCCGCCCTGCGTGTACTCCCAGTAGCGCAGCCCCACCTTCGCGCCTTCCGCCTCCACATAGCGCATCATCTCCTTCATCAGGTCGTTGAGTTCCGCGATGTTGTTCTGGTTGCCCGAAACCGTGATGCCGGCGTCGTCGAGGAAGCCGCGGGTACGCATCACATTGCGCCATGCGCCGTATTCGTGCATATCCATCACCACTTCGGGGAGGAACAGATTATATATACGGTGCGCCGCCTTGATCTCCGGATTGTCTATGAGCAGGTTGTCGCGGTTCATGTCGGGGAACCTGCTGGTGCCGCGGGTCCATGCCTTGGCACCGTCGCCGTTCACGCGCGGCAGGATGATCACATTCACGTAGCGAAGCACCTCTTTGCCGTATTTTCCGTCCAGCTCAGCCACCATCGCCAGGGCTCCGTCACCGGCCGACGGCTCGTTTCCGTGGATATGGGCGTGCAGATAAACGGTCGGTTTCTCATTCCCGCGCACCGCGGCTGCCGCCTCTTCGAGGGTCATCCCGTTGAGGTTCGTGGTGGTGAAGACAGCAAGCGGCATCACCAGTCCGCGGGTGGTGTGGCCCACGTTGAAGAAGACATACATATTATCCCACTTGTCATCGCGCAGCACCAGGAAGGATTCCAGTTCCTCCTGAGTGGTGTACTCCTGCGCCGCCTTGCCCTTCTTCAAGCTTGGAACGGCGAGGACGCCGGGGTATTTCTTTGTCAATTCCGTGATATCGAGCGCATTGGCCGCGGTCTCGTCGGTGTGCGCATATATCCTTGACGGTTCATATCCCTTTCCGCCCTTCAGGCCGGGGTCGGCGTCTATCACCTTGCCCTCTTCGGCCAGGAAATTCTTCTGGAGCCAGTAGCGCCCCTCTCCGGAGGCGATGAAATGGTGCCTTCCGGGCTTGAGTTCGTACACATAGTCCACATTCGACCCGTGTGCGGTCGAGGAGATAGGCTCCCCTACGAAGAGGGAGTCTCCGAAGCCCTGGTAAACCCTTACGGACACCCCTTCGGGCGCTGTGAGGGTCACTTTGCAAGTCTGGGAATAGGCGCTGCAGCAGATCAGCAGCACGGCGGAAAAGAGAAGAAAGCGTTTCATATACGGTATTGGTTAAGTGCAGGTTTCAAAGATACGCAAAAAATGCCGACAATCAGCGGCACTTTTTTTGTTACCTTTGCACCCCGGAAAACGAAAACGACAGATAGAAATGAAAAGAATCCTGGTCCTGGCCGCAGCGATAATGCTTTCAACGGCACTTGTGAGCGCCCAGCAGCTCAAAAGCAGTTTCACCAGAATCATAACCCTCCCCGTAACCCAGAAGGTAATCCATTCCGCCGGCACCGTCTCCTTCACGGCGCCCGACAAACTGGAGATGATATATTCCGAACCCAAGAACGAGTATCTGATCATCGACGGAACGATGCTCAAGTCCTGCACCACAGGCAAACAGATCAAGGTGGACACCGCCAAGAACGCCATGTTCCGCAAGCTCCGCAACACGCTGCTGAACTGCATCACAGGCAATTACGAGGCTGCGGCGAAGGACAATAACGCCGATATCAAAGTCTCCCAGGATGGCGCGCTCAAGACGGTGACCCTCACCGCCCGCAAGGCAGCCGTCTCCGGCTACTCCCAGATAATCCTGGACTACAACAGGAAAAACCTCCCCGAGAGGATGGTCCTCGAGGAGTTCGGCGGCCTCCTGACCGAGTTCCAGTTCAAATACTAGAGCACGGTTCCGGCAAGTTTTTTTGCCACTTCGATAAAAATGACTATCTTTGCAGCCCCCAAAATAGGGGGAAGACATTTTATTGTTAACGTATTTACCTAAAAATCAACAAAGTGGACACATTGAGTTACAAGACCGTATCGGCTAACGCAAAGACCGTCACCAAGGAGTGGCTGGTCATCGATGCCACCGATCAGGTCCTTGGACGTCTGGCTTCACGTGTTGCTGTCGTACTTCGCGGCAAGAACAAGCCGAACTTCACTCCTCACGTTGACTGCGGTGACAATGTCATCATCATCAACGCGGACAAGGTTCGTCTCACCGGCAAAAAGCTTACAGACAGGGTGTATACACGCCACACCGGTTATCCGGGAGGACAGCGTTTCACCACCCCCAAGGAACTGCTCGCAAACAAGCCTACCGCAGTGGTAGAGCACGCCGTCAGGGGAATGCTCCCCAAGAACCGCCTCGGAGATGTCATCTTCGGCAACCTGTATGTCTATGCAGGCAGCGAACATCCCCACGAAGCACAGAAACCCAGAACTATTACGTTAAACGAAATCTAAACAGAGCATGGAAGTAATCAACGCCCTTGGAAGACGTAAATCAGCTGTTGCTCGCGTTTATTTAAGCACCGGTAAAGGCAACTTTACCATCAATGGCCGCACCCTCGAGGAGTATTTCAAAGAGGATACTCTCCGTTACATCGCAAAGCAGGCCCTCGAGCTCACCGGAACCACCGCTTCGTTCGACATCAAGGCTAACCTTGACGGCGGCGGAATCAAAGGTCAGGCAGAGGCTCTCCGCCTTGCTGTAGCACGCGCCCTTGACAAGGTCGACACAGAGGCTTATCACCCTGTGCTGAAGTCCAACGGATTCCTTACCCGCGACAGCCGCGAGGTCGAAAGGAAGAAGCCCGGACAGCCTGGTGCACGTAGACGCTTCCAGTTCAGCAAGCGTTAATATCGCGCAGATTTACATTTTGCACAGCGCGGGAACAAAACTCCGGGATCCTTCAAGGCTACCTGCTGTTTGCCCCGCTGCGGAAAATCTGGGAGACCGGCCAGGCCGCTACTCCCGATTGATGAAGAGAATTTAAAAACAAACAAAAAAACAACTTTTGACTATGTCAAGAACCAATTTCCAAGAATTACTTGATGCAGGCGTACACTTCGGACACCTGAAGCGCAAGTGGAATCCCAAAATGGCTCCCTATATCTTTATGGAGAAGAACGGCATCCACATCATCGACCTGCACAAGACCGTTGTCAAAATAGACGAAGCTGCCGACGTCATGAAGCAGCTGGCACGCTCGGGCCGCAAGGTCCTCTTCGTAGCCACCAAGAAGCAGGCTAAGGAGATCGTCGCAGAATGCGCACAGAGCGTCAACATGCCGTATGTGACCGAGCGCTGGGCCGGCGGCATGCTCACCAACTTCCCGACCATCCGCAAGGCGGTCAAGAAGATGAACAACATTGACAAGATGATCAGCGACGGCACTTTCGAGACTCTCGCAAAGCGTGAGCGCCTCCAGGTTACCCGCCAGAGGGCCAAGCTCGAGAAGAACCTCGGCTCGATCGCAGATCTGAACCGTCTTCCTTCAGCACTCTTCGTGGTGGACGTCCAGAAGGAGATCAACGCAGTCAGGGAGGCCAACCGCCTCAACATTCCCGTGATCGCTATGGTTGATACCTGCTGCGACCCGACGATGGTCGACTACGTCATCCCCGCCAACGACGACGCCGCAAAGAGCATCTCCCTCATCACCGAAACCCTTTGCAAGGCAATTGCAGAAGGTCTCGAGGAGCGCAAGCTCGATAAGGAGAAGGAAGAAGAGGCAGCGCCGAAGGACGAAGCTCCCGCAAGGAAGACCCGTCCCCGTCGCCGCCGCAGCGAAGAGGCCGCAGAGGCCCCCGCTGAAGAGCCCAAGAACGAATAATCAACCCTTTAAAGACATTGCACTATGGAAATCAAGGCAGCAGACGTTGCAAAACTCCGTAAAATGACCGGCGCCGGTATGATGGATTGCAAGAAGGCTCTCGTAGAGGCTGAAGGCGATTTCGACCGCGCACAGGAGATTATTCGTGAAAAGGGCAAACTCGTGGCAGCAAAGCGCGCTGACCGCGAGACCTCGGAAGGCGCAGTCCTCTCGAGAATCGAAGGTAACAAGGCCATCCTCGTAGCCCTCGGCTGCGAGACTGACTTTGTCTCCCAGAACGCTGAGTTCCAGGCACTCGCAAAGGCCATCGCAGACACCGCAATCAAGTGCTTCCCTGAAAACAAGGAAGCCCTGATGGGCTGCAAGATGGCTGACGGCCAGACCGTGGAAGAGGCGATCTCACAGCAGACCGGCAAGAGCGGCGAGAAGCACGATCTCGTCTTCTACGCACGCCTCGAAGCTCCGGGCCTGGCAACCTATATCCACACCATCAACGGCAAGCTCGGCGCTATCGTGGCCTTCAACAAGGAGGTTCCCGCAGAACTGGGCAAGGGTATCGGTATGCAGATCGTCTCCATGAACCCCGTTTCCGTCTCTCCCGCCGACTGCCCCGCAGAGGTGGTTGAGAACGAGCGTAAGGTCGCCATCGAGAAGACTAAGGACGAGCAGATCCAGAAGGCTGTCGATGCAGCCCTCAGGAAGGCGGGCATCAACCCCGCTCACTGCGACAGCGAGGATCACATCGAGTCCAACACTGCAAAGGGTTGGCTCACTCCGGAGCAGGCACAGCAGGCTCGCGAGATCATCAAGACGGTCTCCGCAGAGAAGGCTGCAAACCTCCCCGAGCAGATGATCCAGAACATCGCCAACGGTCGCGTTGCGAAGTTCTTCAAGGAGAACACCCTCGAAGAGCAGGAGTATCAGATGAGCGACGACAAGAAGTCCGTAAAGGACGCCATTGCCGCCGTGGACAAGGAACTCAAGGTTCTCAAGTTCTACCGCTGCTCGCTCGCAGACTAATCCTTTCCGGGTACGAAACCGAGAGGTCGGCCATTTTTGGCCGGCCTCTTTTTTTATTATATTTGCAAGGTTACTGCAAAATCAATCATCCAACCATATGAAACGCTTTCTCATTATTGCCGCTGCGGCCCTCGCTTCCATTTCCGCCTGGGCGCAGAAACCGGCTATCGACCACTCCGTCTATGACGGCTGGAAATCAATCGTAAGGCCCGTGGACCAGATGGACAAGGACTGGGTCATATATGGCATCTCGCCCCAGGAGGGTGACGGAGTCATCAAGTTCTACAATACGCGCACCGGCGTGGAGTATACCGTGGACCGCGGCGTCACCGGACGCATCTCGGTTGACAGCAAGCGGGCCGTCTTCAAGGTAAATCCCGAATTCCGGCAGACCCGCCAGGCAAAGATCGACAAGAAGAAGCCCGACCAGATGCCCAAGGACTCCCTGGCCGTCATCGACCTGACCAACGGCAACGTCACCAAGTATCCAAACCTTAAGAGTTTCAAGGTGGCGGGCGAACTGGTGGACTATGTCGTCTTCACGGAGAATGTGGCAGCGCCCGCTCCTCCCAAACCCGAACCGGGGAAGGAGCCTAAGGGCGAGAAGGAGAAGCCTGCAAAGCCCGAGAAGAAAGACAACGCACCCGACACTAAGGACAATCTTTATGTCCTCAACATCAAGACTCTGGAGATCGACACCCTCAAGTGCGTGGAGAACTGTTTCCTCAAGGATGACGGACTCGGAATGGCATACGTCACCAAGCCCTCCAAGAAGGACAGCACCGTGGAGCACGGAATCTTCCTCTATGATTTCGCCTCCAAGCAGAGCACTCCCGTGCTGACCGGAGACAAGAAAGCGACCTTTGGAAGCGCATATTTCAACGATAAGGGCGACAAGATGGCATTCTACGCCAACCTCGACACCGCCAAGGAGGCTTCCAAACTCACCGATATCTGGCTCTATGAGAACGGCAGCGCCCGCAAGTTGGTGAGCCGTGACGGGAACGGCCTCCGCAAGGGGTGGAAAATCAGCGACAAACCCGGCATCGGCTTCCACGGAGGCGACAGATACATCACATTCGGCACCTGCCCGATACCGCGCGAAAAGGACACCACGCTTGTGGAATTCGAGCAGCCCAAGCTCGACATCTGGGTATGGAACGAGGACTATGTACAGACCATCCAGAAGAACAGGGTCAACAGCACCAAGGCGCAGACCTTCCTGGCTAAGGCAGACCTGGCAGGCGACGGCACCATAATACAGCTCGCCGACAAGGAGATTCCCAACATAGGCCTGCGTGACCCCAACTCGCAGGAGAGCATCATCGTCTTCACCGACAAGCCCTACCGGATGGAACAGGTTTGGAGCGACCTGCGCTACTACGATATCTACAAGATATCCCTGAAGGACGGAAGCCGCACCCTGCTCAAGAAGAATGTCTCTTATACCGCATTGAGCACCTCTCCGGACGGCGCTTATACCGTGTATTATGACAATGCAAAGCAGAACTGGTATCTTTATACCCTCGCAAGCGGCGAGGAGCGCGACCTTACCGGAGCGCTTGACGTGGTATTCTACGATGTGGAGGACGACCACCCTTCACAGAAGCCTATATGCGGCTCCGCAACCTGGTTCGACGATTCGAAGCACTTCCTGCTCAAGGACAAGTACGACCTCTGGCAGTTCGACGCCACCGGCAAGGAGGCGCCCAGGCGCATCACCGAGGGTCGCGAGAACAAGGTGATCTACAGCCTCTACAACCCCTATTTCACCACCCGCAAGTCAATGGCGAAGGGTACTACGCTGGAGATGGGAAGGCCCATGTACTTCACCACCTTCAACCGTACCACCAAGGAGAACGGCTATGCGATGCTCGACGTCACGAAGAAGAAGGCCAGGATGCAGCAGCTGGTGGAGGGGCCCTACGCCTACAGCGCCCTGACCATCAACAACAGCGGCAAGAAACCCATCTATACCTATACCAAGGGCAATTTCGAGACCGGCAACGACGTCTGGAGCACCACCGACCAGTTCAAGACCGAGAAGCAGCTCTGCGAATCCAATCCCCAGCAGAAGAATTACAACTGGGGTACCGTGGAACTCGTCAGCTGGACCACGGACGACGGCATCAGGGCCGAAGGCCTCCTCTTCAAGCCGGAGGATTTCAATCCTGCAAAGAAATATCCGGTCATCATCTACTTCTACGAGAAGAACTCCGACGGCCTGTACAATGTCCGCACCCCCGCCCCGAGCGCATCCACGGTCAATATTCCCTATTTTGTGAGCAACGGCTACATCTGCTTTATTCCGGATATCTACTACACCGACGGACATCCCGGCAAGAGCGCCCTCAAGGCTATCCTTCCCGCATGCGATATGCTGTGCGAGAATCCCTGGATCGACGGCGACAATATGGCTATCCAGGGCCAGAGCTGGGGCGGATACCAGGTGGCCTATATGATAACCCAGACCAACCGCTTCAAGGCGGCCGGCGCAGGAGCTCCCGTCTCCAATATGACCAGCGCCTACGGCGGAATCCGCTGGGAGTCGGGAATGCCGCGCACGGGACAGTATGAGCACGGCCAGAGCCGTATCGGCAAGAACCTCTGGGACGGTATGGATCTCTACATCGAGAACTCCCCGCTCTTCTTCGTGCCGAACGTCACCACTCCGGTGCTGATCATGCACAACGACGCCGACGGTGCGGTTCCCTGGTGGCAGGGCATCGAGTTCTTCAACGCCCTCAGGCGCTGCGGCAAGCAGGCCTGGATGCTGCAGTACAACGACGAGGCGCACAACCTCAAGGAGCGCCGCAACCGCAAGGACCTCAGCATCCGTCTCGCACAGTTCTTCGACCACTTCCTCAAGGGCGCTCCAGCTCCGATCTGGATGACCAAGGGCGTTCCGGCAGAGCTGAAGGGCATAGAATACGGCTATGGATATGAAGTAAACGATACTGACAATCAATAATATGAAACGCTTTTTAATTATACTTTCGGCTATGGCTGTCGTGGCATCCTGCGCTCCCAAGGCGGAGAAGGCGACCGTGATAGAAAAGCACGACATCGCCATCGAGAACGGACATTTCACCCCCGAGGTAATGCACCAGCTCGGCAAGATCACCGACGTGCAGATTTCCCCCGACGGAACGAAGCTCCTCTACGGAGTGACCTATACCTCCATCGAAGAGAACAGGGGTGTCCGCAACCTCTTCATAATGAACGTCGACGGCAGCGGCAACCGGCAGCTGACCCATCTGGCCAAGAGCGCGTCGAACGCCCGCTGGCTGGATGACGACACCGTACTCTACCTCAACGGCGGACAGCTCTGGAAAATGCCTGCATCAGGCGGCAAAGCAGTGAAAGTCAGCGACATAGAGAGCGGCATCAACGAGTTCGAGCTCACTCCAGACGGAAAGGGAATCCTCTATTCCTACGATTTCAAGGTGGCAAAGACCGGCGCCGACATCTATCCCGACGTACCCAAATCTTCCGCCCGCACCATCGAGGGAATGATGTACCGCCACTGGGACCACTTCGTGAAGGCCATCCCGCATACCTGCCTGGCCAAATTCGACGGCAAATCTGTGACGGAGCCCGTGGACCTTCTGGGAGAGGAGCCCTACGAACTGCCGACAGCTCCTTTCAGCGGCCTGGAGGACCTTTCGGTGAGCCCCGACGGCAAGAGCATAGCATATTCCTGCCGCAAGAAGGTGGGACGCGACTATGCCTTCTCCACCAATACCGACATCTACCTCTACGATGTGGAATCAGGCAGCGTCGTCAACCTGACCGAGGGCATGATGGGTTACGATACCGCTCCCGCATTCTCGCCCGACGGCAAGTATATGGCCTGGTGCAGCATGGAGCGTGACGGCTACGAGGCCGACCGCGTGCGCCTCTTTGTCCGCGACATGGAGTGCGGCGAGGCTCACGAACTCACCGGCGGATTCATCTACGACGTGAACGGCTTCTCCTGGGGCGACGATTCGAAGACTATCTATTTCAATGCGATAGTTGAAGGTGTCGGCGAGATATGGAAGGCCGACCTGAACGGCAACCTGGCGCGCGTCACTCCCCAGCATGAATTTATGGATTTCGGCACTCCGAAGCAGGCGGGAGACCGCCTGATCGCCACCAGCACCACGATGCTGCGCCCCGCCGAGATTATGTCCGTCTCGCTTGAGGACGGTTCCTGGCAGCAGATCAGCCACGAGAACGACGATATCCTCGCGCAGGTGGAAGAGATTAAGATGGCGGAGTTCTGGATTCCCACATCCGACGGCAAGCAGATGCTTACCTGGGCCCTCTTCCCGCCTCAGTTCGACCCCGATGCCAAATATCCGGCAATCCTCTTCTGCAACGGAGGCCCTCAGAGCTCCTGCAGCCAGAGCTGGTCGACCCGCTGGAATTTCCGCCTGATGGCTTCGCAGGGCTATGTGGTAATTATTCCCAACCGCCGCGGAAACGTCGGTTTCGGACAGGAGTGGAAGGAGCAGATTTCGGGTGACTATATCGGCCAGAACATGAAGGATTACCTGGCTGCGGCCGATTACTTCCTCGCAAAGCCCTATGTCGGCAAGATGGGAGCCACCGGTGCAAGCTACGGCGGATATTCGATCTATTATCTGGCAGGCATCCATCAGAACCGCTTCAGCGCCCTGATCGCACACGCAGGCATCTTCAACCAGGAATCTATGTATATGAACACCGAGGAGATGTGGTTCCCCGAGTGGGACAACGGCGGATGCCGCCGCCCCGGCGAATACATGTCAGGCTCGCCCTGGAGTAAGAACCCTGCGGCCGTGCGCCATTATGCCAACTCGCCCCACAAGCTGGTGGACAAATGGACTGCCCCGATCCTGGTGACACACGGCGAACTCGACTACCGCGTCCCCGTGGACCAGGGAATGTCGGCCTTCAACGCCGCCCAGATGTTCGGCGTCCCTTCGAAAATGATCCTCTTCCCGGACGAGAACCACTGGATCCTGAAGCCCCAGAACTCCGTCCACTGGAACCGCGAATTCTTCGCCTGGTTCGACAAGTATCTGAAAGACTGACGGGCTTAACCCCGCTGTTTCATCCCAATGCGCCCAATGACAGGAAAACGAATCCTTGCACTATTCACTGCTTTCGTCCTCTCGTTGGGCGCATTTGCAGAAGAAGGAGATCTCATCCTGGGCGATATGCGGCCCGATGTCTATCTTCCTGTTCTCGAGGGGCGGCGGATTGCCCTTCTGAGCAATCAGACCGGATTGGCAGGAACGACTGCAGATGCTCCCCATATACTTGACGTTATGCTGGAACAAGGTCTTGACGTCAATACGGTTTTCAGTCCGGAGCATGGTTTCCGCGGGACGGCAGATGCCGGGGAAAAAGTAGGCAGCGACGTCGATCCGGAGACCGGAGTGGAAATCCTGTCCCTCTATGGAGGCAAGATAGATATCCATTCCCCGGAAGTTCTGGACAGATTCGATGTGCTTGTCGTCGATATCCAGGATGTAGGACTCAGGTTCTACACGTATTACGTGACTATGTTTAAACTGATGGACGCCTGTGCCGCCGGAGGGAAAAAGGTTGTTGTCTTCGACCGGCCGAACCCGAACGGCTCCTATGTAGACGGTCCTGTTCTGGATATGAAATATGCCTCCGGTGTCGGGCGGCTGCCGATAACGGTTGTCCACGGAATGACACTGGGAGAACTGGCCCGGATGATAATCGGCGAAGGCTGGATGCAAACGAAAGAGATTCCGGAAGACTTCCTGACCGTGATACCATGCCTGAACTATACCCATCAGACCCGCTATGCGCTGCCTGTCGCCCCGTCTCCGAACCTCAAGGACATGAAAGCAGTCTATCTCTATCCATCCACCTGTTTCTTCGAAGGAACAAAAGTCTCCCTCGGACGCGGAACGGATTGGCCTTTCGAGATATACGGACATCCGGATATGAAGGGATGCTCATTCACATTCACCCCTGAAAGCGTTCCTGGAGCAAAAAGACCGCCGCTCCTCGGTCTGCTGTGTCACGGAGTGGACCTCCGGGGTCTGGAAGACGAGGCAGTCATAGCCGGAGGCGTGAACTTCTCTTATGTGATCGATGCCTACCGGAAACTCGGCTGTCCGGAAGACTTCTTCGGCAGCGGACGCTTCTTTGACCGTCTCGCCGGGAACGGGTGGATCCGCCGGATGATCGTCGACGGGGCTTCGGCCGAAGACCTCAAGCGGGCCTGGGAGCCGGATGTAAAACAGTTCCTGCAGCAAAGAAGGCCCTATCTTCTTTACGAAGAATAATCTATTACCGGTTCAGGTTTTTCTCGGCATTTTCCTTCCATTGGGAGCACTTTGCGCCCAATGGCTGAAAATGTTCGTAAAGTGTTGAAAATATTTGGTTTAGTCGCAAAAAGTCCGTACATTTGCAGCCCCGCAAAAAATGGCGGGAATAGTTAACTACTTAATATACACCAAATTAACAACCAAATGCCTGGAATAATTGGAAAAAAAATCGGAATGACTTCCGTTTTCGATGCCGCTGGCAAAAATATGCCATGCACCGTTATCGAGGCTGGTCCGTGCGTTGTTACGCAAATCCGTACAGTTGAGAAAGATGGTTATGCCGCTGTACAGCTTGCCTATGACGAAGCAAAAGAAAAGCACACCAGCAAGGCCCTCAAAGGCCATTTTGACAAGGCAGAAACCACGCCGAAGCGCAAGCTCGTGGAGTTCAAGGACGACTTCCCTCTCGAGCTGCATGTAGGCCAGGTGATCAGACTCTCCGACCTTTCCGACGGAAAGATGTGGGTGGATGTCACCGGAATTTCAAAAGGTAAGGGATTCCAGGGCGTTGTGAAACGCCACGGATTCGCAGGCGTAGGCGGACAGACCCACGGTCAGGACGACAGACTTCGTCACCCCGGTTCAATGGGCGCATCCTCCTGGCCTTCAAGGGTGTTCAAGGGTATGCGTATGGCAGGCCGCATGGGCGGTGACCGCGTAAAGGTCTTCAACCTGCAGATCATCAAGGTCATCCCTGAGAACAACCTCATCATTGTCAAGGGTTCCGTTCCCGGAGCCAAGGGATCTTATGTAATCTTGGAGGACTAAGTCATGAAATTGGATGTTTACAAGATTGACGGTTCACTGAGCGGCAAGCAGGCCGAGCTCGACGATGCGATTTTCGCAATTGAACCCAACGACAATGCCATCTACCTCGACGTCAAGCAGTATCTTGCCAACCAGCGTCAGGGTACCCACAAGACCAAGGACCGCAGTGAGGTCGCTTTCTCCACCAAGAAGATCGGTCGCCAGAAAGGCGGAGGAGGAGCACGTCACGGCAGCATCAAGTCCAACATCAACGTCGGCGGCGGTACCGCTCACGGTCCCAGGCCCCGCGACTACTCATTCAAGCTCAACAAGAAACTGAAGCAGCTTGCACGCTTCTCCGCCCTCACCTACAAGGCAAAGGACGGCGCCATCACCATGGTTGAGCCTTTCACGATGGATGCACCCAGGACCAAGGATTTCATCAAGATCCTCGACAACCTGAAGGCGAACGGCCGCAAGACCCTCGTCGTGCTTCCTGAGAATTCCAAGAACATTTACCTGTCATCTCGCAATCTTCCTGAGGCAAAGGTCATCACCGTAGACGAAATCAACACTTTCGTTCTTCTCCACGCTAATCAGCTCGTGCTGGTGGACGGCGTTCAGGACATTATCGCGGAAAGACGCAAATAAGACACAACGATGGGAATACTTATTAAGCCTATAGTAACTGAAAAAATGACGGTTCAGGGCGATAAACTGAATCGTTACGGTTTCATCGTTGAGCGCGATGCCAACAAGGTTGAAATCAAGAATGCCGTCGAGCAGATGTACGGTGTCTCCGTAAAGGATGTCAATACCGTAAACTATCACGGCAAACGCAAGAGCCGCTACACCAAGGCGGGTATGCTTACAGGCCGCACGAACAACTACAAGAAGGCGTTCGTTACCCTGGCCGGAGATGACAAGATTGATTTCTATAGCAACATTTAAGGACTATGGCAGTACGTAAATTCAAACCGGTGACTCCCGGTACCAGAAATAAGGTGATCAGCACTTTCGAAGAGATCACCTGCACCACCCCTGAGAAGTCCCTGCTCAAGCCCCTCAGGCGCTCGGGCGGACGCAACAACCAGGGCAAGATGACGATGCGTTACATCGGTGGCGGTCACAAGAAGATGTACCGCGTGATTGACTTCCTTCGCGAGAAGGACAATTGCAAGGCTACTGTCAAGACCATCGAGTACGACCCCAACCGCAGCGCACGCATCGCGCTCGTCTGCTACGAAGATGGTGAGAAGCGTTATATCATAGCCCCCAACGGCATCCAGGTCGGTCAGGTGATCGAATCCGGCGCCGGTGTAGCTCCCGAAATCGGTAACTCTCTTCCGCTTGCTGAAATTCCGCTCGGTACCCTCGTACACAACATCGAGCTTCGTCCCGGCAACGGTGCCGTCCTGGCACGCAGCGCCGGTGCGTATGCACAGCTTACCGCACGCGAAGGCACTCACGCCGTCCTGCGCCTCCCTTCGGGCGAGACCAGAATGGTGCTTGTCTCCTGCCGCGCAACCGTAGGCATCGTGTCGAATACCGACCACAACCTGGAATCTCACGGAAAAGCTGGTCGCAGAAGGTGGCTCGGCCGCCGTCCCCGCAACCGTGGCGTTGTCATGAACCCTGTCGATCACCCGATGGGCGGTGGTGAAGGACGCGCTTCCGGTGGACACCCTCGCTCCCGCAAGGGTCTGCCCGCTAAGGGATACAAGACTCGTAATCCGAAGAAGAATTCCAACAAGTTAATCATCGAAAGAAGACATAAATAACGGAATAAACAGAAGTAGATTATGAGTCGTTCACTTAGAAAAGGTCCTTACATTCAGGACAGCTTGGAAAAGAGGGTGCTCGCGATGAACGAGGGCACCATGAAGAAAGAGGCCATCAAGACCTGGTCACGTGCCAGCATGATCTCCCCGGACTTCGTCGGCCACACTATCGCTGTTCACAATGGCAACAGGTTCATTCCGGTTTATGTGACAGAGAACATGGTAGGCCACAAGCTCGGCGAATTCGCTCCGACGCGTACCTTCAAGGGCCATTCCGGTAATCGTTAAAATATAAGGAGAGATTACTATGGGAAAACGCAAAAGAGAAATGGCCGACAGGCTTAAGGAAATAAAGAAGCAGACAGCTATCGCAAAGCTGAATGATGTACCCACCTCTCCCCAGAAGATGCGCCTCGTGGCAGACATCATCAGGGGTCAGGAGGTCAACCACGCTTTGGATATTCTCAAATATTCAAAGAAGGAGGCATCCGTCCGTCTCGAGAAGCTTCTCCGCAGCGCAATCGCCAACTGGGAAGCAAAGAACGAGGATAACCGCAAAGATCTTGAAAACGGCAAGGTCATCGTCAAGACCATCATGGTTGACGGAGGCCGCACGCTGAAGCGCATCCGTCCGTGCCCCCAGGGCCGTGCGGGCCGCATCCGCAAGCGCTCCAATCACGTCACCGTGATTCTCGACACCAAGGCCGAGCCGGCAAAGGCAGAAACCAAACCAGTAGAGGAGGCATAATTATGGGACAGAAAACCAATCCTATCAGCAACCGTCTTGGTATTATCCGTGGTTGGGACTCCAACTGGTACGGTGACTACCCTACCCGCATCCTTGAGGATTCGAAGATCCGCGAATATCTCGACGCACGTCTCGCGAAGGCTTCGCTTTCGAAGATCGTCATCGAGCGCACTTTGAAGCTCATCACCGTCACTATCCACACTGCCCGTCCCGGTGTCATCATCGGCAAGGGCGGCCAGGAGGTCGACAAGCTCAAGGAAGAGCTCAAGAAGATCTGCAACAAGGACGTTCAGATCAACATTTTCGAGGTCAAGCGTCCGGAAGTGGATGCGAACATCGTCGCTAACAACATCGCTCGTCAGGTAGAGGGACGCGTCTCCTACCGCAGGGCCATCAAGATGGCCGTCGCATCGACGATGCGTATGGGTGCCGAAGGCATCAAGGTCCTGATCAGCGGCCGCGTAGGCGGCGCCGAGATGGCTCGCAGCGAGATGTTCAAGGAGGGACGTACCCCTCTGCACACCATCCGTGCCGATATCGACTACGCTCTCGCAGAAGCTCACACCAAGGTGGGCGTTCTCGGAGTGAAGGTATGGATCTGCAACGGTGAGGTTTACGGCAAGCGCGATCTCTCCCCTAACGCAGGTACAGCCGCAGGCGTGGCTGCTGCCGGTCAGGGTGAGCGTGGCGAGCGTCGTCGCGGTGGACGCGGCGGCGAGCGTCGCGGTGGCCGTGGAGGCCGCGGAGGCGACCGTCGCCGTAACGAGGAGTAATTCCGCATCCTGCTTTTTAAAGGCCAGCCTTCGGGTTGGCCTTTTTTATTATCTTTGTACTACTATGAAAAGGATTTTTTGCCTTGCTGTTTGCCTCATGATGGCCGTTGCCGTTGAGGCGAGGGGCTTGAAGAGGGTGTCGCCGGGAGCGGCCGGGATGGACGGCGCGCGGCTGGAGATGGCCGACAGCATAATCTGCGCTTCGATTGCCGACGGAGCGATTCCCGGAGCGGTGCTGGCCGTGGTGCGCGGCGACAAGCTTGTCTATCTCAAGGCCTACGGCAACAAGCAGGTGGTGCCCGATACCGTGGCGATGACAACCGGAACGGTCTTCGACCTTGCCAGCGTCAGCAAATGCGTGGGAACGACGATGGCCGTGATGCAGCTGGTGGAGCAGGGAAAAATCCGCCTTACGGACCCTGTAAGCCTCTATATTCCAGGTTTCAAGCCATGGAAGGATGAGGCCACCGGCCGCAAGCGCGAGATCAGGATAGTGGACTTTTTGTCGCACAGTGCGGGCCTTCCGCCCTCCATCAGCGTCAGCAAATACCTCGCAAAATACGGCCCTGCTTCGCCCGAGGCCCTTATCCGCCACATCGCGGAGGATGAGCCGAGGCGTTTCGAGCCGACAACCGACTATCTCTACAGCTGCCTGAATTTCATCACCTTGCAGCACGTCGTGGAGAATGTCACAGGGCAGCGGCTCTGCGATTATGTGCAGGAGAACGTCTTCGACCGGCTCGGATTGGAGCACTCTTGCTACAACCCCAAGGAGCGGCCGGAGATTCTTCCGCTTGTGGCGCCCACGGAGGTCGGTAAGGACGGTAACGTGCTGCTCGGCGAAGTGCATGACCCGACGGCACGTCTAGTCAATTGCGGTAATTCGGGCAACGCCGGAGTCTTCTCCAATGCGGAGGACCTGGCGGTTATCGCCGCTGCGCTGATGAACGGCGGCGCCATTGACGGCAAACGGCTCCTTAGCCCGAGAACCGTCGAAACGATGGTTTCGGTGCCGGAAGACAATGCGCCCCATATCGGGCGCGCCCTCGGCTGGGACAACTGCAGCAGCAGCGCCACCCTGCGCGGCGATCTCTTCAGCCGCACCCGCACAATCTGCCATACCGGCTACACCGGCACCTCGATGGTCATCGACCTCGACGCCAAATGCGCCGTAATCCTTCTGGCCCACCGCGTCCATCCCGTGGACAAGGGCGGCATCGCAGCCCTGCGGGCTAAAGTCGCCAACATCGTTGCGGCTTCAATAGAGCGATAGAACGGCCCGTTCTAAATCCCAATAATAAGAGTATCTTTGTATTTCTAAACGATAGCGATATGAACGAATTCGACATAAAAGGCCCTTACAACCCCAATCCGCCGAAGCCGAAGCCCAAGGCTCCGGTTCTCGACCTCAACAACGATCTCATCAAGGATGTAGGCAAGATTGTCTGCATCGCATCCGGCAAGGGCGGTGTGGGTAAATCCACCGTCGCCGTCAACCTGGCCGTGACCCTCGCAAGGCTCGGATACCGCGTGGGCCTGGCCGATGCCGACGTTTACGGCCCGTCGGTTCCCAAGATGACCGGCACCGAGGGTGTCACCCCCGGCATAGAGGTCTTCAAACCCGACGGAACCCTGCTCGGACCCGGCGAGGAGTTCACCAACGACTGCAAGGAAATCTTCCTTCCGGTGGAGAAATTCGGCGTCAAATGGATGTCCATCGGCTATTTCGCCAAGCCGGAACAGGCGCTTATCTGGCGCGGCCCTATGGCCTGCACCGCCCTCAAGCAAATGATCCTGCAGGTTCGCTGGGGTGAGCTGGACGTGCTGCTGATAGACATGCCTCCCGGAACGGGAGACATTCATATCTCGATGGTCAACGACATTCCCCTCGACGGCGCCGTCATAGTCAGCACGCCGCAGGCGGTGGCGCTGGCCGACGTGGAGAAGGGCATCAACATGTTCCGCAACCCGCAGATCAACAAGAAAGTGCTCGGAATAATCGAGAATATGTCGTGGTTCACCCCTGCCGAGTTGCCTGACAACAAGTACTACATCTTCGGAAAGGACGGCTGCAGGGAGATGTGCGAAAAATACGGTGTTCCCCTTCTCGGCCAGATTCCGCTGGTTCAGAGCGTCCGCGAGGGCGGCGACGACGGGCGACCCGCCGCAATCAACGACGGACCGGTTTACAAGGCGTTGCAGGAGGTAGCATTCGCGATAGTGGAATCATAGAGCAGAATCATTTTCTTGGAGGGGACGATATGTGCAGGAGATTATTGATATTGTTGGGGACGGGTATATCCGTCCTCTTCTTTTGGAATCTGGAGAACTATTTCGACCCGTTCGACGATCCTGCGACACTCGACGACGAGTTCACCGCGCGAGGTGAGAAACACTGGACCTGGAAACGCTTCGAGCGCAAGCGCAACGGCATTGCGAAGGTGATTCTGGCTGCCTCTCTGTATGGCGAGCCGCCCGCCCTGTGCGCCTTTGCCGAGGTTGAAAACCGGATGGTCCTGAAGCAGCTGGTACAGAACACCCCGCTCGAGAAACTGGATTACGGCATAATCCATCGCGACTCCCCGGACGAGCGCGGCATCGATGTGGCACTGCTCTACAGGAAGAGCCGATTCAAGCCTTTGAAGGTAGAGGCGTTGCGGGTCTCGGAAGAGTTCTCAACACGCGATATTCTATATGTGAAGGGGGTGCTGATGGCTGATACGGTGCATATTCTGGTGAACCACTGGCCATCCAAGCGGGGCGGCGCCGCGGCTTCTGAAACAAGGCGCAGGACGGCGCAGGAGAGGCTTTCGGCACTTTGCGATTCAATTACGGAGGCGTCACCCGATCAAAGAATCATTGCCCTCGGGGACTTCAACGACACCCCGGAAAACATCCAACTTCCGCTGCATAATCTGGCAGCGCCGCTGGCCGCCCGGGGCGAAGGCACGCTCAAATACCGCGGCAACTGGGAGATGATAGACCAGTGCTTTGTATCGGATACCACCGGCTGCCGCCTCTGCATTTTCAAGCCGTCGTTCCTCGTGGAACACGACCGCGACTACACAGGCGACAAACCACGGCGCACCTATATCGGCCCCCGCTACCACTCCGGCCTCAGCGACCATTTGCCGATAGTACTGACAATTTCATTAGGACCTTAGGCCCGTCAGAGGGGCGAGCCGGCTATACCCCGGGAGATTCCTGGTTTTTTCTTATATTTGTATCTTCAACCTCAACCGCTATGAAACAATATCTCGACCTGCTCAGATATATATTGAAGGAGGGGTCCGTCAAGAGCGACCGCACCGGGACCGGCACCAAAAGCGTTTTCGGCTACCAGATGAGGTTCAACCTAGAGGAGGGGTTTCCGCTGCTGACAACCAAGAAAGTCCACCTGAAATCCATTATCTACGAACTTATGTGGTTCATTGCAGGCGACACCAACATCAAATACCTCAACGACCACGGAGTGACGATCTGGGACGAATGGGCCGACAAGGACGGCAACCTCGGGCCTGTTTACGGCCACCAGTGGCGCTCCTGGCCCGCACCGGACGGAAAGACCATCGACCAGCTCGCCGACGTGGTGGAGCAGATAAAGCGCAATCCAGACAGCCGCAGGTTAATAGTTTCCGCCTGGAACCCGGCAGAGGTTGACAAGATGGCCCTGCCTCCTTGCCACAGCCTTTTCCAGTTCTACGTCACCGACGGAAAACTCTCCTGCCAGCTCTACCAGCGCAGCGCCGACGTCTTTCTCGGAGTGCCGTTCAACATAGCCTCCTACGCCCTCCTGACGATGATGGTGGCGCAGGGCTGCGGCCTCAAACCCGGCGACTTCGTCCATACCCTCGGAGACGCACACATCTACCTCAACCATCTTGAGCAGGTCAACACCCAGCTCTCGAGGGAGCCGAGGACACTTCCCACAATGCGCCTCAACCCAGAGAAAAAAGATATCTTCTCCTTCGAATATGAAGACTTCACCCTCGAAGGCTACGACCCCTGGCCGGTGATAAAAGCCCCGATAGCAGTATGAAAACAATAAGCATCATAGCCGCGGCCGCCGAAAACAACGCCATTGGCCGCAGGGGAGAGATTCCCTGGCACATCTCCGAAGACTTCAAATACTTCAAACGCGTAACCAGCGGCCATCCCGTCGTGATGGGATATATGACCTGGCTGTCGCTCCCCTTCAAGCCGCTTCCCAAGAGGGAAAACATCATTATCAGCATCTTCCCGATGGAGAAACCGCCCTACGACAACGTGCGGGTGGTCTCGTCGCTCGAAGAGGCGCTCGCCGCAGAGACACCTGAAGGAGCCGACGAGGAGATCTTCGTGATAGGCGGCGGCTACACCTATGCGCAGGCGATGCAGTATGCCGACCGCATCTACCTCACCCGCGTCCATACCGTCATCGAGGATGCTGATACCTTCTTCCCGGAGATTCCGGAAGAGGAGTGGGAGTGCGTCTCGGCCTCCGAAAGGCTTTATGATGAACAGTCCGACGTAGAATTTGAATTCCTGGTATATGAAAGAATCCGATAGAAGCGGCTTCGGCAGCCGGTTCGGCGCCATCCTTGCCATGGTGGGCTCGGCAGTGGGCCTTGGAAACATCTGGCGCTTCCCCTATCTGGTAGGTGAAAACGGAGGCGGAGCCTTCATCCTCATCTACATAGTCTTTTCCATCCTCATCAGCCTGCCCGTCTTCTGCGCCGAGGTCATAATCGGCAGACGGGGACGCGCGAGTGCCGTCGGAGCCTTCCGCAACCTCGCGCCAGGCTCCAAATGGCATCTGGCCGGATACCTGAGCATCCTCGCCGTATTCCTGATCCTCTCCTTCTACAGCGTCGTGGGCGGATGGAGCATAAAATACCTCGTGGACTCGGCGATGCTCAAATTCTCTGCGGGAGCCGACGCCGACTTTTCGGAACTCTTTTCCTCCTTCTCAACGGCAACCTGGTCGCCGCTGATCTATATGCTGGTATTCATACTTATCAACTCGGCGGTGGTGATACTGGGCGTCAAAAACGGAATCGAGCGCTTCTCCAAGTGGATGATGCCTCTGCTTTTCCTGCTGATCCTCATCCTGGTAGTCCGCTCCGCCTGCCTGCCTGGAGCCGGCGTGGGATACAACTATCTCTTCCATGCGGATTTCACCAAGATAAACTCCGACACCCTTATGGCGGCCCTCGGGCAGTCCTTCTTCTCGATGTCGCTCGGTATGGGAGCCATGATAATCTACGGCTCCTATGTCAGCAGGAAGGACAGCATCGCCAGTCACGCCGTCGTCACCCTGTCGCTCGACACCCTCTTTGCGATCCTGGCGGCCTGCGCCATAATGCCGGCTGTCTTCTCCTTCGGCCTCCAGCCCAACCAGGGCCCCGGACTCGTGTTTGTGACCCTGCCGTATCTCTTCTCGAATATGCCGCTGGGCACCATCGTAGCCATATTCTTCTTCATTTCGCTGCTTCTTGCGGCCATCTCTTCGGCCATCTCCCTGCTGGAGGTGATGACCAGTTTCCTTATCGAGGAATTCCACCTCTCAAGGAGGCAGGCCGTTACGATCTGCATCGCAATCCAGGTGGTGTTCGGTACGCTCTGCTCCTTCTCGCTGCAGGCCGGAAGTCCCCTCAAACTGGCGGGACTCTCGCTGTTCGACCTCTTCGACAAAGTCTCTTCCGATTATGTGATGACCATCGGCGCGCTGCTGACCGTAATCTTCGTGGGGTGGAAAATCAAGCGTTCCGATTATCTGGACGAGATGACCAGCGGCGGTGCGGTACACCTTCCCCGCTGGGCTGCGGAGGTCATTTACTGGCTCATAAAGGTTGTTGCACCACTCGCCATACTGGCGATATTGATTCTTTAAAAAGATGAAAAAGTTTATTTTTGCTCTCCTCGCGACCTCCCTTCTGTCCGGCTGCCGCGAAAAGGTTTCCTGTCTTGACCCGCAGCGATTCGATGCGGAAGTCGACGGAAAGAAAATCGGCCTCTATACGCTCAAGGCTGGAGACGTGACCCTGCAGGTCACCAACTTCGGAGGTCGTGTCGCATCTCTCTATACCCCTGACAGAGAAGGCAAAAAGGTCTCTATAGTCGTGGGACGCGACAATATCGAAAGCTACCTGAATCCGGGCGGAGAACGCTTCCTGGGTGCCTGCGTCGGACCTGTAGCGAACCGCATCGGAAACGCCAGTTTCGAGATCGATGGGGAAAAGTACAACACTCCGGTGAACGACAACGGCAGAAACACCCTTCACGGGGGATTCATCGGTGTCGACAACCTGATATGGGATGTCGTGGAGGTCACCGACACTTCGATAGTTCTCCACCTGCTTCATCCCGACGGGCTGGAAGGCTATCCCGGCAACCTCGATATCACGATGACCTATTCCCTCAACAGCGACAACGAGTTCAAGGTGAGCTATTCGGCATTCACCGACAAGGCCACTCCGGTGAACTTCTCGCACCATCCCTTCTTCTGCCTGCGCGGAGAGGGAAACGGCTCGGTGGAGGAGTATCAGATGTATATCAAGGCTTCGAACTTCCTTCCCATCGACTCGCAGAGCATCCCTACCGGGGAGATCCGTCCGGTCGAGGGAACCCCCTTCGATTTCCGCACCCCCCATGCGATCGGGGCGAGGATCGGGGATGATGACGAGCAGCTGAAAAACGGACGCGGATATGACCATAACTGGTGCATCGACAAGGAGAGCGACGGCGTGGAGCTGGTATGCCGCGTTTACGACCCGCTTTCCGGACGCTTCGTAGAGGTGCTGTCCGACCAGCCCGGACTCCAGGTCTACAGCGGCAACTTCTTCGAAGGGACCGAAGCCGGCGCCAACGGCAACATACTGGGATTCAGGAGTTCGCTCGCCCTCGAGGCGCAGAGGTATCCCGATGCGGTCAACCACGAAAACTTCACTCCGGTTATCCTGAGGCCCGGGGAGACCTATACCCATACCACCGTCTACCGCTTCGGCGTGAAACCCGAGTGGGAGCCCGCAGGGGAGCGTATCCGCACCGAGTGGGCGGACGAAGTCTCTCCCGAATCGGCACATCCCGAGTATCCCCGTCCGCAGATGGTGCGCAGGGAGTGGCGGAGCCTCAACGGACTCTGGGATTACGCTATCGTTCCCGCCGATGCCGCGATGCCTAAATACCGCGACGGAAGCATCCTGGTGCCGTTTGCAATCGAGTCTTCGCTCTCCGGAGCGGGCATACATCCCGGCGACGATGCGCTCTGGTACAAACGCGAGTTTACCGTTCCCAGGTCGTGGAAGGAGCGCGTCCTGCTCCATTTCGACGCCGTTGACTGGCGGGCCGACGTATGGCTCAACGACCGTTTCCTGGGAACCCATACCGGCGGTTATACAGCCTTTGGATTCGACATCACCGATGCGCTCCTCGCCGAAGGACCACAGACGCTTGTGGTAAAGGTTCTCGACGGCACCGACAACGGCGAGCAGCCCCGGGGCAAACAGGTGACAAATCCCAGGGGAATCTGGTACACGCCAGTTACGGGAATCTGGCAGAGCGTGTGGCTGGAGCCCGTTTCCGATGCACATATCTGCTCTTATAAGGCGATTCCCGACGTTTCAGGGAAGAGTCTCTCCCTATCGGCGAAGGCTGAAGGGGAGGCCGATCTGGTGGAATTCCGCCTGCTGAAGGGCGGAGTCGGATATTCCACCGAGGATGGAGCGAAGGGGCGCGTGATTGCCTCCTGCGAGGCCGCTCCGGGGGAAACTGTCGCCCTCAAGGTGGAAAAACCCTCGCTCTGGTCACCCGAAGAGCCGTATCTTTACGGACTCGATATTATTCTCAAGCGCGGAGGAAAGGTGATTGACAAAGTGCGTGGTTACACCGCCTTCCGCCAGAGCGGCGAGGTGCGCGACAGCAAAGGATACCGTCGCCTCGGCCTCAACGGGGAGCCATATTTCCAGTTCGGTCCGCTAGATCAGGGGTGGTGGCCCGACGGTCTCTACACCGCACCCACCGACGAAGCGCTCCGTTTCGACATCGAGAAGACCCGGGAGTGGGGATTCAATATGATCCGCAAACATATCAAGGTGGAGCCGCCTCGCTGGTATTACCACTGCGACAGGATTGGTATGGCGGTTTGGCAGGATATGCCCAGCCTTACCGGAAACGCCAAAAAGACGAAAGAAAACCAGGAGTCCCAATGGGGAACACGTGCCTATGATACGGGGTGGGATTATCCCCTTTCGGAATCCGCGAAGCAGACTTATTACAAGGAGTGGGGAGAGATTATCGACCAGCACGTCAATTATCCCTGCATACTGGTCTGGGTGCCTTTCAACGAGGGCTGGAGCCAGTTCGATACCGAAAAGGTGGTGGAATTCACGAGGTCCCGGGACTCTTCGAGGCTGATTAATTCCGCTTCGGGAGGCAACCACAGGATGACGGGCGATATCCTCGACAGCCACAATTATCCCAATCCCAAAATGAAACTGCGCAGCAACGGGGAGCAGATTGACGTCCTTGGAGAGTATGGCGGTATCGGCTGCATCGTGGAGGGCCATCTATGGAACGAGAAGGGGCGCAACTGGGGCTATCAGGGACTTTGCGAGAACGGCGAGGCCGTCCTGGAAAAGTACAGCGGGTATGCCGACGAGTTTATTCCTGAGATCGAATCAGGCGTTTCCGCAGGCGTCTATACCCAGACCACCGATGTCGAGGGCGAAGTCAACGGCCTCATGACCTACGACCGAAAGGTTGTCAAGATGGACGAGGCCCGTCTCCGCGAGACCAATCTCCGCATACGCGGAGCGATGAAGCGATAGCTTCCGGCCGTCATGCCCGCAAAGGCGGGCATCTCTCGTATCGAAATCGTTACTGAATCTTTTGGAAAACAGTAACGTAATCGATACCTTTACCATATGAAAAAGATTCGGGCTATTATCGAGAAGGGGAGCGACGGACTGTTTGCCGTCAGGTCCAACAACAAGATCGGCAAGAGCTATCCCGGCGGCTTCGGCGAGTCGGTCGAAGAGGCCAAGGCAGATTTTCTGGAGAGTCTGGACGAAGCTAAAGCCGAGGCTATAAGGGGCGGTTTCTCGGTTGACGAGCCCTTTGACATCTACTATTCCTTCGAAAGGCTCTCTTTCTCTGCGAGAAGAATGAAATGGATTATTGCCCTTTCTTTCATTGTGTTTCTGCATTGCCGCATATTGGGCCTGATTCCATTATTGTTGAGTGTAATAGGATACAGAAACTATAACAGGCTGACAGAAGAGGGAACCCGACGTTCTCAATTATTTATGAAGTGGGCTCTCATTACTCTTATTGTTTCCAGCGCTATCGTTATCTTTCTGCTTTTATTTATTACTAGCCAATTATTGATTCATTGATTGTTTTCAAGTATTCCTTCACTTAATAGCCTGCGATTGCGGGCTATTTTCATTTAGGGCAAAAAGACCGTCCGAAAGATTTCAGACACCCTCTGCCGGATAAGCTCCGAGCTCTCCCACAGCAGGATTTGACTACCGTCATGCCCGCATCGCTCCAACCGTCATGCCCGCGAAGGCGGGCATCTCTCTGTTAAATTGGATAGTACTCCCAATGGGTCAGAAAAATGTCTATTGGGCGCATTTTTGGTCTTTTTTGCGCCTAATAGGTCCATTTTTATCCCATTGGGCGCAATTAACTATTACACCTGGCTCCTTTCGGCTCCGGGAAGATTTCCCTTCAAACCGTCTCGCTACGCTCGACCCCTCCCACTTCGTGGGCCCCTCCCTCTTATGGTGCCGAGGGTAGCACAGGTTTGAAGTGAAACATCCTCTCCGCCTTCTGCCGGGCCTCAGGCCTTACCGTCATGCCCGCGTTTCTCTGACCGTCATGCCCGCGAAGGCGGGCATCTATTTGTTTCCTTTGGCTCTGTTGTGGGTCTTGCAGAGCATCTGGCAGTTGGCGATGGTGGTTTCGCCGCCACGGCTCCAGGCGGTGACGTGGTCTGCGTCCATTTCGGCGAACTTCCAGATGCGGGTGTGGTTGGCGTCGTGGCCGATGGCGCAATAGGGGCAGTTGGAGACGCCCTCGGCTTCGGCCCTTGAAGTCTGGGCGGCATATACTGCCTTCTTGGTCGGCTCATCGAAGACCCTGACATTCAGCAGCCTGGGTTCCTGACAGCCGCCGAGGATATATTCGAATATACCCTTCTTCTCCTTGACATAGAAGTTCTCGTAGAGCTCACGGACCTTTGCGGCTACGGCAGCCTGATTATATGCATTGTTGTGGTACTTTTCATAGAGTTCACCCCACTTCAGGCCGCACATCTCCTTCTCGGGATTGATATCGAAAACCGTTGTAATCCAGTCTATTACGGAGGTGAAGTAGGCCTTCATCTCACTTATATCGTCATCATAACGGTGGGCCGCCATATACTCCTCCGCATGGCCGCGGCTGACCCAGTCGAGGGCCGCAGCCAGAAAGTCCTGACGCTTGGCGGTGCCGCTTATGAAGCAGCTCCACTTGTTGATATTGGTATTGTTGGAGTTGGAGAACTCCTCCTTGGCCCTGGTGATGAACGGGCCGGAATAGACGGCGTTCAGCGTCTCCTGCGCATTGAGCGGGATACCCACGATATTGATGGTGCGGAACCAATCCTTGATCTCCTTTTCCGTGCCCTCGCAGACATAGATCAACAGCTTGGTATTCAAGAATTTCTCCTGCTCGTCATGATTCAGGGCGGTAAAATACCAGGGCTTTCCCTCGGAATCGATCCAGGCGAACTTCTCGGTGACGAAACGGCCAAGCGAGGTGATGCGCTGCTGCCCGTCGAGCACCTCGTAGCGGTCCTCGCCCACCTTGGAGAAATATATGAGCCCCAGCGGATAGCCGTTGCGCACCGACTGGATTACATCTACCTCCTTCTTGCCGCCGTTTTCGGCATAGAGATAGTGACGCTGGAACTCCGGCTGGATGGTGAGCCTGCCGGAAAGCCCGTAGAGCCCCTTGCCTTCATATTCGTTATACTGGAATCCCTTGCAGATATCGCCAATGGTCCAGTCCTGGTAAAGTGTTGCTATCATTGTTGTTGCTTTTTGCGGATGAGAATACGTGCGTATGGTTTTTCTGGTTTGCCGTCGAGCATATAATACAACTGCCCGTCACGAAGGCTTTTGTTCAGCGCTTTCAGTTCGCGCGGGAAGGGTTTGAGCCCCAGCTCCTTGCCGGAATCGCCTTCCGCGCACCCAACAATCTCAAATTGCTCAGGACAATAACTCCCGGGGAATGTTTTAGGAACCCCCATAATCCCGTCATAATCAGAAGGAATGGAATCTATAAAAGGAACATCAATGGCATCATAATTAGCATATCGAATATACCCCATTTCCCTGATTTCCCTATGTTTGCTAAATCGCAGGTTATCTTTCATTGTCATTAACCTTAGCGGCTCATGACGCCTACCGTGGTCCAAATTCGTGTACCAGCACACTCCGGGCACTTTGATGTAATTATCGTCAGGATTATATCCTTTTGAGCGGACAAACTTCTGATTTGCTTCCAAATAATTGGAATAGGCTGCCTTATACACCATGGATAGGTTGAATCCGACACCAGACCAGATTCTGTTTTCCTTTATAAGGGGAAAAACCTCTTTGTAGGTGATGGCATTCATGTTCCCGATGATTAGAAAGGCTTTTCCCCCTTCCATTATCCACGCCAGAAACTCCCGGAATAAGCTGAACGGCGGATTCGTCACAATGATATCCGATTCATCCCTCAACTTGCAAACCTCCAGGCTGCGGAAATCGCCGTCGCCTTCGAGATAATGCCACTCGAGGTCATCGATGTCGATGCGGCCGTTCTGGTTGATGTCGCGCGTCAGCTCGAAGATCTTGCCTTTGATGCGGGTCTTGTCGGCATCGAACCACGGGCTTTCCGTCTCAAACAATGTCGGCTCGTAATCCTTATACTTCTTGCTTTCGACGGCGTAGGAGGTGCTGATGAGCCGTTTCAGGCCCAACTTTTCGAAATTCTGGGCAAAGAATCTGGTGAAATTGCTCCACTCTGGATCGTCGCACGGAAGAAGAACCGTCTTGTCACGGAACGTATCGGGGTTGTACTCCAGGTATGCGTTGACCTCCTTCTGGATATCGGCATACTGGGTGTAGAACTCGTCATTCTTGGCAGCCTTCGCGGCGCCAAGATTGCTGTTGTTGGCCATAAGCTGCGCTTCTCATGGCACTTGCGACTTATCCCCGACAGAGGTTAACCAGGGCACATAAAAAAGGCATGGACTTTTCTAATCCATGCCCGCGGCCCTGAGAAGCCTTGTCAACAGATAAGTCAAGTCCACGCCAAAGCGCAGACATTCACTGACCTATCCGGGTTGACTATTTGAAATTTCTCAGGTTTCGGGCAACCGGGTAAATAGCAAATGCTAGTTAAATATGTCTTGCAATAACAAAATGGCTGTTCTTGCAGTGCAAATATATGAAAAAGATTCTTTGCCTCGGATATCGCTGCTCCCAATGGAACAGATTTGAAGCCATTAGGCGCAAATAAGGCCATTTTTGCTTCCAATGGACAACATTCTGAGCCATTGGGAGCACCTTCCGCCTAGGCCCGGTAGGAGATGCCCGCCTCCGCTGGCATGACGGCGTGAACAGGCGGGCTGACAGAGAGAACAGGCGGGCAGACGGAGAGAAAGAGCAGGCATGACGGTGAAGGCGGAGGCGTTTCATAGCGACGACGGTACTCCGTCCGGAAAAGTGTGCGTCCCCGGCACACGGGGAGGGGCCCACAAGCGCAGCGCAGTGGGAGGGCCTTTTCCGGATGGAGTACAGCGGAGCGGAGAAATGCCGGAGCCGTCAAGGCGGGCTGCAAAACATCAATATTGCCGAAATATTATTATTTTTGCAGGATACACGCGCAAAAGTAAAGATATGTCACTCAAATGCGGTATAGTCGGCCTTCCCAACGTGGGTAAATCGACCCTTTTCAACTGTATAAGCTCCTCGAGGGCGCAGGCGGCGAACTTCCCCTTCTGCACCATCGAACCCAATATCGGCTCCACAACCGTCCCCGACGAGCGCCTCAACGTGCTCTCGAAGATGTGCAACCCCAAACGCACAATCCCCGCGACCGTCGAAATAGTCGACATCGCCGGACTGGTCAAGGGCGCCAGCAGGGGCGAAGGCCTCGGCAACCAGTTCCTGGCCAACATACGCGAAACCGACGCCATACTCCACGTACTCAGGTGCTTCGACGACGACAACGTTACCCACGTCGACGGCACCGTGGATCCCGTCCGCGACAAGGAGGTAATCGACATGGAGCTCCAGATAAAAGACCTCGAAACCGTCACCAACCGCATAACCAAAGTCCAGAAACAGGCCCAGACCGGTGGCGATAAACAGGCTAAAAAGGCCCTGGAGCTGCTTCTGCGCTATAAGGAGGTCCTCGAACAGGGCCGCAACGCCCGCGAAGTCAAGGCCGAAAACCCCGACGAAATAAAACTGGCGAAGGAATTCTGCCTCCTCACCAACAAGCCCGTGCTCTACGTCTGCAACGTCGACGAAGCCTCCGCGAAAAGCGGCAACGCATATGTCAAGAGAGTCCGCGAAGCCATCAAAGGCGAAGACGCCCAGCTGATGGTAATTGCGGCCAAGATCGAATCCGAAATCGCCGAACTCGAAGACTTCGAGGAGCGCAAGATGTTCCTCGAGGAGATCGGACTCGAAGAATCCGGCGTCGTGAGGCTCATCAAGGCCGCCTACGCGCTGCTCAACCTCCAGACCTTCTTCACCGCCGGAAGCGACGAATGCCGCGCCTGGACCATCAAGGTCGGCGACAAGGCGCCCCAGGCTGCCGGAGTCATCCACACCGACTTCGAAAAGGGTTTCATCCGCGCCGAGGTCATCAAATATGAGGACTTCGTCGCCCTCGGAAGCGAATCCGCCTGCCGCGCCGCAGGAAAACTCGGCAGCGAAGGCAAGGAATATGTGGTGCAGGACGGAGATATCATGCACTTCCTCTTCAACGTATAAAAACAGAAACAGATATGAAAAAGTATTTCATCATTGCAATGGCTATCATGGCGACCCTCGTCTCCTGTAACGGCGGCGGCAATACCGTCTCCGTTGCCCAAACTTATGAAACCGATGCCTACATGAACGGAAGGCTCGATCTGTTCAACCAGTGCCCGATAATACCGGGCGACATCGTTATGCTCGGCGACGACTACTTCGACCAGGGCGAATGGCGCGACTTCTATGACAACGCAAAGGTCAGGAACCGCGGAATCCTCCGCGACAAGGCCGCTTTCCTGCCTGCCCGCATCGACAGCGTGGCATCCAAGAAACCCGCCAAGATCTTCGTCAGCGCCGGATTGAACGATATCCGCGAAGGGGCTTCGGCAAAAGAGACTGCCGACAACCTGATGAAGGTATTCGCCAGGATAAAGAGACTTTCTCCCAAGACGGAACGCTACTACGTCAACGCAGTGACCCTTCCCGGTCTCACCGCGGAGCAGAAGGCCGAAGTTGCGGCCCTCAACGAAACCATGGCTAACGCGGCAGAGAAGAACGGATTCGTCAACATCGACCTCTGCTCGGCACTCTCGCAGGGAATCGCCGACGGCATCTTCAGCTGGAACGGCGGCAGGTTCCTCAACGGCGCCGGCTTCGAGGCCCTCACACAGACCCTTGCCGGAAGCGTAGGATGTGAAGCTCTCAACCATCCCGTCGACAAAGAGAACACCGCAGTGGAGAAATATCTCGAGAACTGGTATGGCTGCTGCGACCCCGCAACCTGCTATCCTGCAGAATATTACACCCACAGGGTATCCGTTTACCGCTCGCTGCCCGTAAGGAGCAACGGCGTGGTGCTGCTCGGCGACAGCCTTACCGACTATGCGGAGTGGAACGACATCTTTCCCGGCTTCACCTTCCCGATCCTCAACCGCGGAATCGCCGGCGACATGATCGAGGGTATGGAACTGAGGCTCGACGAGGTAGCTGCGCAGCAGCCCAACAAGATCTTCATCCTCGCAGGATGCAACAACCTCGTCAAGTATCCCGAAGTGGACGAAGCCACCGTACTCCAGAAATATCTGGCATTCGTGAAGAAGGTTCACGAGACGTGCCCCAAGGCCTCTGTTTACGTGCAGAGCATACTCCCGCTCAACTCGCTTGACCCTGCATTCAAGACGGCAAATCCCGCTGCGGAGAAGATAAACATGGCACTCAAGGAGGCTGCGAAGATCGGAAATTACATCTTCATCGACATCACCACCCCGCTCAAGGACGATAACGGCGAACTCCGCCTCGAATGCACCACCGACGGCTGCCACCTCAACGCCACCGGATACTTCACCTGGGCGACGGAGCTTCTCCAGCTCAGCAGGATACTGGTAATCGGCAACCCCTACGAAGAACTCAAATTTAACGAGAAATAATATGTACAGGACACATACCTGCGGCGAACTCCGCGCTTCGGATGCCGGCAAGACCGTAACCCTCGCCGGATGGGTGCAGAAGGCACGCAAGATGGGCGGAATGGTCTTCATCGACCTGCGCGACCGCTATGGCATCACCCAGCTCAGGGTGGAGGATTCCACCCAGCCCGAACTGGCCGCAACCGCATCGAAACTCGGACGCGAATTCGTAATCCAGGCCACCGGAACGGTGGAGGAGCGCCAGAGCAAGAACAGTAAGATACCTACCGGCGACATCGAGGTCAGCCTTACCGGAATAACCGTTCTCAACGAGGCCCAGACCCCGCCTTTCACCATCGAGGACGAGTCGGACGGAGGCGAGGAGCTGCGCGCGAGATACCGCTATCTCGACCTGCGCCGCAACCCCCTCAAGAATGCGATGATACTGCGCCACAGGATGGCTCACGAGGTGCGCAACTATCTGGATGACAAGGGATTCCTTGAGATAGAGACCCCGTTCCTCATCAAGTCCACTCCCGAGGGCGCTCGTGACTTCGTAGTCCCTTCGAGGATGAACCAGGGCCAGTTCTACGCCCTGCCGCAGAGCCCCCAGACCTTCAAGCAGCTGCTGATGGTGGCGGGATACGACCGCTACTTCCAGATCGTGCGCTGCTTCCGCGACGAGGACCTGCGCGCCGACCGCCAGCCGGAATTCACCCAGATCGACTGCGAGATGAGCTTCGTTGAGCAGGAGGATGTGCTCAACCTCTTCGAAGGAATGATGCGCCACCTCTTCAAGGTGGTTCTGAATGTGGATATTCCAAACCCTATGCCGAGGATGACATGGTACGACGCCATGGACCGTTACGGCAGCGACAAGCCGGATATCCGCTTCGGAATGACCATCAACGACATCACCCGCGAGGCCCACGGCCACGATTTCACAGTATTCGACTCCTGCGAATATGTGGGCGCCATCTGCGTTCCCGGTGCTGCGGAATATACCCGCAAGCAGCTTGACGAACTCACCGAGTGGGTCAAGAGGCCCCAGGTGGGCGCCAAGGGGCTGGTTTACATCAAGTACAACGAGGACGGCACATTCAAATCCTCCGTAGACAAGTTTTTCTCACAGGAAGATTTGGCCGACATTGCCTGCGTATGCCAGGCCGACCCTGGAGACCTTATACTGGTTCTCTGCGGCCCCAAGCGCAAGGCACAGACAATGCTGGGCACTCTCCGCATAGAGATGGGCAACCGGCTCGGCCTGCGCGATCCCTTCAACTTCGCACCCCTCTGGGTGGTGGACTTCCCGCTGCTCGAATGGGACGACGAGACCAGCCGCTTCTACGCGATGCACCACCCATTCACCGCCCCGAAACCGGAGCATATGGAGTGGTTCTACAGCGACAAGAAAGAGGATCTGGAGCGCGTCTGCGCCAATGCCTACGACTTCGTGCTCAACGGCACCGAGCTCGGCGGCGGCAGCATCCGTATCCACGAGGCAGAGGTCCAGAAGAGGATGTTCGAGGTGCTTGGCATCTCCAGCGAGGATGCAGAAGTTAAATTCGGCTTCATCATCAACGCCTTCAAGTTCGGCGCACCGCCCCACGGAGGCCTGGCGTTCGGCTTCGACCGCGTCTGCGCCCTCTTCGGCGGACAGGAGACCATCCGCGACTTCATCGCATTCCCCAAGAACAACATGGGCCGCGATGTGATGCTCGACGCTCCGTCGGCGATAGACGACACCCAGATGGAGGAACTCGCCCTCAGGTCAACCGTTCAGAACGGATAGGGTAAGTTTTACGAAATCTTCGACTGAAAGCCGCTCCGGGCGCTCGCTCAGGAGCGGCGTTTCTTTGCACTCGAGCTGTGCGCTGCGCAGGGAGTTGCGTATGGTCTTGCGGCGCTGGTTGAATGTCGCCTTCACCACCTTCTTGTAGAGCGCCTCGTCGCACCCGAGGGAGGTGCGGCCGTTGCGGCGCAGGCGGATGACGGCGGAAGTGACCTTCGGCGGCGGATAAAAGGCCCCCGGAGGCACCGTAAAGAGGTATTCTATATCGTACCAGGCCTGCAGCAGCACCGAGAGGATGCCGTAGGTCTTGCTTCCCGGAGGCGCCGCGAGCCGCTCCGCCACCTCCTTCTGGATCATGCAGACCACCTCGGGAACGCTATCGCGGTAATCCAGTATCTTGAAGAAAAGCTGCGAGGAGATGTTGTAGGGGAAGTTGCCGATTACCGAGAAGGGGCCGGGGAATATCTTTTCGAGCTGAAGCTTGAGGAAATCAGCCTCCAGTAAGCCTGGACGCAGGGCGGGATAGTGCTCCAGCAGATATTCCACCGATTCGCGGTCGATTTCCACAACCTTCAGGGAGATGTCTTCGCGCTTGAGCAGGAACTGGGTAAGGACGCCGGTTCCCGGGCCGATTTCGAGCACGTCACCGCCCCCGGAAAGCGCACCGGCTATGGCCTGCGCCGCCCCCAGGTCGGTCAGGAAGTGCTGTCCCAGCGCCTTTTTCGGTTTAACTCCTGCCACGGCTCAGTCTATAAGGTGTTTGGCGTACAGCTTGCGCATCTCGCGGTTGAAATGGTTCCCGATGACCCCGTCGCTGTCAGGCTGGGAGTCGCGCGCGCCGTTGCAGACTGCGATCAGGGCAGTGGCGTCCTCCACATTGAAATAGATGCAGACCGACATTCCGCGGTAGAAGCCGAGGGAGTTGCCTATCACATAATCCGGAACCGCCGAGGTGTTATACTTGAAGGCAAGGCCCTGGCGCTTGCGGTTGGCCTGCTGGCGGAGCAGTTCCTTTCCGGAGGCTTCGCTGTAAAGCCGCTCCCCGGAGGGGCAGAGGCCATATTTCATAACGGCCCCGATAAGCACCGAAAGCCCCTTCGCTGAGATTATCAGGCCGTTGTGCGGATAGATATCAGACTCCATCCAGGCGCGGTCGTTGGGAACATATCCCTTGTTTTCGAGGCTCCAGACATAGCTGTTGGCTATAAGGGTCTCCGGCACTTCGGAGACTGCATAATATGCCTCGATCCCCAGAGGTTTGAAAATGTGCTCCTTTGCATAGCGGTCGAACCTCTCTCCGGAAACCTTTTCGACAGCCTCGGCAGCCAGACGATAGGCCTCCGACGGCTCGAAATACTTGGTTTCGGTGAGGAGCATCCGGAGCGTTATCGTCTTCGAGGGACGTTTGGGGCTGCGGAGCCTGTAGCCGAGATACTCCGAAACGTCGTTATCGAGAGAGACCTTTCCAGCCTCGGCAAGCTGCATTACGGCAATCGAAATTACGGGGCGGGAGGCCTCCCCGGCCTTGACGAAACTCTCGAGGAGGAAGGGCTGGCGGACGGAAAGGCTTCTGTCGGATTCGCCGAAGGCATATTCGTGGGACTGACCGTCATGCAGGACAACCGCTGCGGCGCCGACGGCATCCATTTCAACGAGCAGACCGAGGAAATCCTCCTGGAAGCGCTGTTTGTCGAACCCCCTGCCGGCTGAAGGGGTCGCGGAAAGCAGCAGGAAGGTCGCAACGGCAAGGAGGGAAACTGTTTTTCTGTACATTCCTTTACGGTATTTTTGACAAATTTATGAAAAAACGGCAAAAGAGACCCAAAGCCGGCTTTTTATGCATGCCGGTGCGCTGCCGGGAGAGCAAAAATTGACGCCGTTTGCAGCGCCTTGATAAATTATTTGGTAATTTTGCCTTCTGTATGAGCGAAAATATACAGTGCGAATCCCCGATGCTGAAGCAGTTCTTCCAGGTAAAGGCGCAATACCCGGATGCGATGCTGCTTTACCGCGTAGGCGACTTCTATGAGACCTACGGGGAGGATGCCATAGCCTCCAGCAAGGTGCTGGGCATCGTGCTGACCAAGAGGACCGCCGGCAACGGCAACTACATCCCGATGGCCGGAGTGCCCCATCACGCCCTGGAGTCCTATCTTCCCAAGCTCGTACAAGCCGGCTACAAGGTGGCGGTATGCGACCAGCTCGAAGATCCGAAGACCACCAAGAAGCTGGTAAAGCGCGGAGTCACCGAACTGGTAACGCCGGGAGTGGCCTATAACGAGACCCTTCTCAACGGCAAGGAGAACAACTTCCTTGCTGCGGTGGCCTTCGAGAGCAACTGCCGGGACGGCGCGGCAAGCGCCGGAATCGCCTTCCTGGACATCTCTACCGGCACTTTCCGTATTGCCGAGGGGTCGATGGATTATATCGACATCCTGCTCTCCGACATGGCGCCGAAAGAGTTCCTCGTGGAACGCAGCTATGTGGAGGGGTTCCGCAAGCGCTTCGGCCAGAGGTGCTATGTCACCCCGATGGACGAGTGGGCCTTCGTACATGAATCCTGCTACCGTAAGCTCTCCGAACAGCTGGGTACCGGCTCCCTCAAGGGATTCGGCATCGAAGGAATGAATATGGGAATAACGGCCGCGGGTGCCATACTTTTCTATCTGGAGATGACCTGCCACACGGGACTCGGGCACATCCGTTCAATCTCCCGTATCGACGAAGGGGATTTCGTATGGATGGACCGCTTCACCGTGCGCAACCTCGAGATTTTCAATTCGCTGGCGGGTTCGGAAGGGGTTTCGCTTCTGCAGGTGGTGGACAAATGCTGCTCCCCGATGGGCTCCCGCAAGCTCCGTGGCTGGCTTGCGATGCCGCTCAAGAAGGCACCTGCCATCAAGGCGCGCCAGGAGGTGGTTTCGGCATTTTTCGAAGATGAAACTTTGCAGTCTGCAACCCGAGATGCCATTGCCGATACCGGCGATATGGAGCGAATTATCTCTAGAGCGGCGGCAGGAAGGCTCTCTCCCCGCGAGGCGCTGCAGCTGGCAAGGGCCCTGGACGGCGTTTCACGCATAAAGAATCTGCTTTCAGGCACCTCTCTGAAGGGTTTTGCGGCAAGGCTCGACGAGTGCAGTGAACTGCGTTCTTCGATTCTCTCCACCCTCCTTCCGGATGCCGCGGCGCAGATCGGAAAGGGCGATGTCATCGCCACCGGAGTCTCGGAAGAGCTCGATTCCATAAGGGACGTCCTGCACAACGGCAAGGAGATCCTGCTGCAGATTCAGCAGCGGGAGAAGGACGCGACCGCCATCCCTTCGCTGAAGATAGGCTACAACAACGTTTTCGGATACTATTTCGAGGTGCGCAACCTCTACAGCGACAAGGTTCCCGCCGACTGGATCCGCAAGCAGACCTTGGTCAACGCGGAGCGCTATATCACACAGGAGCTCAAGGAGTACGAGGAGAAGATCCTCGGTGCGGAGGAGCGCATACTGCAGCTTGAGGCGAAGTTATATGCCGACCTCGTAGGGGCCATCCAAAAGGAGATTCCCGCGCTGCAGGGCGACGCGGAGGCGGTGGCGGAACTCGACTGCCTGGCTTCGTTCGCCTTCCTGGCGCGCGAAAACAACTATTGCCGACCCGAAATCAATGATTCCCTCCGAATAGAGATAACCCAGGGACGCCATCCGGTCATCGAGACGATGATGGCTCCTGGCGATGAGTTCGTGGCCAACGACCTGCTGCTCGACAACGCCGACCAGCAGATCATAATTCTCACCGGTCCCAATATGGCCGGAAAATCGGCCTTTTTACGGCAGACCGCGCTGATTGTATTGCTGGCCCAGACAGGAAGCTTCGTGCCCGCAAAAGCCGCGAAAATAGGCATTGTGGACAAAATCTTTACCAGGGTCGGAGCCTCCGACAACATTTCACGCGGAGAATCGACATTTATGGTGGAAATGCTCGAGACGGCGACCATCATGAACAATCTTTCGGAGCGTTCGCTGGTGCTGCTCGACGAGATCGGACGCGGCACCTCGACCTTCGACGGAATGTCGATTGCCTGGTCGCTGGTGGAGTATCTGCACGGCACCCACGCGAAGGCTTCGGAGAACGAACCGCACCCAAAAACCCTTTTCGCCACCCACTATCACGAGCTTAACGAGCTCGAGGAGCTCTGCAAGCGGGTACGCAATTACCATATCTCCGTCAAAGAGGTGGACGGAAAGGTCATCTTCCTGCGCAAACTCTGTAAGGGAGGAGTGGCGCACAGCTTCGGAATCCACGTCGCAAGGCTGGCAGGAATGCCCTCCAACGTCATCGTGGGGGCGGAAAGGAAGCTGCGCGAACTGGAATCGGCCAGGGATTCGGCACAGGGCGGAGAGGCGCCCGCAAAGAGGCAGCAGCCGGTGCAGCTGTCGTTGTACCAGCTCGACGACCCGCTGCTGCTCGATATCAGGAACCAACTCAGGAATGCGGACATCAACAGGATGTCGCCGCTGGACGCATTCGATCTTATCAGGGAACTCAAGAAAAAGGCAGGACTGTAGAAGGGAAGGATTATGAAGGGATTGGAAAGCGTCGCGATGGCGGCGCGGAACCTGGGCCGTGAGCGCTTCAGGGCCGTTTTGTCGCTGGCAGGAGTCAGCGTCGGGATATTCTGCATAGTGGCGTCGATGACGCTGTTCGAATCGCTCCACCGGAGCCTCCGCGAAGGGATGGAGGCATTCGGAGCGGAAGCCGTTTTCATAGAAAAGGTGCCCCTGGAGCCCGATCTGGACGAGAGCGGCACCTTCCGGTGGTGGAAGTATCTGGAGCGGCAGGAACCCTCATACAGGGAGTTCCTTTTCCTGCGGGAGAGGGCCTCCCTTGCCGGGGAGATGACCTTCTCGGCCTGTTATAACGATGGAAAGGTTATCGCCGTGACGGAAGGGTGGCGGAGCGTCGTGCCCAACCAGCTGGCTTCGGGAAGGGGGTTTTCGAGGCGGGAACTGAGCGGAGGTGCGGCGGTGGCGATAGCCGGAGCCTCAGTCGACCTCGGGCGGGACAAGGGCTACATAGAGGTCGGCGGGGTCAGAATCCCGGTTATAGGCACACTGAAGGCAGGTGGCGTCAACGCCGTCGGGTTGGTCGGGGATATCGACAATGCGGTTTTGGTGCCATTTATGTGGGCTGTCAATGCCCAAAATCTGACTCCCGGAAAGAGGACCATAACCGCATTCCCTTCCCCAGGGGTCTCTGAATCGGCCCTTAAAGAAGAACTCTCAAGGCTGCTCAGGGGATTCCACAGGACTCTCCCGGGCGGAGATGACGGCTTTGCCATAAACAGTATGTCGTTCATCGCCTCGGAAGTCGGCTCACTCTTCTCCACAATAGGCTATGTAGGGTGGATCATAGGCCTCTTTTCGCTACTGATCGGAGGTTTCGGAATCGCCAACATAATGTTTGTAGGCGTTGCCGAAAGAACCCGTGAAATAGGGCTCCAGAAGGCGCTGGGAGCGGCACGGAGGGCCATTCTGACGCAGTATCTGGCAGAAGCATCGCTTCTTTCCGCCGCCGGAGCCTTCTCCGGAATACTTCTGGTGATGCTTATCTGCAAACTGGTTCCCTCTTCTGTAGTCGAGCTTTCCGTTTCGGCAGCTACAGCCGCTGCAGCCATTGCCGCCGCCCTGGCGCTGGGAATTGCTTCAGGGCTCGCCCCGGCGATAAGAGCGGCGTCCCTTCCTCCGGCAGAAGCCCTCTCCAAATAAAAAAAGAAGGGCAATCTTTCGACTGCCCTTCTGATTATCGCTCGCTTTCGCGTTTAGAACCTTATACCGAATTTGAGCTGCGGGAAGGTGAAAGCACGGATATTGTGGTTGCTTGCATAGTAGTCATCCTGACCCTGAGCCATGAGATGCATCAGAGTGTACTGATAAGCTACGGGAGCAACCTCAATGCCGAGGATAAGACCCTCGGATATCGAGTACTCTACACCTGCCAGGAGGCCGCCACCGAATCCGAGAAGCTGACCGGCACGGTTGTTAGGACGGTATACGAGTGACTCTTCGTTGAGGAGAGGGTTCTCGTCGTCCGTAACATCGTATACGGTAGTCTGTCCCGTATAAGGATAGTAGGCCTGCACCCTTGCCATCTTGAACTGTCCGAACAGACCGAGGTACGGATGAACGCGAGGGTTCTTCACGTCGAAATAGTAGTCTGCTCCGAGCTGGGTGAAGAGACTGTGGGTCACTGCACCGAGGATGGCCTTGGATGCGTATGTGTCTCCCATTCCTACAATATTGGCAACATCGGTGGGATCATATCCGTTGAGCATTTCCCTAAGGTCGCCCAGACCGAGATATTCGCCCTCGATATAGTCCTTGTGAGGCTGAAGATTTACATTGTAAGCGGCGGAGAGGTTGATGTCGATGTGATTCGTCAGGAAGTACTTCGCCTGAACGCCTGCAATGTTGGTCAAATCGTTCAGATTCAAGGAGCCGATATTGATGGCATAAGTCGAAAGGTCGGCGGAAATGTAGTTGTTTCCGAGGCCGGCAAGCTCCTTGTAGTTGGCGGGAAGGAATCCCAGACCGAGGGAGGTGCCGTCAGCGTTGGGGAGAAGATAGTACAGACCGTTGAAGTCGTTGAAGAACTGACCCTGGCCCATGCTGAGGTTCACCTGGAACTGACCCTTCTTGGGAGCATACATACACTCGCAACTCTCCTTAGGTTGTGCCACTGCGGGCACAACCATCAGGATAGTTATTAGTAATATGCTTAATCTTTTCAACATTTTGTAGTTGTCTTAGATTAATTACCCCTATTAACAATTATTTCGTAAGGTACTTTGCAATAACTTCGTCGTAGGTAGCCTTAGCTGCGTCGAGGTTGGTCTTGGCAACATCAAGCTTGTCCTTTGCGAGCTGGAGCTTCTGCTCAGCGAGTTCTTTAGCAACAGAGATGTAGTCTGCGCCTGCCTCCATGGTGTCGACGAGCTTCTGGAGTTCGTAGATCTCCCACTCGAGGTCTTCGATCTCATCGTCGAGATACTCAACGAGACCGTCATAGAGCTCCTTGTAGTTAGCTGCTGCAACAGTTGCAGTCTCTTCGGGAGCCTCGAGCTTGAGAGCCGCGCTGTAGATCCTGTCGAGTTTGCCGATCAGGGTGTTGAGGTCGTTGATCTCGCCCTGGATGTCGCGCTCAGCCTTCTGCCAGAATGCATACTTGGTAGCGAAGTCGCCGAAGGTCTCTTCGTTCATGCACTCCTTCATCACGTCGAGGATCTTGCCTGCTACGGGATAAGGCTCGCCCCAGATGTTGGCCCTGCTGGTGATGTTGTTGTAAACATAGGTACCGTTCACGGGATCTACGAAGTCATCGATGAAGTCATCGAACATGTAGCCGGGAGTACCGACGTTGTATGCAGCGAAGATCATCTCCATAGCGACGGTCGGGTCTTCCTCGATCTCCTCTACGGTAAGGCCGGTGAGCTCAGCCATGTCTGCCAAAGCAGCTGCCATGGTTGCCTCGATCTCTGCCTTCTTAGCGAGGTAAGCCTGCTCGAGTTCGTTCACTGCAGCCTCGAGAGCGTCGAGGGTAGCGAGGTTGGTCTCGTACTGGGAGAGGAATTCAAGCCATGCGCCTGTGAGGAAACGATCGAAGAACTCATTGTACTCGTCGTTGTGGAAGATATAAGAGAGATCAGGATTATTGAAGAAGTCGGTCATCGTGTACGCGGAACCTTCACGATCGAGGTTGTAGAGAACGATAGCGAGCTCTTCATTGTTGGCCATCAGGGTCTCGGTGAAGATGTTGACCCTAACGATGTTGTCGGGATCAACGAAGGTCTTCTCGGTGTAGACGACGGTAAGGGAGTCGGCGGGATCTGCGAATGCGGTGCCTGCATCGTAGCTAGCTACGGTGTGGGTGCCTGCGGTGTAGCCCCAGAAGCTGTCATAGATTGCGTAGAACTCATCCTTTGCATCCTTCAGGGCTGCCTGAGCTGCTGCGAGGGCGGTGTTCTTAGCCTCCTTGGCTGCAAGAGCTGCCTCGACCTTATCATGCTCAGATGCGAGAACTGCGTCGTAAGCGTTCTGAGCTGCGGTCATTGCGTCGTTGTAAGCGGTAAGGGCGTCTGCCTTAGCCTGATCCCTTACTGCTGCTGCTTCTGCGACTGCTGCGGTGTAATCAGGGTTCGAAGGATCGGTCTCTGCTGCTGCAAGATCGGTCAGGAGAACGAGCGAACCATCCTTGTAAACCTTCAGGTTAGTCGGGGTGACGTCGGTCTTGTTGTTGAAGCTGTTGTCATAGACAAGGATGCGGACCACGTGAGCGAAAATCTGATCTACGGGAACACCGACGGTGCCGGTCTTACCGAAGTTGTCGCAGTATGCGTACTTGCCGAGGAGACCGGTAGCGGTCAAATCGTCAAGAGTGAGATCCTGAATAGCCTTCTCACCTACGATGGGGTTGTTGTCAGCATCGAGACCGTTGTAGTAGAATACGGTATCCTGAGGAGTGTTGTACTGGGAGATGAAGGTAGCATATTCCTTGATAGCTGCGAAGACCTTTGCGGTATCCATGTCGCCGCCACCGATGGTGCCGAAGAAGTAGTTGATGTCATAAGCGAAAGCTGCTGCTGCATCTGCGATAGCGGTGCTGTCTGCCTTCTCCTTTGCCTTAGCTGCTGCTACGGCTGCGGTGTAAGCGTCGTCAGCTGCCTTGATAGCTGCCCTGTAATCCTTACCTGCCTGAGCGGTATCCTTCTTATACTGGGTCTTTGCGTTACCCTGAGCAGTAGCGGAATCGGCAAGGGCCTTAGTGTAAGCTGCTGCTGCTGCGTCGTACTCGTCCTCGGCGGTCTTGAGAGCTGCGGTTTCGTCTGCAACGTAAGCTGCGAGACCTGCCTCAAGGATAGCCTTGTGTGCGAAGTAGATGGAATCAGCGTCCTTCTTAGCCTGCTGTGCGTCTGCAAGAGCCTTTGCCATGCCTTCGTTGTCAACGATGACCTTCTCACGACGGAAGGTTTCGATGATTTCCTTAAGGCCGACGGGCTCGATCTCGCTGTAGATGACACCCTCTACGTCCTCGTAGTCTGCGTCAACGGTCAGATAGAGCTTGTTGGTCTCAGGATCATACTCGAAGTCGAGGATACCTGCTGCGGTGAACGGAGTGATGTAGTCAGCGAACTGGTCGAGGATGAAGAAGTTGTGGTTAGGGAGTTCAACCTCTGCCTCGAGTTCGACGGTAACGTCCATGTATTTCTCGACGATCTCCTTGGTGATTTCCTGAACCTTCTCGCGGAATGCCTCGAAGCACATGCGATACCTTGCCTCTGCGTATGCCTGCTCTGCAGCGACGTCGGTCTTAGCCTTTTCGAGGTTCAGGACCTGCTCCTCGAGATCTTCGATCTCTGCTTTCCAGGTCTCTGCCTTTCCGTCAACTGCGAGATACTTCTCCTTAGCTGCCTTGGCCTTCTCGAGGTCAGCCTTAGCCTCTTCGAGTTCGTTGTAGAGGTAGTCCTTGCTGAGGTGCTCTGCATCGTAGGTGTCGATGTAGGTCTGGGCAACCTGCTCGGTGTAGTCAGCGAGAGCTGTGTTGTAAGCGTCGAGTGCTGCCAGATAGACGTTGGTAGCGATGATTACGACGGTACCCTCATCCTCGGAGAGAAGCATTGCGTAAGCTGCGATGCTGTCGAGGGTGTTCTGAAGGTCTGCGTTTGCGATTGCAAGAGCCTGCTGTGCCTTGACGGACTGAATTTCGCGCATTTCCTGGATTGCAGCGATCTTTGCGTTGTTCTTAGCAATCTCAGCTTCTACCTCGGAAGCCAGTTTCTGGTTATCGAGCTGAAGTTTCTTGATTTCTTCTGCGTTCTTGCCTTCTGCAAGTGCGCGCTCGAGAGCTGCCTTGAGGCTGTCAGCCTCATTCTTGAGCCTCAGGGCCTCGTTTTCGAGAGCCTTGCCTGCTGCTTCAGCCTCGGTGAGCTGAATCTGAGCGCTGATATAGGCTGCGTTAGCCCTCTCAACCTCTGCCTGGGCCTTCTTCCAGTCAGCCTCTGCGGCAGCAACTGCCTCATTAGCCTTTGCAAGGTCCTTCAGTGCGAGGATATACTCAGCCTTAGCGTGCCTGAGTTCCTTGACACCGGCGGGCTCCTCGTTGTCAATACAAGAAGTGAAGAGGCTGCCGACAGCAACCAGCATCACCAGTGAATAAATAATCTTTTTCATAAAAAAATTGTTAAGTGTTTTGTATTTTGGTTAAACATTAAAAATTAAATATCCATGTTAAACGCACACAGAAGCGCATTTTCTTCCGAAAAACACGCTTGGGTGCACTCTAAACCTAGCGCCAAATATAGGGATTTTTTCTGTTCCGTCAAAATTTTGGGTCTATATTTTTTAAAAAATTGTTGATAACTTGTTAAAAAAATCTAGCTCTATAGTCCTTCACATCGGCTGCGTCGATGAGCGCGGACTGCAGCACGTTAGAAGAGTAAACACCCTTCTGGGCTGCCGCCGACGCGGCATCCGCCTCGGTGAAGAAGGAACCTTCATCCCTCTTGGTTACCATAAACACATATACTCCGACATCTCCGGCTACCGGTCCGCAGATATTGCCCTCCTCGGCGGAAGCGATTGCTCCCACAAACTTGGGATCGAGCTGCTGGAACTGTGAACCGAAAGAGACTCCGTCGTTGTGGCTTACCGTAGTTCCGAGAGCCTCGGCAACCTCTTCGAGGGTAGTGCATCCCTGGATTTTGGCAGCGGCGTCAGCCTTCATCATCTCGAGCTTCTTCTCGGACGAGAGAATGCCGCGGATATCCTGGGCGATGTCGCGGATGTCCATCTTGCCCTCCTTGCGGATACGGTCCACTGCCGCAACGAAATAGTACTTATTGTCAACGATGATGACATCGGAGACGCTTCCGCGCCTGGTCTTCTTGTCGAAAACCCAGCGGATAAGTTCGCGTGCGTTCTCGCATGCACCGACCCTGCGGGTCTCCTCGGTAAGGTGGGTGACGGGAACGACGGTAAGTTTTTCCTCAGCAGCCACGTCAGCGAACTTGCGGGCATCACCTCCGGTCTTGTCGGAGATCTCGGTTGCGCGCATCAAGTAGTCGCGGTAGGTGTTCTCGGAAGGAAGCACGTTCTTGACCAGGGTAGCGAACTGGACCTTGGTCGAAGGACGGGTGCGCTCGGTAGCATACAGGACGAACCATGCCTGTGCCGAGGTCATCTTGACCTTGACGGCCTTGTCGGCCGAATAGAGCACGGGAACGAAATCGCCGAGTCCGCTGGCTGCGGCCGCCTCCTGGGTGAGCCAGCCGAGTTCCGTCATCTCCTTGGTGAGGCCTCCGCGGCGGAGAACGTTGACCAGGGAGTCGGCCGAAGTCTCCCTGTCGAGAGGGAACATCGCATAATAGACGTGTGCGGAGTCGGCCATCTGGCGACGGTCGAGTACGCGAGCGGCCTGGAAGGAGTTCTCCTCCTCGTGGGTCGCGCTGGTCTCGGTGCTGGAGTTGAAGATTGCCTTGAACTCGGGATTGTTGTTGAGCTGCGACTCTTTATAATAATAGGTGTCGAGCTTGGTGTCGGAATTGAGGGCCACGAAGTTCTTGAGATTCTCCGCTGTGCGGAACTCTTCGAGAAGCTCCTCAAACTTTGCCCTGGTCTCGTCGATATCCTCCTGTGAAGGCTCGACCTCGAGCATCACATAGCGGATGTCGCGGTTCGCGGGCTGGGTCATCAGGCCCTTGCGCGCGTTGAAATAGGCCTTGATTTCCTCCCTTGAGACGGAGATGGTGGTATCCTGCTCGAAGCCGACGGGCAGCATCACGAAATCGACGTCTGCGGTGAGGTTGTTCTCTTTCATTGTGAGCTCTTTCTCGGCGTTTGTCTGGAGAGACGATGCCTCGAGGAGGGAGAGATACTTGCTGTAAACCTGGGATTTATAGACCTGGGACTCCAGGAAATCCCAATATGCGCCGGTGTTGCCGGTCTCGTCCGCGTCGATCGACTGGACGAACTGGGCGAGGGCGGCGCGGTTGAAATTACCGTTGCCGTCAGCGAACATTCCCTGCTGGGAGAGGACGGGAGAGATTGAAGAACCCTGGGTGAGGTCGTACATCTCTGCGTTGGAGACCGCCAGACCTGCCTTCGCAGCCCTGGGAAGGAATACGTTGTCATCGAAAATCTCCTGCCATGCAGCGTCGCGGAGACCCTTCTGGGCCTCTTCGTCGTTCACCTTCTGGCCGGTCATCTCGGCAAGCTTGCTGAAACGGTCGTATTTTTCGTAAAACTCTTTATATGTGACTGATTTGCCGTCCATCTCGCCGACCTTGTTGTCACGGGAAGCCATCTGCATGAAGTTCCTCAGCGTGGATGGATCAAGTATGAAGGACAACAATGCGAGAGCGACGAGGATTGTAATCAAAACCCCGAATTTTACACGGATTTTCTCTAATACCGCCATATAGTTTAGTTTTTAGTGATTTTTTCGAACTGCAAAAGTAATCAAAAATCTATAAGTAGATGCTATTTCTGGGCAAAACGTTGCACGGGTGGACCGACAAAATTCAACGAATCTATTATCTCGATTCTGTGGGTCGAATCCTGCATCACGGAGTATGAGTCGAAGGGTTTCAGAATCACCGCGTGGCTCGCCCTTTCGTCTGACTCCATCCCGTAGCCCTGCATCACTCCCTGGGGAGAGGTTATCTTTACGTAGCAGTCGGTGTGGATTTTCTGGTGGGCCCGGTCCCAGTAGATGGTGTCGGACTCCACGTATTCCTGTTTTATGTGATTGATTATCACCACGTCGCCGAAGGCGCTCCAGGACTCTTTGCCCGACGTGGTCTCGTGTTTTGCCTGTTTGGAATTGACCTCGGTCTCAAGCGCTCCGTCGGGGGTGTAGAGATCCACGTGGAAGCCCTCCGAATAGAGGTCGTACGAGACCTCCTCCTGCTCCTTCGCATATTGGAAATGCTCCATCTTCGGCGCCGTCATCCTCATCTGGATGAACCCCTTGTCGGATTGGACGAATGCCATGTCGCGGACAACCTGGATGGGAATCACGCTGGTATCGAGGGTGTCGTCCGCGACCTCCTCCTTGCAGGAGGATAATAGCATTATAGCCGCGCTGACGGCGGCTATAATGCTGAATATATGTAGTTTGTCTGCCGACACTTCTACTTGTTGGTGCGTACGGTGGTAAGCTCGGAAAGGCCGCCGCAGTTGACGCGGTAGGAGGAGCCGTCCGTTACGTCATACATGAATGCCTCCGCCTGCTGGGGGAAGTACCTGCGGTACTGCGCTGCAAGGCCGTCCGCCTCGGATGCGAGGGAAGGATCGGCATTCTTAGCCTTGATCATGTAATCAACTGCCACCCAGAACGGTGCGCGGGACTCGACCTCGTTGCCGTAGCACTTCTGCGATCCCCAGATGGTTCCGATAAGGAGGTATGCCTTTCCGGTGAGGGAAGGGTTGATCTCGGGGATGGTCTTGGCCACGTTGACAGCCGCCGCGTTCTTGCCGCACTTCTTGAAGTAGAAGGTAGCGAGCTCGAGGGTGTAGTCGCCGAGGACCTTGTTGTTGGCGGGATCGCTGGTGTCGATCATTCCGATAGCCTTCGAAAGGGCGTCGGCAGCCTCGTTGTTCATATCCTTTGCAGAGTAGAGCTTGTAGAGGTAGTATGCGGATTCCTTGCTGGGATCTACGGCGTTGAGGGATTCGACTGCCTTCAGGAAGAGGTCTGCGTCCATGCACTCCGACTTGGCGAGCATCTTCACCATTCCGGAGAGAAGGGCCTTGTCGGTGGGGTTGGCCTCATACCTCGGAGTATAGAGTTCGATGAGGTTTTCGCAGGATGCGACTCCGCTGTCGATGAGAATCTGCTCGACGCTGGCACGTGCGGAAGCTATGTCCGGATTGTTGTTGGCATCCATGTAATCTGCGATGTTTGTATAGGCGTTCATCACCTCGTCAGGGCCGATAGTGCCCTCTTTGTAGAGGTCGGACGCTATCTGCAGATAGTTGACATAGACCACGGGGGAGCAGGACTCCTTGATATCGTTTACGATGGCGGTAAGCTTCTCATAGCTTCCCTTCTTGTCGAACTTGCAGAAGTTGATGACATCGATCGCCTTGTTGTTGAGGGTCGAGTTGTAGTACTTGGGGTAGTACTCTGCACGCACGTCGTGCAGCATCAGCAGCGAATCCACAAGCTCCTTGTAGCGGGCGGGATCCCTGCGGTTCTGGTTGATCTCGTTGCGAAGGATCTTGGTTCCGTTGATAAGCAGGTTCTGGTTGGCCGTAGGAGGGCAAAGCTGTATTGCCTGCCTCCAGAACGGGGTGGCTTCCTGGATGTTGTTCTGCTTCATGTACTCGGAATAGTACGAGAGGTACTTGATGCACTCCGCGCTGTCGGCACCGAACTTGCCCTGTGCGAAAGCCGGGACCGCGAGAATGAACGCCAAAAGGATAACTGCTGCTTTTTTCATCTTTTTATCTCCTTAAATTTTTCGTCCAAAGTTAACTATAATTTTTCTATTCGTACATCGGCTTCAGGAACCAGATATCGTGGAGCGCGAACGAAACATTGAACTTGAAGTAGCGTTCGCGAACCGGATTGTTGGGCAGGGAGCCTCTCTGGCCGATATCTATGCCGAGGTTGACCGAATTGAAATACCGGAATACGGGGAAGGATATTCCGAAGGTCACACCCGTGGCGGCAACCTTGCTGCCGTTGAACATATAGTATGATTTTTCGTGATATGCCCCGGCGCGGTAGGTGATGTGCTTGTACCAGTAGCGCATGTCGTACCGGTTGGGGGTGAACTCGAAACCGCCGCGGAAGGCCTGCATCCTTGAGGCGGTGAAACCCGTGCCGGGAGCTTCGTCGATGACGCCCTTACTCCAGTCCTGGTCGGTGTAGTCGAAGCCGAAGAGCCAGGATTCGTCCTTTGCCCTGAGGGTGAAGCCGGCTCCGATCTCGGCGGGAATCACATAGCCGTCGATCGGGGTGGTCTTGTTTACGATGGTGTCGGTGGAGGCGAGGGTGCCGTAAGCGAAGCGGTTGACTTCGCCGTTCACCTTGCATCCAAGGCTGTAGGTGGCTCCTGCCGTTGCGACTACCTTGCCGATAGGCTGCTCGTACTGCATTCCGAATTTGGCACCGAGCCCGTGCAGGGAGTAGTTCCAGCCGGAATTGATCGACCTGTACGCCGAGGAGGTGTTGAAGGAGGCGGCCGTATAGCGGGTTATGTTGCCGAAGAGGTATTCGCCGTCGACTCCGAGGCTCAGCCTCTTGAAGAGGGTGACTCCCGCTCCGACGAAGGCTTTCGAGACGCCGCCCTGCCCGAGCTGGTAATACTCGATGTCTCCCATCTCGGCGAGTAATTCGTCCCTTGTCTCGTTCGACTTGAAGCGGTATCCGGTATTGCTGTAGGGGGTTATTCCGAATTTGAAGGCGGAACTCTTCCACATAGGGAACGAAAGGACGATGTGGTCCATATTGAAGATATTGTTCACCGAGTGGAGGGTGTTGTCGCTTCCAGCGGGACGTGCGGCATAATAGACATTGTCCTGCCTTACGCCGAAATCCATCATGAAGGACTTCATCTCGCGGGCCGTGACTGCCGCCGGATTGAGATAGTTTATGTATCTGACATTCCTGTCGCCGATACCTATGCCGCCCATCGAAGCGTTATAGGCCGAACCGCTTTTGGAAAGGTCTCCCAGGCCGAATATGGAATAAGGGCTGAATCCCGAGTCAGCCCCTGTGCTCTGAGCCTCCGCCCTCGCAAGGGGGAGGAACAACAGAATGATTGCGGCTGCTATAGGTCCCAGATGTTTCATATCTCTCTTTTTAGGAGTGCAAATATGTGATTTTTAGCGGTTGTTTACAAATTTATTCAAACTTTGTGCCGTTCAATCCCTCCGTAAGGAGTTTCATAAGTTCCACCGCGCGGCGGACTGTGGTTACGTTTTCGCTCTTGACATAAAGTTTGTCGGGTGACGGTTTGACCGAGAAGCGGCTGCCGTACTTCTGGATATTCTCGAGAACCTTCCCGAATTCGCGGCTCTTGTAGAAGGGCGACATCCGGTTGGAGACGAAATAGAGCAGCATTATGTTCTGCTTCAGCACCACTTTCTCGATGCCCGCTCGCTGTGCTTCGCGCCGCAGTCTCACCACATCCATAAGTCCCTCGAGTTCAGGAGGAACTGGGCCGAAACGGTCTTCCGCTTCGCGGCGGAAACGCTCGAGTTCCGACTCCTGCGTCATGGTATCGAGTTCCTTGTAGAGCCTGATCTTTTCCGTCTGTACGTTCACGTAAGTATCGGGAATCAGCAGCTCAAGGTCGGTATCCACCGAGGTATCGACCGTGCCGGCATAGCCGCCGGGCAGAACGGGAATCTGTGCCTGCTTCATCTGGTGGTCGCGGTTGGAGGCCTCCTCCTCGCGGATTTGGAGAGGAAGTTCGGCCATCGCCTCGTTGAGTATGCGCATATAGGTCTCGAAGCCCATCTCGGCTATGAAGCCGCTCTGTTCCGCCCCTAGAAGGTTTCCTGCGCCGCGGATGTCGAGGTCCTGCATCGCGATATTGAAGCCGCTGCCCAGGTCGGAGAAGGCCTCGATAGCCCTGATCCTCCGGCGGGCGTCATCGGTGAGGCTGGCTATGGGCGGCACTATGAGGTAGCAGTAGGCCTTGACGTTGCTGCGTCCGACACGGCCGCGGAGCTGGTGCAGGTCGGAGAGGCCGAACTTCTGCGCCTGGTTTATTATAATGGTATTGGCATTGGGGATATCTATGCCGTTCTCCATTATGGAGGTGGAGAGCAGTATGTCGTACTCCCCGTCGATGAAATCTATTATCTTTTTCTCCAGGACCTCTGGCTCCATCCTGCCATGGGCTATGCAGATTTCCGCCTCCGGGACTATCCTGTGGAGGATGTCATAGACCGAATTGATATCCTCAATCTTATTGTGCACGAAGAATATCTGCCCTCCGCGCTCCATCTCGCGGGTGATGATTTCGGAGATGGCGTCGTCCTCGAAAGGGATCACTTCGGTATAGACCGGCAGGCGGTTCGGCGGAGGGGTATTGATTATCGAGAGGTCGCGGGCCCCGAGCAGGGAGAACTGGAGCGTCCTCGGAATCGGGGTGGCGGTAAGGGTGAGGGTGTCGACAGTGGCTTTCAGCTGGCGCAGTCTCTCCTTTGCCGTGACACCGAACTTCTGCTCCTCATCGATGATGAGCAGGCCCAGGTCCTTGAATTCTATCTTTTTGTTTATCAGGCGGTGGGTGCCGATGATGATATCTATCTTTCCCTCCTTGAGGCGCTGCTGGATGGATTTGATGTCGGAGGCGCTGCGCAGCCGGCTGAGATAGTCCACCGTGCAGGGGAAATCCTTCAGGCGCTCGGAGAAGGTCCTGTAGTGCTGCAGGGCAAGGATCGTGGTGGGCACCAGAACCGCCACCTGCTTACCGTCGCAGGCGGCTTTGAATGCGGCCCTGATGGCCAGTTCCGTCTTTCCGAAGCCCACGTCTCCGCATATCAGGCGGTCCATCGGATGGATACTCTCCATATCCTCCTTGATTGCAGCGGTAGCCTTCTGCTGGTCGGGGGTATCCTCATAGAGGAACGAAGATTCCAGCTCCTGCTGCAGATAGGTGTCGCCCGAAAAGGCGAAACCCCTCGACTGCTGCCGCTCGGAATAGAGTTTTATGAGGTCCTGCGCTATATCCTTGACCTTGGCCTTGGTGGTGTTCTTGAGGTTCTCCCACGCCTTCGAGCCCAGTTTATAGATGCGCGGAGGCTCTCCGTCGCGCGACTTGTATTTGGAAATCCTGTGGATTCCGGAAACCGGCACGAAAATGACGTCTCCGTCGCGGTATTCGAGCTTTATCGCCTCCTGGACCTTGTCGCCTGCCTTTGTCTTGACAAGGCCTCCGAAACGGCCCACGCCATGGTCGATATGGACCACGTAATCACCTGTATGGAAGGAGCTGAGTTCGTTGATGGTAAGCCTTTCACTCCTTTCAACCTGCCGGCGGATGCGGATCTTATGATATCGCTCGAAAATCTGGTGGTCTGTATAGAAACACTTTTTCGACTCCTTGTCCACATATCCTTCGTGGAGAGAAACCGGCAGGAAGGCCGGCCTGACGCCGGATCCTATATCCCTCAGAATCTGCTCCAGGCGCCTTGTCTGCGCGTCATTCGGACTCAGGATTGTTACTTCGTATCCCTGGTTTATCCTCGATTCGATATCCTTGGCCAGAATCTCGAAATTCTTGTTGAAGGTTGGCTGTGGAACGACATTGGAGCTGTTGTGTTCGCCTGTTTCACGGAAATCCCAGAACAATGTTCCACGGGGAACAATCTCCCAGAAAGAGACATAGTCGGACTCAGAGAAGTTCTCCGTAAGGTCAGGATAAATCTCGACACTATCCAGGTTTGCGACCGAAAGCTGCGTATTGGCGTCGAAGCGCCTTATGGAATCCACCTCATCGCCGAAGAAGTCTATTCGGTAAGGGTAGTTGTCGGAGAAGGAGAAGATGTCTATCAGGCTTCCGCGGAGAGCGAACTCGCCCGGTTCGGAGACAAAATCCGCTTTTACAAACCCCTGATTGAAAAGTATTTCCGATACGAACTCGTGCGAGAGGCGGTCTCCTTTCGAAATCCTGAGTATGCTTTCGCGTGTTTTTCGCTGCTTCAGGACCTTCTCTTCCAGAGCCTCTGGATAGGTCACTATTATTACCGGAAAGGTGTTGTCCTTCTTTATCCTGCCCAGGTCGAAGTGGCCACCCTGGAGCAACTCCTCGATTTTTGCCGGATACTGTCTGGAGGAGAAGTCGTTGAGGGCCGAAATGGCCGCCGTCCTCTGTACCTTCGAGGATGCTGTCTTGAGTTCGTTGCGGTCGGTGGTTTCGGGGAAGAAAAAGACGCTTTCGCCGGGAAAGAAATTGTAGAGGTCGCTGGTTACGAAATAGGCGCTCTTCTTGTTTTCAGCCAGGATTACAGAGCATACGGGCTGCTTCGTACCGCTCAGCACAGAAGCGGCATAGACCGCTTTTGCCGATGTGGTAAAGCAGTCTATGCGAGGGGCCTGTGTGATTTTTTCCGGCAGTTCCACTACCTTATATCCTGTCCGAAATCTACTGTCTTATAGAGATTCTTGAGTTCGAAGAGATCCACCGCCCCTTCGGAGTACCACCTCTCAATGAAGCTGTTGAAAGTCTCGAAGATATTGGCATCCACCGGAGAAAGCCGTTGCATATATCCGGTTCCCTCCTCATTGCATACAGCCTTGAAATAGAAGTAGTTTTTTCCGCTTCCTCTCTGGAGGGGGAATACCTTTGCCCGGCGGGCAAGGGCGGCATCGCAAAGGGCGCAGTTGAGATCGGTCTCGCTGTTGGGCCTGACAAAGTCGGGCTGGTCGGCTCCCGCAGCGATGAAGAGAGGTACCGCAACCGCGGTCGGAGGATAGCCAAGTATAGTCCACATAACGCTCAGGAGGGGATTTTCACCCTTCTTGACTCCCTTGATAACTGCCGCGGATGCCGTGCTCTTGCGGGGGATGAAGTCAGAATCAGGGAACCATCCTGCAGGGGTTAAGCTATAATCCTTCGTCAGGTCGACATTCAGCAGCGGGTTGTAATAACTCCTTGAAAGATTGTTGAATATCCACTGCGGAGTGATACCTTCCTTGCGCAGGTACCTGCCGAAAATCTTCTCCTGGGCATTGGCATAGCGGATGTATCCGCCGCCTCCGTCCGGCTTGCCGGTAAAGGAGAAATTGGTATAAACCAGGAAGCCGTGGGGAGCCACCGTAGGATCGTTGACATCGTATTTGGTATAGTCGTAGCTGTTGGTCTCGAAATATGCCGCTCCACCCTGAGCATCTATGGCGCCGAAGTTGGTCTCCACACCCCTGGGCTGATGTTTCTTGCTCTTGAGCATGGCTTCGAATTCGGCCACAGTCTTACAGGTTGCAAGCGCCTTGTACATAAACTTTCCCTCCTGATCGTTGCCGTCCTCGTCATACTTGTGCATATTGCTGGAGGCAGTATTAATCAAGGCAAAACCAGCTTCGTTGACTCCCATCCATGATTCCCCTTCGTCTTCCCGGGGACTGTTGACCACGGCTATGAAAGCATATTTCACATCCTTTGACTTTGCAATATAATCGACCCGGTTGTTGAGTTCGCCGGTATCGCGGTGCTTCCAGAGCAGCGGACGTCCGTCGGGGGTGAGTTTACCGGATATTATGGCAGAGGTGCAGGCGTGTGTGTCGGTAACGGAAACCAAGACAAAAAACGCCAGTGAAAGGAAAAACAGTGCCTTTTTCATAATGTCAGAATAATGAGTTATCGGATTTGTATTGTTTTATTCCAAGATGTTTGTATGCCAGTTCGGTGGCCACCCGGCCGCGCGGGGTGCGGGAAATGAAACCCTCCTTTATAAGGAAGGGCTCGTAAACCTCTTCCAGGGTGCCCGGATCCTCGCTGATTGCAGTTGCGATGGTGCTTACACCGACCGGACCGCCGGAGAATTTTTCTATTATGGTTGTAAGGATCTTATTGTCTATATTATCCAAACCGCGGGCATCGATATTCAGGGCGTTTAAAGCTATCTTGGTGATATTCAGGTCGATAATTCCTTCGCCTTTAACCTGTGCGAAGTCCCTGACGCGGCGTATGAGACGGTTGGCGATTCGAGGCGTACCACGGCTGCGCAGGGCTATCTCCTTCGCAGCTTCGTCTTCTATCTCTATATCGAGGATGGAGGCTGTTCTCTTGATAATCTTAAAAAGGACATCGGCATCATAATATTCCAGATGGCACTGGATGCCGAATCGTGCCCTCAGAGGAGAGGTAAGCAGACCACTGCGGGTAGTGGCGCCGATAAGGGTGAATGGATTCAGGGTTATCTGTACGCTGCGCGCTCCGGGCCCTTTGTCTATCATTATATCTATGGTGTAATCCTCCATCGCGGAGTAGAGATACTCTTCCACAATCGGCGAAAGGCGATGGATCTCATCTATAAAGAGGACGTCGCCCGGTTCAAGGGAGGTCAAAAGACCTGCCAGATCACCCGGCTTGTCAAGCACAGGACCGGATGTAACTTTCAGATTTACACCGAGTTCGTTAGCAACTATATTTGCGAGCGTGGTCTTTCCAAGACCTGGAGGGCCGTGAAAGAGAACGTGGTCGAGAGCTTCGCCGCGAAGCAGCGCCGCCTTGACGAATATCTTAAGGTTTTCAAGAATCTTGTCCTGGCCAGAAAATTCGGAGAACTCCTTCGGCCTTATCTGCCCTTCGAAGTCCTTCTCTTTCAGCACCGATTCCTCTCTCGGATTGAAATTAGTCTCAAATTTTTCCATCCTTACAAAGTTCCGCATTTTTTTCAAATATTCCGACATTCTGGGGAAATTTATATCTTTACCGGAAGTTAAAGGTAAACTGATGGAATATTTCACCACTGCAGCCGGAATAACGGTACATCTGCTGGATACCGGAAACCCGCATAAAGATGAGGGAGAAGAGAAAACCGTAGTGCTTCTGCACGGTTATCTCGAAACCATGAATATATGGAATGAACTCGTAGAACTCCTGAAGGTGCGCTACAGGGTCATAACGCTCGATATGCCTGGTCACGGACTCACAGACTCCGCGCCGGAGAAGGAAGACGGCACCGTAATAAATTCGATGGAGTTCTGTGCGGATATGGTTAAAGCATTGATAGAAAAGTGCGGAGCGCGGCATATATGCCTCGGAGGCCACTCCATGGGAGGTTATGCCACTCTGGCCTTCTGCAGGAAATATCCGGATATTATTGATAAGGCTGTATTATTCAACTCTAATCCTTATAGGGATGATCCGGCCAAAAGTGAAGACCGCAGGAGGGAGATTGAAATTATCCGTTCAGGTAAACTCGAAATGCTGGCTGAACTCAGTATTCCCAAGATGTTCAAGAGTGAAAACCTCCGTCTTTTTGATGATAAAATATTGGAAACCATAGAATTATGCGATATGCACAATCCCGATGGAATAGTGGCGTCGGTTCTGGGAATGCAGCAGAGGGAAGATACCACAGAGGTTATGGATAATCCTCCTGTTCCGATAATGATGTTCGAGGGCGACAGCGACAGGTTCATGAGTATTGAAGCAATAAGGAAGATGATGGCTGATTTTCCGAAAGTAAAACACATATTACTGGAAAATACCGGTCATAATTCATTTATAGAGGTCCTGCCGGCAGTTTATCAACATATGTGTAATTTTATAGGTTGATATGATTGTTGAGGAGTGTTGATAACTGTGGAAAATAATCCAGCTATAAAAATAATCCTCAAATAAAAACGGATTTATCAAATGATACTTCCATTGTTATCAACATCTATTTATAAATAAAAAACGGCACTGAAGTAATTTCTAGGCCGTTTTTTATATTTATAAACGTTTCAACACACCAATAAAATATGATGAAGTTTTTAAAAAAATCTTTATTGATAATTATTGGTTTTGTCGGTAATCATCGCCAGCAGATCGTCCCTGAATTTATCGATGTTTTTCTTTTCCGTCGCCGAGATGAAGATGCACGGAGTGTTTTCCTTCGACATCCAGGAGTTTTCGAACTCCTCGAGTGTGTAATTCCTTTCGCTTTTGGCGTCGAATGAAAACTCGTCGTAGGGCTCGTAGGTGTACTGGTCAATCTTGTTGAAGACCATGAAGCAGGGTTTCTCCTTTACACCTATATCGTTAAGGGTCTTGTTCACCACCGTTATCTGTTCCTCGAAGTTCGGATGAGATATATCCACTACGTGTACCAGGATGTCGGCTTCCCGGACTTCGTCGAGGGTGCTCTTGAACGATTCCACGAGCTGGGTAGGAAGTTTCCTGATGAATCCTACGGTATCGCTGAGAAGGAAGGGGGTGGTGTCTATAACTACCTTTCTTACAGTGGTATCGAGCGTGGCGAACAGTTTGTTTTCGGCAAAGACGTCGCTCTTCGAGAGCAGGTTCATTATGGTACTCTTGCCAACGTTGGTATATCCTACAAGGGCAACCCTCTTCATAGATCCTCGGTTGCCGCGCTGCGACTCCATCTGGCGGTCGATCTTTGACAGTTGCTGCTTGAGGCGCTTGATCTTATCCAATACTATTCGGCGGTCCGTCTCCAGCTGACTCTCTCCGGGGCCTCTCATGTTAAGTCCGCCCTTTCCTCCTCGCTGACGCTCCAGGTGGGTCCACATACCTGTAAGGCGTGGCAGAAGATATTGATACTGAGCTAGTTCTACCTGTGTTTTTGCATACGCCGTCTTGGCTCTCTGCGCAAAAATATCGAGTATGAGGCCGGTGCGGTCAATAACCTTGACTCCGGTCTCCTTTTCTATGTTGCGCATCTGGGAGGGGCTCAGTTCGTCATCGAAAATGATGTATTCTATCTCATTCTGCTGCACATATTCCTTTATCTCCTGCAATTTTCCCGGGCCAACATAAGTTCTGGAATTGGCTTTATCCAGCCTCTGGGTGAAAAACCTGCTTCCCTCTATGCCGTCGGTCTCCGCAAGAAACTTCAACTCCTCCAGATACTCCTTCACCTGGCTCTCTTTTTGCTGCTGGAGCATTATCGCGACGAATACCGCTCTTTCCACTTTATTTTCCATTCCTCATTTTTTTACAAAATTAGAAACTATCTTTGTATTTGTCATCAAAACGGATGTTGCTATGAAAAGGTATTTCATTCTGCTTTTCGCTCTTCTGAGTATGGTTCCTGTTTATTCCAGGGGCCGCCTGAGGGATTATTCCATCTGTCCGGGCATATTCAAGCCGGGCGAAAATAATGCTATCACCGACGTTAACGGAGTAAAAGTGGGTCACGTAACCCTTGTTTCAGGCGACGATATCAGGACCGGAGTCACGGCTATAATACCCCACGAAGGCAATATTTTCCAGCAGAAATGCCCTGCCGCACTCTTTGTCGGCAACGGCTTCGGCAAGTTTGCGGGAGCTACTCAGATAAATGAACTCGGAAATATCGAAACCCCTGTGGTTCTTACAAATACTCTTTCCGTGGCGGAGGGAATCAAAGGGTTGGTCACATATACGTTAAACCAGCGCGGCAATGAAAAGGTGCGTTCCGTCAATGCCGTGGTGGGTGAAACCAACGACGGCAAATTGAACGCCATCCGTAAGCGCGTAGTTACGGAAGAACATGTGCTTCAGGCACTTGCTAATGCCAAATCTGGACCCGTGGAAGAGGGATGCGTAGGTGCCGGTACGGGTACGGTATGCTTCGGATTCAAGGGCGGAATAGGAACCTCTTCAAGGGTGCTGCCCAATTCCCTGGGCGGATATACTGTTGGCGTTCTGGTGCAGACCAATTATGGCGGAATACTTGAAATAGACGGCGTCCAGGTTGGCCGTAAACTCGGAAAATATTCCTTCAGGGAGTCCGTTGAAAAGGAGGAGGAACTCTCACCCGACGGATCCTGCATGATTATAGTAATTACCGACGCTCCCCTGGATTCGCGCAACCTCGAAAGGCTTGCCAAACGCGCCTTCATGGGGCTCGCAAAGACCGGTTCAATAGCTTCCAACGGCAGTGGAGACTATATTCTGGCCATTTCGGTCAATAAGGACAACCTTATAGATTCGCGTACATCCTACTATTTTCCCACCCTGCTTCACAATGATTCGATGTCGCCGCTCTTCGAAGCCGCTATAGAGGCTACTGAGGAGGCGCTCTGGAATTCCCTCTTCGCCGCCACTACGATGAGCGGCAACGGCATCACGGTTGAGGCGCTGCCGGTGGAACAGGTGGTGAAGATGCTGAAGAAATAAAAAAAAGAGCAACCTTTTCGGGTTGCTCTTTAAGTTTCAGCCGCAGGTAATTATCTGAGCTGGAAAATCACGGGGAAGGTATAGGTAACTTTCACCGGACGGTCCCTCTGTCGGCCAGGCTCCCACTTGGGAGAACTCGAGACTATACGTACAGCCTCTTTGTCAAGAGAAGGATCTACTCCGCGGAGGACGGTCACGTTGCTGACCGAACCGTCGGTATTGACCGTAAACTGAAGGGTTACACGGCCCTGGACTCCATTCTCCTTAGCAATCTCAGGATAGACGAGTTTGCTGTTGACCCATTTCGAGAAGGTGTTTGCGTCACCTCCCTGGAATTTGGGTTTTTCCTCGACGAGTGCGAAAGGAATTGCCTCTTCCTCAACTACTTCCTCTACTACCTCTGCGTGATAGTCCATAATCTCGACACCGAGATTCGAATTATCCTCGAGGTTCACGAGAAGGTCGTCGTTGACTTTGATGTCGTCGTCCACAATGTCGATCACATCAGAAAGGACGGGAATCTTGGGCATCTCGGGAGGAAGTTCCTGCTGCTCCTGAGTGATGGGGATAATCTCCTCCTCGATTGCAACGGCATCCTGGGTAAGATCCATTAATTCCTGCTTCTCCTTCGATGACCATTCGAACGCGAGAAGAACGATTCCGAGCACTACTACGAGACCTATTTCTCTAAAGAGAAGTTTCTTATTTTCAAGGTCTGCCTTGGGTGATTTCTTAACTTCCATAGTATGTGATGTGTTTTATTTGTTTCTGTACATTACATCTAGTAATCGGTAAAGATAGTAATTTTTTTTCTTTTTCAACACATTTTGCCGGCAAAAATATGTGAAGATCCCATAACTATTTAAAAATCAGTATATTGTTAATAAGTTTCAACTCTTGGCGAGTTTTACTTATTTTTGCTTGTCAATAACGCTATTTCAATGATAAGGTACGATTGTGAAGATATTAGATTCAGTCTCACCGGAAAGAGGCTGGTTACTCGCTGGTTAAACAGGGTTGCAGGCAACGCCTCGAAGAAAATCGGAGAACTTAACTATATATTTTGCAGTGACCCTTATCTGCTGACTATCAACAAACAATATTTGGGCCACGATTACTGTACCGATATAATTACTTTCGATTTTTCAGATGATTATGCAATCGAAGGGAAGGGAGACCGCATAAGCGGTGATATTTATATCAGTATCGATACGGTTCGTTACAATGCGGAAGCATATGGCGAAGGATTCGACCGCGAATTGCATCGCGTAATAGTGCACGGACTTCTGCATCTTATTGGTTTTGATGACGTTACGCCTGAATTGCAAAATGAGATGACCTTCCAGGAAAATAAAGCTCTGGATATTCTCTTCCAGATGAGGAATGAAGGGTAATTACGATATAATAGTAATCGGAGCCGGTCACGCAGGATGCGAAGCAGCAGTTTCTGCCGCGCGCCTCGGATCCAAGGTGCTGCTCGTTACCATGGATATGGGCAAGATTGCGCAGATGTCGTGCAATCCGGCTATGGGTGGTATAGCCAAAGGCCAGATAGTGAGGGAGATAGATGCGCTTGGCGGCTTCAGCGGCCTGATTACGGATGCCTCTACCATCCAGTTCAGGATGCTCAACCGCTCGAAGGGTCCTGCGATGTGGAGCCCGCGCGCGCAATGCGACAAAACCCGCTTCTCGATGAACTGGCGCCATGTTCTCGAGAATACCGACAACCTGGATATCTGGCAGGATACCGTTACCGAATTGCTTTTCAACGGAGATTCGGTTTCAGGTGTGCGCGTCTCGATGGGAGCCGGGTTCGAGGCCCGCGCCGTGATACTTACGGCAGGAACTTTCCTCAACGGAAGGCTTTTCATAGGGCGCGAGAGCATTGACGGGGGCCGCATCGGAGAGATGTCTTCATACGGCTTGACGGCGCAGCTCACGGAACGCGGAATTGTCAGCGGCAGGATGAAGACCGGAACCCCTCCGAGAATCGACATCCGCTCGCTGGATATCTCCCGTTTCGAGGTCCAGAAGGGGGATGAAAACCCCGCCAGATTCTCCTGTCTGCCCATTCTTTCTTCCGTGCAAAGGTCTGGTTTACAGAAGGATTGCTATATCGTTCATACCAATAAGGAGGTCCATTCCATACTGGAAAGCGGGTTCGACGAGTCGCCGCTCTTCACGGGCCGCATCAAGGGAATCGGCCCGCGCTACTGCCCTTCGATCGAGGATAAACTGCACACCTTCGCAGGCCGTAACGCTCACCAGTTATTCATAGAACCCGAGGGATGGAATACCAACGAATACTATCTTCAGGGATTCTCCTCTTCGCTGCCTTTCCGTGTGCAGATGGAGGCGCTGAGGGCTATGGAGGGCTTCGGAAATGTGAAGGTTTTCCGCCCTGCGTATGCCGTAGAGTATGATTTCTTCGATCCCCAGCAGCTCTCTTCGACACTTGAGTCGAGGGTTGTGCCGGGGCTCTATCTTGCCGGTCAGGTGAATGGTACAACAGGTTATGAAGAGGCTGCTGCACAGGGACTTGTGGCAGGCATCAATGCTCATTTGAAACGCTCCGGAAAGGAGCCCTTCATCCTCGGGCGCGACGAGTCTTATATAGGCGTTTTGATTGACGACCTTATCACCAAGGGAGTAGACGAGCCATACCGTATGTTTACTTCCCGCGCAGAGTACCGTATCCTTCTGCGTCAGGACGACTCTGATCTGAGGTTGACGGAAAGAGGGCGCGAAGCCGGCCTTGTGGATGATTTCAGGTATGATTTCGTCTGCCGCAAGCGGGAGATGGTCCAAAAGTGCATCTCCTTTGCTGAAGGGACCTCGCTTAAACCGGACGAAGTCAACGGTTATCTGGCTTCGGTCGGCACGGCGGAAATCTCCGCTTCAAAGAAGATAAGCGAACTTCTCGTGAGGCCCGATATTTCTTTGAAATCCTTGGTCGATTTGGTTCCACGTGGAACGAAAGAGGGATTTGAAACTGCATTCGAATCCAAGATAAAAGAGGAGTCAGAGATAGATCCAGCAGCATTTTCTACTATGCAGTCTGCAGTGACCATACCCTGGATTCCGTGCGAAGCCAAACCGCCCGTTGTAAGGGACGTCGCCAAGGTTGAAAACGATATCCGCGAGTCTGTCCTGGAAGCGGCGGAGATCGCGGTGAAATATGCCGGCTATATCGAGCGAGAGAAAAAAATGGCGGACAAAATCCGTCGTCTGGAGGATCTTAAGATTCCGGAGGGCTTTGATTATTCGAAACTTACGGCGCTGTCGATTGAGTGCCGCATCAAACTTGACCGCTATCGTCCCCGCACCATCGCCCAGGCCTCCCGCATTCCAGGCGTTTCTCCTGCCGACATCTCCGTGCTGCTCGTCTATTTCGGCCGCTGATCAAAAGATGCCGAGATCCCCTGCTTTATGGAGCATTACATTGTATCGAAGTAGTTTTTCCAGTAAGCAATTCGTAGCCGATTACTCACCAGAAAGGTTAAAACCGCCCTCTGGTGAGTGATTCAGGCTCAATTGCTCACGAGAGGTACTACAACAACACTCTGGTGAGTAGTTTTGGCCCCAATACTCACGATAAAACACAACAAAGGTAAAAGCGCCATCAGGCGCTAGCGAAGGCCGAGCAGGGAGGGAGTGTGCGATAGAAAGGCCGAAACGGCGGGGTTTGGGGCAGCGCCCCAGTAGATAAATGCTTTTTTTATGCGCCAGAAGGCGCATAAAAAAAGCATAGGGGCTCACGCTTAGCCCCTATGCACACACCACATTTTGATTTATAAATCAGATTATTTCCTTGTACTGCTGAGCAGTGAGAAGGCTATCAAATTCCGAAGCGTCGGAAAATTTGATCTTGATCATCCATCCTGCTTCGTAAGGATCGGAGTTAACCAGATCCGGAGCGCCGTCAAGCGCTTCATTTACTTCCAGGACTTCACCGGAAACCGGCATAAATGCGTCTGCGACAGTCTTTACAGCCTCGATGGTACCGAACACTTCGCCCTTTGCGAGAGTCTCTCCGGCGGTCTGGATGTCGACAAACACGATATCTCCAAGTTCGCTCTGTGCGAAATCGGTGATACCTACGACGGCTACGTCACCGTCAACTTTTACCCATTCATGATCCTCAGTAAATTTGAGGTTTTCGGGAACGTTCATACGAGTTTATCTAGTATGGTTTATAAAAATTTATACGAGGCAAATATAGTAATTTTTCGGAACGTTATAAAATTTTCAGCGCTTTTTTGATAAGGTCTTCCAGTTTTACGGTCGGCTCTGCCTTTAAAACGGCATTCAAAGCCTTCTCTGCCGCAGGTTTTGCGAAGCCGAGAAGCACTAGTGCGCTGAGCGCCTCCTCCTTGACAGATGGTTCCGCACCGGGAATCGGGATGGAAACCGCGCTGCCGCCACCGGGCCCGACCTTGTCCTTGAGCTCGAGAATCACGCGCTGTGCCGTCTTGAGTCCTATTCCCTTGATACTCTTGATTTTGTTCGTGTCCTGCGCGATGATGGCGGAGCGCAGTTCGTCGGCGGTCATCGAGGAGAGCATCATCCTGGCCGAGTTGGGGCCGATTCCGGAAACGGAAATGAGTTGGACGAAAAGCTCGCGTTCATCCCTGTCGAAGAAGCCGAAAAAGGCCTCCTCCTCTTCGCGAAGATGGTGGTAAAGGTAGAGTTTCACGAACTCTTCGCCTTGATTCTGGAGTTTCGTGAAGGTGCTCAGGGAAATCAGGACGGAATACCCGAACCCCGCATTTTCCACAACCGCTTCGGTGGGAAGCAACTCCACGAGCCTGCCGGTAATATATTCGTACATTTCGATACTTTTTGTTTCTACAAAATAAGCCAAAAATTGTTAACTTCGCAAGTTATATGGATGTGAACGGACATAACATCAGAAAGGAGTTTCCTGTTTTGGGCAGGGAAGTTTACGGCAAGCGTTTTGTCTATTTCGACAATGCCGCAACCTCCCAGAAGCCCACTGGCGTGCTGGAGTTGCACGACCGGATCTACAGGGAGTCCAACGCAAATATACACCGTGCGGTACACCGTCTGAGCGCGGAGGCAACTGACCTTTATGAGAAGGGCCGCTCCGCAGTCGCAGAGTTCATTAACGCACAGCCGGACGGCTGCGTGATAATCACTTCCGGCGCTACCGCATCGTTTAATCTTCTGGCGCATAGTTTTGTACAGCGTTTCGTGGGCAATGGAGACAAGATACTTGTTTCCGAAGCGGAACACCACTCCAACCTGGTTCCCTGGCAGCTTGCCTGCGAGCGGGTCGGTGCGGAACTGGTTGCAATTCCGATTGAGGAGAGCGGAGAAATATCCCTCGATAAGTTCGAATCCCTGCTGGACTCAAGGGTGAAACTGGTTTCCGTCGCGCAGGTTTCCAATGTGCTGGGTATAGTCAATCCCATTAAGGAAATGGTGGCCCTGGCCCACGCAAAGGGTATTCCCGTGGCGGTGGACGGAGCACAGGGTGTGGTTCATTCCGATTGCGACGTGGCGGAACTCGGGTGCGATTTCTATATCTTCTCCGGCCATAAGATCTATGCCCCCGCAGGCACGGGTATCCTCTACGGCAAACGCGCCCTGCTGGAGGAGATGCCGCCATTCTTCGGAGGCGGCGACATGGTGGGCACGGTGACATTTGAAAAGACCACATACGCCCCGCTTCCCCTGAAGTTCGAGGCGGGAACCCCCAATTTCCCCGCCGCCGCCTGCTATGCTCCTGCGCTCGAATTTGCCGATGCCGTCCGCAAGAATGCCGCCCTCCGTGCTGAAGAACGGTGTATCATGATGTTCCTCGTGGAACGCCTGCTCAAGATCGACGGGCTGCATATAGCCGGCCTGCCTAAGGATATGGAGAAGAAGGTTCCCGTAATCTCCTTCTCTGTGGAGGGGGCGCATCCGGAGGATATGGCGCTGATACTCGACAAGATGGGAATCGCCGTTCGTTCCGGCCTGATGTGCGCCGAACCGCTGGTGCGCAAATACTCCGAAAACGGCCTCCTGCGCATTTCCCTGCTGCCATACAATACAATGGACGAGGCGGAATATTTCCTGGAATGCCTCGACAGAACCCTGAAAATGCTTGGATAATGAGTGATATTAAAAGACCGGAAGAGCTTGCGGAAGATGTGGTTGAGGAGTTTTCCGTCTTCGACGAGTGGCTCGACAAATATGAGTATCTGATAGAACTCGGCAAGTCGCTTCCGATAATAGATGAAAAGGAGAAGACCGACGACAGGTTGATAAGCGGATGCCAGTCCCGCGTATGGCTCGCGTGCGAATACCGCGACGGCCGCGTCTGGTTTACAGCCGACAGTGACGCTATCATAACCAAAGGCATAATCTCCCTTCTGATAAGGGTTTACAACGGCCAGAAGCCGGAGGATATAGTCAATTCGGACTTCAGTTTCATCGAAAAGATCGGCCTCCGCGAAAACCTATCCCCGACCAGAGCGAACGGTCTGGTGTCGATGATTGCAAGGATCAAGGAGTATGCGGCATCGTATGACAAGCCGGCGGCGAAGGCGCCTCTGAAAGAGGATGTGGTGCATGCCCTCAAGACGGTCTTCGACCCGGAGATTCCGGTGGACATCTACGAGCTTGGTTTGATTTACGAGATAAATATTAATGGCAGCGATATTGCCATAAAGATGACCCTTACCGCCCCGAACTGCCCGATTGCGGACGATGTGGTGGCGCAGGTTTACGAGGCGGTCCGCAGCGTCCCCAACGCCGGGAATGTCAAGGTAGACCTTGTTTTCGAGCCGGAATGGACCCCGTCCCTTATGAGCGACGAAGCCAAACTGGCCCTTAATATGTTTGATTGAATTACTTTGAAATAACGGTTTCTGTGGCTGTTGATGGGCTGCGGGTGTTCCCTCCGGAACCTGTGCCACCCTCGGCACCATAAGAGGGAGGGACCCACGAAGTGGGAGGGGTCCGCGAGCGGACGGTTCTCGGAGGGAAGCACCCAAAGGCCAAAACGGCCACAGAAACGAAAAACACAGATAATGACACAGGAAGAAGTTTTTAAGAATCTGGTGGCGCACTGCAAGGAATATGGCTTCATATTCCCCTCCAGCGACATCTACGACGGTCTCAGCGCAGTCTATGACTACGGTCAGATGGGCGTGGAGATGAAAAACAACATAAAGAAATACTGGTGGGAGGCGATGGTCCATCTGAACGACAATATCGTCGGCATCGACTCCGCCATCTTCATGCATCCCCGCATCTGGGAAGCCTCCGGCCACGTCGGCGCATTCAACGACCCCCTCATCGACAACAAGGACTCCAAGAAGCGCTATCGCGCGGATGTCCTTATAGAGGACTATCTCTCAAAACTGGAGGAGAAGATGAACAAGGAGGTTGAGAAGGGCCGCCGCAAGTTCGGAGACGCCTTCAACGAGGAGCAGTTCCGTGCGACCAACCCCAACGTCCTGCGCAGCAAGACCAAATACGACGAAGTCCACGCCAGGATGACCGAGGCCCTCAACAAAAACGACCTCAACGAACTCCGCCAGATAATCATCGACTGCGAAATCGCCTGCCCCATCTCCGGAACCAAGAACTGGACCGAGGTGAGGCAGTTCAACCTGATGTTCAGTACCCAGATGGGCAACGTGGACGGCGAAGCGGGAACCCTCTACCTGCGCCCGGAGACCGCCCAGGGCATTTTCGTCAACTTCCTCAACGTGCAGAAGACCGGCCGCATGAAGATTCCCTTCGGCATCGCACAGATCGGAAAGGCCTTCCGCAACGAGATCGTGGCGCGCCAGTTCATCTTCAGGATGAGGGAATTCGAGCAGATGGAGATGCAGTTCTTCGTGCGCCCCGGAACCGAACTCGAATGGTTCAGGAAGTGGAAGGAAATAAGGCTCTCGTGGCACAAAGCCCTTGGTCTCGGTGACGAGAAATACCGCTTCCACGACCATGAGAAACTGGCCCACTATGCAAATGCGGCTACCGACATCGAATTCGAATTCCCCTTCGGCTTCAAGGAGCTTGAGGGTATCCACAGCCGCACCGACTTCGACCTCAGCCGCCACCAGCAGTTCAGCGGCCGCAAGATCCAATACTTCGACCCGGAGACCAACGAAAGCTATGTACCTTATGTCATAGAGACCTCGATCGGCCTCGACCGCACCTTCCTCGCCATCATCTCCAATGCATACTGCGAGGAGAAACTCGACAACGGCGAGGAGCGCGTCGTGCTGCGCCTTCCCGCCTGCATCGCCCCTGTCAAACTGGCCATCCTGCCCCTGGTGAAGAAAGATGGATTGCCCGAGAAGGCCCGCGAAATCCTAGACATGCTGCGCTTCGAATTCAACTGCCAGTACGACGAAAAGGACTCCATCGGCAAGCGCTACCGCCGCCAGGATGCCATCGGAACCCCCTATTGCATCACCGTCGACCACGACACCCTTACCGACAACTGCGTCACCCTGCGCGACCGCGACACGATGCAGCAGGAGCGCATCCCCATCGCCAACCTGCGAGAAATCGTAGCAGCGAAAATCAGCATGAAACCCCTGTTTGAAAAGATAATCCACGAATAGAGACACCCGATATTATGAAAAAAGCAATCGCAGTTCTGTTTTTCGCCCTGCTATGCACAGGAGCGTTCGCCTGCACTTCCGTGATTATCACGGGAAAAGCCACCAAGGACGGCCGTCCCCTGATGTGGAAGAACACCGACGGCGGCGATCATTTCGTCGCCCAGCGCTTCTCATATCACGCCGAAGGAAAGTATGCCTGGCTTGGCCTCGCACAGACGGCGCCCAACCCGGTCAGCGCCTGGTTCGGCGTCAACGAGAAAGGCTTCGCCATAATGAACACCGCATCGCATAACCTCGTCACCGATCCGGCAGAGAAGGCGAAGCGCAGCAACGGCTACCTGATGAAGGAGGCGCTCGACGTCTGCGTCACGCTCGGCGACTTCCTGCATATGCTCGACACCATCAATACCAGCCGTATCAAGCTGAAAAACAGGGTGGTATCCTCCCACTACGGAGTGATAGACGCCAACGGCGGAGCGGCATATGTGGAGACCCGTGTGGTCAACGACAAGGTGGAGTACTGGGTATTCGACGTGAACGACCCCGAGATCGCTCCCGACGGCTGGCTGGTCTATTCCAACTGGTCTGTGATGGGCGAGACCGACAAGGGCGGCGGATATATCCGCAAGGAGAATGCCGAGAAAATCTTCCGCGAGTGCGACGATTTCACCCCGAGATACATCTTCGACAAAGGGGCGAGATGCTTCTATAACAACCTGATAGGCGTGGATTACCGCGCGCTGGTGGACGAGGGTATCGTTTTCGGCAAGGGCCATATTCCCGATTCCGACTTCATTCCGCGCCTCACCACATATGTGTCATCTGTGGTGCAGGGAGTTAAGCCCGGTGAGAACCCGGACCTTATAACCATCTGGACCGCAATGGGTTATCCTCCTACCTCCGTGGCCATCCCGGCGTGGGTAAAGGGCGGAACCGTCGGCATCAACCCTCTCCTGAAGGGCAATCCGGACAACAGCGACAACTGCGAGATATGCGACATGTCGCTGAAACTCAAGACCCAGATATTCGACGTAAAGCGCGGCAACGGCCCGAATTACCTCAACTTCGAAAAGCTTTACAACACGGAGGGAACCGGATATATCCAGCTGCTCTCCCCCGTGGAGCAGGCCATCTTCGACTGGACCGAAATTTACCTCGCAAAGTGGCGCAAGGCGGGAGAGATCAACACGAAAGAGATAGCGGAAATCAACGCCATCGTGGAAAAACTCGTCCGCGAGACTCCCGTCCTGAAGGACATCCCATACGAATACAAATACGGAAAAATAACCATTGACTGACAATAAAATGAGAAAAATCATCGCATCGGCCCTCTCCCTGGCCCTGGTCGCGCTCTGCCTCCTCTCCTGCGGAAGCGCAAAAACCTCATCTCCCCGCAGCAAGACGCTGACCGACAAACAGATCGAAGAGAAAATCCTCTCTTATATGGAGGAGTGCCGTACCGCCGGAATGGCTGTCGTCTTTATGAAAGGCGACAGTATTATTTACCAGAACGCCCTGGGATACAGGGATGTAGAGACCAAGGAACCCCTTGAGATAAACGACATCTTCCGTATCGCATCCATCTCGAAATCCTTCTCCGGAACCTCGATAATGCAGCTCGTCGAAGCCGGCAAGATCCGGCTTGAGGATGATGTCAACCAGTATCTCGGCTTTTCCCTCCGCAACCCGAAGTATCCCGACATCCCCATCACGGTCAAGATGCTGCTCTCACATACTTCGAGTATGATAGACAAGGCCGGCGCATCCTGGTACAGGGACGACAAGTATGTTAATCCCACCAAGATGTCTGCCGATACCATCGCAATGTGCTTCAACGACTATGCTCCCGGACAGGGTTACAAGTACTGCAACCGCGCCCTCAACCTCATAGGAATGATAATAGAGAAAGTCTCCGGCGAGAGGTTCGACAACTATGTGCTCAACCACATCCTGCGCCCCATCGGAGCCGACAATGCAGGCTACAATCTCGACAGCCTCGACAAATCGACCTTCGTGACCCTCTACACCTACAATGCAAAGAAAGACACCATCCAGAGGGCGCTGGGCTATGTTCCCGTGAATGAATTCAAGGTCGCGGACGGAACATATCAGATAGGTAAGGACGGCTGCTACTGGTCGCCCACCGGAGGTATGAAAATCTCCGCACCCAACCTCGCGAAGTGGATGAAGACCCTCCAGAACGGCGGCGTGGCCATGAACGGCAACAGGATTCTCTCTGAAAAGGGAATGAAAACCCTCCTGACCCCGGTCACTCCGGCAGACCCCGGCAAATACTACTGCCTTACCACCCGTACGGAGCCCTTCTTCATCGACGGAGTCGAGCTCAAGGGACACACGGGCAGCGCCCAGGGACTCAAGAGCTGCATGTTCTTCAACCCTGAATCGGACTGGGGATTCGTCTGCCTCTGCTCCAGCACCAAGCTCGATACCGTCGGCGAAGGCGAAGTTTACAAAATTTACTACAACACCATAAATCTGATTTACGACCAGTATCGCGACATCATCGAGAAATAAGATTTATTGCCTAAAATAGCAAAAACCAAAATAATTTGCTACTTTTGAAGGTCATAACACACGACCACAACACTTAACCAACAACAATAAGTATGAAGAAACGCACACTACTCCTTCTGTGCACGATGCTGCTCTCTTCTGTTGCGGCATTTGCACAGGTGAAGGTTTCCGGTGTCGTCACTGATGCTGCGGACGGATCTCCGATCCCCTTCGCAAGCGTCGTGGTGAAGAATTCGACCACCGGAACCGCAGCGGATGCAGACGGAAAGTACGCAATTTCCGTCCCTTCCGCAAAGAGCGTACTCGTCTTCTCCTCCATCGGTTATGTTACCCAGGAGGTAGAGGTTTCGGGCCGCACACAGATTAATGTAATGCTTGCGACCGACGCATCCGCCCTCGACGAGGTGATGGTCGTGGCATACGGTACGACCACAAAAGCTTCGTTTACCGGATCGGCAGGAAAGGTCAACGGTGAGAAGATCGAGCTTGTGCCGGCCACCAACCCGCTCAACACCCTGAACGGCTCGACTCCGGGTATCCGCCTTACCTCGGCGCTCGGACAGCCCGGTGCAGATGCTACCATCACCGTCCGCGGTGTCGGTTCCATCAACGGTAACACCAGCCCTCTGATCGTCCTCGACGGTATGGTTTACAACGGAGTACTCTCCAGCATCCCTGCCGGCGACATCGAGTCCATCACCGTGCTGAAGGATGCGGCTTCCACCGCCCTCTACGGTGCGCGTGCTGCAAACGGCGTGATCATGATCACCACCCGTCAGGGTAAGGGCGACAAGCCCGTCATCTCCGTCAAGGTGGCACACGGTTTCGTGACCCGCGAGCAGACCGACTACCCCCGTATGAACGTGGCCCAGTACATGGAGTCCACCTGGCGGCAGCTCTACAATGACTATGTGATCGGCGGCGCCGATCCTGAAGCGGCAGCAAGGCAGGCATCGCAGGTTGTAGTGGACCAGCACAACTATTCCGACGCTTACAACCCCTGGACGGGCGTCAGCAGCGTCTATGATGTTGTGAGCACCGAAGGCAAGTACAACCCCAACGCAAAGCTCAAGTGGGAAGACGATATCAACTGGGAGCCTTCCGTCGAGCAGGTAGGCCAGGTTCAGGACTACTCCCTCTCCGTTAACGGCAGGAGCAAGTACACCACCTATTTCGGTTCTTTCGGATATGTCAACCAGGAAGGTTACATGATCGGTTCCGGTTTCGAGCGCTTCTCCGCCCGCGCCAATATCTCTTCGCAGAAGGACTGGCTCAAGGTCGGCGTCAACCTCTCCGCACAGGTGAGCGAGCGTTACGGTATCCAGTCTACCTCGCAGGGCGACATGAGCAACCCGTTCCACACCACCAAGAAGATTCCGCCGATGTATCCTATCCACCTCCACTATGCGGACGGATCGTATGTGCTGGACGACTACGGCCAGAAGATCTACAACTTCGGTGAGGGTTACACCTACAACGGCGAGGCTATCCCCGCACAGGCTCTCTATGCATCTTCCAATGCCGTGAAGTATTGCGAGGCACGCGTCAACGGCCAGAAGCGCAACATCATGAACGTCAAGCCTTTCGTGGAGATCAGCTTCCTCAAGGACTTCAAGTTCACGGTCAATGCATCCCTCTATGACAACGAATATCAGGCTTACTCGGCAACTCCCTACTATCCCGAGAAGATCTCCGGTACCACATCCTCTTCGCTGACTTTCGTGAAGACGAACACCTGGACCCTCAACCAGCTCCTCGACTGGAACCACACCTTCGGCGACCATCATTTCGACGCCCTCCTCGGACACGAGTGGAGCTCGTACTACTATCAGAACGTGGCCACCGGTATGAAGGAGCAGATCATCATCGGCGACAACTATGAGTTCAACAACTACACTGAACTCAACACGATGCCTTCGGGTTATGTCAACACCTACAAGAACGAAGGTTATTTCGGCCGCGTCAACTATGATTACCTGAGCAAGTACTTCCTCTCCGCATCTTTCCGCCGCGACGCAAGTTCGCGCTTCGAAAGGAATGTCCGCTGGGGTAACTTCTGGTCTGTCGGCGGATCGTGGATGATCTCCAACGAAGAGTTCATGCGCGGCAGCGTATTCGATATGCTGAAGCTCCGTGCATCCTTCGGTACCGTAGGTAGCGACGACTTCGACAGCTACTATCCCTGGATGGCCCTCTATCAGAGGAACTCCAACATCACCGAGGCCGGTTATACCCAGAGTATGACCTCTCCCGGTAACCCCAACCTCGAGTGGGAGGTTTCCCGCAACTGGGACGCAGCAATCGAGTTCTCCGCATTCAAGCGCAGGCTGACCGGTAGCCTCGAATATTTCCACCGTTCCACGACCAACCTGCTGATGGAGGTCACCCTTTCTCCTTCGACGGGTCTTACCTCTTACAACGACAATGACGGCGCCCTCCTCAACCACGGTCTCGAGTTCGCCCTCGGATATGACATCATCCGCAACAAGAAGGTCACCTGGAACGTGGGCGTAAACGGCTCCGCAGTCAAGAACGTCATCACCTACCTCCCTATCCCCGCATTCACGAGGAACTCCTCCTACAACAAGGTGGAGCAGGGCCACTCCGTCTATGAATGGTGGCTCTACCAGTGGAAGGGTGTAGATCCCAAGACCGGTCTCAACTACTATGAGCTTGGAGATTCTTATTATACGGAAACCGGTGCCCTCATCGATGGTTTGGACACCAACCCGGACATTGTAAAGATCGACGGCAAATATTACACGACCGCTATGGCAAAATCCAAGGAGGATTACAGCGGTTCGTCCCTGCCCAAGCTTTACGGCGGTATAACCTCCGACCTCCGCGTAGGAAGGTTCAGCTTCAACATCAACCTCTACTACCAGCTCGGCGGTTACACCTACGACCGTACTTATGCCAACCTGATGCAGCCCGGTACCATCGCAACCTCCAAGATCAACATGCACGTCGATATGCTGAAGGCATGGGCGAAGGAAGGCGATGTCACCGACGTCGCGCTGTTTACCAACACCGCAACCGCCCTCGGCTCCTCGACTTATGCAGAGAACGTCGCAGGTACCCGTTCCACCCGCTGGCTCACCTCTACCAACATGCTTGAAATCAACAGCATGACTCTGGCATACGATTTCTCGAAGAAGTTCTGCAACAAGGTTCACCTGATGGGCCTCAAGGCTTATGTCTCCGCTGACCACCTCGCAGTGCTCAACACCCGCCAGGGTCTCTTCGCAAACTACTCCCTCAGCAACTATGACTCCGGCGGATCGCGCTACAACCCCGCAAGGACTATCACGGTTGGTCTCAATTTCACCCTTTAGCATAGGAGGATATGAATATGAAAAACATACTTAACAGCATATTGATGGTATTGGCGATAGCCGCACTGACGCTGACTTCCTGCGCAAAGGGCTCTCTTGATACCGCGCCTACCTCCCAGGTTGCCGAATCCAACATCTTCAGCAGCACCGACAATGCCCTTATGGCAATCAACGGTATCCACCGTATGATGCACGAAGGAGGTTCTTCGGGTACCACCACCGGCTATTACGGCCAGGGCGGTTATACCACCTTCTGCCTCCATCTTGCGTGGATGAGCGACGATGTTGTGTGGACTTATGAGAACGTCATGTATAAGTTCTCTTCTCAGTGGACCCATCACTGGAACCTCACCCACAACTACAACGACCTCAACTACTACTGGAAACTCTTCTACCGTATCATCAACAACGCCAATAAGGTTCTCTACTACATCGACGACAAGGAGAATTGCCCGGGTGACGACAGCTCCCGCAACTTCGTCAAGGGCCAGGCGCTGGCATACAGGGCTTTCGCACTGTTCCAGCTGACCCAGACCTGGGGCGAGCGCTACTATCCTGAGAAGGCCGGCAACAACACCCAGCTGGGTGCAATAATCCGTACCGAGCCCACGATGGAGAGCAACAAGGCGCGCAGCACCGTCGAAGAGTGCTACACCCAGATCCTTCAGGATATCAACGACGCAATCACCTGCCTCGAGAACACCAAGGCGGTCAAGAAGAACAAGACCCATATCGACCAGTGGGTGGCCAAGGGCATGAAGGCCCGCATACTGCTTACCATGGGTAAGTGGGCTGAGGCAGCCGCCGTGGCTGATGACGTTGTCAAGAATTCCGGCGCGAAGCTGCAGGCAGATACATATACCTGCGGTCCTTTCAAGAACCAGATGTCGGATATGAGCAACGACGAGTGGCTTTGGGCGCAGGGACACTCGGAGGATGCAACCCAGCACGGATCACTCCGCGCATGGCACAACTTCATCTCCAACAACTCCGCTTCCTACAACCGCAACTCTCCGCGTGCCATCAACAACCTGCTCTATGCTTCTATTCCCGAAACGGACGTCCGCAAGAGCAACTGGGTCGAGAATCCCTTCTCCCGCAAGAAGGGCAACGTCAAGGACAATACCGCAGAAGACGGCATAACCCTCTGGGTTCCCACCGGATCGGCACGTATCTGCCCCTGGATGTCCCAGAAGTGGCTTATCAACGACGGCGGCGTGCAGAATACCTATTTCGACGTTCCTTACATGAGGCTTCCCGAAATGATGATGATCGCTGCCGAAGGTTATGCGAAGAGCAATACCAACGTGTCCAGGGCTCAGCAGCTTGTGTATGACCTGGGTCATTTCCGCGATCCTGCCTACACTATGCCTACCGAAACGGGTGACGCTCTCGTAGAGAAAATCATGTGGCAGCGCCGCGTCGAGCTCTGGGCAGAGTCCGGTCTCCGCTGGCTCGACCTCAAGCGCCTCAATGTGGCGTGCGACCGCGGTCCCAAGCCTCGCGAGGGTTACAACCAGGGCGGTACCGCAAACGGCTGGGGCACCTCCATGAAGAAGATGCCTACCAACCTCGACCCGCTGGCTTCCAACTACAACATGTATGGCGAGCAGTTCCCCGGCGAGGCAGCACGTTACATCCCTGCAAACTCGCTCAAGTGGCAGTGGCTCCTTCCTTACAATGAGATGGATTCCAACGAACTCGCAGTTCAGAATCCTACCGAATAAGTTTAAAACACTTATAAATCAATAGTTTTCGGCGGCAGCCATCCGGCATGCCGCCGATTTTTTTTACCCCCGAAAAGAACAAAAATGCCATTTTATTCATATATTTGATAAAACTTACACTTATCAACCCAATTAAAAAACCACATGAAACGTACTATCATTTTCTTCTGTGCGATGTTGCTGACCGCTTTCAGCGCATCCGCACAAATCAAAGTGACGGGCGTCATCACGGATGCAAAGAATGGAGAACCCATTCCTTTCGCAAGTGTCGTGGTGAAGAATACCACCACCGGTACGGCGGCGGATGCGGACGGTAATTATGCCATCACCGTGCCCAATGCCGCTTCGGTTCTGGTATTCTCTTCCGTCGGCTATCTGACACAGGAAGTCGAGAATGCCGGCCGCTCGGTCATTAACGTATTGTTGGCAACCGATGCCCAATCGATCGACGAGACGATTGTCGTGGCATACGGTACCGTAAAGAAATCATCGTATACCGGTTCCGCTAGCGTCGTAAGCGACGAAGTGATGTCGGAGCGCCCCTACGCTTCCTTCACCGATGCGCTCACCTCCAATATGCCGGGTATCATGTCGTATGGCGGCTCACAGCCCGGTGCGATGCCTAATATCCGAATCAGGGGTTTCGGTTCGATGAACGCTTCGCTTGCTCCGCTCTATGTGATTGACGGTATCGCGGTCGATATGTCAGATCTTGCCAACCTCGGCAACCACTCCGTCAGCCCCTTGACGAGCCTCAATCCTAACGACATCGAGTCGATCACCGTGTTGAAGGACGCTGCTTCTGCAGCGCTGTACGGCTCCCGTGCCGCAAACGGTGTGATTCTTATCACAACCAAGCAGGGCAAATCCGGCAAGCTCAAGGTGGAGGCAAGCATCACCACCGGCGTTTCCGACTTCCTTTATAAGCCCGACCTGGTCAATGCTGAAGAGTATGCTGAAATCTGGACAACGGCAAAGATGCACAACGCCATGTACAACGACGGCAAGAAGGCCAAGGAGGATCCCTACGGATATGTCGTCAAGATGTATGCCGATCCGGACAAGTACAACAGCTACCTGCAGGCCGCGCGCACCGCGTTCAACAAGAAGTATACCCAGGGTGGAGTGGTTTATGATTACTGGGGTGACACCAAGGACAAGTTCTGCGACACCAACTGGGCAGACGTGTCAACCCGCATGGGTACCACCCAGAAATACAACCTCTCACTCTCGGGCGGAACCGACAAGGTTACCTATTTCGTATCGGGAGAGTACTATAACCTCGAAAGCCCGATGAAGAACACCGGTATGGAGCGCATCAGCGCCCGTTCGAACATCGTTTCCAAGCAGAGCAAGCTCTTCTGGTTCGGAATGAACATGAACTTCTCTTACAATACCCTTACCGGACCTCAGAGCGGTAATATGTATGCAAACCCCTGGCGTGTGGCAATGCAGCTTCCCCCGACAATCCCCGCAAAGAATGAAGACGGTTCGTGGAACGTAAGCTTTACCGAAATGTCGGGTTACAACCCTGCCCAGATTCTGGAAAATGCAACGTTCAACGATGTCATCCATCATATCACCGTCACCCCCTGGGTCCAGCTCAATCTTGCTCCGGGCCTTACTCTGAAAGAAACCGTAAGCTATGACGCCCGTATCGTCAACGAGGTTCGCTGGTACCCCCCGGGAGTGGCCGCAGGAAAGAACAACAACGGTATCTATTATCAGTGGATTACGACCCGCGCCCGTTCCACCTCTTCGACGGTCCTGAATTACACCAAGAAACTTGGCCTTCACAATATCGGCGCAATGGTAGCCTGGGAGGCGGAGAATCAGACTACGAACTACGTTGGAGGATCGATAACCCAGTACCAGACCCCTTATACCCCTTCGATCAACGCCGGAACCCTGATTACCGCATTCAACGGCAACCACACCGACGAGGGACTTCTCTCGCTGGTCAGCAAGTTTGATTACAACTTCGCAGAAAAGTACTTCCTCTCCGCATCCTATCGCCGTGACGGTTCGTCCCGTTTCGCTCCCGGTCACCGCTGGGGCGGATTCTACTCCGTTTCCGGCGCTTGGCGCTTCACCAGGGAGGAATTCATGAAAGATGCTTCATCCTGGCTCACCGAAGGTAAGCTTCGTGCAAGCTACGGTACCAGCGGTACCCGCCCGGGCGGTCTTTACGACTATTCAGGCGGTTATTCATTCGGATCCGACTACTACGGCATTTCCGGAGCAAACATCGACAATGTAGAGAACTACAACCTGAGCTGGGAGAAGAACCGTATCTTCGACATCGGTCTCGACCTGTCGTTCTGGAACGGCCGCGTCACTTTGGAGGCCGACTGGTACGACCGCAAGTCCGACAGCCTGCTCATCGACCAGGAACTCTCCAGGACCACCGGTTTCTCCACCGCTACCGTGAATCTCGGCAAGCTCGGCAACAAGGGCTTCGAGGTCGCCCTCGGCGGATATATCATTGAGACGAAGAACTTCTCATGGGATGCGAAGCTCAACCTGACCTATCTCCAGAACAAGCTCCTCGAATATCCTGCCGACGACGTAGGAACCTATACCATCACCCGCGAAGGCGAACCTCTCCACACCTGGTATCTGCCGGAGTGGGCGGGCGTAGATCCCAACACCGGAGAACCCCAGTGGTACAAGGTCGACGACAAGACAGGCGAGAAGACCATCGTCAAGAACTATGCGGATGCAACCCGTCAGATCCTTGGCAATTACAATCCCAAATGGTCGGGCGGTCTGAGCACCACCATCTCGTTCTACAACTTCGAACTGAGCGCACTCGCAGGCTTCGGCTGGGGATTCAAGGTATTCGACTATGCCGGCCCCGTCAGCTGGGATGACGACGGTAACAGCGCCACCATCACCCACGAGCGCAGAATGCTCGACTACTGGACCCCCAACAACACCTCCGGTACAAGGCCGCTGCTCCTGCAGTCCGTCAAGAACGGCTCCAACTACTCCTCCCGTTATATCTATGACGGAGACTATCTGAAGCTCAAGAACCTCAAACTTGCCTACAACGTTCCTTCAAAGGCTTGCCAGGCAATCAGGCTGAGGGGTCTTACCGTATATGTTCAGGCTGAGAACCTCTTCCTCCTGAACGCTCTTAATTTCGACCCTGAGGTTACCACCGCCGGCGGCCGCTATGCTTATACCTGGGCACCGCAGCGTACCTATATCCTGGGCTTGAATCTTAACTTTTAACCGATTGAAGAGATGAAAAAGAAATATATTATCGCGCTTGTCGCATTATTGGCCGTAACAGCGACATCCTGTACTGATTTCCTGGACAGAAGTTCGGCAATACAGGTTACGGCAGAATCTCTCTTCGAGAGCGAAGCTTCTGCTAATGCAGCCCTTATGGGCGTCTATGACGGCATCACCATCGGCAACTTCTGCGCCCGCAACACCATGATCCGCCAGGATCTCAAGGGTCCGGACTATATGCTGTACCATAACGGCGGCGGCCAGTATCTGACAGTTGAGTATTCATACAGGGAGAGTTCCGCCACCTACGGAAACGCCGGTGAAATCTGGCTTCCCGGATTTGAAATCATCAAGGATGCGAACAACTTCATCGCCAATGCCGCAAACCTTGAGCAGACCGCCAAGGTCAAGGATATGATCGCCCAGGCAAAAGTCTGCAAGGCGTATGCATATCTCGAACTCACAAAGACATTCTGCTATCCTCCCGCAATAGTCAAACTGGACAGCAGGTACGACCTCGGACTTCCCCTTATGAAGACCAGGGAAGACAACCTCGAGGCTGTCGTCAATCCTCCCCGCCGTGCTACCCTGACCGAAACCATGACCTATATCAAGCAGCTTCTGACCGAGGCTCTTCCCGATATCGACGCATCCCGCAAGGATGTAGGTTTCTGGACGGTATATGGCGTAAAGGGTATGCTCGCCCGCGTATGCCTCTATATGGAAGAGTGGCAGAATGCACTGAATTATGCACAGGAGGCTGCTGCCGGAGGTTCCTTCATTCCTTACGGCCAGTATGTGGAAAAGGTGAATGAGAAGAACCAGTCAGAGTCCCTCTTCGAGATGCAGTTCAACATCAACGACCACAACTCCGACCGTATGCCCGGCTATGTCTATAATATGACGATGGGTTCCAACGGCCGCAGGAGCGGCACCGAGAGCAAGGGTTACGGTGACGGCGGCGTAAGCGACACCTTCCTTGCACTTCTCGACGAGAACCCCAAGGATATCCGTCACGGACTCCTCCACGAGGACAAGTCATCGACCTGCCCCGCGGACGTTCCCCTCTCAGAGTGCAAGCAGGGTGTTAACGGATACTCCGCACGCTTCTACTACAAGTTCATCGGCGGCCAGGAGGGAAGCCCTCACGTACACAACATTCCCGCAGTCAAGGTTCCGGAAATGTGCCTTATAGCAGCGGAAGCCAATGCTGAACTGGGTCACGACGGTGACGCCCTGACCTGGCTCAACAAGGTGTACGAGGCCCGCACGACCGACAAACTCTCCGGACTCTCCGGAGCAAACCTCAAGACCGCGATTTTCAACGAGCGCCGCAGGGAGCTCATTATGGAAGGCTTCGCAATCTGGGATTTCCTCAGGAAGGGACGCGCTTTCTCCCGCGACAACTCCCATCCCGCATATGTTGCGATCGATCCCGTGAACGGCCGCGATGCAGCGGATTTCCACAAAGTGGTGGCTCCTATTCCCATCACCGAGATGGACGCCAATCCCAATATGCGTGACCAGCAGAACTACGGTTACGAGGCTTATCATAACTAAGAGCTGACCAATACTGTTAAAAAGGGCTCCCGATTTTTTCGGGAGTCTTTTTTTTTCTAAATTTGAGGGATTATTGCCCTTAAGCTAAACCATTAATTAACAGATATGAAAAAACTCTTCTCCCTGGCCCTTGCGGCGCTTACCTTCATCGCGGCGCAGGACATCTGCAGCGCACAGTACTACAAAGACCTCTTCCAGGACAGCGGAATCAACCTGACCTCACGCCAGGACCTTCCCGCAGCCCGTTTCCTCGGTATCTCCTACGAGACCTACTACTCCGCAAAACATAACCCGATGGAGCTTTCCGTCAAGGATACCATCGAGCAGACCGCCCTTATGGTGGGCTCGACCATCGACGAGAACGGCGTGCTCCTATATCCTGACGGCGCACCGCGCTTCAAGATGATCTACGTCAACGGCGGCCGCGCAACCAAGCACGGCAACTCCCTGACCGAGAAGGGCCGCGAGAACATCCGCACATTCGTGGCCAACGGCGGCTCGCTGGTGGGCAGCTGCGCAGGTTCCTTCATCGCTTCTGCCGGCAACGAGGACTTCAAGGTCGATCCCGGCTCCGAAGGCAAGACCGGCAAGATTACCCGCAATAATGACGGTAAGGTCAAAAAAGAGTATTTCGGAGTCTATCCCGGCCGTACCATCAGCACAGACGACCTGAACCAGGAGTACACCGGAATGCAGGTCGAGAAGAAGAGCCCGCTGCTCAAATACTATAACTTCGGCGGTGACATGTATATCGACAGCGTCTATCACAATGGCGGAAGCTGGATTGCAGAGGATCCCTACACCCTCGTACCCGGCACCGAAATCCTCCTCCGTTACGACTACGACAAGACCAAGGAGCAGGCCCGCATCGACCGCGGTTCCTTCCCCATCTCCGGCAAGGTAAGCTGCTGGGCCTACAAGAAGGACGGCAAGACCGGCCGCGTGGTGCTTATCGGTTCGCATCCTGAGGGCGTTACCGAAGGAGACCGCCTCGAACTCACCGCAGCCATGTTCCAATATGCGATGGACGGCGTCGGAAGGCCCGAAATAAAGGGCGAACTGAAGAACGGAGAGACCCGCAGGATGGTCAAGTCGACGGCTGAGAACGACCCCGCATTCACCCGTATCGGCGACAAGCAGTACCACCACTTCAATGTAGTGATTCCCAAGAACGCCAAGAATATCAAGGTGGTTCTCGAGAGCCCCTACAAGAAGGATGACCTCTACCTGACTATGACGAAGAATGACTTCGCATTCCTTGCAAACGCACGCTACCACGACATCACCCTCGGCTGCGACAAGGATATGAAGTTCGACAAGCTCGAGGCCGGAATGTGGTTCATCGGAGTCCACTGCGCAACTACGGTCGATACCGTTCCCACCGACTACGGAGTGGCTTATACCGGCCATCTCGAGGTGCTCAACGGCGTACCTTATACCATTACGATTTCGTGGGATGAGTAGGACGCGGTCCATACTCTTGATTATAGCCCTGATGCTTCTTGCGCCGGTCCTGATTCCGGCGCAGGAGGCCTCTGCGCCCACAAAACGCACCCCGGGATTCTACAAGGATCTCTACATGGACAGCGGAATCAACCTTACCTCCCGCAAGCGGCTCTATGCCGCGGAGGCGCTCGGGTTGTCCATGGAGGTCTATTATTCGGCCCCCCACGGCAACGGAGGCACCCTTTCTGCCAAGGATACGGCGGAGCAGGCTGCGCGCTTCGCAGGCTGCGAAACCGATGAAAACGGCGTACTGCTCTATCCCGACGGCGCTCCCCGCTTCCGCGCCATCTATGTAAACGGCGGCCACGCAAAACATCACGGCCTCTCCCTGACCAAACAGGGAGTCGAGCACGTGCGCCAGTTCGTGGCGGCCGGCGGCAGTTATGTCGGTTCCTGCGCGGGAGCCTTCATCAGCTCGCAGGGCAGCGTCCACGACGAGAAGCCGATTCCGCACTATTTCCAGGTCTATCCCGGCGTGGTCCACAATACGTGGCTCAGCGATGCCTGGACGGGAATCCGGCTGGAGAAAAACTCTCCGCTTCTGCAGTACGATGACTTCGGCGGGGATATGTATGTGGACAGCGTGCGTCACAACGGCGGCTGTTTCGCCTCCACCGCCAAGGGTGAGATGCCCTCCGGAACAGAGATACTTGCCCGTTTCGAATATGACGACTCGCAGCGCCCCGGCAAGCAGAAGATCGACGGCGAACCGGCCGTATGGGCCTACAAGGACGGCAAGGCGGGCCGGGTGGTCGTGACCGGTTCCCACCCTGAAATCAAGGCGGAGGGTGAGAATCTGGCCCTTTTCCGCTCCATGCTGCAATATGCCCTCGACGGATGCGGAACTCTGAAGGTGAAGGGTGAACTCAAGAAGGGGGAGATCCGCTTCATGAAGAAGCGCATCGGCGACCATGACCCCCAGTTTGCCTGCATCGGCGACCTGCAGTATCACCACTTTACCGTCAATATCCCCGGCAAGGCGCGCAACATCAAGGTCATCCTGCGCTGCAAGAAGGAGGGTATCGATATGAACCTGATGATGCGCAAGGGGGATTTCGCATTTGCGGACGAGGCAGATTACAAGGACCTTACCCCGGGCGCAAGCAAGACTCTCGCCTTTGATTCCCTGCCCGGCGGAGTATGGTATATCGGAGTCGAATGCGCCACTACGGTCGAGGCCGTCGAAACGGATTGCGGCGTGGAATATACCGGGAATCTGGAGGTTCTCAACGGCATTCCCTATTCGATTCAGGTGACCTGGGACTGATGCGATGAAACGGCTCCTCATTACCATCCTGCTGTTCTGGGCCGCCGTTGAGGCGGTTCCTGCCCAGTCATCGCCTGCGGTCCAGTCGCGCGATTCTATCTACGACAATATCGATGCCTACGCCCGCAAGGTGCGCAGGGACTGGAATATACCCGGTTTCGCGCTTGAGGTGGTGAAGGACGGCGAGGTTGTCCTTGCCAAGGGTTACGGTTACAAATCGCGCGAAAGGAAGGACCCGGTGGACGCGAACACCGTTTTCCAGATCGGCTCCGTCTCCAAATCCTTCACCGCGGCCCTTATGTCGATGATGGTGGATGAGGGAAAGGTGCACTGGGAAGACAAAGTTAAGGATGTTCTGCCCGGCTTTTCGCTGCTCGACAAGGGCATAGAGGATGAGGTCGAGGTACGCGACCTTATGACACATAAACTCGGCTTCCGCAGCCAGGTGGGTACCTATTTCCCGAATGCTGGCTACGACCGCGACGACGTGATGCAGATGATGTCGCTCGTGGAGCCGGTTTACGGCCTGCGTGAAGGGCTGACATACAATAACATGGCCTTCCTGTGGGCCATGCGCATAATCGAAAATCTCTCCGGAATGTCGTGGGAGGAGAACCTCCGCCTGCGAATATTCGAGCCGCTGGGAATGACCACCGCCTCCTGCAACGGGGAGGGTTTCCTCGCCTCGGAAAACAGGGCGGAACAGTACGACGTCTCCCGTGCGAAGGATTCGGCGAGGGTGGCGCTTATCAAGGGAGAGGGGCGCGCACTCCACTGGCTCGGTGTGGTTGGGCCTGCCGGCGGCATCAACTGCAGCGTGGCGGATCTCGCCCGCTGGGCTGAGTTCCACCGCAATATGGGCATTGCGGACGGCACGAGGGTTATCTCCCGTAAGCAGATGGAGTATCTCCATACAGGTCGCGCGATAACATCCCAGACGCCCGAAAAGATTACTCTCTACGGCCACTGCTGGTACATAGAACAGAACAACAGATACCGCGTCTATTACCACACCGGCACCACCTGGGGCCATACCGCCCTCTGCGTCTTTATGCCGGAACTCGGGCTGAGTATCGCCATGCTCTTCAATTCGGAAGTCCCCAACGGGCCCCGTTTCGCGCTGATGCACAGGATTATAGACCTCTACCGCGGAGATCCCGACAGGGATTACAGCAAGGAGGAGTTCAACAAGTGGATAAAGGGCGGCGGAGGCAGTTCCGCTCCCACTGGATTCACGATTCCCTACACCAAGTCGGTTCCCGCCTCTGCGACCCTTACGGGGCGCTATACGAAGGAGGAACCCTTCGGGGATGCCCGCATCACCCTGGAAAAGGGAAATCTCTACATTACCGTCGGCAAGATGGGGTGGAAGCACCGTCTGCTGCATACCGGCGGCAACAAATACAAGTTTACCTCCGACGGCCACTTCTATCCGGTGATTTTCCGGGTGGGGTCCGACGGAAAGGCGAAGGAGTTTGAAATCAACTGGGGAAACGGCGAAAAGTTCGGTCCCTGGACAAAAGCACAATAGGCTATGAAGCGTTTACTGATTCTCGTATTTGCGGCATTTGCGGCGGCTGGCGCCCTGCAGGCACAGGTTTACAATCCCCACAACGCCACGGAAGCCGATATCCTGGCAAACGTGGAGGCCTATATCGAGGACGGAATGGCCCTCTGGAACATTCCCGGCACGGCTATATCCATAGTGAAAGACAACCAGGTGGTCTATGCCAAAGGGTTCGGCCTGAAGGATCTGGACAATCCTCTGGATCCCGTCAACGAGCATACCAGCTTCAAGATCGCTTCGGTTTCCAAAGCCTTTACCCCGGTTATCATCGCCCAGCTGGTGGACGAGGGCAAGGTGAAGTGGAACGACAAGGTTAAGGATATCCTGCCCGGATTCAAGCTGAAGGACAAGTTCGCCTATGAGAATTTCAGGGTGAAGGATCTCTTCTGCCACTGGTCGGGACTGCCCCGCCAGGCGGGAACCAATTTCGCCAACCTGGGCTTTTCCAACGACGATATGCTGAAGCTGACGGCCGCCCTGGAACCCGCCTATTCGTTCCGCAGCGATTTCCGTTACAATACGATGTTCTATTCGGTTTCGGCCCTTCTGGTGGAGAAGCTCACAGGAAAGAGTTGGGAGGAGAATATCCGCACCCGTATCCTCCAGCCCCTCGGGATGACCGAGACCACCATCGGCGGAACCGGGCTGAAACAGGTCGAAAACAAGGCGCAGTCGCATACCGCGGAGATGAAACTAGGCCGGATCGAGGTTGAGCCCATCCCTTACGAGCATCAGCCGATGCACCGCCTGACAGAGATCAGCGCCGCCGGCGCGATTGTTTCGAATGTGACCGATATGGCCCGCTGGCTTATGTTCCAGATGGGCGACGGCACAGTCAATGGCAAGCGGCTCCTCTCCAGGAAGCAGATGGACGAGATCCACAAGGGTATCTGCATCACCGAGCAGAAGGATGATGCCATCACCCTGTACGGCTACGGCTGGTATGTGGAGCAGACCACAAAGGGGCGTCTTTACTGGCATACGGGCTCCGGCTACGGCCACACGGCTATCTGCGGATGGCTTCCCGACCTTAAGCTGGGCTTTATGATTTCGAACAACTGCGACGGAGGCACCGGTTTCCGCCGCGCTATGATGCGTCGCATTATCGACCTTTATCTGGGATATCCCGATACGGATTATGATGCAGCCGAATACGATGCTTTTGTGAAGGCCGAGCAGGAGCGAATGTCGAAGTCGCTCGCTTCTGCAGAAGATGCCAAGTTCGAGGTGCCGCTGGAGCCTCGCCAGGTGGTAGGTATCTACGAGAATTCAATTATGGGCAAGGCGGTGATTACCAGGGAGGAGGACGATGTTCTCTTTATCACGGTAGGCCCCCTGGGATGGAAGCATGAGCTCGAGAGCCTGACAGGCACCAAGTATATTTTTGAGTCCGACGGACATCTTTTCCCGGTACAATTCAATCTCAACAAGAAGGGCGAAAAGGTGGAGTCCCTGACCGTGGACCTCGGCAACGGCGAGAATTTCGGCCCCTGGAAGAAGAAATAAGGTTATATAGTGATTTTCAGGATTTCGCCGTAGTCGAAGGCGTGGGGAAGGGCGTCGTCGAAGGCGACTTTGCCGGCGTAGATGGAGGCGCAGATAAGGACGCCTCCGTGGCAGAAGACGGCAACGCGCCCTTTTCCCGACTGTTTCAGGTCATCGATGAAGCCGGAGACACGTTCGAAAGCCTCCCGGAAGGACTCTCCTCCGGGAGGTTTTGTATTGCGCCAGTCTTCGTACCATTGCAGCATTTCGGGCGTGGGATTCTCGATGAAACTGGTCATCTCCCAGTCGCCGTAGTTGACCTCCAGGACGCGTTCTTCGATAATGGGATCAGGATAGCCGCAGAAAGCCGCCAGGCAGCGTGCGCGGGTCAGCGGGCTGCAATAGACGGCATCGAAGCAGGTGCCTTCGAGGTTGTTCCGCACAGCTTCAGCCTCCTCTTCGAAAGAGTCGCGGAGAGGCACATCGGTGCGCCCGTAGCAGGTTCCACGGGGAACGTCGACAGAGGTGTGTCGGATGAACCAGATCTCCATTTAGAAGCGTTTATAAACGTTTAGAAATACTTCGTAACGGCCGCTCCGCGAAAGCTCTCCATCTCGTTTATCATCCTGACGGCGGAGTCGAGTATAGGGTAGGCGCAGATGGCGCCGCTGCCCTCTCCGAGGCGGAGTCCGAGATTCAGCAGGGGCTCTGCGCCAAGGGCTTCCAGCATCTTCCTGTGGCCCGATTCGTCTCCGCAGTGAGCGAATATCATATAATCTTTGACTGCCGGGCACAGCTTGACCGCGGCCATGGCGCAGGCGGTCATTATGAAGCCGTCCACCAGGATTATCATCTTCAGTTCTGCGGCCTTCAGCATACCGCCGATGGCCGCCACCATTTCGAAACCTCCGAACCAGCGGATCATCTCTTCGACCGAGCCCGGGGCCGCAGATTTATGCTTGAAATTCTCCACCGCCTTGGCAAGAACTTCGTATTTGTGCTTTATCTGTTCGGAGTTGAACCCGCTTCCGGCGCCTACGCACTCAGACAAAGGTATTCCAGTGAAAAGGTGCATCCAGATGGACGAGGCGGATGTATTTCCCATTCCCAATTCGCCGAAACTCACCACGTTGCAACCCTCCCGGCGGCTCTTTTCAGCCATCTCGATACCGACCAGGAGGCATTTCTTCTGCTCGGTGGCGCTCATTGCGGGGCCGTTGAGGTAGTTGGAGGTGCCTTTCCGCACCTTGCGGCTGTAGAAGACCACGCCCGGCTCCGGCGCCGTCATACCTGTCCGGAAATCGAAATCCACCCCGACATCCACCACCTTGAGGCGGAATCCGTGCTGGCGGCAGAGGAAATTGACGCCGCCGTGTCCGCGCAGGAAATTGCCCACCTGCTGGCGGGTGACCTCCTTGGGGGAGAGGCTTACTCCCTCCTCGATGATGCCGTGGTCGCCGGCAAAGAGGATATTGACGGGGTTGTAGAGGCAGGGGGTGAGGCTCTGCTGGATGAGGCCGGCCTGCAGGGCCAGGGATTCGAGCCGTCCGAGCGAGCCCTTCGGCTTTGTCAGATTGTCGATCTTTTCACGAATGGCTGGCTCGATGGCCCTGTCGGGGGCGGTGATGTTGAACTTCAGCATATTGAGAAACCGAAATTGATGACGATTATAAGATACAGCAGAACAAGCACTTCCGAAAGCTGCTCAACAAACCCGAGGCAGTCACCCGTGTAGCCGCCCAGCCGCTTGTTGAAGAAGCCGCGGCAGCAGAGTATGGGTATCATAATAACCACCGGAAGCAGCACGAACCATAAATCCGAGGTTTTGAAATACGCTGCCGCCGCAACCACGGGCGGTATCACCCAAAAGATCACTCCCATCGCTTCGTTTGTGCTCCAGCTATTTTTATCCGGCTGCAATTTGCCTGTACCGTCCGTGCGGACATACAGGGAGGAGATGGCGACGAGAGCGGAGGAAAAGCGCGCGACGGAGTGATACAACATGAAAACAATCAAGGCCGCCCAATTGCTCAAGAACGGTTTGGCTGTGAGTATCGAGTAAAGGGCGACAGCCTTCAGCGCGAAGAGAATAATCAGCCCCACGACCCCGTAGGTGCCTATATGGCTGTCCTTCATTATGTCGAGAATCTTCGGCCTGTCGCCTCTTCCGCCCCCGAATCCGTCGAGGGTGTCGGCGAATCCGTCTTCATGGAAGGCGCCGGTGGCCAGCACGCCGGCGGCCAGCGCAAGAACGACACCGGGTCCTATACCGAAGACAAGTTTGCCGAGAATGAATACAAGCGCGCAGATTGCTCCGACCACCCACCCTACGAAGACGAAATACCGCATCGCGCGGTTGATGTCTTTTGCCTCGAAATCCTTCGGAGCCGGAACCGGGATCCGGGTGTAGAGCATCAAAGCGTTGAGAAGATTCCTCATATGCGTCAGTTTGGTACAAAGATACGAATTTCTTCCCTATCTTTGCGGACGACTGACGAAGAGATGAAGATAATGCAATCAAGGTTTTGTATCTGCCTTGCGGCGTATCTGGCGGCGGTTTCCTGCCTCCAGCAGATTTCCGCGGAACATACCGGTACACAGATCGGCGACCTGGTTTCCATCCATGCGACGATAGAGACTCCGGCCGACGCCTCCCGCACCGGACTGAAAGATGAAACACACGTGGTCTGGAGCGCCGGCGATGCTGTCGCGCTTTTCACCGCTGTGACCAAAGACCGGTTCGAACTCGCCTCCGGCGCCAATACCGGCAGCGCAACATTCGCCGGAACCACCTCCGGAACGGCGCCGTATTATGCATTCTATCCCTATTCGGACGATTGCTCGGTAATCGGCGGGAGCCTGGCGTTCAAGCTACCCTCCGAGCAGAAATATGTGGCCGGCAGCTTTGCTCCGGGAGTCTCTCCAGCCCTCGCTACGATGGCAAACCTGACCGATGATGCCGGTTTCAGGAATCTCTGCGGCATACTTCAGCTCAATCTATGCGGCACCGGCAAGATAAAGAGAGTGGAAATCGTCGATCTTGCGGGCAACATGCTCTGGGGTGACTGCCTGCTTTCCCTTGACGGCAAACAGGGCTCTTCGGAGCAGTCCCTGTCGGTTACCGGAGGCTCCAACCGTCTTGTGATGGTGATGGAAAAAGAGGTTACCCTGCTGCGCAGCACTCCGAGGGTACTCAATTTCATTGTGCCTCCAGGATCCCTTTCCGGCGGCTTTTCGGTCAAGGTGTTCGATGCCGCCGGCAAGGCGCTCAGCTTCATGACGGCGCAGAATCCGGAACTTGCGGCCCGCCGCAGCGTGATAATCCCGATGGAAAAAACGGAACTTCCCGAAAACGGGGAACCGAAGGATACACTTGCCAGGGGCCACCACAGCGATATCTTTATGGACGCCGGCCTCTATCTCACCACCCGCAACATCTTTCCTCCCGCTCCCTTCCTGGGCTGGGGAATGGATTTCCTGGCGACGGCGGAGGATTCCCTGTTGCAGTGGAATGCGATGGTGGAATCTGAGCAGGATGAAAACGGATGCCTGCTCTATCCCGACAACATGCCCCGTTACAGGATGGTCTATTGCAACGGCGGCAGGGCTGGAAACCACGGCCGTTCGCTCACTTCGAAGGGCCGCAGCCACTACAAGACCTTCGTGGCCAACGGAGGTTCGTATGTGGGCAGTTGCGCAGGATGCTTCTTCGCCTGCGAGGGCAACAATGTGGGAGTACACAACGAGTACTACCTCGGAATCTATCCCGGTCCGGTGTTCCAGACCGGACTGATGGACTCCAGGGTCGGAATGACCATACCCGAAAACTCCGTCCTGCTGGATTATTACGATTACGGCGGCGATTTCAGGGTTGACAGCATCTACCAGAACGGCGGCGGTTATGTGACGGTGGAAAACCTTGTTCCGGGAGCGGAGATCCTGGCGCTTTATGACCGTCCCGACATGCCGATGCACGGCAACGGCAGCATCTGGGCCTACAAGGCAGATGAAAAGACCGGCCGCGTAGTGACCACCGGTTCACATCCCGAATATGGAGGATCCGGCGAGAAGCGCGAGCTTATGACCGCGATGGTGCGATATGCCACCGAGGGTAACGGTGTTCCGCGGGTCAAGGCGGAACTCGAAAACGGCGTGTCCCGCAATATGGATAAATGCTATTCCGACCACAATCCCGCCTTCGCCCGCATAGGCGACGGGCAGTACCACCATTTTACCATCGAAATCCCTGAAAATGCGAAGGATATAAAGATTGAACTGACCGGGGATAACGATGCCACGCTCCATCTTTCGCTGAGGAGAGGCACTTTCGCCTGGCTCTCCGACGCCGATTACCTGATTGTGCGGAAGGGCTCCTCCAAAACCCTCGAAATCCCCTCCCTGGAGGCCGGAAAATGGTATGTTGGCGTCTATTGTGCCGAAAAGGTTGTGGTTGCATGCGACAAGGAGAAATTCGACATCTCCGGCTCCGTCGAAGCCCTCAACGGCATCCCCTACACACTTTCCGTTTCCTGGAAATAAGGGCAGAAGTATTTGATTTTCAAAAAAATCACTATCTTTACAAGTTACAAGAGATGTGATTATGAGAACCTCAAGGTACTTTATCATAGCGGTTGTTGCACTGCTTTCCGCCTCCTGCGCACAGGAGAATCTGATTGACTTGAACCGGGAAACGACGGCCCAGCCAGTTTCCGTAACCTTTACCGCCACAATGGAAGATGCAGTAGACACCCGCACCGGGCTGAAGGACGATACAAGGGTGGTATGGACCAAAGGCGATGCCGTGGCCCTGTTTACGGCATCCACCAAGGACAGGTTCAACCTGGTTTCAGGAGAGAATACGGGTAATGCGGCCTTCGGCGGCACCACCTCCGGTACGGCGCCCTTCTATGCCCTCTATCCCTATTCCGACGACTGTTCGCTTCAGGACGGAATCATCTCTTTCAAGGTTCCTTCTCGGCAGACCTATGTCGCCGGCAGTTTTGCCCAGGGTGTGTCCCCTGCGCTGGCGAAGATGACCGACCTTTCGGCCGGCACCGTTTTCAAGAATCTGTTCGGTATCCTGCAGGTCAACCTCTGCGGTTCCGGAAAGATCAAGGGAGTCGAGGTCGTGGACCTGGCGGGCAACATGCTCTGGGGCGAGTGCCGTCTGGCTCTTGACGGCAAAGAGGGCACTTCGGAGCAGACGCTGACCGTCACCGGCGGCGACAACAAGCTCTATATGGAGTTCGAAAAGGAGGTTGCCCTCCTGCGCTCCACCCCGAGGGTGCTCAATTTCGTGGTTCCCGCAGGCTCCATGAGCAAGGGATTCTCCGTCAGGGTATTCGACATCACAGGCAAGGCTGTCAGTTTCCTCACCGCCCAGAATCCCGCCGTGGTGGTCAGCCGTTCCAATATAACCGCTATGGAGAAGGTCACCGCTCCCGATAACGGAGAACTTCTTGACACCCTCGGACGCGGATACTACAAGGAGCTCTTTATGGACGGCGGATCCTATGTGACCTCCCGCACGACCCTTCCCGCGGTGCCTTATCTCGGCTGGGAGATGGATTTCATGGCGACCGACGACTCGGTCTTCCAGCGCAGCATCGTCATTAAGAATGACATCGACAACAACGGATTCCTTCTCTATCCCGACAACGCGCCGCGTTACAGGATGATTTACTGCAACGGAGGAAAGGCTGGCGCTCACGGCCGTTCCCTCACTTCCACAGGCCGCAGCCGCTACAAGAAGTTCGTAGCCAACGGCGGTGCTTATGTGGGCAGCTGCGCAGGAGCCTTCCTTGCCTCCTACGGCACCTCGGAGGGCAGTTACAATACTAACTATCTGGCCATCTATCCCGGCCCGATGTTCAGTTCCGGCCTCACCGATTCCTATACCGGAATGTTCATTCCCAAGAACTCCCACCTTTTGGACCACTACAATTACGGCAACGACTTCTATGTTGACAGCGTGCGCCACAACGGCGGCGGATATGTCACGGAGGCAACCCTTCCTCAGGGCGGGGAGATTCTCGCCCTCTTCGACCGCCCCGACAAGAAAATGCATAATAACGGCAGTATATGGGCATACAAGGCAGACAAATACACAGGCCGCGTGGTCACCACCGGTTCACATCCCGAAGGAGTAAGTTCCGGAGAGCGTCGTGACCTCATGGCCGCGATGGTGCTCTATGCAACCGAAGGCAACGGTCCTGCCGTGGTAAAGGCGTCGCTCGAAAACGGCGTCACCCGCGACATGGACAAGGGCTTTTCAGCAAGCGACCCCGATTATGCCTGCATCGGCGACGGCCAGTATCACCACTTTACGATGGATATCCCTGACGGAGCAAAGAATGTGAAGGTGGAGCTGCATGGCCCGGGTGATACGTATGACCTTTATCTCGCCGTCCGCCGTGAAAGGACCGCATGGCTTTCCGACGCGGATTATTTCATCGTCCGCAGCGGTTCGAACAAGACCCTTCAGTGGGATACCCTTCCTGCCGGCAAGTGGTATATCGGCGTCTATTGCGCTGAAAAGGTGACTACGGAGTGTGCGCTCGACAAGTTCGAGTGCAGCGGCACCACAGAGGCCCTCAATGGCATTCCTTACTATATTACCGCATCCTGGAATTAATCCGACAAATCTTGAAACCATGAACAGATATCTCCTCTTACCGGCACTTTCCGCTGTCATGCTGCTTTTCGCAGCTTCCTGCTCGCAGGAGGAAATACTTCCGGAAACCGAACCCGTCGAACAGGTTTATTACGGCGACGACATCCTCCGGGCCGATCTGGAACTTCCGCAGGTCACCCGCACGTCGCTTGATTCCGACTCCTCCACCGTGCTCTGGAGCAGGGACGACGCATTCTCGCTTCTTTCCGAGGGCGGAGTCAACAACAAATTCACGCTTATCGAAGGCGCCGGCAGCACATCCGGATCTTTTGCAGGAACTTTGGAAGGCACGGCGCCGTATCTGGCATTGTATCCCTATTCGAAAAATGCCGGCGTTTCGGGCGGCACGCTCATATTCAAACTGCCCCAGCATCAGACTTATGTCTCCAATTCTTTCGGAATCGGCGCTTCGCCTATGATTGCCAATGTCGCCGATGCTTCTTCTGCGCTTCAGTTCAAGAATATCTGCGGACTTCTCTGCATAAAGTTCACCGCCAAAGGCAGCCCAAAAATCTCCAAGATCGTGGTGCGCGACCTGGGCGGCAATATGCTCTGGGGCGACTGCGCCCTTGCGCTCGACGGCAAGCAGGGTACTTCCGAACAGACGATGACCATCATCGGCGGCAGCAACGAAATAGTGCTGGATATGAGTTCTTCGGTATCCCTTCTGGCCGCTACACCCAAGAAGTTCTATATCGCGGTTCCAGCCGGTTCCCTGGACCGCGGATTCGCCGTCACCCTCTATGACAACACAGGAGAGGTGTACGATATGCTGCAGACCCAGAATCCCTCCGCAAAGGTGGAGCGTTCGATGATTTCGAACATGGTTCCACTTGCCATAACCGACGTTACGACAGAGACTTCCGATCTGAAGCGCCGCGGTTATTATAAGGATCTCTTCATGAACGGAGGTCTCAGTCTGACCTCCAGGACTGTGCTTCCCGCCTGCCCCTATATCGGTTGGGATTATGAGTATTTCGCCTCCCAGGGCACTGCAACTGCTGTCGATACCGCCATCCAGAAGTCCATTTTCGTAGGCGACGAGAACGATACGAACGGACCCCTGGTCTATCCTGACGGCGGTCCCCGTTTCCGCGTGGTCTATTTCAACGGCGGCAACTCGCGCGACCACGGCAAGTCGCTGACCGCCACAGGCCGCACCAGGGTGTACAATTACGTGTATAACGGCGGTTCGTATGTCGGCACCTGCGCGGGCGCATTCATAGCCTGCAAGGGATATGACAGCAACGCAAGTTACAACTATTACATAAAGATGTTCCCGGGCCACATGTATCATACCGGCATTTCGAAGGATACCACCGACATGTCAATGCCGCCGGACTGCCCTCTGCGCCGTTATTTCACATTCGGCGAGACGGTCAACCGCATCTACCACAATGGCGGCGGATATATGTCCGAGGCGGCAGAGCATGCAGTGCCCGGTACCGAAATACTCCTGCGCTATACCAACTGTCCAAGCGGCAAGACCGCGAACAACGGAAGGGTCAGCGGATGGGCTTACAAGCCCAACGACAAGGCCGGACGTATGGTGCTGCTCGGTTCGCATCCCGAGGGAGTTACCTCCGGTGAGCGCCGCGACCTCTTCGCAGCGATGCTGATGTATGCCGATGACGGACGCGGAGCCATCCAAGTCAAGGCCGACCTCAAGAAGGGAGAGAAGTATCTGTGCGAGTCTCTCACTTCGGAGAACAAGCCGGCCCATGCCCGGATCGGCGACAGGCAGTATCACCACTTTACGGTGGAGATTCCCGCCGGGGCGGAGGATATAACGATAGAGCTTGCGAGCGACGCCGCTGATGACGATCTCTATCTGTCGCTGCGCAAGGATGGCTATGCGTGGTTCTCCGAAGCGGATTATACGCTGACTACGAAGGGTTCGAACAAGGCCCTGAACATCAAGAAGATGGAGGCCGGCACATGGAATGTTTCGGTCTATGCGCCCAATACCGTCACCGCCGCCGTCTCTACTTACGATTCCAGCGGCAAGTATTACAAATACACCGGTGACCTGACCCTCCTCGAAGGAATTCCCTACTCCCTGAAGGTGGACTGGAAGTAGTCCTTTCGTCATGCCCGGCTTCTCTCCCGTCATGCCCTGCGTCCAGTGTCATGCACGACCTGATCGGTCATCTGATGGCCCGGCATGGGCTCCGGCATATGTTTCGAAAAGCAGAAAAATGCTTTTCGAAAGCATATACCACCCGCCCATTATGCCGTGCCTCGGGTTTTTCCCGAACTCAAAACACCTGGCGGAGGCGATTTTCGTATCGAGCTGATAATTAGATATTTACGAATAGCCAGTCCGGCAGGTCGAGGGTTTTGGCTTCAACCTGCCGGATATTCTTTTTATAACATGCAGATAACCAACGCGTTAGCATTTTTGCCTCCGCCAGGTGTTTTGCATTATTATGCATTCGGGCATCTCTTATTCAAACTTCTTGCGACAAATTCGACTTTATTGAAAAAAGCCGTATTTCTCGTTTCCCGACAAATAACAACCACTGCCAAAAGAATTGTGAAATGCGTCATACGGGATTCTGCGGACGGCATTATCTTGCAGAGGTACATCGTTCCGACATCGGACTGGGGGTTCAAGCGACTCTTCGGTACGGAGGCGAACAAGGATGTGCTGATAGGTCTGTTGAACAAACTGATCGACGACCGTGAGGTGAAGGATGTGAAATTCCTGGAGCGTGATCTGCTGCTGCCGGTCGGAGAGGGACGTGAGATGTCGTTCGACGTCTATTGCGAATGCCAGGATGGCTCGCGAGTGATCGTTGAGATGCAGAATTATGCCAGGCCGAATTTCATAGACCGGTCGCTGGTATATACGTCTGCATCGATTGTCGAGAATTATCTTTATAACAGGAGCAAGGGGTATCGTGTTCAGAAGGTGTATCTGATAGCCATCACCGGCGATACTCTGTTTAAAGAAGTCGAAGGCAGACCGGTGCGTCTGGCGTTCTGCAACAAGGATTCGGAGAAGACCCAGGTTTTGAACGACAAAATCTTGCATATCTTCATCGAATTGCCGAAATTCGCAGATGATATCGGCAGTCTGAATCCGGATTCGGAGTTTCTGGACAAGTTCGCAGTGGCGTTGAAGACGATGGCGGAGAGCCACGAGAGGCCGGAGGTTATGGACGACGAGATGCTTGTGAAGTTGTACCGAGCTGCCGACACAAAGAGATACAGCGAAGACGACAAGGACACATACACTAGTAACGTTATGAACCAGCTGGAATACGAAGCGACCCTCTGGGACTTTCGCGAAGAGGGCTTGGCAGAAGGCCTTGAGAAAGGCTTGGCTACGGGCCTGGCCGAAGGCAGCGAAAAACGCGCTCGGGAAATTGCGGCTAAATTGAAGGCCCAGAACATTGCCACTGATATCATCGCCACCTGTACCGGCTTGACAGCAGAGGCCGTCGCCGCGCTCTGATCCATTCTAACCGAGACTTACTATTGTCATGCCCGTTTCCCGTCCGTCATGCCCGCGGAGGCGGGCATCTCTTTTCCGCTGCAATCGGAGAAGGGGAATAGTATATTGCTGCTCTGGTGTCGGGATACCCGGACTCGAACCGGGGACCCCCTGCTCCCAAAGCAGGTGCGCTAGCCAACTGCGCCACATCCCGTAGTGGCGCAAAGGTAAGATTTTTTTGCAGAAGTCGGAATTGTGGTTAATTTTGTAGGAAATTTCCAACTTTTCTTACAAATGCAAGAGAAAGACGGCAAATACATCTTCGGCGTAGTGAAGGTGGGCGACAAGGGGCAGATCGTGATTCCGCGCGACGCCCGTAAAATCTACGATATCAAACCGGGAGACGCGCTTCTTATGCTGGGTGACCGGAAGGGAATCGCGATGCTCAAGACGGAAGTGTTCCAGGCAGCGATTGACCAGGCGATGGAGGGCCTTACCAAATGAGAAGGCACTGGATGGACAATCTGCGCTGGGTGACGGTGCTCCTGGTGCTGCTGTATCACGTGGTTTATTTCTACAACAACAAAGGTGTCTTCGGCGGCATCGGAGGCTTCGGGGAGTATCCCGAGTGGCACCAGTATCAGGATGTGGTGATGTACATCCTCTACCCGTGGTTCATGCCGCTGCTCTTCCTGCTGGCCGGCATAGGATCCCGCTATGCGCTGGAGAAGGTTCCGGCCGGGAAGTGGTTCGGGGCCCGCACACGTAAACTGCTGGTTCCCGGCACGATAGGACTCTTCGTGTTCCACTGGATGGTGGGCTATTTCAATACCGCGGTGGCTTCGCGGACCGGCATGTTCGACGGAATGCCCGCAGTGGCCAGGTATATAATGATGGCTGTTTCCGGAACGGGACCGCTCTGGTTCATCCAGGTGCTGTGGCTGCTCTGCATAGTGCTGCTGCTGTTGAGGGCGCTGGATCGGAAGGACCGGTTCTGGAACTGGTGCGGGAAGGTTTTCGGCGGCAAATACGGGCTGGTCTGGGTCATCCTGCTGGGAGTAATTTACTGGGCGGCCGAGCAGACTCTTATCAGGAATCCTCGTCCGGAGTCGCCCGACGGCCTGCTGAATCTCTACAAGCCGCTGTTCTACATGGCGCCCTTCCTGTTCGGATACTATGTCTTTTCACACGACGAAGTGCAGGAAAAGCTGGCAGCTGTCTGGCCGTCTCTGCAGGCGCTTGCGGTCGGTTTCGGGGTGGCGCTGGTGGTCTCCACTTTCGGCCAGGACAACACCTCTCCCCAGTATCTCTGCAGTCCGCTCAACTGCATCTACGGCTGGATGATGTGCCTCGCGCTGATGGCCTGGTTCAAGGCGAAATTCGACCGGACCGGCAAGTTCGCCGGCTATATGACGCGCTCGAGCTTCGGGTTGTATATCGTTCACTATCTGGTGATTGCCTCGCTCGGCTACATGATGAAGACCTACACCCAGCTCCCGCCGCTGGCGATGTATCTGATCCTTGGCGTGGCAGTCTTCACCCTCTCCCCGCTGATTTATGAAATTCTCCGCCGCATCCCCGTGGTGAGATGGTGCGTGTTCGGGGAGAAGGCACAGAGTGCTAGAAAGTAAAATTACCGGGATTCAAACCAGGAAGATCTCCGTTGAGGTTGTTGCTGTCGGCAATCACACGCTCCGCCTCCAGTTGAAGGACGAGGGTTTCGGGAGAAGTATATAGTGTTCTCATAACAGTTCTTCTTCTTTCAGAATACCAATGTCAGGGTAATCGACTGGATTGAATAGTGGTCCAGGACCAGCTTGTAAGTTCCTGCGGGATAATTCTTCCGTTTGATGGTGAACGTCCCCACCTTGGGCACGGTACCTGAATCCACAACCTCGTCAGACGAGTTGATCAGCTGCCATATTGTTCCCCCATAGGTCTTGAATTTAAAGACGGCCTTGGCAACATCGTAATCCACCGTGGTGTAGTCCCGGATGTGGAGCGCCATCTCGGGACAGAGCTCCGCCTTGTTGCGGTAATCGAATTTGCGCCAGGGATCTGAAGTGTTCTTGCGATACAGCGGCACCACCTTATCGCCCTGCTCGATGGGCTCCGTCGTCATCAGCTTTTGCGAAACGTCCCAGGCAATATCGTCGCCGCTTGCAAGCGAAGGGATGGCAATGTCGGAGCGAAGCATACATTTGATATTGCCGTCCTTGTCTGTATGTGCGAAGTTGAGCAGGCCACTGAAGGGATAATAACCGTAATTATGGACGATACCGAAAGTGATATTGAAAGTGTTGTTCGTGGCAACCATACCGCCAGTGTGCCTGATTCCGTTGAAATAGCTGCCGTCCAGGTCGCCGTAGGTGAGACGCAGGTTGGGCGTCGGCGAGCCGCCCTCGTTCGGCCTGACATGATAGACCACCTGACTGTACCTGTAAGTGCCGAAGGCATCCATCTGGTAATAACCGTTGCTCTGGCCGCCCCAGCCGTAGTTGATCAGGAAACGGTCGTGGGCATCATATCCGTCGATTACGTAGGAGTGTCCCATACTGCCGCTGGAGTTCCATCCCACAATCAGGAAAGGATGACCGGCTGCGAGATAGCTCTTGAGCATGGACTTCCACGAATCGGCCGTACTGTAAGAGCGGGCATAGCGGACGACGCAACTGTCGTAGTCCATATACTTGGTCAGTTTGGAAGCCGACATCGCGGCTCCCGTACCGTTTGAACTGTAGGCGGCCCGCATCATGCTGCCTACGACGGCCATCAGGGTGGCGACTGCATATCCCTCCTCGGTCGTATAGGAACCGCTTTTGTAGGAGGAACGTATCTTGTCCCACTGGAAAGGAATCGTATCCAGCAACATTTCCGGAACGGTTATGCCGTTCTTGGTATATGCGGTGAGCGTACCCGTACCGTGGGCGGGATGCTTGTAGTAGGCCATCACAATGCAGACGGCGGTCGGCGTGCAGCCGGTAACGACCTTCCTTCCCGAGGCGGTGAGTGGCGTTTTCCAGTTGTAAGGGGTATTCTGGTTGAAGTTCGGGGTCTGCAGGTCGATGGCGGCGGGTATTTCCGTCGTACGCGTCATTGTAAGGGCGTCGTTCCAGCGGGCAAGTTCCTCGGCCGTGGCTTTCTTGCCTGAAGCGCGTCGGGAGTTGATATCTTCGGTGTAGGCGTCCATCCAGGCCTGAAGATTTTCCGGCATCTCGTCGAGCGGGCAGAATTCGTCCTCGAAGGAGTATCCCAGCACCGGCATGGCCGCATCCAGGCCGGAGATAATGACAAAGCCTCCTTCCGCCCGGTTGAAGACATACCAGGCCGGGGCCTGGCCGCTGCGGGTAGGCTCAAGCGTAAGGTCGGTGCCGAGCAGCGTCAGCGAACTGCCGGCCCTGGTGGTCACGCCACACTGCGCGAAAAACATCTCAGCCGCCTTACGCGCCTTGTTCAAGGAGATGTCATCTGCCTTGAGTACCGGAGAGGCAAGCAGCAGCGCTGCATATATCAAAAGTAGAAATCTCTTCATGTTTATTCAGGGTCAATTCCAGATACGTCAATCAGGTTAATACCATCGATACTCTTCAAGCTGAATCCGGTGATGGAATAGCCTTTGACAATGACGGTGTAAGGTCCCGGGGCGGTGTACGGGTGGTAGAGATAGGAAGACAAGCCAATCGGACTGGATGCTCCGTCGCCCCAGAAAATGTTGGCGAAAGAAACTATTTCGCCCGACAGGTACGGTGAGCAGAAATTACGGCCGGCAGAAGCCTCATGGCCGATCACGAGCGTCTGCTCCACACCGGAGACCACATACTTCTGGCAACGGACCGAAAAAGAGCAGCTGTGTCCCTGTGCAGATGTACGGATGCCGGCTGTATCGATACCGAACATCCAGGAGTTATATTTTTTGGAGGATGTGGTCTTATCGTACCAGTAATACCCGGTTACACCGCCATCGGTGAGCGAACCGCTGGAACCTCGGCATCCGGCGGCGTCAAACCATATGGTCTGGCCGTTGATGGTAAGCTTGCGCCCTTTATGGACTTCATCCCAGGTCGTAGTCGACTTGTTGACGCCCTGGAGCGCATCCTCCCTGGGAATATGATAACCGGCAGGGCACGGGTCATAGACGGTCTTGGCGCCGGCAGACCAAAGCGTCGCATCCGGAGTGATGAGCCAGTCACTCGTCTTCTTGTAAATCACAACGGTCGGATGGGTGGTAGCATATTCCACATTACCGTTTTCTTCGCTGCGGGCAACCGTCGTGACAGACGTTCCCGCAACCTTTGCCGCCGAGGTTCCTTCAAGCACGCCGATGCCCGGGAAAGGATCCTTCCGGCCGTACTGATAGTACAGGCCGTGGGTCGTGGCCTTGCCGCTTTCGGCAGTGAGCGCCCCGAGGTTGCGGTCCATCATCACGGCGCCGCTGAAGGGATTCGGGCCCTCTTCCTTGAAGGTCTGGTCTGCGAATCCATCGGCGAGAATCCAGATATGCCAGTTCCAGAGAGCATCCCCCTCTTCGTTATATACTCCGATCAGGGCGTTTCCGTCCGGTGCTCCTTCCGGTACCCGGAAGTAGAGGTAGCCGTCGGAGTAGATGACCTCGGAGATAAGCGAATTGCGGGCAGGAGCTTTTGTCGTGTTGACGGTCTCCCAAATGAGATTGCTGATGGCCACATCGGTCACTGCGTCGCTACTGTTGCCCATTACGGCAGGAAGGCGATAGGAACCCGGTGTGTTGATTACGTAACAGTTGGCGGTTTCGACCTCTCCGAGAGTCGTTGCAGTTTCGGTATCAAAGACGAGACGGTCACCGATACAGCCCAGGTCGTAAAGCGACCCGTGCTGGAGGGTGTTCGAGGCAGAGGTGGCCACCGTGCCCAAGCGTCCGTCACAGGAAACAGCCGTGATGCGAGAGCCTGCCGGAAGGGTTCCGGATATGCAGGAGATAAAGTAGGTACCTATACGGCCCTTGATATCGACGCTGACACGATTGGTCTTCAAGACATTGGAGGACTTCGATCCGTCTGCCGGCTTGATCTTGAAATCACCGGCAAGGGGGAACGATTCGTTGCATATCTGGATAGTCTGGATATCTTGGCTCTCTACGGTAAATGTCAGGATGGCAGATGCGTTCTTGAGTTCCACCGAATTCTCCGTTGGTTCACAGGAGCCGACCACCACATGAGCATCCTGGAACTTTCCGCTCTGGTTCGCGGGAATGTGGACAATGATATTGCCGGACGCCACTGCCGCGTTTTCGTCGAAAGGATAGAGGAAATAGAGTTTCTTATCGAAATCCAATCCGGACACTTTCAATTCTGCCCGGGTAGATCCGTCATATTCAGCGGGGACTTCCACATAGGCGACATTTGTGCCGTCGGACACCCAGATGGCGTCTCCTTTGCTCCAGCGGGGCTGGAGTCCGTCGAGGGTGGTACGGGATGTGTCGGTGGGAGCCGCCGCACAGCAAACGGTCAGGGTGCGGCATTCACCGGAATCAAGCCAGTCTGACGGGGTTGGCTCATCCGTATGACAGGAGACTGCGGCCAGAATGACGGCTGCAGCGGAAAGTAATAGCGCTTTGTTTTTCATGGTTACAAAGTTAATCATTATTATTATTATTATTTCAAAATAAATAGATGATTCGGGGATTGTGCTCGGCAGCGGGGGGATTAACCATGCTGCGCATGCCTTTTCCCCTTCCGCTCGCCGCGGGGGCCCTTGCAAACGGGGGCGAAGGAAGCGGTGCGGCTTTGCCGCCCGCTGCTTTTTGTGACACAAGCGCCATCTGGAAAGCGAGCTTTCCCCTCACCGGGATTTCGTCGCTTCGCTCCGACATCCCCACCCGCCTGCGGCGGGCTATGCAAACCGTCATAAAAAAGCGCGATCGAGTTTACTCGTCGCGCTTTTTTATTCCGCTTTGCGGTGAGGGGGGGATTCGAACCCCCGGTACGGTAATCCCGTACGTCAGTTTAGCAAACTGGTGGTTTAAGCCACTCACCCACCTCACCAGACACCCTTGCGGGAGCTTCGTCCCGAACGGGCCTGCAAAGATATATTATTTTCGTGACAATCTCAAAATTCCCGCCTCTGCGATAATCCATCAACGCAAAACACCTGCCGGATGCGGATTTTGCAACTAGTTGAAAATGATAGGTTTACGCGAAAAGAGCCCGGCAGGTCGAGGAAACAATCTTTGATCTGCCGGAGGTGTGTTGTGTAATGAATTGATAACCAGGGTTTTAGCGTAAAGCGGAACGGCAGGTGTTTCGCGCAAAAGCCTTTTCCGTCTTTCGCCGCGAAAACACGACTTTTTTATCGCTAACAAAAAATGCCGCATCTGGTTTTTGTCGAAACACTTCTCGATTCTCCGCCCCATCTTTGCCTAAAAGAAAAAGACAGAACCAACCATACCAAAAATGTATTACCACATCTGCTCCGACGGCAACCATTCTTTCTCGCTGTTCAATACCCGGCATGACTTTGTAAATGCGATGAACAGGATTGCCATATGTTCAATCCGCTTCAAGGTAGTTATCCTTGCCTTCGTCTTAATGGACAATCATTTTCATTTTGCAGTCCGGGCGGATTCTGAGGAGGAATGCATATTGTTCATAAAAGAGATAAAGCGGCTGATGGGAATGCATTTCAACTATGTCGGCGAAGATAATAATCCTTTCAAAGGCATTCCTGTAAAGGTTATCCCCGTTACTGACGAAGACTATCTGCGCGCCTTGATCTGTTATATTATCAAGAATCCAACGAAAGCGCGAAAGGGAATGTTCTATAATTATCCATGGGGAAGCGGCAGTCTCTATTTCTCTTCAGAGAATAAAAATACTCATCGTAAACCCATGGCTGTTTCCGGCTTGACCGTTGATGAGGTTCGCCGTATATGTGAAACCCATCAGAATATTCCGAAGAACTGGGTTTTGGCGGACGGGTATCTGTTGCCGGAAAACTATATTGCCGTCGCAGAAGTCGAGGCCCTGTATAAAACATCGCGATCGTTTATGTTTCACCTGTCGTTAAATAAAGATGAGGCAATCGAAACCAATTATGGAGAATGGAACGAAATCGGAATGGACGATGTTGAACTTCGGGCTGAAAGAGACCGCATCATCGTGCAGAGGTTCGGATTGAGGCGAGTGTCAAAACTATCTGCCACGGAGCGCCTTTCGCTGGCTAAAGAGTTGAGGCACAAATACCTTTGTTCCAGGAAGCAATTGTCCCGAATGGTTCATCTACCCCTGGAGGAGATAGATCGTTTCATCTAATCACAAAACACCTGCCGGATGCGGATTTTGCAACTAGTTGAAAATGATAGGTTTACGCGAAAAGAGCCCGGCAGGTCGAGGAAAAAAACTTTGACCTGCCGGAAGCTCTTTGTGTAAAACCTTGATAATCAGCCTTTTGGTGCCAAGTTGTCCGGCAGGTGTCTCGCGCCGAGGCCTCCAGGGCTGTATATGCCACGCCTGGGTCGCCAGGGCCGCCACCCTGCCTACAACAAATCGTACTGCTTGTAGCAGTTTTCCAGGTGTTTGCGGATGTCGGAAGCAAGGCCGTCGGGGTCATTGACGATGACGCCGTTGCAATACTTCTTGAGCATGTTCTTCTCGAAGATCTTCTGCTCCTTGAGCATCAGCTTCTGGAAGGGGCGCAGCAGCCTCCTGCGGGATTTTTCGACCTTGTCGAGGTCGTCCTTGGCGGCCTCCCAGCGGTCCAGGTACTTCCAGTAATTGCCGTTGGGATAGTTGTCGCGGAGATTCTTGCCGTCGGAGAGATGGTTTGCCATCGCGTCATCGGCCGAGGCGAAACGGCCCCAGCCGTGAGGCGCCTTGCGCAGGCCGAGATACCAGGGGATGAAGGCCTCGATGCAGGGGTGTCCCATAGCGGTCCACATAACGCATCCCAACTCCTTTGGCATGTCGCCGCGCAATTGGAAGACGTTGGAAACCACCGTGGTAGGACAGCAGATGCTGCCGGGGGAGAGCTTCCCGTCGAGATGCAGCGTGAGGAGTTCCATCATATCCTGCGCGGAGAGTTTCTTGGCGGGCTTGACGAATACCGGATGGTCGTCGGGGTTGTCGGTGGCATATCCGCCGCAGACAAAATCTATCGCAGCTTTGTGGCGGACGCAGTTGCGGGCTCCCTTGCGGGTCGAGGGCTTCGCATAGGCCTTGCGGAAGGAGAATTCGCCGTCTTTCACGGGGTCGTACCAGCCGCGGGTGATTGCATATTCCACGATGTCCTTGCAACCGGCAAAGTTCTCGGTATCTTCGAGATCCACCTTGTCGATGACATAGTAGTTCGGGATAAGGAAAACCTTGTCGTCGGGCACCCTCTGGGCCACCCAGTGCTTTCCTTTGACCACTGAGACCACCCATCCCTCTTCTGAGTCGGCAAGCAGATAGGTGCGTCCGCTGTTGCGGTATCCGTACTTCTCCACCAGTTCCCCGATGATCCTCACGCCTTCGCGTGCGGTGCGGGCGCGCTCGGCCACCTGCACGCGCAAATCATAGAATATACCGCCGTCGGTGAGCTCGGGCGCATCCTCCTTCGATGGGCAGTTGTCGGAGACGACGGCCACTCCGTGTCTGTTGAGGAAGGCGTCGGAGGCCTCGAAGCCGGGAAGTTCCTCCCAGAGATACTTGTCGGTGGCGTAGATGTTGAGCATAACGTCGCCTCCGTCGTCCTCGTTGTGGGCGAGAATGACGTAGCCGTCCTTGGTTGCGTTCTTGCCGGCAATTACGCCGAAGCAGTTGTAGTAGTCCTCTGCGAATGAGGCTGTCATCGAGGAAAGCAGCATGGCTGTGATAACAAAGATTCGTTTCATATGACAATTGGATTATCGTTTTTCAGTTTCTGCGCGGGCCTTGCTCACTCCGTAGGGGGCGCCGTTCTTGAAGGCCACTATGTAAGCCGAAGAAAAGCCGGCATTCTTGACCAGGGGAAGCGCCGCCGAAGCTTCGGCATAGGTGCGGAACGCCCCTGCGGTGTAGAGATACTTGCCGCTGTTCTGTTTCCTTGCAAATACCGGTTTGATGCCGCGCAATTGCTTGATATTCATTTTGTTGGATACGACGGCAAGTTGTATCTGGAATACAATGCCCGAGGGGAACTCATTCACCACTACGCCTTCGTTCCCAATGGCGAACGTCAGCAGGTCATCCTCTTCGACGGGCTTTTCGAATGCAATCCCCTCCAGGCGGCCGGACTCGTGCCTCACGAAGGCATAAGTGCTCTTCCGCGGCTCCGATACGTAAACCGGACTGCCTTTCCCGGACGGCGCCTTGCCGTAATCCGGCGTTCCTCCGGCCGATATCAGTTCCAGTTCAAGCCGGGTCACGGTATCCGCAATCCTGCCGGAGAGCCTCTGCAAATCCATCATCCGCTCCTCCGTGGGGGCTTCAGAGATACTCTTTCGCACGGCCTCCAGGCGGTTCAGTGCCGCTTTCCAACGGTTGAATGCCGCTTCGCTGCCGGCGGGATTATGCCCTGTTCCGGCGGGCGATGTCCCGGAAATGCCGTTCCGTCCCCGCCCTGCAGAAGGGGTCAGCGAAGCTATCCTTAGTGCCTCCGCGGGGCTTGAAACGGTCTTGGATACGGGTGAATTCTCGAACCGCAGCACATATATGGTGACGCTGTCGCGGCTGCAGTCGCGGTTGGACGCCAGCAGGGTAAACTCGCCGTCCGGGGTGTTCGAAAAGAGGAAATCATCTCCCGTTGAGGAGTAGGGAAATCCCAGATTCTCAGGTGCTTCCCATCTTTTGCGCCGTTCGTTCCAACGGCTCATGAAAAGGTCGTATCCTCCCATTCCAGCCAGGGCGTCGGAAGAAAAGTACAGCTCCTTTCCGGAGGCCGATACCAGCGGAAACACCTCATTGCCGGTCGAAGAACACAGTTCTACAGGTTCCGGTATGCTCCAGAGCCCGTCATCTCCCAAAGTGGTGATATATAGCGTCTTGCGTCCTTCTGCATCGGGTGCGCTGAAGACCAGCGAACGGCATCCCGGCTCGAAATAGAGCGGATCCCTGCCGGAAGAAAAGGCGTTGGGCGAAGAAATCCAGCTGCCGTCGGCCAGATGCGAATAGTAGAGATGAAACTCATCCGCAGGGAAAGTCCTGCGCAGGACCACTTCGGGTTCGTTGGCGTAGCGTATGAGGTTTATACCGTTTTCACACAAAAGTGCCTTCTCCTGCACCAGGGCGCGGGTTACGGAGTCCAGATCCGCCTTCAGAAGCTCTTCGTAGATGGCGGCCGCCCCTTCGAAATCATAGCCGGAATAGAGCCTCCCGGCACGCTCCATCTCCTCACGGACATTCTGCGCCCCCGCCGCAAAAGAGAGCGACAGAAGAAAAATCAGTGCAAGGGAACGGCCTGTTTTCATCGCCCGAAGGGTTTTTATGAGAAACAAAAATAGGAAATACTTTAATAATCTGGAAAAAATAGTAAATTTGCAGGCTATTTCGAAAACGAAAAATATTATCTAATAAGTTAAAAATATGCAAAGTAAAGGTGCCATCACGTTTGTGGCAATTCTAGTGGCCATTGCCTGCCTGTTCCAGCTGTCGTTTACGGCAGTTACCGCTATCCAGGAGGGAAAGGCTTCAAAGTATGCGGACAAGGTGGTCGAGGAAATCCAGCAGACTCCCGCTTTCGCGGCCGTCTCCGACCTTGACAAGGCCTTCTGGCTTGACTCCGTCAAGACCACCGCTAATAAGATTTATCTCGATTCCATAGCAGCCGAGAAGGTTTATTTCGGATACACCTACAAGGATGTGAAGGAGAAGGAACTCAACCTCGGCCTCGACCTGAAGGGCGGTATGAACGTCATGCTTCAGCTCGACCTCGCAGAACTCGTCCGCTCCTGCGCCCGTGAAAAGACCACGGAGCAGTTCGAGCAGGCCATGGCTCTCGCAAAGGAAAGGGCTTCCGAGTCCCACGAGGATTTCATCTCCCTCTTCGCAACGGCATGGGATGAGATCAACCCCAACCAGAGAATGTCGTTCGACATCGACCTTGACAAGCTCAGCGGCGATGTGAAGAACAAGACCAAGGCTACCAACTCCGAAATCATCAACCTCCTTCAGAAGGAGGCTGAGGCTGTCATCGGAAACTCCTACAATGTCGTGGAGCGCCGTGTCAACCAGTTCGGTGTTTCCCAGCCCAATATCCAGAAGATCGCGCGTACCGGCCGCATCCTCGTGGAGCTTCCGGGCGTGAAGGAGCCTGAGCGTGTAAGAAAGCTGCTCCAGGGAACCGCTTCCCTCGAGTTCTGGCAGACCTACACCTATCAGGAAATCGCTCCTTTCCTCCAGGATCTCAACGACCAGCTCCGCGACGAGCTCGCAGCCCTCGAGGCTTCCGAGCCCGCAGCAGAGAAGGCAGCAGAGGTTGCTGAAAAGCCCGCCACCATCGAGGACGAGCTTGCAGCATCCAACCAGGAGGTTACCGACGCATCTTCCGAACTTGCAGAGAAGGCTAATCCGCTCTTCTCCAAGCTGCGTCTGATGGGCGGTAATTCCGCTTGCCTCGGTATCGCGCACTATCGCGACACCGCAGCCATCAACGCATGGATCAACAACTCCAAGGTTGCCTTCCCCGGCGACTTCGTTCCCGCTTGGAGCTTCAAGGCTTCATCCCTCCAGGGTCTTCAGCCCGATACTTGGTTCGAGCTCGTAGCCCTCAAGGGTGCGGCAGGCAAGGGTGCGGTTCTCGACGGCGGCGTGATTACCTCCGCCCGCGTGAACTACAACCAGATCAACGGTGCAGCCGAGGTCAGCATGACCATGAACAGCACCGGTGCCGCAAAGTGGGAGGTGATTACCGAGCAGAACATCGGCCACCAGATCGCAATCGTGATGGACGGACAGGTTTATTCCTATCCTAATGTCCAGAACAAGATCTCCGGCGGAAGTTCCCAGATTACCGGTAATTTCACCCAGGAAGAGGCAGACGACCTTGCGACAGTGCTCAAGTCGGGTAAGCTTTCCACCCCCGCACGCATCGTGCAGGAGCAGGTGGTAGGTCCTTCCCTCGGTAGCGCGTCCATCCGTTCCGGTCTTATCTCCTTCATCATCGCATTCGTGCTGGTGCTCATCTACATGGTGATCTTCTACCGCCGTGCGGGTATCGCCGCCGACATCGCACTTATCTGCAACGTGGTGTTCCTCTTCGGATCCCTCGTTTCGTTCGGCGCGGTCCTCACCCTCCCGGGTATCGCAGGTCTCGTCCTGACCCTGGGTATGGCGGTGGACGCCAACGTGATTATCTATGAGCGCGTCAAGGAGGAGCTCAACGCCGGCAAGGCGCTGCGTCTCGCCATCTCTGACGGTTACAAGAATGCGTACTCCGCAATTCTTGACGGTCAGATCACGACCCTCCTCACCGGTATCATCCTCGCCATCTTCGGCTCGGGTGCGGTGAAGAGCTTCGCAATCGTGCTCGTCATCGGTATCATCACTTCGGTGCTTACCTCCATCTTCGTCACCCGCCTCATCTTCGAGGCACGCCTGAAGCGCAACAAGGACATTTCGTTCTACACGAGTTTCTCCAAGAACTTCCTGAAGAACACCCACATCAACTTCCTCGACAAGCGCAGGATCTCCTACATTGTCTCGGGAGCCCTCTGCCTTATCGCGCTCATCTCCTGCTTCACCAAGGGATTCTCCTACGGTGTGGATTTCAGCGGCGGCCGTACCTATGTCGTACGTTTCGACCAGCCTGTAACCCCTGAGCAGGTGCGTGCGGCTACATTCGACGCTTTCGGCGAGGCTGCCGAGGTCAAGCAGTTCGGAGGTGCGAGCCAGATGCGTATCACCACCAAGTACATGATCAACGACGAGTCGAGCGAGACCGACAAGATGATCGAGGGCAAGCTCTATGAGGCATTGAAGGGCTTCTTCGCTTCCGACCCCACTCTCGAGCAGTTCACCTCCACGATCGACAACCCGAACGGTATCATCAGTTCGGACCGCGTGGATGCCTCCATCGCGAGCGAGGTGAAGCGTGACGCCGTCATCGCGGTGATTATCGCGCTGATCGTCATCTTCGGCTACATTGCCTTCCGTTTCCGCAACTGGACTTACGGTCTCGGCGGTGTGACATCCCTGGCTCACAATGCAATCATCGTGATCGGCTTCTTCTCGTTATTTACGGGAATCCTGCCGTTCACCCTCGACGTCGACCAGACATTCATCGCAGCAGTGCTGACCATCATCGGTTATTCGATCAACGACAACGTGGTCATCTTCGACCGTATCCGCGAATACAAGACGCTCTACCCGAAGCGTGACCTGAAGCAGAATATCAACGATGCATTGAACAGCACTCTGTCGCGTACCATCAACACATCAGTCACCACGCTGGTCGTGCTGCTTGCAATCGCCATCTTCGGCGGAGAGAGCATCCGCGGATTCGCAGTGGCCCTGACTCTCGGTGTGATTGTCGGTACTTACGCTTCCATCTTCATCGGTACCCCGGTCATGTATGACCTGGTTACCAGAAGTGGCAAGAAGGAGAATAAGGCTGCTGCCAAATAATTGACGCAGCCTTTGTTCCTGAGGGCCGGTCCAAAAAGGACCGGCCCTTTTTTCTTCTCCGCTACTCGTTGCCGAGTTGCATCGCGTGGTAGAGCTTCTTCTGGATGAGTTCGGCTATATCCTTGTCGTCCTGCTTCTCGAGAATGTCGATCAGATAATAGAAGAGCGACACCTGGTCGTCCACGATCTTCTGGTTGATGATCTTTCCTCCGGGATTTGAGAAATAGACTATTCCCTGGATTATGGCGTCGGCGAACCTCTGGGCCAGGTCTATCGACTTCTCCCTGGCTCCGCACTGATAATATGTGTCCACCATCCTGGCGAGGCTGACCTCGTTGAGGCTCCGCATCCAGGAAACATTGTAGGGGAAGTTCTTCTCGGGCATGATATCTCCGATCCTGTCGAGCAGATTCTCGGCCTTCTCGTTCTCGCCCCTCTCGATCATGATGCGGGCGGTGCTCACGAACATGTCGCGGATGGGAACCACGGCTTCGAAGGTATAGATATTCTGGTAATCGTAATAGACGTCATCCCTCTTGAGCGACTCGAACCTGTAGGTATTCATCAGATTGTCATACATCCTGTCGCTGTCGAAATAGATCTTCTCACGGGGATTCTCGCTGTAGATGGGGACCAGCTTGTAGCAGAAACCGCACTGCTCGCTCCAGTTCTCAAGGCCGAGGTTTACATCGGCATTCTGGGTGACATAATAGATGGGACGGTCCCAGTCGTAGTGGGCGAGGATGTCGAGTATGATGAGGTCGCACTTGCCGATGCGGTCGGCGCCGATGTTAAGCTCGACATAGTCGGCGATCCTGTCCCAATCCTTTTCGGGTACGATGCCGTACTTCTTGACATTCTCCTTGTTGACCGGCACCAGAAGCTTCTTGGCCGGGATGTAGTCGGTGACGCCGTCAGCCATCCTGATATTGGGGTTGCGGAAGATGTCGATGGCTTCGGCGGCCAGGATCGGCCTGTTGAGGCGCTCCTCGACCCGAGGGAAATCATTCGTACCGTAGAGGTACTGGACGCGGTCTATGGTTATCGGAAGCGGGTCGGAATCGTACTGCTTGCGCTTCATCTGGTCGATATACCAGTCGGTGCCGAGCAGCGAGGTATTGACGATGCGCACGTCGGTGCGGATATTCTCCACCTCCTGGGCGTACCACAGGGGGAAGGTATCGTTGTCTCCGTGGGTGATTATGATGGCGTTGGGGCCGAGCGCCGCCAGATGGTTGTAAGCCATGTCGACGGCGGTGGTGCGGTTGCTGCGGTCGTGGTCGTCCCAGTTCTCGCATCCCATTATCACTGGGACGCAGAGGCAGAGTGCGCCCGCTGCGGCTGCAGCGGCCACGGAATCCTTCTTCAGGGGCTTTTCGAGCCACTCCTGGACCTTCATCACGCCGAGTCCGATCCAGATGGCGAAGACATAGAAGGAGCCCGCATAGGCATAATCCCTCTCGCGTACCTGGAAAGGCGTCTGGTTGAGGTAAACCACGATCGCAAGGCCAGTCAGGATGAAGAGCAGGAAGGTGACCCAGCTGTTGCGGGAGTCGCGCCAGGTCTGGAAGAAGAGCCCTATCAGTCCGAGAATCAGGGGAAGGAAGAAGTAATGGTTCTTGGCCTTGTTGTGCGCAAGGATGTCCGGTGCCAGCGACTGGTCGTCCAGGCGCCACTTGTCCAGAGGTGTGATTCCGCTCTCCCAGTTTCCTGAGACCTTGTCGCCGGGAGTCTGTCCGTGGAAGTCGTTCTGACGCCCTACGAAGTTCCACATGAAGTAGCGGAAATACATGTAGAATACCTGATAATCAAAGAAAAAGGCCATGTTGTCGACGAATCTCGGCAGCAGCACCACGCGCCTGTCGCCGTAGAGTGTGACGGTCCTGCGGCTCTTGCCGTGGGAATAGTTGTCGTAGAATCCCTTCTGCTTCTCGTCGAAGGAGTTCCACATCCTCGGGAAGAGCATCTTCGCCCCCGCGGGATAGGTGGGGACTATATTCTCGGCCTTATAGTAGCGTCCGTCGAGCGGGGTCCAGTACTCCTTGGTCTTTATCTCATAGGGGGAGGCGTAGGTCTCTCCGTAGATGAGCGGGGCGCTGCCGTACTGTTCGCGGGAGAGGTAGCGCACCAGCGTGTAGGGGTTGTCGGGCTGATACTCGTTGGTCGGGGTGTTGGCGCTGGAGCGGATGATGGTGATGGCGAAGAGCGAATAACCTATCACTATGGCGGTGAAGCAGAGTACGCCCGTGTGCCAAACCGGCTTCTCCTTCCTGCGCAGCACCTTGAGTGCGAAGAAGCATCCCGCCAGCAGCAGGATCATGAAGACCGCGGCGCCCACGTTGAATCCGGCTCCGAATCCGTTGACGAAGATCCTGTCAAAGAATGCCGCGACCTTGGGCAGATAAGGTATGATGCCGAAGAGTATCAGGGCCAGGATCGCGCCGGAAAGCAGAAGTACGCCCAGTCCCTGCCAGAAGGAGACCTTTCCCTCCTTCTTCTTGAAATAGATGATGAAGACGATGGCGGGGGTGGTAAGCAGGTTGAGCAGGTGCACCCCGATGGAGAGGCCCATCAGGAAGGATATCAGCACGATCCAGCGGTCGGCATAGGGTTCGTCGGCCTCCTCCTCCCATTTGAGGATGGCCCAGAAGACCGCCGCCGTGAAGAGGGAGGACATGGCATAGACCTCGCCCTCCACCGCGGAGAACCAGAAGGTGTCGGAGAAACAGTAGGCCATCGCACCCACGACTCCGGCCGCAAACAGGCCGATTGCCGCTCCCCGTGTCAGCTCCCTGCCGCTCTTCTCAAGGATGCGGCGTCCGAAATGGACTATCGTAAGATAGAGGAAGAAGATGGTGAGGGCCGAGCAGAGGCCGCTCATCGCATTCACTGCAGCGGCAGCGTGCATATTGTCGGTGAACATCGTGAAGAATCTCGCGAAGAGGTTGAACACGGGATTTCCCGGCGGGTGGCCGACTTCGAGCTTGTAGGATGATGCGATGAACTCTCCGCAGTCCCAGAAACTTGCGGTCGGTTCGATGGTCGACAGATATACGAACGCCGAAACCGCGAAAACGACAGCCGCGACGACATTGTTTATCAATTTGAATCTCTTTTTCTCCATAAATATAATTTGTGACCAATTCTGTTTTCCGTCTCCGACTGCAAACAGAATCGTTCTAAAGTCAGTATTTCAATAGACAACAAAGATAGACAAAAAAGGGGATGATTCCCGCTTTTTAGCTAACTTTGCGGAAATCTTCAACATCCGTACCGCGATGGCCGACAATGACTGGAAAAGCAGGCTCGGAGTGGTCTTTTCGACCAATCCAGACTTCCGCTACGAGGAGGTCTGCGACGAGGAGGAGCCCGAGACCCTCGAGCCCTCGAAGCAGAAGCTCCTGGTGGGCATCGACCGCCGTAACCGCAGCGGGAAGCAGGTGACCCTCGTCTCCGGATTCGTGGGAAGGGAGGAGGACCTTTCGGCCCTCGGCAAGATTCTCAAGACGCGCTGCGGAGTGGGCGGAACCGCCAAGGAGGGGGAAATCCTTATCCAGGGGGACTTTCGCGACCGGGTGGTGGAGATTCTCAAATCCCTCGGCTATACAAGGGCTAAAAGGAGCAACTGATGGAACTGCAGGATATAATATCCCCGGTAGGGGAGTTGTGGCGCGGAAGCTCGCTGGCCCTCCAGGAGGCCGGCAATCTAACCCCGGTAACCCTCTTCGGCCACAACAATGCCGTGATCATACTGATGCTGGCGGTGGCCGCCCTGACCATAGTCTTCTTCCGCCAGATAGCCCTCTCCGTGGCCGGCTCCTTCGTAGCGCTCTTCTCCGAAAACCGCAGGGACGACATCTTCAACGACGCCTCATACGGACAGCTCTCCACTATGACAACCCTCATCCTGGTTCCCATGTACGCCTTCGTGCTCTTCTATTGCTCGCTGGGCGGACGTTCCTACTGGATGATCCTGGCCTCCGTGGCCGCCCTTCTGCTCTACCGCCGGGCGATGTTCGCCCTCATCGGATGGATAAACGGCACCGAAGCGGTGAACGAGGTGAAGAACTTTTCGGACAGCACCTTCATAATGATGATGTCCCTCTCGCAGCCGGTCTTCATAGTGGCATACCTCTTCGGAAACATGAGCCGAATGATTCCCGCGATATATCTTGCGGTGGTCGCAACCCTTTGTCTGATACCATATCTGGCGATTGCGTGCAAAAAGATACTCGCAATAAAATTTTCTCGTTTTTTCTGCTTTTTGTACCTTTGCGTCCTCGAAATTTTACCCATAGCAGTGGTCGTTAAAATTATTGTTTCCTAAGAGAAGAAGATAAATATGGGAATAAAAGACATCCTGATATCCCAGCCCGCCCCCCAGGCCCAGAGTTCCCCCTATACATCCCTTATCGGCAAATACGGCCTGAACATCGATTTCCGTCCCTTCTTCAAGGTTGAGCAGGTCTCCCTCAAGGAGTTTCGCAGCCAGAAGGTCAACTTCCTGGATTACACGGCTATAGTGTTTACCTCCAGGCTGGCCATCGATTCCTTCTTCAAGCTGAGCGAAGAGCTGAGGATAACCATTCCCGAGACGATGAAGTATTTCTGCCAGAGCGAGGCGATCGCCTTCTATCTCCAGAAATACATAGTTTACCGCAAGCGCAAGATCTTCTACGGCAACGGCACCGTTCCCTCCATCATGGAGGCCATCGGCACCAAACACAAGGGCGAGAAGTTCCTGATAACCTGCACCGACGCCCTCAAGCCGGAAATCAACAAGCTCTTCACCAGGGACAAGCTCGCACACGGCAGCGTCGTCCTGGCCAAGACCGTCTACAGCGACCTCTCCTCTGTGGATCTGCACAAATACCAGATGGTTGTCTTCTACAGCCCTTCCGACGTACGCTCCCTCAAGGAGAATTTCCCGGATTTCGAGCAGAAGGAGCTTCTCTTCGCCATCTACGGCCCCTCTACGGCCAAGGCTATGAAGGCCGAGAACCTGAAGGTGGAGATAGAGGCTCCCACGCCGGAATATCCCTCGATAGCCGAGGCCCTCAACCACTATCTGGGCAAATAATGGACTTTTCCCTTCCGCGAAAAGATATAATCCGCTCCAAAAAGGAGACGGAGGCCCTGCTTGCAAAAGGTGCGGTCCTCTTCCGTTATCCCCTGAAGGCCTATTATTTGCGCGAAACCGGCACAGGATGCGCGAGGATGATGGTCTCCGTGCCCAAACGCAACTTCAAGCGCGCGGTAAAGCGCAACAGGCTCAAAAGAGTGGTGCGCGAAGCCTTCCGCCTCAACAGAAATCTCCTCGACGGGGCGGAATGTGACTTTCTCTTCGTATATTTGGGGAAGGAAATGTGTGACTATGCAACCGTCGAATCAAGAATCCGGGAAATCCTCAGTCTCGCTATGGGCAAAAGTGCGCAAGGCGGCGAGCTACCCGCTGATATTGCTGGTTAGGTTCTACCAGGTCTGCATTTCGCCCTACAAGCCGCAGTGCTGCCGCTTCACACCCACCTGTTCGGAATATGCCCTCCAGGCATTGAAAAAGTACGGCCCCTTCAAGGGGACGTACCTTGCCGTGCGGCGTATCCTGCGCTGCCATCCCTTCGGCGGGTCGGGTTACGACCCGGTGCCTTAGGAGCGGCTCGTTCCGAAAGTCTCCCTTATGGCCCTGGCCTCAGCCTCGTCGAGGTTGCGCTGCAGGAGCATCACCACCTTTTCTGAAAAATCCTTGTAGTAATTGACCGTCAGGACGTCCAGCGAGTCGTTGAAGTCGGGGTCGACATTGAGGCAGATGGCCTTTGCGTTGTTGGAGAAGTAGAACTTCACCAGCGGCGGAAGGGTATAGCGACCCTCCGTAAGGGTCTCCAGAAGAGAGTTGAACTCTTCGAGACCCATATCGCGGCCGAAGAGCAGCTGGTCGGGATCGACCCTCAGCCAGTCGGGCTTGAATCCGTGCCTCGGCTGCAATATCGAAGGTCCTTCGGGATGGCCGTATTTCTTCATCAGGAAGCTGTAGATCAGGCTCTTATAGAAAGTGGGATACTCTCCGCTGATACTTGCCGCCCCCAGGAAGCAGGTCGACTGCTGCTTGGTAGTGGCCACTATGAGAAGCCCCTTGAGAAGCATCGAAAGCACCACCGTGTCCTTGCGGTAATCCCTTGCCACGAAGGAGCGTCCGAGTTCGATACACTGCAGGAGCAGCTCCTTTGCACCCGGCATCACGTTCACGAGCGAAGGGGCGTAGAAGGCCTTTATTCCTCCGTTGGCGTCGAACATCTCCGAGCCGACACCAAGCCTGTAGGCTCCGGCTATCTTGGAATTCTCCTTGTCCCAGAGGAACAGATGCTTGTACCAGGTGTCGTAAATATCCGTGTCCAGTGCCTTTCCGGTGCCTTCGCCGACCGACCTGAAGGCTTGTTCGCGGAGCCTTGCTATCTCCTTCATGCAGGCGGGGATATCCTTGTGGTCGGCAATATAGCAGGTATAGCGCTGGCTGTCGAAAACCCTTTTATCCGCGAGCCTTTCGATCTCGGCGGCAATCGCCTCTCCGGGAACCGGATCGGCAAGCGGCTCCATCTTTCTTTCGGGAGCCGGTTTAAGGAGCTTTTGCTCCTCCTTGAGGGTGGCTTCGAGGCAGTAAACCCTGTTGCGGAGGTAGTTGATCATCGCTGCACCGTCATCGCCGAACTTGTCATAATCTTCTGGCATTATCGGCTTCCCGATGCGCAGGCGGATGGTCTTGTTACGCTTGTTTCGCAGCTCGTGGATAAGGCGCGCAGTCCTCAGCAGGTGATAGATGCGGCCCAGGAGATGCATCGAGAGGGAATTTCCTCCGTCGAAATAGATCGGTACCACGGGGGCCTCCGCGGTCTTTATGAGTTTTGCGATGTTTGCCGGCCAGGGGCAGTCTTCCACCACGGGGCGGATGCCCTTGCGGATAGCCGTCCTCTTGCCCTTCTTCTGCCAGGTGGATACCGCTCCGGCGGGGAAGAGGCCCAGGCTTCCGCCGTTCTTCAGATGCTGGAGGGCCGCCTTGATGCCGCCGTAGCTGCTGCGGTTGGTCTCGCCGTCGTGGAATGGGTTCACCGGCATGAAGGTCTCCTTGAGCGCGGGAATCAGCGAAAGGATGAAGTTCGTCAGAATCTTGTAGTCAGGCTGGATCTTGCCGGCTATCGAGCTGATAATCAGGCCGTCGACGCCGCCGAAGGCGTGGTTCGAAACGGTGACGAACTGCCCTTTCGGGAAATTCTTGAGATCCTCTTCGGGATACTCTACCTTTATATTGTAAAACTCCAGGACTTTCCGGGAAAACTCCGGACCTTCGTATTCACAGACCTCCTTGTACTCTCTGTTGAGTTTGTTGATCTCCAGAACCCTCATCAAAAACGAGGCTACAAGGCTACCGAAGGGGCCTTTCAGGCCAAGTCCGTTCTGAATTTGGGATTTATTGATTATTTTTGTGGGCTTCTCCATAGAGAAGGATAGTTTAGGTTCAAAATACAAATATAGTTTTTTTTGGATAAACTGAGAGATAAGGTGAAGTCACTCCCCGATACGCCGGGAGTTTACAGGTACTTCGATGCCGAGGGAAACATCATCTACGTGGGCAAGGCGAAGAACCTGAAGCGGCGCGTGTCGCAGTATTTCCGGCCGGAGGAGCAGCTGGACCGCAAGACACGTGCCCTTGTCTCGAATATCGCCGACCTGAGCTATACCGTTGTTGAGACGGAGGAGGACGCCCTGCTGCTCGAGAACAACCTCATCAAGCAGCTCCAGCCCAAGTACAACATAATGCTCAAGGATGACAAGACCTATCCCTGGATCTGCATCCGAAAGGAGCGCTTTCCGCGGGTCATGCTCACCCGACGCTATGAAAAGGACGGTTCGCAATACTTCGGCCCATACGCCTCGGTCCAGCATGCCCACCGTATGCTGGACCTGATAGGCAGCCTCTACAAGATACGTATCTGCCGCCACAACCTTACCCCTGAAGCGATTGCCGCCGGCAAGATCCGTCCCTGCCTCAATTATCACCTCGGCAAGTGCGCCGCTCCCTGCGCGGGAGAGCAGTCGGAGGAGGATTACAATGCCCAGATAGAGAGTGTCCGGGCGTTGCTGAGCGGCCGCGTGAGCGCCCTGATGCAGCGCTTCAGGGAGATTATGGAAGCCGCCGCGGCGGATTTGAGGTTCGAGGAGGCCGCCCTCTGGAAGGAGCGTCTGCGCCTTGCCGACATCCATCACAAGCGGCAGAAGGTAGTGGGACACGGCATCCTCGACATGGAGACCTACGCCCTCCTGAAGGAGCAGAAACTGCCCCGCCGCGTGGTGCGCAACCAGAAGGCGCTCGAGTCGCTCCGGAAGGACCTCGGAATGGCGCATAAGCCCGTTCACATAGAGTGTTTCGACAATTCCAACATAATGGGAACCAACCCTGTGGCGGCCTGCGTGGTCTTCCGGGACGGTATCCCGAGCAAGAAGGATTACCGCCACTTCAACATCAAGACCGTGGTCGGTGCCAACGACTACGCCTCGATGAAGGAGATAGTCAACCGCCGCTACTCCAGGCTGCTTTCCGAGGGGGAATCCCTGCCTCAGCTGGTGGTGATCGACGGAGGCAAGGGACAGGTGGGTTGCGCCCTCGAGGCCCTTATGGAGCTGGGTATCAGGGAGGAAATCTTCGTAGTGGGTCTCGCCGAGAGGCTCGAGGAGGTGATTGTCCCCGGCGATCCGCACCCCCTCTTTCTGGACAAGAATTCCGATTCGCTGCGCATACTGATGCATATCCGCGACGAGGCGCACCGCTTCGGCATCACCCATCACCGCGCAAAGCGTACAAAGCACGAGGTGGACTCGGCGTTGCGTGAAATACCCGGAGTGGGGGCTGCAACGGAGACTAAACTGCTGCGCAAGTTCCGGAGCGTCAAGAGGATAGCCGCGGCGTCGGAGGAAGACCTCGCCGCCGAGGTTGGTCCTTCGCTGGCAAAGAAAATACACTCTTATCTGAATAACGACTGAAATGGCTTATGCCTCTCAGCCCACGTCCACAACGCCCTCGCTCTCAATACGGAGTATCTACGCAAATAAGTATATTTGTAGTATGAAAAAAGACGACAAGAAGTTCAACAAGTGGTTCAGCGCCTTCATGCTGATAGGAATGACGGTGGCGCTGGTGCTTACCACGGCCATTAAACTTGGGCGGCCCGACGCCAGGCCGGCGATGCTGCTGTTTGCCGCATTCGGCTCCCTGATGGGCGTATGTGCCACGGTGGCCTCCGCAAACGGCAAGATCATCACCTTCCTTTTCGGCCTGCTCGACGTAGCCATTTACGGCATAATGTGCATGATAAGCTGGCACGAAGGCTCGTCAGGCCTTGGCAATGCCATCCTGCATTTCGCCTATTTCGTGCCCATGCAGTTCGTGGGTTTCGCACAGTGGCGCAAGCGTGGAGCGAAGGGCGGCGAAAAGCCCAAGGCCCGCAGGCTCAACGGGAAGCAGTGGGCTCTCTATACATCCATAATGATTGTCGGCACCATAGTGGCCTACCTGATAATCGCCAGGTTCGACAAGTCGCAAGCCGAGAGTTTCCTCAAGATGGCTGTCCTGCTCGATGTCGTTCCCGTCATGTTCAACATCCTCGGCCAGTTGCTTATGTCCACCGCGTATGTTGAGCAGTGGTTCTTCTGGATCGGCGTCAATATCTTCTCGATAATAATGTGGTCGCGCACCCTGGCACAGAGCCCCGGCAACGACTACGCGATAATTTATATAATCAAGTACTCGTTCTATCTGGTCAACGCCATAAACGGCCTCAGAATCTGGATAGGAATGAGCCGCGATGCCGCTGAAAAGCCGGCTGAAGAGCAATTGCAGTAGCTATGGAAGAGGATGTGAAATATATGCAGGAGGCGCTGCGCGAGGCCCGCAAGGCGCTGGAAGCCGGGGAGGTCCCCATAGGCGCGGTGGTGGTCTGCAAGGGACGCATCATTGCCCGCGGCCACAACCTGACCGAAACCCTGAACGACGTCACCGCCCACGCGGAGATGCAGACAATTACCATGGCGGCCGACTGGCTTGGAGGCAAGTATCTGAACGACTGTACTTTATATGTGACCGTGGAGCCCTGCCCGATGTGTGCCGCCGCCCTCAACTGGGCCCAGGTGGGCCGTATCGTATATGGCGCCGCAGACCCGCGCCGAGGCTGTTCATTGTTCAATCCTTCGCTTCTGCACCCGCGCACGGAAGTTGCCTCCGGCATACTTGCCGAAGAGTGTTCCGCTCTGATGAAGGATTTCTTCAAGGAGAAGAGGTAGCCCTATTTCCCGGAGGTCTTTCCGGCCAGAAGGGCGGTGATGTAGCCGATAAGGCCCACTCCCGCTATGATGAGCAGGATGTCGAGCACCTTTACGACCACAGGATAGGCATCCACCACGAAATTGCCTGGCATCTTGACAAAGCCGAACCTCTGCTGCAGGAAGCAGACCAGAAGACCGACGACTACTCCGACAATAATGCCTAACGCCGATATCATCAGGCTCTCTTTCAGAAAGATACGGTTGATGAACCGCTTCTCGGCGCCCATTGCTTCGAGGATTGCCATATCGTCCTGCTTCTCGATCCGCAGCATCGATAGCGAGCCGAGAATGTTGAAGGAGATGATAATCATCACGAAGAGCAGAATCAGGTAGATGGCAATCTTCTCGTAGGAGAGCATCTTGTAGAGCATCTCGTTCTGCTGGCGGCGGTTCTTGACGGTAAAATCGTCACCCGCCAGCGCTGAGATACGTTTCTGAAGCGCCTGTGCCACCACTCCGTTCTCTCCGATGCGGGTGCTGTCGGCATAGATTTCCAACGCCGAAACCTCGTTTTCGTACTCAAGCAGTTCCCTGAGGGATTCCAGCGGAATGAAGACGTACTTCTTGTCGAACCCCTGCTCAAGCGAGAGCACTCCGGAGGGACGCAGCTTGGTCATATTGAGCGAAGCCATCGGGTCGAGCAGGGAAACCTCTTCCGTCCGGGAGGGAAAATAGACCTCCAGCGGGGTCAGGAATGAGGTCCGCAGTCCCAGTTCCAGCGCCAGCGTGCGCCCTATCACCGCCTCCTTCAGGGCGTTGTACTCCAGTTCGAACTCACCCTCCACGATAAAGTCCCGCAGTCCGGTCACCGAGCAGTAGGAGGAATCAACCCCCTTTGCAGTAGCCACAGCGTTGCGGTCGCCGTATTTCAGATAGACATTCTCCTCGATGACGCCGCAGACGGTGCGCACCCCTTCAAGGGATTTAAGTTCCCCGAGGAACTCATCGGAAGGGGTAAAGACCTTGCCGGCCTTCGGAGTGACCAGCAGGTCGGGAGTGTAGCTGTTGTTGAAGGAACGGACTATGCCGTCGAATCCGTTGTAGATGGAGAGGATTATGACCAGAGCCGCGCAGCCGATGGCGATTCCCGCCGCCGAGATGCCTGAGATTATGTTGATTACATTGTGCGACTTCTTGGCGAACAGGTAGCGGCCTGCTATGAATCCCGAGAGGTCCATCACTTCCTGAGCAGTTCGTCGATATGCTCCACGTAGTCGAGAGAGTCGTCCAGATAGAATGCCAGTTCAGGCACGATGCGCAGCTGCTTTGCCACCAGATGGCCCAGTTCTCCGCGCAGGCTGCGGTTGTTTTCCTCAAGGAGTTCCATCACTTTTTCCGCCTTTGCGGAGGGAAAGATGCTGACGTAAACCTTGGCAAGGGAGAGGTCGGAGCTGATTTTCACCCCGCTCACGGTGACCATAGCCCCGTCGAAGGCGGCCATCCCGCGCCCGCGGATAATCTCCGCGAGGTCCCGCTGGATTTCACGGGCCACCTTTTTCTGGCGGGTGTTTTCTGTGAACTCTGCCATCGCTATTCGAATTTGAGGATGTAGTAATTCTTCTTGCCCTTCTGCACGAGGATGTACTTGCCATCCAGCAGCATATCGGCCGTGAACCGGAAGGCGGTGTCCGTCACCTTCTCCTTGTTGACGGAGACTCCGCCGCCCTGGATCATCTTGCGGCACTCGCCCTTGCTGGGGAATACGTCGGTGGTGATTGCCAGGGTCTCGATGATGTCGCAGGGGAAGAGGCTCTTGGAGAGGGAGTATTGAGGCACGCCGTCGAATACGGAGAGAAATGTCCTCTCGTCGAGGCTCTTCAGATCGTCAGCGGTAGCCTTGCCGAAGAGGATCTGGGAGGCCTTGAGCGCCTTGTCGTACTCCGCCTTACCGTGGACCATTATGGTAATCTCCTTTGCCAGAAGTTTCTGCAGCTCACGGGCTCCGGGGTTCTCGCGGTGCGCCGCAATAGCCGATTCGATGGTTTCGCGGTCGAGCATCGTGAAGATCTTGATGTAGCGCTCGGCGTCCTCGTCGCTGACGTTCAGCCAGAACTGGTAGAACTCATAAGGGGAGGTGCGCTCCGCGTCGAGCCATACGTTGCCCTTCTCGGTCTTGCCGAACTTGGTGCCGTCCGCCTTGCGGATGAGGGGACAGGTAAGTGCGAAAGCGCTGCCGCCGTCCATCCTGCGGATGAGTTCGGTGCCGGTGGTGATGTTGCCCCACTGGTCGCTTCCGCCCAGCTGGAGGACGCATCCCTTGTTCTTCCAGAGCCAGTAGAAATCGTAGCCCTGCATCAGCTGGTAGCTGAATTCGGTGAAGGACATACCCTCGCTGGAGTCTCGGCTGAGGCGCTTCTTGACGGAGTCCTTCGCCATCATGTAGTTGACGGTGATATGCTTTCCTATGTCGCGGATGAAGTTGATGAAGCTGTAGTCCTTCATCCAGTCGTAGTTGTTGACGAGCTCGGCCTTGTTGGGGGCGTCGGAGTCGAAGTCGAGGAAGCGGCCCAGCTGCGCCTTGATGCAACCCACATTGTGGTTGAGGGTCTCCTCGTCGAGCAGGTTGCGCTCGGCAGATTTCATCGAAGGGTCTCCGATCATTCCCGTAGCGCCTCCCACCAGGGCGATGGGCTTGTGCCCGCAGTTCTGGAAGTGCTTGAGTATCATCACGCTCACAAGATGTCCGATATGCAGCGAATCCGCCGTAGGGTCGATTCCCACATAAGCGGCCGAGGGGCCTTCCATCAGTTTCTCCTCCGTTCCGGGCATGATGTCCTGGATCATCCCCCTCCACTTGAGTTCTTCAACGAAATTCTTCATAATCAGTATGTTAATCTGCCTCTATAACCCAAACCATCGCGTGGTTGTCAAATACCATATACTCCAGCACGAACTCGACTTCGCTGCCGTCCTTGTGGAAGAAGGTCGCCTCTATCTCGCCCTCGTCGTGGGGGTTGAAGCGTTCGATCTCGATCTGCTCCGCGAAATCCACCCCGCTGAGGGACATCCTCTTGTAGATTGCCTCTTTGGCGCACCAGTATATGGCGAGCTGGAGGGTGCGGTTCTTCTCCGAAAGGTCGTCTATCTCATCCTCCGATAGCGCCTTTTTCTCCACTGCGGAGAAGTCGCGGTCGAGGGATTCAATGTCGATTCCCTGGTCCTCGTCGGGATGGAGGATGATTGCGACATACTCCTTCGTGTGGGAGATGCTGATTTCGGTGGCGAGATTCTGGAGGTAGGGACGCCCGTTGTCGTGGTGTCCCAGATAGACCTTCTCGTCATCGAAAATGGTGTTGAGGAGGGCCCTTGTGGCAAGGCGCTCCTTGCGGCGGGCCTCACTGCCGATATAGGTGAGTTCTTCCAGTTCGTCGTCGGGAACCTGCGTGTTGCTGCGCAGCTCCTCTTCGGATTCCGTGATGTGCCACACGTAGATGGTGGCGTCGTTGTCGAGTTCTTTTTTAAGGTATAGTGCCATATATTAATGGAATGTGTTGAGATACCAGGATTCGAACCTGGACTGGGAGAACCAAAATCTCTAGTGCTGCCATTACACCATATCTCATCGTCTACCGGGGCTCCGCCCCAAACCCCGCGGCAAACCGCAAAGGTACAAAAAATAACTATTCAGTGTATTTGCGGAAGGCCAAGCAGGCATTGTGGCCGCCGAATCCGAGGGAGTCTGAGATGCCGAGGGTGACGTCGCACTTGATCGCCTTGTTGGGGGTGTAGTCGAGGTCGCACTCCGGATCGGGGCAGTCGAGATTGATGGTGGGCGGGATGATTCCCTCCTTCAGCGCCATGACGGTGGCGATGGCTTCAGCGGCTCCTGCGGCGCCCAGCATGTGGCCGGTCATCGACTTGGTGGAACTGATGTGCGCCTTGTAGGCGAAATCCCCGAGCGCCACCTTGTAGGCGAGGGTCTCTGCGGTGTCGTTGAAGTGGGTTCCGGTGCCGTGCGCGTTGATGTAGAGAGTATCCCTCTCCTTGTCGAATCCAGCTTCCTCGAGCGCGATGGAGATGGCACGCGACTGGGTGCTGCCGTCGGGCCTGGGGGCGGTGGAGTGGTATGCGTCGCAGGTGTTGCCGTATCCCACCATCTCGCCGTAGATCCTGGCTCCGCGGGCGAGGGCGTGGTCGAGCGATTCGAGGATCAGAATGGCCGCGCCATCTCCCATAACGAATCCCTGGCGGTTGAGGTTGAAGGGAAGGGAGGCGTATTTGGGATCTTCGCTGCGCGAAAGGGCCCTGGCGTTGTTGAAGCCTGCGATTCCGATGGGAAGGGAGGACATCTCCGTGCCTCCGGCGATGATGGCATTGGCATAACCGTTGAGTATTGCGCGGTAGGCCTCTCCGACGCTGTGCGAAGAGGTTGCGCAGGCGGTGACGATATCGAGGCAGGGGCCTTTGGCCTGATGGGCTATGGCTACGTGTCCAGCCGCTATGTTGGATATCATCGTGGGGATGAAAAGGGGCGAAACCCACCTTCCCGTAGGATCCTCCATCATCTTGCCGATTTCGCGGTAAATCGTTGTGAATCCGCCGATTCCGGAGCCGATATAGACTCCCAGGCGGAAGGGGTCGATATTGCTTCCCTCGCCTTCGCTGAGGAGTCCGGAATCCGCCATGGCCTGGTTTGCGGCGGCCAGGGCGTAAACCGAAAAGATATCCTGCTTGCGGGTAAAGGGCTTGTCGATGCCGTATTTTTCCGGATCGAAATTCTTGACACGGGCGGCATACTTGATGGGCATATCCTTCAGGTCCTCCACGAAATCGATTCCGCAGACCCCCTCTTTCAAGTTTTTCCAATAAGTTTCAAGATCATTTCCGACGGGGGAGACTATTCCCATTCCGGTGATGACAACTCGTGCTTTATCCATATTTAAGTTTGCGATGGTTTGAACCTCAAATATACGGCTTATTTGCGTCTTTGCAAAATCCTGACTGATGCGGGATTACTTCATATTGTGGTTGAAGATGACCTGCCAGGTGTTGAGCCCCTCGCCGGTGCGGGCGTAGCGCACTCCGATGGTGATTTCGCTGCCGATGCGGAAGAAGTGGCCGCTGACAAGAACGTCAGCGCCGTAGGAATAGAGATACCTGGGCCCGGATTCTCCGGTCTTCGAAGGGAGGCTGACTACGAGGCCGTTGTCGGCGACATACTCCTCCACCTCGGCGTAAACGGGGCTTCGGTTGATGGCGAAGTCGGCGAAAGGGACCACCTGCATCCTGCTCAGGTAATATAGCCAGGGCCAGGTGACGTCGCCCAGATAGATGAAGATGCCGTAGTCGGCGGTGAATTTGGCATAGTCCGTCAGGGGCATCGACTTGTAGCCGCGAGGCTGTTTGGCCAGGTTGGAGAGGGCATAGACAGGTGCCGCGAATCGCCCCTGGTCGCCCGCAGCCTGCCACTGCTTCTGGAATCCTGCGGTCAATTTGAGGCTCTGGTCCTTGGTGAAGCCCGGGAGGTAGCCGTACGTGTAGATATAAGAGAGGTCTCGTGTGCCGAAACCGTCAATAGCCCGCCGCCCGTCGAGTTCCACTCCGAAGCCGAGGCGTGGTGAGAGTTGCCTCTTGGAGCGTTCCAGCATGCTGTACCAGCGGGCGCCGTAGGTGAGATTGAAGATGCCGTCGTTGCACCAGTCGCCCTGCACATAGGGGATAAGTCCGCGGTTCCAGCCGCCCCTGCTGAAGTTCCAGGGAATGTAAACCCTTGCCCCGGCGTCGATCGAGAAGGGTTTTCCCTTCCCTTCGTTAAGAAGTTCGTGGTCGTTGAAGTCGGCGGTCAGCTCGATGGCCGGATACCAGCCGGTGTAGTTGAAGTTGATGTGTCCGGTATGCCGCTTGTCGTGGTATTCATAACCCAGCTGGGTTACGGCGGTGCCGAGGGTGTTCTGCGAAATGACGGTGGCTCCGAGTCCGACAAGCTGGTAAAGCTCGTCGTAGCTCATTTTCATTATGCGGTTGACGCTGCCGTAGAAGGGGGCCCAGGAGTGGAAGTTGAAGATATGTCCCGCCTTGCGGTATGGCCTGCTCTCCAACGCCCAAATCTCCTCCGAGATACGTGAGAGAGCGGTATCTGCGCTGAAATCCAGCGTATTGAGGGCTATGTCGTTCATATGCTCCGCCATCGGATATGCCGCCCTGGCGTTGCGATCGATAGTCACGGGCTTCCATTCGAGCGAGTCGGCCGCTATGCGTACCGGATGCATGCCGCGGCTGTCGTAATCGCCGCAGACAAGGTCGCCTCCGGCCTCGAAAGTGGGATAAAACTGCCCGAAACGGGCATTTGCCGCTTTGGTCAGGGTGCATTCAGCGGGAGAATAGCGGTAAATCTGGCATATTCCGTCGCGGTCGCTCACGAAGTTCAGATTGCTGCCCGAGACGCTAAGATGCTGCAGATAACTGTGCTGGTCCCCGATCTCGCAACGCCATTCGGAGGCCTCTCCGCCCTCTGTAGGGATGCTGTAAAGGCCCTGCCCTTTTTCCGTGATTATCAGGGCATAGAGCCTTCCGCCGGCCTCTGCGGTTTCGGTAATCTGGCCGCCGTCGGGCGCAGGGATCTCGCGGAGCACCCTGCCGCTGCGGCTGTCAATCATCAGGCAGGAAGAGCCCCCTTCGACCTTGTATTCCGCCACGAAAAGGGCATCGCCGGAGGCGGAAACGGAAGGGTTGAACCAGCGTGTTCCCCGTGAAACATTCCGCGTCTTTCCGTTAGCGGGGTCATAGCTGCGGATGATGGAACTGCTGCGGAGTTCCCACCTTGGGTCGGGCACCTCTTCAGACCAGAAAAGCCTGCCGTCGGGACTTGAAGAAATGCGGCCCGCCTTCTCCGAAAAGGCCCTGAGCCGCTTCTGCCTGCCGTTTCTGTCTATGTGCACCAGCTGCTTGGCATACTGCATACCATTCTTGGTTGCGAAGGCGCCGCCGTCAGCGTCAGGTACGATGTCGCGCCATTCTGTGTAGAGCCTCTCCTCCTTGCCGAGCAACGGCGAAGTCTGGGTATAATGGCCTCGGCGGATGAAATCGTCGCTCCAGATGGTCGGGTAGAAGGCGCTGATAAAGCGCCAGTGCTTGCGGACGGTCTTGTTGGAGGCGGCCAGGAAACTCTTGTTCCAATAGCCGAAGATGTCCCACCAGTCCTTCATCTGATAGGCAAGCGCGTCTCCCATCGCATACCAGTTGCCCGAGTAGAAGCGCATGTTGCTGTTGATGATATAGCCGAAGGCCTCGGTGGAGGGGGTATAGTCGCGGTAGGAGCCGTAGCGCCATCGGTCGTAGCTGCGGATGTCGTGCTCCACGAATGCGGCGCGGTAGAACATCAGCGCCTCTCCGTTGCGCCCGAATCCGGAGGGAGTCTCGTCTCCCACAAAGAGGGCAGCATCGCCCACTGCCTGCCATACAGAAGGGTAGAAGCCCACTCCGAAGGCCACTGCATGTTGTCCGAAGGGGCCATGCTGCATAAAGCGGAAGACGTGCGTGTCGTACTGCGCCATATAGCCGAGCAGCCGGTTGGTGTGAAGCGCCGTCTCCTCTTCGTAGTTGAGCGGCAGTCCGCCGAAGGGCTTCGGGGTGGTGAATATTTCGAGCCTCTTCGGGCCCCAGGCTGCCGTGGAGTTGCCTGTGATGGCATACGGATGCAGTACGATGGGAACCTTCGGGTTGGTTATGCGCATCCCGGCCTGTGCGTGGTCGCGGCTCTTCTCAAAGAGATACAGATACCTTTTCGCCAGCGAATCCATCCCCTGCGGGTAGATGACGCTGTAATGGTCATAATCCATCTGGCGCCACTTCACGCCGGCCGGATCGGAGCCGGCGGTAAAATACTGCGCCGCCGCCTCCGGCATCGCCGAAAGCAGCAGCGTCAGGGCCGCTATCATTAGCTTGGAGAGGAGTCTTACCATTGCAAACCACAAAGATAACAAAAATAGGACCGCGATGCCCAAATTCGTCCTGGAGTCTAAAGCGCTCTGTTTTAGGACTTAAAACAAATTAGGGTGTCAGAAATCTGGCACCCTAAAAGTTGTTTTACTCTGATAATGAGTAACTTATGCTCCAGCCGCAATTACATCATGCCGCCCATTCCGGGGTTCATTGCCGGCATTGCGGGAGTCTCCTCCTTGATGTCTGCCAGCGCGCACTCCGTGGTGAGGAACATTCCTGCCACGGAAGCTGCGTTCTGCAGTGCCACGCGGACCACCTTGGTAGGATCGATGACTCCGGTGGAGAAGAGATTCTCGAAGGAGTCGAGGCGGGCGTTGTAACCGAAATCGCCGGTGCCCTCCTTGACCTTCTGGACGATGACGCTGCCCTCCTTGCCCGCATTCTCCGCGATGGTGCGGATAGGCTCCTCGATGGCGCGTGCCACGATATTGATACCGGTGGTCTCGTCCTCATTCTCGCCCTTCAGCTTTGCGAGAGCCTTGGTGGCGCGGATGAATGCTACGCCGCCGCCCGGGATGATACCCTCTTCGACAGCTGCGCGGGTTGCGTTGAGGGCATCCTCCACGCGGTCCTTCTTCTCCTTCATCTCGACCTCCGAAGCTGCGCCTACATAGAGGACAGCCACGCCGCCGGCGAGCTTGCCGAGACGCTCCTGGAGCTTCTCGCGGTCGTAGTCGCTCTTGGTTGCGGCTATCTGCTGGCGGATCTGTGCGGCGCGCTCTGCGATTGCCTGCTTGTCGCCCGCACCGTTGACCACGGTGGTATTCTCCTTGTCGACGACAACCTTCTCGGCGTGACCGAGCATGTCGGGAGTTGCATTCTCGAGGGTGAAGCCGCGCTCCTCGGAGACCACGATGCCTCCGGTAAGGGTTGCGATATCCTGGAGCATCTCCTTGCGGCGGTCGCCGAATCCCGGAGCCTTGACGGCGGCGATCTTCAGGGTGCCGCGGAGCTTATTGACGACAAGCGTGGTGAGAGCCTCTCCGTCCACATCCTCCGCGATGATAAGGAGCGAGCGGCCTTCCCTTGCGATAGGCTCGAGGATAGGCATAAGGTCCTTCATCGTTGAGATCTTCTTGTCGGTAATAAGGATGCTCGGCTGGTCGAGAACCGCCTCCATCTTGTCGGGGTTGGTCATGAAGTAGGCGGAGATGTAACCGCGGTCGAACTGCATACCCTCCACGACCTTGACTTCGGTCTGGGTGCCCTTGGCCTCCTCCACGGTTATGACGCCGTCCTTCTTGACCTTTGCCATCGCGTCGGCGATAAGCTTGCCGATGGTGCCGTCGTTGTTTGCGGAGATGGTGCCGACCTGCTCGATCTTGGAGTAGTCGTCGCCTACCGCCCTGCTCTGCTTCTTGAGGTCTTTGACCACGACATCCACAGCCTTGTCGATGCCCCTCTTGAGGTCCATCGGGTTGGCGCCTGCGGCCACGTTCTTGAGGCCTACGTTGATGATTGCCTGTGCCAGCACGGTAGCGGTGGTGGTACCGTCACCGGCCTGGTCGTTGGTCTTGGAAGCGACTTCGCGGACCATCTGGGCTCCCATATTCTGGAAGTGGTCCTCAAGCTCGATCTCCTTTGCCACGGTAACACCGTCCTTGGTCACCTGGGGTGCGCCGAACTTCTTGTCGATCACTACATTGCGGCCCTTGGGGCCGAGGGTTACCTTCACTGCGTTGGCAAGCGCGTCAGCGCCTTCCTTCATAAGGTTGCGCGCTTCGGTATTGAATTTTATCTCTTTAGCCATAGTTTTATCCTCCTCAGATTATTTGATGACTGCCACCACGTCGCTCTGACGCATAATCAGATAATTCTTGCCGTCCACGGTGACTTCGGTGCCGGCATATTTGCCATAGAGAACTACGTCTCCGGCCTTGAGCTCCATAGGCTCGTCTTTCTTGCCGCCGCCAACTGCGATGACGGTGCCCTGCTGGGGTTTTTCCTTGGCTGTATCGGGAATGTACAGTCCGCTTGCGGTCTTGGTCTCAGCCTCCTTGGCCTCGATAAGGACCCTGTCTGCTAATGGTTTGATTGTCATAATCCTTAATATTTTGATATTTTTGTAATTCAGTTTGGCGGCCGGAACTCTCCGGACGGCGGAGGAAACAGGGCAAATTGAGTGCCATCGCCGCGAAACTGACAAAATGACACAGGCAAGATGAAAAGAGTCGCGTTATATATAATGGTTTTGGCCTGCCTGGCCGCCTGCGGAAGTAACAATGGCAGCAAAATGAGAACGCAGGATGCCGGAAAGGAAACAGCTGTGAAGCCTAAGTTTCCCTATCCTGAGGTGCCGGCATACCTGTCGGAACCCTCTACAGCCCAGGAATATGCCGCCCTGCATTTCTGGGACAGATACTTCTCCGCGCCGCAGGATTACCAGAACCGCGACCTGACCGAGGGCGGCTTCGCCTCCTATGCGATGCTGCTCAACTCCCTGCCGCCTGAAGTTTTGCGCAAGGCGCAGCAAACCCTTCTTGACAAGGCGGAAAAATCCCAGCGGGAGTGGCCGGAAGGCGGCATGTTCGACCTCATGACAGAATTCTGCAGCCACTATTTCGACGATCCCAACTCCCCCTACCGCGACGAGGAGTGCTATCTGCCCGTGGTGGAGAAGATTCTTGAATGCGACCTTGCCGACGAGGCCGCAAAGGCGCGCGCGGCGCATCTCAGGCCGCTCATCAGCCTCAACCGCACCGGCACAGTGGCTCACGACTTTACCTATACCCTGCGAAACGGCCGCAAGGGCACACTCCACGCCGTCAAGGCGGAGCGCACCCTGCTCTTTTTCAGCAACCCCGGCTGCGAGAACTGCAAGGAAATAATCGACGCCCTCTCATCCTCCCCAAGGGTGGGCGCGATGATTGCCGAAGGCACCCTAAAAGTGGTCAACATCTATCCCGACGCCGACCTCACGGAGTGGTACAAATACCTCTCGCACTATCCCGAAGAATGGATCACCGGCTTCGACGCCGAAGGCATCCTCAACAGCAACAGGATCTACTACATCCGCGCCATCCCCTCTCTTTATCTACTGGATGCAGAAAAGCGCGTCCTTCTCAAAGACGCGCCGCTCGAAAGGGTGCTTAAACGTTTATAAGTTTTACTTCAAAAGTTGAGCGAGGGCGTTGTGGAGCGGAGGGTTCTTTCCGGCACGTCGCAAAGCGGCGGGACGGAAAAGGTTCCGACGCGCGAGGGGCAGGGCAAGAATACTAGCAGCAGTTCTTCGTGCAGCCTTTGCAGGAGGCGAAGTCGCCGCGGAGGCGGCCCTCGACGAGGGAGAGAACCCTCTCGCGGAGTTCGTCGCTGGTGATGCGCTCCAGGACCTCGTAGGCGAAGGCCATCTGCTGGAGCAGGCGGGCCTCGTCGCTGGTGATGCCGCGGGTGCGCATATAGAAGAGCTCGTCCTCGTCCAGACGGCCCACGGTGGCGCCGTGGCTGCACTTCACATCATCCGCATATATCTCCAGCTGCGGCTTGCTGTAAGCCTTCGAAAGGTCGGAGAGCAGCAGGTTGTGGTTGGCCTGGAAGGCCTCGGTATGCTGAGCGTCGGGAGCCACGAGAATGCCGCCGTAGAACTTCGAGACCGCGTCGTCGTTGAGGATTCCCTTGAAGAGCTGGTTGCTATGGCAGTCGGGCACCAGATGCCTGAGATTCACCGAGTTGCTCATCCTCTGGCCGGTGTCGGCGAGATAGAGGCCGCTCAGGTCGCAGTCGGCGTGGCGGCCGCAGAGGTCCACCGAAATGTCGTTGTTGATCTCCCCGCCGTGGAGCGAGATGAAGACCATCCGCAGGGAGGCTCCCTCCGCGAGGCTGATGGAGCAGCGCATGTCGTGACGCGCCTTGTTGTGCTCGTTCTGCATCACGAAAAACTCCGCAAAAGCGCCTTCCGAGAGCTCGATACGCACATTCTCGAGGGTCGAGAACTCGTCCGGAGTTATGGTGTGCGAGCAGATTATTATGCGTCCCGAAGAGTTGCGGCCGAAACGGAAAGTCTCGTCGAAAGCGAGTTCCCCGGTGCACTCAGCGTTGCGGATGCCGATAATCTGAAGGCTCTCCTTCATCCTTTCCCCATCCTTGAGTTCGAGGACGAAAGGAGTCTCGCCTCCGCGCACACGGCCGTTGACGATGTACTGCTGGCGGTTGTCGGGCAGAAGAACCCTGCAGCGGAACTCATCCGCCGCCAGGTCGGGAACATATATGAACTGCTGCGGATCCATCGCTATTCCTTGATGAGCCAGTCGTAACCGCGTTTTTCAATCTCGAGCGCCAGCTCCTTGCCTGCGGTGTGGATTATCTGCCCCTTGTAAAGCACGTGGATGTAGTCGGGGACGATGTAGTCCAGAAGCCTCTGGTAGTGGGTTATGACGATGGTGGCGTTCTGAGGGGTGCGCATCTTGTTGACGCCGGTGGCCACTATGCGGAGGGCGTCAACGTCGAGACCGGAATCGGTCTCGTCGAGGATGGCGAGGTCGGGCTCCAGCATCGCCATCTGGAATATCTCGTTGCGCTTCTTCTCGCCGCCCGAGAAACCCACGTTCACGCCGCGGCCGGAGAAACTGCTGTCCATCTCGACGTATGCCATCTTCTCGCGCATAAGTTTCAGGAACTCGGCGGCCGAGAGGACTGGAAGCCCCTTCTGCTTGCGCTGCTCGTTGACCGCCGTCTTGATGAAATTGACGTTGGTCACCCCGGGAATCTCGATCGGATACTGGAATCCCAGGAATATGCCGGCCCAGGCGCGCTCTTCGGGCGAAAGGGAGGTGATGTCGCGCCCCTTGTAGATTATCTCGCCGGAGGTTACGGCGAAGGTCTCGCGGCCCGCAATGACCGAGGCGAGGGTGCTCTTGCCGGAGCCGTTGGGGCCCATGATGGCGTGCACTTCTCCCGCATTGACCTGGAGATTGATGCCGCGGAGTATTTCCCTGTCTCCTACAGAAGCGTGGAGGTCCTTGATAGTCAGCATATTAATCTTGCTCCTTCATAAGTTTGCGCCAGGAGTTGAATCCGAACCAGGCGAGCACCAGGTAGCAGGCGCTCACCACCGGCATGAATACCAATCCGGCGAGTATGTATAATACAATGTTTGTCGTGTTTACCACCACCCATGCGAACCAGCACTCCATCTTCTTCTGCGCCGAGAGGTATTGGGCGGTGAGAATCATCATCACCACGAATGCATCCAGGAATGGCCTCTGTGCGGGCGGGAAGGCTCCGGGCCAGATGACCGACGCCTCCTGCATGGCCCATCCCATGATAAGCGCCAGCATCACCACGAAGATGATGTAGCGGGCGCGGTAAGGAGTGGTGAGGCGGGTGATTTTCAGCTCGTTACGGGCGTTCTGCTCCCCTTCGCGAGGGTGCGTCCAGCGGTAGTGGCCGATAAGGTTTATGATGAACGACACCGGCTGCAGGGCCATGCTGAAGTAGAGATGATGGCTGGCGAAGAGCACGAAGAGGAAGATGTTGTAGAAGTACCCGAACCAGAAGTTCAGCACCTTCCCGCGACCTGCCAGGAATACGCAGCTCAATCCGAGTATGACCGAAATCAACTCGGCGAGGCTCACTCCGTTGCCTCCTATGGTGAAAAGTATGGTGTCGAGCGTTCCCATAATCCTATCCTACGCTCCCCTCCAGGGAGACCTGAAGCAGTTTCTGCGCCTCCACGGCGAACTCCATCGGAAGCTTGTTGAGGACCTCCTTGGCGTAGCCGTTGACTATCAGGCCGACGGCATCTTCGCGGGTAATGCCCCTCTGGCAGCAGTAGAAGAGCTGGTCTTCGTTGATTTTCGAGGTGGTGGCCTCGTGTTCCAGCACCGCGCTGCGGTTGTCAGACTCTATCACCGGGAAGGTGTGCGCGCCGCATTTGTCGCCAAGCAGCAGCGAGTCGCACTGCGAGTAGTTGCGGGCGTTGTCGGCGTTCGGGGTCACCTTCACCAGGCCGCGGTAGCTGTTCTGGCTGTGGCCGGCCGAGATACCCTTGCTGATGATGCGGCTGCGGGTATTCTTGCCGATGTGGATCATCTTGGTGCCGGTATCGGCCTGCTGGAAGTTGTTGGTCACCGCCACGGAGTAGAACTCCGAAACGGAATTGTCCCCCTTCAGTATGGTGCTGGGGTACTTCCAGGTGATGGAACTTCCGGTCTCCACCTGGGTCCAGAAGAGGCGGCTGCCGCTTCCCTTGCAGATGCCGCGCTTGGTCACGAAATTATAGATTCCGCCGCGTCCCTGCGCATCTCCCGGGTACCAGTTCTGAACGGTTGAGTACTTTACTTCGGCATCTTTCTCCACTATGATCTCCACCACTGCGGCGTGCAGCTGGGCCTCGTCGCGCATAGGGGCGGTGCAGCCCTCCAGATAGCTGAGGTAGGAACCCTCGTCCGCCACCAGCAGGGTGCGTTCGAACTGCCCCGTGCCGCGCGCGTTGATGCGGAAGTAGCTCGAGAGCTCCATCGGGCAGCGCACCCCCTTCGGGATGTAGCAGAACGACCCGTCGCTGAATACCGCGGAGTTGAGGGCGGCGTAGAAGTTGTCGCCGGATGGGACCACGGTAGCGAGATACTTGCGCACCAGGTCGGGATAGTCGCGCACCGCCTCGGAGAAGGAGCAGAAGATTATACCCTTCTCGGCAAGGGATTCGCGGTAGGTGGTTTTGACCGATACGGAGTCGAATACGGCATCCACGGCGGTGCCGCTGAGGACTCCGCGCTCCTTGAGGGGAATGCCCAGTTTGTCGAAGGTCTTCTCCAGCTCGGGGTCCACCTCCTTGCTCACGGGCGCCTTCTTCGGTGCGGCGTAGTAGATGATGTCCTGAAAGTCGATCTCGGGGATGTCGAGGTGCGCCCAGGTGGGCAGCTTCATCTTCTGCCACTTGCGGAAGGCGTCAAGACGGAACTCCAGAAGCCATTCGGGCTCCTGTTTCTTGGCCGAAATCAGCCGGATTATATCTTCGTTTATGCCCTTTGGCGCGAATTCCTGCTCCACGACCGTTTCGAAGCCGTGCTCATATTCGCCCGAAGTTACACTTTCGATTATCTTCTCGCTTTCCTTCATAGAGGCGCAAAGATAATCAAAGTTACGGAATAACGTGTCAGAACCTTAAGCCGATGGCGGGTGCGAGCCCCGCTTATCCTTATAATATATGATCCTTTCCCCAGCCGTCGTATACTATATTGTTTAACTGCCAGTTTTCCTCTACACTCTTATCGAAATAGATAGTTATCGAGCCACTTATCAAGCGATGAGAAATAAATGATTCATCCGAAAAAACTGGAATAGTTGACAACTCTTCTGGATGAAGACGGTAATAATCGTAAACATTATATGTCGTCACAGGCAGTTCCAACCATAAGGTTATCTTTTCATACTCCTCTGCGGGTACCTCTTCAAACGTGATTTCATAGAACCCATTATCAAACCAAGTCTGGCAAAGGGCGGTTCCTGATAAAAAGTAATCCTTACTTGTCTGATTGTAATTAGACATGTCCAACACAGAAAAAGAAGGATACAGGACTCTGAATCCAGGATATGATGCGGTAACTATGAACTTGTCATTCAATTCTGTGCCGGCATTTCTGCCAAACAATTGTTTATCTGCCTTAATCGACAAAGGCATATCGATACTGCAATAAGAAAACAAAGGTCCCGTACTATTATTGTAATTAGTCATGTATGCTTCAAAAGAAAACACCTTATTATTCATCATCCTTTGTTGTTTTATGTGTGTATCTCCGTCGAACGAACAAGATTTTGGTCTGGGCGCAAAACGCAAGAATACATTTTCTTTTGAAACCTTTGCATTAAGAAAACCCGTTTTATTCTCTTGAGCCTCAAACCAATAATAGTAAACATATTCATTCTGCAAAACATCCTCAACATGCTGAGCATAAACATTCACCTGCATAGTATCGGATAAATATTGCTCATCCTGAATCCAGTGATGCCCCATAATATCAATCCTATCTCTCTCTTCACTACATGAAAAGAAGCAGAAAGCAGTTAGCAAAACAATCAATAGATTATATCGAGAACTTGTCATATTGCACACATTGATTTATTAATACTGATTTGAAAAACCATAAATCATTTTCCTCCGATGGATAAAATTATAGTTATTTCCGTTTATGGTTTCCTCCCAATCACCATCAGGTAAGAAACTGTCGTCATTATGACTGCCTCCCCATCCCCAGTTCATATAGTACTTATAGATGTAGGGAGATGAGTAAGATACTACGATGGAGTCTTCAACAAAGTCATAATCATACTCCGGATTGTAGTCATCCCACTCCCAATAATAAGTGTATGTTGTTTTTGTCCGATGCTTGATATAGCCATCTATTATGAAGGAATGCCCATCATGAAGATTAAATAGATTGGCCGAGCCTTTCGCTCTCACGATAACAGGTATTCCATTCAGAAGACTGTTTTGAACGATACTATTGTTAAAATCAACATAACCGCTACAGGATATACCATGATAATTAAACAAATCAACCAAATCCGAAGTATTAGCACCAGAGAAATCATCACCATAATCAGTCTCAATATAAGTTGCAACATGAGCTATTAATCTAGCTGTAGATAGATTCCCATATGTCGACATATTAGACCAAACTGAAGAGGAAAAATCACCTTGCCACATATAGTAAGATCCACCAACATGGCCTGAGCAATATGCTGAATCAGGAGCTGTTTCCGGGGCGTTTATGGCATAATGCAAAAAATGCAACATCTGCGCCCCGGCAACTGCAACACATCCTGCCGGAGCGTGTTCTGTATTGCTGTCACTTTTCAGTATAATATAGTGATTATTATTCCATGAGGATTGGCTCCACTTTACTTGAGTTAAATGCTTGACGGTATCACAAACTTCAACATCTGAATTAACATTACCCAACACATAGTGTCCCATAGGATCCGAACGCGTCTGTGTTTTAGAAGCAATATCATTTGTTATCGCGCGCCACATATTATAAGAGTATCTGGATAATTCAGAATTTGGAGTTTCTTCGTCCTTATGCTTTACTCTATTTATTGTTTCTGCGACTGAGGCTATCCAAGAAAGCGTAGGGTTTTCCTCATTAAAATCATAACTGCTTTCAGATCCTTCTGCAATAGGCGCAGGAATTCTTTTATCAGAAGCGACTATTTCCCAACCTTCCTCGTAATTAATAACATAAAGCAAAGTGTCTCCTATTGCAGAACAAATGGGCGTAATACTTTTTGCAATAAGAGTAGTGTTTTTTGACAATTGTTTATATCTCAAGTAGTCTGATATATCATTTATAGAAATAGAATACTTTTGACAAACAGGAGAATCCGCTTCTTTAACAAAAACAAACGCGGGAAACTCTGTTATTGGCTCTATAGAATCAGACAATGAACAGGAATCAACAGCTAACAACAGAAGCAATCCTGTCGCTATTCTTGTAATGCTGCAATTATTGATAACAAAACAAGATATTTCTATTGTAAACAAAGGCACAGATAATGAAATAAACCGCTTTCATGTGTTCTATATCTATACTCGAAGAAGTAAAATACTGAACAATTGTTTTTCGGTAGTTATCGTCAGAACCTTAAGCCGATGGCGGGAGCGAGCATATACTCGCTGTCGCCGCCTGTGGGGACTGCAATCAGGTTGACACCCAGGGTGATGCCTATATCCCTGGTAATGCCGGCGTCGAATCCGAATTTGCCGTTGAGCCAGGGGCGCAGACGGTGGTGGCTGTAGAGGTTACAGGTCGGTTCTGCGATTTCATAGGTGCCGCCGGCTTCCATTCCCAGGTAGAAAGAGAACAATGATTTGCCGAAGAAGAAATAGTGCACATAGTCGGCATAAAGGGGAATAGCCTTTACGAAGGGGCCGCGGTCGGGTCTGGAGTTTTCGTCCTTGTGTGTATGCGAGATGTAGTGCAGGCCGGAGCCGAGTCCGGCATAGTTGCCTTTGTTTAAACGCCATCCAAGCGAGATGTCGGCCGTATAATGACGGTCCTGCGGAAATCCGACCGCTTTATAATTGCCGCTGGCAATGCCCTGGAAATGACCGCTTTCCTGTGCCGCAGCTGAGAATGCGAGCGTGAGGGCCAGAGAGATGAATACGACGCTTCTTTTCATATCACTTATGCTAATCAAAGTAAATCATATTTGAATTGAGGGGCAGCGCATCGAGGTGAGACGGGTTCCTGACCTGGACTGATGCGGAGACGGAGACCGTTTTTGTGGCGGCGCCCTCGCGGGGGAAGCCGTTGCTGCCGAAATTGACGCCGTCGGAGTACTCCACGGGAATATTGAATGTCAGTGAGAAGCCGCCGCTGCTGAGTTCCGGGTAAACCGGAATGGCAAAGCAGATGCAAGATCCCTTTTCCAATCCCGGAAAGGTCATACCTGCGCTGAAATAGCCGTCAAATGTCTCGCGGGCTCCATTTGAGATATAGTCGCGGTAAACCGTGAAACCGGGATAGCGGTATCTGAATGCGTTGTGGAGAGAAAGCGCGTACAAGGTAAAAAGGTCCCCGAGATTCGTCCCGGGTTCGCGGCCGGCGACGGCGATATCCGCTGTGACGGAGGCTCCGGAGGCGATTCCTGCCATGGTGAGTCCCGGATTGAAATGATACTCGCTGTGGGCGTTCATCGCGAGGCGTCCGTATTGCGTGATGGAAGAATAGATTGCCTCCATATGGAGACGTTCCGTTTCGGTATAGCCCTCGACCAGCCCGACGTTGGAGAACAGGCCGATGATCAGAGTATCGGCTTCGGTCTTGCGCGGATGTGCTTCTCTCAATGCCTCTGCCGCCATCGTAGAGGGAATTGCGGAGCCTTCATACAGCATCACTCCGTTCAGATTGCCGAAATACGAGTCCAGCTTGTCGCCGGATTCCAGGAACTCATTCGAACACGAAGAGGCCAGTGCGCCTGCAAGGAGGACGCAGCAGAGCAGAAGAGGTTCTATGAAGTGTCTGCGAATCATATTATTGTATCCTTAATCCCGCCTGCAGAGAGAACTGAAGCGGATTTTCGTCATAAACTGTATAAGATGCGGCATCGTTGCGGAGGTGATAGGAGCCGCCCGCCTCCAGGAAGAGCCCAAGGCCGCGGGCGATGCTTACCTGATAGCCGGCGCCGCAATTAGCCGACCAGAAGAGCGGCTTGATATTGAACGGTTTGCCGTTGATCTTGGCGGAAACGCACTTTTCCATGGCGCCTCCGGCTGAAGCGTAAAGCGAGGAGCGTCCTATCTCACAGATGGTATATCTAAGGTTGACAGGAAGACCTACGAAATGAAGGGTCTGCATCGAAGTCTCGGTCCCGGTTGCGGAAGGAGAAAGGATAGAGGAGCTGAGGAGCGTGTAGGAAATACCGGTTTCGGCCGCAATCCTTTCGGAAAAGGGGTAGGAGATGGCGATCCTGGCGGATACAGGGAAATGGTGGCGATAGCTGAATGCACTGGAGCGCACGGAGTTCGTCTCCCCGGAAGCAGCTTTTTTTGAAAGAGGAAGACCGTAGAAGAATCCCGGGGAGCCGGCAAATTCCATTTCCGGAGCTTTGGTTGCGCTTACCACCCCTACGTTCCAGATATCGTCAGAACGGTCGGAGGCCAACCCCAGATTGCCACCGACAGTGATGCTGATCTTTCTCCTGGGAGTCTCATCCTCTTCCGGGAGTGAGGCCAGAAGCCGATCGAAGTCAGGTTCAGCCGTCTTTACGGGTTCTTCCTTCTTCTCCGGCGCTTCTCTTTTCTCCGGTTCAACGGCTTCAGGATCAACAGTTTCCACCACAGTCGCCGCCGTTTCCGGCTCAGAAACCTTGCTTCCGCGCTGAACGACGGGAGATGATACGGCTCTCTCCTCTGCCTTCGGCTCTGAAACAGCCGTCTCGATGGCAGCGGATACTTCGTTTTGGGCAATATATGGAGTTTGTACCAGCGGCTCGTTTCCGCCGGTTTCGCCTCCGCGAAACAGTACGAAAGGAGTAATGGCAGCGGCAGCGCCCAGAAGGGTGGCCAAGGTCACGGTTACGGCCCTTTTCCGGCGTTTATTTCTTGCCACGCCACGGGAAATGGCCTCCCAGGCGCCATCAGGTACGGCGCCGCCGACATTTTCGACACGCTTTACCACTTCGTCAAGCCAGTTGTTCGAGTTACTCATCTGACAAATACTCCTTTATACTTTTGGCCAGGGCCCGCTTCGCCCTCAGCAGCTGGGAAGCGGAGGTCATTTTGCTGATATTCAAAGCCTGTGCAATTTCTTTATGAGACATCTTTTCAAATACGGCCATATTGAATACGGCTCTGTATCCTTCCGGAAGATTGAGAATAAACCCTTGAAGGACCTCTTCAGGAACTCCCGCCACCTCTTCTATTGCCACATCCGGCTCGGTCTCCTCCAGATTATCGGAGGGAAGGTCCAGTTTTCCCCTCTTCCTGAGGCTCATGAGGGCGGTGTTCATCATCACCTTCGAAGCCCAGGCTTTCAAAGATCCGTTACCCCTGTACGAGAACTTGCCGATGCCGGAGATTATACTAATAAACCCATCCTGAAAGACATCATCTGCATCCTGGGAATTGCCCATATACCGCCTGCACACCCCGTACAGGGAATGTGAAAAAGTGTCGTACAATTCCTTGTAGGCGCCTTCTTCTCCGCGTCGGCAAGCCTCGGCCAGGTCTTTTTCGTTCACTATTCTATTTTCCGCTGTAGCGGCCTGCAAACAGCACCGCTCCGCTGCTCGATTCGGTAATCAGATAGAGGAATGGGTGGTCTGCGTGGAATACTACCTTCTCACCGGGCATTACGGCTGTGGCCTTTTCCATTCCGGCCGTGGATACCGCTGCGGCTTCCGTACCCTCCTCGTCAACCTTGATGACGGCATCCTGCATCACGAAACTCAGGCGGCTGGCGTAGTCCGACATTGCAGAAAAGTCTGCAGCGTTGAACGCGGTGGGCATTCCCATATCGGAGAGGATGTCGTTGAGGTCGATATGATACCTGGTCTCGAATTTCGGCAGCCAGAGGTCAACGTCGGCGGTGCTCATCCTGCGCCTGAGCGTATTCCACGACTCTTTTTTGAGGGCCTTGGTGACATCCGCAACGCCGTAACCCTTCCTGGGAAGGAAGGCTACCATCGAGAACGCCCCGTTGCCGTAAGGCAGGCGGACGGCCTGATAGACGTCGTTCTGCATATAGCCGAAATCCCTGCGCTGTTTCATCATCTTTACCTTGGCTTTGGTGCCGGTCTCGTCGGTGAAATCCTCGTCGGCTGTCGAGCCTTTCTCAAACTTGTCCGCCCACTGGCTCTTGAAGTAGACGGCGTTGAGAAGATAGGCGAGGATGTCTGTGGAGACATCATCCAGCACCTTGGGAATCAATCCGTTGGTGTTGTCGTTGCACCACCCGTTGATAACCTTGAGGGCCTTTTCCGAGTTGCTGAAATCGAGGTTTTCCACGGCAGCCTTGTAGTACTTGCCCACATCCTTCTTATATTTTTCCTTTAGCGGCCAGCCGTCGTCTACGAATATGGCGTCGGCAATCGCCAGGGTGGTCTTTTTGTCGAGATTCGGAAGCTGATTGAGCAATGAGAGGCAGTACTCGTTCACAGCGTCGGTCTGCCCGGCGCCGTAGCCGAGCACCTGGCAAATCTCGTCTGCAGTGGTCCCCTTCGCACCGTCAAGGATCATACCCAGGAGGAACTGCATACTGAGGGGAGAGATTACATAATCCTTCTTTTCAGCCGAGTTTATCTGGTCGATGAAATTGAAGGAAAAAGTGTTGCCCTTCTCTACGAACTCCATCGACTTTGTCGTGAGTTCGAGGCTCTTGTAGGGATTGTTATCGTCCGTCTCGATGGTGTTGCCGCACGAAACGCCCGCCAGAAGCATGGCAGATGCACAAGCGAATAGGGGAATCAGGTTAATTCTCATGGTACGGTTTGTTTTCAGTCACTCTGTAAATGCAGAAAGGATACAAATATTGCATCCTTTCCGCTAATAAATTTTGCCGGGCCCATTGGCCGTGGCGTACAGATACTATTTGCCGAAGAGCTTGACGGCCTCCTGCATGGTCTTGATGACCTCTACCTCGGAGGCGCAGCGCCTTTCGCATCCGCCGCACTCCAGGCATTCGGAAGCGTGATGCTCGAGGGCTTCATACTCTTTTTTGAGCTCCGGAGTCACCTTTCCGGCCTTCTTTGCGCGGGCCACGATGTCGATGATCTTGGGGATGTCGAGGTCGACGGGGCAGGGCATGCACTTGCCGCATTTTACGCACTCGCCCTTCTTTGCCGCATCAGCCGCAGCGGCTCCGCCGCCGTTCTTGCAGCACTCTTTGCCTTCAGCCTTTTCGCAGCAGCCGTCTTTCTTTTCGCACTGTCCTTCGTGCTTCTTGCAGCATTCGCCCTCGCCCTTCTTGCAGCACTCGCCTTCCTGCTTCTTGCAGCATTCGCCGTCCTTCTTCTCGCAGCACTCCTTTACTTCGGTTTCAGTGCCTTCGACGGCGGTGGTTTTGGGTTTGCAGCCGCCCAGCACCAGCGAAGCGGCAAGCATAACTAACAGAATCTTTTTCATTTGATGTAAGGTATTGATTATTAATAGTTTTATTCTTGTTCGTTTGTGGGTTCTACGGCGGTGAATCCCTGAGCATGGACGGGGATTTCGGCCCCTTCCGGAGTGACGATCACGACTCCGGCTTCAGGCCTCGCCAGGTGGCCGATTACATCGTAATCCTGGAAATCCTTGCGGATGACATTATGCTTCTCGATTGGGATGGTGAAGATGAACTGGTAGTCGTCCCCGCCGTTCATCGCAGCCGTCACCGGGTCGATACCCAGTTCGTCGGCCACGGTAAAGGTCTCTTCCGAGAGGGGAATCTTTTCGAGATATATCTTCACTCCGAATCCGCTCTCGGCTGCAAGCCGCAGCGCAGCGTCACCCAGACCGCGCGTCACGAAATGGCCGGAAGAGGGGTAGATGCCGTCGTCCACGAACCTGGAGACCACATTCTGCTTGATTTCGGGGCTGAGGTATGAGGCCAGCACGCCCTTGTACTTCGAAAGGTCGGGTTGCGCGCCGCTCTTGTTGAATGAGATCTTCTCCCTCTCGAGGATATGGAGGCCCATATATGCCGCTCCGAGGCGGCCAGTGAGGCAGATAAGGTCCATGTTCTTGGGTTTCGGGATGGCGGAAACCACAGCCTTGCGCTGCACTCCCGTAGCCGCCAGGCTTATGCAGAGGCCGTTGACGGAGGGGTTGAGGTCGAGTGAGAGATGCTTAATGTCGTGCTCCTTTGCTGCGGCGAGAGTTCCCTTCCAGAACTCTTCCACATCTTCGTAGCAGAAGCGGCTGGAGAGGCCGAGCTGCACCGAAAGGGCCACAGGCTGCCTGAGCGCCGCGAATACGTCTCCCATCGCATAGAGGGCCGCTTTGTAGCCGAGATGCTTGAGCGGTGTGTAAACGAGGTCGAAATCCACCCCTTCGAGCATTATCTTGTGCGCCGTGCTCACCTCACCCTTCTCGGTGAGGCGCGGTGCCCGCTCGTTGGTGAATCCGCTTCCTTCGAAAAGCTTTGCTATTGCGGCTTCCTTGCCTATGGTCGAGATTTCAGTACGCATGATCAATTGTTAGGTTCGAGGCAAATATAACACAAAAAGCCGCATGCCGCTCTAATTCTCAAATAATTCTTTCCGGCAAAATGATGCCGGGGAACATGGCGCTGATGGCGTTCAGGGACGTAATGCTCGACGTCACGCCTTGTATACAGCCTCTGACGTCGGCGCAGCCCCATCAGAGACGCGCTCAAGGCCCATTGCCCGACGTCACTTTGCCGAAATATCAGAAATGCCAGCCGAGGGTAAGCAATACATTGTTGAGGTAGATGCTGCCTGTTGACAAGTTGTGATAAGGGTATTGAAGCATCATGTTCCTCAAGCCGATTACGGCGTTGAAACCCCACTGAAAATGCCTTCCGGAGAGGATTACGAAGCTGGGCTGAAGGCCGATGTCCCAACGATGGAATTTCTCTTTGTTGTTGATGGGATCCCATGGATCGGCATCGTAATAATACCTGTCAGGAACCATCATATATGATATCTGCGGGCCTAATCCTACTACGGCCGTCTTTCCGTCAATCAGCTGGTAGCGGTATCGCGCCAGACAGAACAATTCTCCTGTTACCATATCGTCGCCATCTCCGCCGTCATAACCGAACAAGTCACTGTGCAAGAAATTGCTCACCTGTTCCTTTGTCGCCACTCCCGGCATCAGAGACCAATTATTGTCCAGAGCAATGTCAAGGCCATAAGATACGCGCAGGGCCAGGCCTGGTTTCTCTCGAGAACCAGCATTCCCCGTTTCCATAAACAGCCCCGTCCCTATATCGAAATTGCTTTCAAACTGCTTTCGAGGAGCGAGATTCTGCGCATAAGAGAAAGGAGCGGTTGCCCAAAAAGTGAGAGCCGCGACAAAAAAGAATAAAGCATTTTTCATAACGGTCGTTTTATTTACAGATGCCGAAAACAGTAAAGTGGCTGCATCCATATAATGATAAAGATGGGCAAAATATTGCACGATGCGGGCGGAATTGAAAAAAAACGTAAATTGCATCATCTTTAAGACAGGTATGATAAGCTATCCCAACGCCAAATTGAATATAGGGCTGGACATCCTCCGGCGCCGAGAAGACGGGTATCACGATATCGATACCCTGATGGTGCCTTGCTTCGGCCTCAGGGATGTGCTGGAAATCGTACCGTCATCTGCCCTGGAGATGCATCTCTATGGCATTCCGCTAGACGGAAACGGCGGCGACAACCTCTGCATGAAGGCATACCGACTTCTGTGGGACCGTTACGGACTCCCGCCGGTGGAGATTCATCTTTACAAGGGCATTCCTTCCGGAGCCGGCCTTGGCGGAGGTTCGGCAGATGCCGCATTTACTCTCCGGATGCTTAATGAAATGTTCGCTCTCGGGCTTCCCGATGCCGCTTTGGCGGAACTGGCTGCACAGCTTGGCAGCGACTGCCCCTTCTTTATCTGCAACCGCCCGATGCTCTGCCGCGGGAGGGGCGAAATCATGACGGAATTCGGTTCCCTGCCGGAAGGGCTTCGGTTCGAAGTGGAGATTCCGCCGGTGCATGTCTCCACGCGCGAGGCGTATGCCGGAGTCTCGCCTGCCGTTCCTGAGATTCCGCTCGAAGAACTGTTGCGCCTTCCGGTCCCGGAGTGGCGTGGCAAAGTGCGCAACGCCTTCGAAGATTCCGTATTCCCCGCCCATCCCGAAATCGCGGCCGCCAAAGAGGCGATGTACGCCCGCGGCGCCCTCTACGCCTCGATGTCCGGCAGCGGCAGCTCGGTTTTCGGCATATTCCGCGATCCGGCAAAGTGACGTCATCTTGCCGAAATCAATCGTTTTTTGTCCTATGAGAAAGATTCTGCATGTCTGTTTGTTGGTTGCGTTGTTCCAACTATCTTGTCCGGCGCAGGACAAGGGTCATTTCCAAGGTATTGCGAGCGTCAATGTATTCAAAATAACAGGTGCTTCGCATTGTCCTGTCAACCTCTCTATGGGGTGGAGGTTCAATGATAACATATATACGGGATTGGGTTCCGGAGTTCATGTTTTGCAGCACAGGCATCCGAATTATTCAGGTCCGTTGACTACGGCCATTCCTTTCTTTGTGGATTTTGTGGCTTATAACCATCACGTCGGCACATCTCCCTTTTTCGGCATTGAAACGGGAGCTCTGTGCGAAACCAGAAAGTCAGCCTGTATTCTCGAAAACCATCATCTGCTCCGCCCCTGGCTCAACGGCAAGTTTGGCGTAGATATTGGCCTTACAAGGGATTTGGGAATAATGATAGGTGTCAGCGGCATTTATGTCCCCGCCGGAAACGATAGCGAGTATGCACTGTCTTCCGTTATTGGATTCAGATTCTGAGGACATCACTCACTTGACATATTTTCTAAGCTCAGTTTCCGGCAATCGCACGGCAAAAGAGAGTTGACGGAACGCGATACGGTATTTTCTACGAAGTGTCTGTGCGAGAACGATCCTGTCTTTTGGAGCAATCCTTCGCGGATCCCGCACTCCAAACAGAAGTTTGCATTCCTTTCCACAGAGTTGCCGCACTTCGACGTCTTCGAGGGAAACCCCTCTTTCGCTGGCTATGCGCAACAGTATTTCTTCTTCTTTTTTGCGATTATTGGAAAGAAAAACCCGGAAGCAGTTATGAGTCTTGTAGATGGATTCAAATTGTGAAACGGCGACATAATTGCTCGGAAGAATGATATTGTTGCATACCTGCCATTCAGAGGGGACTGTTAGATGTCTGGAGTGAACCATCTCCCTCTGCTGTTGTTTATTCAAACTGCCGAAAGCAATGACGGGACAGACATTGCCGGCGTCATCGAAGCACCAAACCGGAAGGTGACGCCTGTCGCGGAAATAGAGAAACCCTGTTCCCCAAAGATAATCGTATGGTATGACACTCTTACCGTCCTTTGTCGGCTGGATGATAGTGTAAACGGCTACATTCATCAGATAAGAGAGATCTTCGCCGATAGGATAAAGCTCTCCGCACAAATTGTAATCATCTTTCCCAAGGCGTGACCGGACAGCATAGTGACGATATGTAGTCTCAAACATTTCTTTGAATGCAGCACATTCTTCGAGGGTGCCGAACAGAAGAAAATGGGGATGGGAGTCTTCAAGGGAAAAGGCAACTACGGTTACGCCCGTGTTCGCCACGCAGAGGGCAATGATGTTCATCGCCGCAATAAAGTCTTTTTTGCTGATAATGAAATTGCGCGAATCCTGTCCGTCCGCGCAATAATGATAGAATTGTTTCATCGTTTTCCGTCTGCAAATACCTATCATCACACGATGACATTGCGAAGATGGGCATTATTCGGATGATTCCCAAAAAAGATTAAAGGAAATATGGCTTGGTTTGGGTTTCCGGCAAAGTGACGTCGGCCGATGTGCCCTGGAGCGGTCTCTGACGGAGGTGGGCCGACGTCACAGGCCGATATCGGGGCCTGACGTCGGGCGACCTGCCATAGAACGCACTCTGCGCCATATTCCCCGACGTCACTTTGACGGAAACGAAAAAAGCCTTGCTGTCATCGGGAAATAATGAGTATCTTTACGGAAAGAAATCCCGAGTATGCATATAGGTATAGCAGGTAATATCGGCAGCGGCAAGACTACCCTCACGAGGATGCTGGCGCAGCATTACGGATGGACTCCGAAATACGAATCCGTCACGTACAATCCCTATCTGGAGGACTATTACAGCGACATTCCGCGCTGGTCTTTCAATCTGGAAATCTATTTCCTCACCCAGAGGCTCAAGGATGTGATGAACATCTCCAAATGCAAGGAGACCATCATCCAGGACCGCACCATCTTCGAGGGCGTGCACGTCTTCGTGGCCAACAATTACGACCAGGGAAACCTTACCAAACGCGACTACGAGGCCTATATGGATCTTTTCAACGTGGTGATGTCGTCGGTCAAGCTGCCCGACCTGCTGATATATCTGCGCTGCTCGATTCCCCATCTGGTCTCCCAGATCCAGAAGCGCGGGCGCGACTACGAGCAGACGATGAGTCTCGATTACCTTCGCGGCCTCAACGACCGTTACGAGAAGTTCATCTCCGAATACAAGGGAGAGGTGCTTATAATCGATACCGACAATATGGATTTCGAGAACCGCCCGGAGGATTTTGCGGCCATCACCGACCGTATCGACGCCCGCCTGTTCGGCCTGTTCTGACGCGGGTTTGGGGCGGCGCCCGAGTAAAAAAAGAAGGCTGACTTCCTAATGGCAGATCAACCTCCTTTCCGTGTACTAAAACCTAAACCACTTATAAGATGCAACCGACCTCCGTTTCGTTGCACGGGGTTTAGAAATTTTTACAAAACTTCCGCAAGTTCGTAGTCGAGGATCTTCTGCTCCAGGTTGGCGCGGAGGACGCGGACCTTCACCTTGGTGCCGAGGGTGAGGACGCGGCCGGTGCCCTTGCCGACCGTGCGGTAGTTGTCCTTGTCGAAGACGAAATAGTCGTCGGTGACGTCGCGGAGCGAAACCATTCCCTCGATCTTGGTGGGTTCAACCTCCACATAGATGCCCCATTCGGTGAGGCCTGAGACGGTGCCCTCGAACTCCTTTCCGATCTTGTCCTGCATATACTCCACCGTCTTGTACTTGACGCTGGCGCGCTCGGCGTCGGTGGCGAGCTGCTCGCGTTCGGACGAATGTTGGCAGCACTCCTCGTAGTAATCCTTGTCCTGCGAAGGCACCCCGTCCATGTACATCGCCAGCAGGCGGTGCACCATCATATCGGGGTAGCGGCGGATTGGCGAGGTGAAATGGGTGTAATACTGGAAGGCGAGGCCGTAGTGGCCGATATTCTCCGTGGAGTAGCAGGCGCGTGCCATCGAGCGGAGCGCCATCATCTGGATCGGGCTCTCCTCCGGTTTACCCTTGACCCTGAGCATCAGGGCGTTGAGGTTTTGCGCCGCCTTCTTTGGATTGCCGGTTTCTCCCAGCTCCTGCTTGAAGGTGCGGGCGAACTTGCGCAGCTCCTCAAGTTTCTCGGGATTCGGGTTGTCGTGGATACGATATACGAAGGTGGGCTCCTTCGCCCTGCATTTCTTGGTGGCATATTCGGCCACGCAGCGGTTTGCCAGCAGCATGAACTCCTCGATGAGCCAATTGCTCTCCCTGCTCTCCTTGCGGGTGACGTCTATCGGCTTGCCGGCCTCGTCCACGATCACCTTCATCTCGGGCCTTTCGAAATTGATTGCACCCTTTTCGAAGCGTTCCCTGCGTAGCACCGTGGCCAGCGCATGGAGCTCCTTAATCTCCTCTGCCAGAGGGCCTTTGCCTGTCTCGATAATCTCCTGTGCCTGCTCGTAGTCGAACCTGTAGTCCGAATTGATGATGGTGCGGCCGAACCACTGGTTGATGACCTTGGCCTTGGCATTCAATTCAAAAATAGCCGAGAAACAGAGCTTGTCCTCGTGGGGGCGCAGCGAGCAGATCTTGTTGCAGAGTTTTTCCGGCAGCATCGGGATGGTGCGGTCCACCAGATAGACCGAAGTGCCCCTGTCGTATGCCTCCCGGTCCACTGCCGAGCCGGGCTTGACATAAAACGTGACGTCTGCGATGTGGATGCCCACTTCGAGGTTGCCGTTGTCCAGCTTGCGGTATGAGAGGGCGTCGTCGAAGTCCTTGGCATCCGCGGGGTCGATGGTGAAGGTGGTGACACCGCGGTAGTCCTTGCGGGCCTTGATGTCGGCCTCCGTTATCTTTTCGGATATCTTCTCCGCTGCATTTTCCACCTCCGGTTCGAAACGGTAGGGCAGATTGTATTCGGCGAGGATGGAGTGCATCTCGGTGTCGTTCTCGCCCGGTTTGCCCAGCACGTCCACGATCACACCAAGCGGGTCGGGCTCGCCCTTTGGCCACTCCTTCACCAGCACCGCCACCTTCAGTCCGTCGGCGGCCTTCATTCCGCCGATGGTGGGCAGCTGGGCGGGGGAGTCGCACATAATGCGTATGTCGTAAGGCATCGTGCGGCTTTCCACAATGGCCCAGACCTTCTTGCCGCGCACGATGAGGGTGCCGATATGGGGCTTGCTGGAGCGCTCCAGTATGCAGTCCACCGCCCCTTCAAGCTTGCCGCTCTGCGGGCGTCTCTTGCGCAGCACGTTGACCCGCACCCGGTCGCCGTTCAGGGCCCCGCGCATCTTCTGCACGGGAATCATAACGCTCTCGGTATCACCTGGCATGTTGAGGAATCCGAGTCCGTCCCGGTTTACGTTGACGATGCCTTCAACCTTTTCGCTGAATTTGCCGCTTCCGCCCTTGAATCCGCCCTTGCCTGTGCCTTTCGCCTTGCGGTTGATGCCTTTCTTGCCGTTTTTTGCCATAAGAATGTCAGTTGGATTAGACAAAAATAGGGAATAAAAGGGATTAAAACAAACTGCCGGGTTTGCCGCCGGAAAAGAAGAAAAATGTTTTTGCCGTCAGCCAAATCATCACTAAATTTACACCCTGAAGAAAAGGAAAAATATGTCTTTCGTACACCTCCACGTCCATACCCAATACTCTATCCTTGACGGACTTTCGTCGATCAGGGAGCTTTTCGCCCGGGCTCGCGAGCTCGGGATGCCGGCCCTTGCCATCACCGACCACGGCAATATGTACGGCGTCAAGGAATTCTTCAAGTTTGCCAACGACAAGGCCAACAGGAATCCCGACGGCAGCTTCATTGTCAAGCCGATAGTAGGCTGCGAGATCTATGTCACGCGCCACTACGACCACCGCCTGAAGGATCCCGAGCACCGAAAGTACTATCACCTGATACTGCTGGCAAAGAATTTCGAGGGGTACAAGAACCTGATGAAGATAGTCTCGACAGGACACGTGGAGGGCAAATATTATGACAAACCCCGCGTGACCCACGAGATTATCGAACAGTATCACGACAACCTCATCTGCTCTTCGGCCTGCCTGGCGGGAGAGATTCCACAGAACATAATGGCCGGCGATTTGGAGAAGGCGAAAGAGGCCATAAACTGGCACAAGAGGGTCTTCGGGGATGATTATTACCTGGAGGTGATGCTCCACAGGTCTGAGACAGGCTTTTCGGAGGATGTGGGTGCGAGCCAAGCGATAGTCAACGAAGCCATCTTCAAGCTTGCGGAGGAGATGGGCGTCAAGACCGTGGCGACTAACGACGTCCACTTCGTAAACAAGGAGGACGGCCCGGTTCACGACCGCCTTATCTGCCTGAATACCAATGTAAACGTAAGTGAAGTCAACCGCCTGCACTACACCCAGCAGGAGTGGCTCAAGAGCGAGGAGGAGATGGCTGCCCTCTTCCCGGACCATCCGGAGGCGCTCGCCACGACGCTGGAGATTGCCGACAAGGTGGCGTGCTACCAGATAGACCGCGGCCACGTGCTGCCCAAGTTCCAGATTCCGGAAGATTTCCTGGCTGATATCGACAACCAGCTCGAGAAGTATCACGACGTCATCGACAAGGGAAAATACGAGAAGACCAAGGAGAAGGATGCCGACGGCAATCCCGTGATGCGCTACCGGGGCGACGACTTCTGCCGCTCGGTGGCCTATCTCTGCCATCTTACCTACGAGGGCGCGAAGAAGCGTTATGGAGAAACCCTCACTCCGGAGCAGGCGGAACGTATCGATTTCGAGTTGAAGACCATCTGCAACATGGGCTTCCCGGACTACTTCCTGATCGTGCAGGACTATATCGCGGCCGCCCGCGCCAACGGCGACCTGGTGGGTCCCGGCCGAGGCAGCGCTGCCGGCAGCGTTGTTGCTTACTGCCTGAAAATCACCAATCTGGACCCTCTGAAATACGACCTTCTGTTCGAGCGTTTCCTCAATCCTGACCGTATCTCGATGCCCGATATCGACGTGGACTTCGAGAACCTTCCCTGGGTGCACGACTATGTGGAGCGCAGATACGGCAAGGATCACGTCTCCCGCGTCATTACCTTCGGCACTATGCTGGCCAAGGGCGCCATCAAGGACGTGGCCCGCATCAGCCAGCAGACCATAGAGGAGTCGAACCGCCTTTCCAAGATGGTTCCCGACCGCCTCACCGAGATGGTGGAGCGGGAGTATCCCTACAATCCCAAGCTGGACGACCTGCTTCCCGGATTCAAGGAGGTGGAGCGCGAAGTTGAGGTAGACGACCCCGACCACCCCGGGCAGAAGAAGAGGGAGAAGCACAAATTCCAGAAGGGCAAGGAGGAGGTCAACGTGAAGGTGACCCTCGCCAACTGCTTCCGCCTGGTTCCAGAGTTCCAATATGAACTTGCCAACGGCACCGAACTCAACAAGGAGATTCTCCACTACGCTCAGCGGCTCGAGGGCAGCGTCCGCCAGGTGGGGCAGCATGCATGCGCCACCATCATCGGCCCCGGAAACCTCGGGGAATACATTCCTATCTGCCTCTCTACCGACAAGGAGACCGGAGAACAGGTCTGGACCTCGCAGTACGACGGCCATTTCATCGAGGACGTGGGTATGCTTAAGATGGACTTCCTGGGTCTCAACACCCTCTCTATCATCTCCGAGACCCTGCGCAACATCAAGAAACGCCAGGGAATCGACATAGATATCGAAGCCATCCCCATCGATGACAAGCCCACCTACGAACTCTACAGCCGCGGCGATACCACCGCCATCTTCCAGTTTGAATCCCCCGGAATGAAGGAGTGGCTGCAGAGGCTCCATCCCGAGCGTTTCGAGGACCTTATCGCTATGAACGCCCTCTACCGTCCGGGCCCTATGGACTTCATTCCCTCCTTCGTCAACCGTAAGCAGGGAGGCGAAAAGATTGAGTACGACCTCCCCGAGATGGAGGATGTCCTGAAGGATACCTACGGCGTCACGGTCTATCAGGAGCAGGTAATGCTGCTCTCCCGCAAGCTGGCGGGCTTCACCCGCGGCGAGGCCGACAAACTCCGCAAGGCGATGGGTAAGAAGCAGAAGGACATAATCGCGGAACTGCGCGGCAAATTCATCGAGGGCGGCCTGAAGAACGGCCACCCGGAGGCCATCCTCAAGAAGATTTACAGTCAGTGGGAGAAGTTTGCGGAATACGCCTTCAACAAGTCGCATGCAACCTGCTATGCCTGGGTGAGTTACCAGACAGGCTGGCTCAAGTGCCACTATCCCGCCGAGTTCTTCGCCGCCAACCTGAGCTGCAATCTTGACGATATCGAGGAGATAACCAAGATAATGGACGACTGCCGCCGCCACGGCATCAAGGTACTCAGCCCCGACATCAATGAAAGCGAAACCTCCTTCACGGTCAACTCCGAAGGCCATATCCGCTTCGGAATGGCCGGCATCAAGGGGGTGGGTGTCAATGTGATAGACTCCATAATCGCGGAGCGCCAGAAGAACGGGCCCTTCGCCGATTTATTCGACTTCGTGGAGCGCGTCCCCCTGAGCGTGATAAACCGCAAGGTGCTCGAGTGCCTCGTCTGCTCGGGGGCGTTGGACGGCTGCCCCGATGTCTCCAGGCCGATGTTCTTTTTCCAGAACGACAAGAACGAGCAGTTCATCGACGTGCTGCTGCGCTATGCGTACCGCTTCCAGAACGACTCTATGTCGCAGGGAGCCTCCCTTTTCGGAGATATGGTGGAGCTCAAGCCGCAGCGTCCAGCACTGCCGCAGCTGCCTCCCGACGAATCGGGGATGGTCGAAATGGAGTATCTCAAACGGGAGAAAGAGCTGGTGGGAATGTATATCTCCTCGCATCCTCTCGACAAATACCGCCTCGAGATAGCGGAGTTCACCACCTGCAACCTGGCGCAGCTGCGCGAAATCGAGTCCAACCTGCAGTTTGACAAGAAGTTGCAGAACAAGGAATTCATCGTTTCGGGCCTTGTGACCAAGGGAGAGATAGGCTATACCAAGAGCAATACCCCGATGATGAAGGTGGAGATGGAGGACTTCGACGGCAATTACGCCTTCACCCTCTTCAGCAAGGATTATGAAAAGTTCATGGCATACTGCACCGAGGGCAAGGCGCTGCTGGTGAAGTTCGCATCAAGGGCGAAGTTTCGCAAGAAGGACGACAAGGATAAAGACAAACCGGAGGAATTTGAGATCCGTCCTGTGGCAATGACCCTGCTCAGCAATACCAAGGAGAGCTATATCACCGAGTTCCATATCTTGTTCAACCTCAAGGACTCGGACGAAAAGCTCAGGAAGAACCTCGTGAAACTGCTGAAGCATCACAAGGGTGAGGCCCGCCTGATAATGGACATCTCCTTCACGGCGGAGGGGCGCAGGGAGAACGTTTCGATGTTCTCGAAGAAATTCAAAGTTTCGCCTTCCTACGAACTGTTCGACGCCCTGGATGCCCTGGGTGTCTCATACAAGATGGTGAAGAAGGCTCCGACGGAGTGGTTTACCGCCTTATAATCAGAATCTTACAAGCGAGTTTCCGGTCATTGCCTCCGGCTGCGGGATGCCCATGAGGGCAAGCATGGTAGGGGCGATGTCGCACAGGCGTCCGTCCTCGACGCTGCGTACGTCGTCGTCCACCACGATGAACTGCACCTTGTTGAGGGAGTGCGCCGTGTTGGGGGTGCCGTCGTCGTTGACCGCATAGTCGGCGTTGCCGTGGTCGGCGGTGATGATGACGCTGTAACCATTCTTTCTGGCTGCCCTGACAACCTCGCCTACGGCAGAATCTATATACTTGACCGCCTTTACGATAGAGGGATAAACCCCGGTATGGCCCACCATGTCGCCGTTGGCGAAGTTGAGGATTATCATGTCGTGCTTAGCCGTGTCGAGGTCGGCGATCAGGGCCTCCTTCACCTCGGGAGCGCTCATCTCCGGCTGGAGGTCGTAGGTGGCCACCTTCGGGGAGTTGATCAGTATGCGGTCCTCGTTTTCGAATACCTGCTCGCGGCCGCCGTTGAAGAAGAAGGTGACGTGGGCGTATTTCTCCGTCTCTGCTATCCTGAGCTGCTTCAGGCCCGCCTTTGCGACCACTTCGCCGATGGTGTCGGGTACGTTCTCCTTGTCGAAGAGTATGTGCAAACCGGTGAAGGATGCATCGTAGGGGGTGAGACAGCAGTAGTAGAGCGGCAGGGTGTGCATCCCCTGCTCCGGCATATCCTGCTGGGTCAATACAAATGTTATCTCGCGGGCGCGGTCGTTGCGGAAGTTGAAGAAGATGACGCAGTCGCCGGGCTCGATGAGGCCCACAGGGTTGCCTTTGCGGTCGGTGATGCATATCGGCTTGATGAATTCATCGGTCACCTCTGCGTCGTAGGAGGCCTGGATGGCTTCGGTGGCGGAGGTGAACTTCGCTCCGACGCCGGCGGTGAGCAGGTCGTATCCCTGCTTGATGCGCTCCCATCGCTTGTCGCGGTCCATGGTGTAGAAGCGTCCGCAGACTGAAGCCACCTTGCCGCAGGTCTGCTCCATCACGCTCTCCAGTTCGGCCACGAAGCCCTTTCCGCTGCGGGGGTCGGTGTCGCGTCCGTCCATAAGGCAGTGGACGAATACCTTTTCCAGCCCCTCTTTGTCGGCTTCAGCCAGGAACTCGTAGAGATGGTTCAGCGAGCTGTGGACTCCGCCGTGGGAGCAGAGGCCCAGGAAGTGCAGTTTGCATCCCGTTTCCCTGACATAATCATAAGCTGCGCGGATCTCTTTGTTCTCCATCAGGGAATGGCTGCGGCAGGCGCGGTTTATCTTTACAAGGTCCTGATACACAACGCGTCCCGCTCCGATGTTGAGGTGCCCCACTTCGGAGTTGCCCATCTGTCCGTCGGGCAGTCCGACATCCTCCCCGCAGGCCGAGAGGTGCGAGAAGGGAAACTTTTCGCGGAGCGCGTCGATTTCCGGGGTTCCGGCTGTATATATGGCGTTGGATGAGTCGCGGCGGCCTTCTCCCCAGCCGTCCAGGATCATCAGGAGTACTTTCTTTTGCATATCGTTATCTTTTTTTTGTCATTGTTTTTTCGGATGGAATAGCCGCTTCGGCAGGGAGTTGACCAGCACCACTCCGATCACTATCGCCGCGGTGACTCCGAGTGCTGTCATTCCGCTGTGGGAGGCCATCTGGAAACGCTTCGAAACCAGGAAGAAGGTGGTCCAGAAGATGCCGCCTCCCGGCACCAGAGGGAAGAGTCCGGTAATCAGGAAGACGGTTTCGGGGGTCTTGAACCAGGTTGCGAAGAACCGTGCGACTATGGTCAGTACCACGGTGGCTGCGAAGGTGGCGCCGATTACCCCGAATACGGTGTATCTGGCAAAGAGCAGATAGGTGATCCAGCCTATCGTTCCCACTATCGTGGCCTGTATGTAATTCCTTCTCGGTACACCGAAAAGTATTGTAAATCCGAATGTTCCGGCTATCGCGGCAAGGGCCTGGATGGGCAGGAATGCGGTAACTGCGTCGGGTTCGTTTCCGCTGATGAACATCAGTTCTCCCTCCAGCAGGTAGTCGAATCCGAATGCCAGCACCACTCCGGCGGCGATGCAGAAGAAGATCATCATCGCGTCGAGCAGGCGGGTGAAGCCGGCTATATAATCCTCGTCGGCGATGTCGCGGATGCCGTTGGTGAAGGCGATTCCGGGGATGAGTGGAATCAGGGCGCCCACTATCATGTTGCCGAGGCTGGCGCCGAATCCTATCCGGTGGAAGCCCATGCAGAGGAGGGTGGTGAGGAAGCCGCCCAGCAGGTTGCCTATGGTCTTGCTGAGGTAGGGGGCGGAGACGAAGGCCACGAAGATCCAGAGCAGCAGGCCGGCCGTGAATGCTGCCGCGGCATCGAGGAGTCCTCCGCCGAATATGATGCAGAATCCCGCGCTGCCCAACGCGGACCCCAGTATCTGTTCCCATTTGGGCTTGATTTTCATCTTGCGGATGGCCTGCAGTTTCTCCTCCGCCTCCGCGACGGTATATTTTCCGTCCGCAATCTCGCGGGAGAGCTGGTTAACGGCCACGACCCTTTCGAGCTGCGCACCCTTGAAGGGGATGAAGTCCACTTTGGCGTATCCTGCGCTTCCGGAGGTGAAGATGCCGTTGCTCAGGATGAAGAAGTTCTTGGATTCCACGCCGTAGTGGGTGGCGATACGTTCCATCGTCTCTTCGACCCTGCTTATCTCGGCTCCGTTCTCGAGCAGTATGTGTCCGGCAAGTGCCGCAAGTTCAAGTGCGTTGTCTTCCATAATCGAATGCGAAAATAGTGAATTTAGTTATATTTGCGTTATGGAAAAGAAAGTTTGGATTCCCCTTGCCGTCTCCGTGGTGTCGCTCCTTCTCGCAGGTGCGGCGGCTGCCGGTTTTTTCCTCAACAAGCGGGCGCTTGAGGCCGAAAAGGCGGGACTGAAGGCTGAACTGGAGCGTCAGGATGAACTGATTGCCACCCTCACCGGTTTCATGGACGAGCAGATGGCTCTGGATTCGGCCGTCAAGGGATATGCCCAGGCGGTGAAGATTTACGCTCCCGCGGTTCCCGACGAGATGACCTTCGCAGGCCAGAAGATCAAGTTCAACCGCGCCGACCTGCGCGAGAGGATGGAACGGGAAATCATAACCTTCACATACGGCCACAGCAATTCCATACAGATGCTGAAGCGTTCCGGACGCTATTTCCCCATAGTGGAGCCCATCCTGAAGGCCAAGGGAGTGCCCGACGACCTTAAATACCTGATGGCCATCGAGAGCAACGTGAGCCCCACGGCCCTTTCCAAGGCGGGTGCCGCCGGCCTGTGGCAGTTCATGGCGGGTACGGCGAAGGAGTACGGCCTGGAGGTGAATTCCAACGTGGACGAGCGTTACAATATCGAAAAGGAGACAGAGGCGGCCTGCGCGTATCTGCTGAAGGCCTATTCCAAATATGGCGACTGGATGACCGTGGCGGCCAGCTACAATGCCGGACAGGGCGGCATCTCGACCCGGATAGAGAAGCAGAAGCAGCGTACCGCATTCAATCTCTGGCTTCCGGAGGAGACTTCGCGTTATATGTTCCGCATTCTCACCGCCAAGCTGATGTTCGAGAATCCTTCCGCCTTCGGGTTCAGCCTCGCGCCGGAGGATTATTATACCTATGTGCCTCCGCGCAAGACGGTTACGGTGACTGACGATATCAAGGACCTGCCCGATTTCGCAGCGATAAACGGGGTGAGTTACTACCAGCTGCGCAACGCCAACCTTTGGCTTAAGGAGCTGAATCTCAAGGTCTCCGGCAAAAAGTCCTATAAAATCAAGATACCGAGGGAATGAAAGAGATTGTTTTCGCTTCCGCCAACCACAACAAACAGGCCGAGGTGCGCAGGATTTTCGGTCCGGAGTATTGTGTGATGCTTCCTGAGGACCTTGGTTTCACGGGGAACATTCCCGAAACCCACGAAACGGTCAGGGAGAATTCGGAGCAGAAGGCCCGTTTTGTCTGGGATCTCTTTGGAAAGCCCTGTTTCTCGGACGATACCGGGCTTGAGGTGGATGCCCTCGGAGGGGCTCCGGGAGTCTATTCGGCGCGCTATGCCGGGGAGCCTTCGAATCCCGCCCGCAATATCGAAAAGTTGCTCCGTGAACTTGAGGGCGTGCCTTATGAGAAGCGCACGGCCCGTTTCCGCTGCGTGGTTTCCTATATCGAAAAAGGGGATCTGACGCAGTTCGAGGGGATCTGCGAGGGGCATATCAATTTCGCTCCGGTGGAGGGCGGCGGCTTCGGTTACGACCCTGTCTTTGTGGCCGACGGCTACGACTGCACACTGGCGGAACTCACGATGGAGGAGAAGAACAAGATTTCGCATCGCGGCAAGGCGATGGACGCCCTGGTATGCCATCTCTCTCAAAGTCGCAGGCGATAGTCCTGCACCTTACCCGGCACGGGGATTCCGGCGCGGTGGTGGATGTGATTGATTCCGCCCTGGGCCGGCAGGGATTGTTCGTGCGCGGCTTCGGCAAGGGGCGCGGAGTTTCTTCTTCGGCCTTTCACAGCCTTGCTGTGCTCGATGTTGTAACTTATTCTACTTCAAAGAGTTCACTGCTTTATCTGCGCGAGTATTCGCCCTCTTTCCCGCTGGATTCCATCCGTTCGGATATGGGCAAGAGCACGATGGCGCTCTTTATGGGCGAAGTGCTTTACCGTACACTGAAACGGGATGACGGCGATCCGGAGCTGTTCCGCTGGCTTGTGGAGAGCATAGCGCAGTTCGAGGCGGCGCAGGGTTCGGTGGCGAATTTCCACCTTTGGTGGCTGGTCGGTTACTGCGTAAAGTGCGGTTTCCGTCCCCGCGACAACTGGTCTGAGGCGACCCCCTGCTTCGATATGGTTTCAGCGCAGTTCCTGCCCTCCGATGCCCTTCAGCAACGCATCTCACTCGAGGAGGGGAATCTCTTTTCACCCGACGAATCCCTCCTCCTTCACCGTCTTTTGAACTCTACAGCCGACGAAGCCCTTGCCATCCCCCTGAGCGCCACCCGCCGCCGCGCTTTTGCCGAAAAGATGATAAATTACCTCTCCGTCCACTTCGGCGTCACCATCGAGATCAAGTCCCTCGACGTCCTCCACGCCGTCTTTGAATAGTTTTTTTCCGGCCCTTCTTACCGGCTCCGGGATGCTTTCCCTTCAAACCTTCCGCTCCGCTCCATCCCCCCCACTTCGTGGGTCCCCCCCGTTCATGTGGCCACGGGCGGCCACAGGTTTGAAGTGAAACATCCGCTCCGCCTATAGGGCCGGAAAACTCTACATAATATCCCATTTACTTGCAAAACAATTATAGGCGGATTACCTTTGTGGATTATAAGTCAATAAGTGTTTTATAACAAAATGAATAAAATGAAAAGAGTGTTTTTCGTACTGGCAATACTGCTGACATTTACCGCTTCGGCGCAGCAGATGCCTCCCATTCCAATCGATCCCGCTGTCCGCATAGGAAAGCTCGACAACGGACTTACTTACTATATACGTCATAACGAAGAACCCAAGGGCCAGGCCAACTTCTACATTGCGCAGAAGGTCGGTTCCATCCTCGAGGACGAGGAGCAGCGCGGCCTTGCGCACTTCCTTGAGCACATGTGCTTCAACGGCACCCAGCACTTCTCCGGCAACGGCGTCATCAAGTACTGCGAGAGCATAGGAGTCAAGTTCGGCGCCGACCTCAACGCCTACACCAGCATCGACGAGACTGTTTACAACATCGACAATGTGCCGGTGGCAAAGGTTCCTTCTGCCATCGACTCCTGCCTCTGGATACTCCACGACTGGGCTGACGGCCTGCTGCTTACCGACGAGGATATCGACAACGAACGCGGAGTGATCCACGAGGAGTGGCGTACCCGCAACAATGCGCAGACCAGGATGCTGGAAAAGATACTCCCCGAAATATATCCCGGCAACAAATATGGCGAGAGGATGCCTATCGGCCTTATGTCGGTGGTGGACAACTTCCCCTACCAGGTGCTCCGCGACTACTATGAGAAGTGGTATCGTCCCGACCAGCAGGGCATCGTGGTGGTAGGCGATATAGACGTCGACCAGGTCGAGGCAAAGATCAAGGATATCTTCGGCACCATCGCGACCCCGGTAAGCCCCGCAGAGCGCTACTATGTCCAGGTCGAGGACAATACGGAGCCTATCGTGAGCCTCGCGAAGGACAAGGAGTTTCCCTATGCCATCAGCTATGTCTGCTTCAAGCACGACGCATATCCCGACGAGATGAAGGGCGATTTGAACTATCTCATCTACAAAACGGCCCTCTATGCCGTCCAGGCTATGTTGGACGACCGCATCGAGGAGATAATGCAGGAGCCCAACCCGCCTTTCGTACAGGCTTCGATAGAGGATGACAACTTCCTGATTTCCAAGACAAAGAAGGCATATCATGGAATGACCGTTTCCTCTGAAACCGACCTCTTGAAGGCAATGACCACCGTTTACCGCGAGATGCTCCGCGCAGTCCGCGGCGGCTTCACGGAGAGCGAATACGAGCGCTTCAAGGCCGAGTTCATGTCGACCCTCGAGAACTCCTACAACCAGAGGGAGAAGACCAAGAGCGCCGCATACTGCCGCGAGTATGTGCGTCACTTCATCGACAACGAGCCTATTCCCGGCATCGAGAACGAGTATGCTATGGCACAGCAGATGCTGCCCGCGATTCCAGTTGCCGTGGTGAACCAGATCGCCAAGTCGCTCGTCGCTCCCGAAATGGGCAACATTGTGGTATTCTGTATGCTTCCCGACAAGGAAGGTGTCGTTTATCCCACTGAAAAAGAAATAGTTGATGCTCTCGCAGCTGTAGCTGCGGAAGATATCAAGCCTTATGAGGACGCCGTTTCCGACGAGCCTCTGCTGCGCGAACTTCCCGTTCCCGGCAGGGTAGTCAAGACAGGCGAATCGAAGTTCGGTTATAAGATGTACAAGCTTTCGAACGGCGCCACCGTCTATATGAAGCATACCGACTTCAATCCCGACGAGATCGTGATGTCTGCATTCAGCAACGGCGGCACTTCGCTCTATTCCGATGCGGAAGCCCTTCAGCTCAAGGCTGTAGGCGAGGTTATGGGTGTCGGCGGAGTAGGCAACTTCAGCACCACCGAACTTACCAAGGTGCTTGCCGGCAAGAAGGTAAGCGTCACTCCGAGGGTGAAGAACTACTCTGAGGAGGTCGTCGCCAAGAGTACGCCTAAGGACCTGGAGACGATGCTTCAGCTTAACTATCTCTATTTCACTGCGATGCGCAGCGACGAAAAGGCATTCGAATCATGGCGCAGCCGTACGGCCGCAGCCCTCGCAAACCAGGAGGCCAACCCTATGACCGCACTTCAGGATACCCTTACCGCTACCATTTATTCGAATCCCGTCCGCGTGAGCAGGATCAAGTCGACCGACCTCGCCTCCCTGGATTACGCCCGCATAATGGAAATTGCACGCGAAAGGTTCTCTGATGCATCCGACTTCACCTTCATCTTCACCGGCAACATCGACGAGAGCGCGATGCCGATGATCGAGCAGTATATCGGTTCGCTCCCCGCAAAGGGAAAGAAGGAGAAGGCGGATGTCAAGGTGTTCGATTTTGCGAAGGGACGCATTACCAAGCAGTTCGACCGCCAGATGGAGACCCCTATGGTGACCAGCTTCTTCCTCGATAATTCCAAGCCGAAGGCAAGCCTCAGGAACAGCGTGGCTTATGATATGGCGCTCAGCGCATTGAGCAACGTGCTTCTCGAAGAGATCCGCGAGAAGGAGGGAGGTACCTACGGCATCGGTGCTTACGGCGGAATGGATTTCTATCCCAAGAAGGAAGCTTATATGCAGATATCATATCAGACCGACCCCGAAAGGTATGAGTATCTCAATGGCCGTGTCCGCGAAATCGTGTCCGAGTTTGCAAAGAACGGTCCCCGCGAGGAGGATCTGGCAAAGGCCAAGGAGTATATGGTGAAGAAGTACAAGGAGGGCCTCCGTGAGAACAGGTTCTTCTCCGGAGCCATCTCGGAGTATCTCACCAGCGGCATCGACGAGATAACCGGTTATGAAGAAACCGTCAATTCCATAACCGCCAAGGATGTCCGGAAGGTCTTCTCCAAGCTTCTCAAGCCCGGCAACCACGCCGAGGTCATAATGAAGGGCGTGAAGTAAAGTATCGGGTCCCCTCTGTCTCCAGCTTCCGGTCTATTGTCCGGGAGCAGGAGAGCAGGGCGGAAAGAATCCGGTCCCTGTCAATCATCCTGTCGTTCGGCAGGTATAATCCCACGCATCCCGCTACGTGCCCGTTCCTGAAAATCGGAGCGGCGAATCCGGTTATGCCGTTCCCGTCGTCCAGGATGTCATACCCGTTGTTCTTGATCTGCACAAGGGCATTGATCAGGTTCTGCTCAGGGTTCCCGGAACGGTATATTTCAGGCCATTCCTCCTCTGAAGGCAGGCCCAGGCGGATCAGGAGTTTATCCAGGTGCGAAGGCGTGTAGTTGGCGATTATGACACGTCCGGCGCAAAAGGCATAGACGCCTCCTTCCTGTTTTGTCCTTATTACCAGATTGCGGTCAGGAACCGTGCTGTACAGCACGACGCGCCTGTCGTTCTTGACAACCGCCAGGAGTGCGGTCTCGTTGAACCGGCGTCCCAGTTCATCGATGTCCCTTCTGGCTATTTTTGTGAGTTCTTCGTTCTCTACAGGGGAGCCGATGAGGTGATATGCCTTGTATCCCAGACGATATTTTCCCCTGGGATAATCCTGCTGGACATAGCCTTTTTCCAGAAGGGTTTTCATTATTCGCGTGCAGGTTCCCTTGTCGAGGGAGAGGGAGGAGGCGATCGTGGAGAGCGCAAATTCCATCTGGGGGTTCCTGCCGAGATAATCCAGGATGCTGAGCGCCCGGTCTAAAACCTGTATCATTTCGTATTGTGAAATTAATGCACAAAAGTAGCGATTATCTTTTTCAATGTAAATAGTTTATAATAAGTTTGTAATACCGAGATGGCGGTAGAAGCGTATGTCGCTTTTGCCGCGACTTGTTTCGTATTGTGAAATTATTTATCGCATCATAATGGCAGTCAAAGAAACAGGCGTGAGTTATTACGGGCTGAGTTACCCTGAGCACGCAAGAAAGGATTTTGAAGAAATGATAGCGCATAACTGCAATGCGGTTGTCCTTGCGCTTACCGAATTCGACATCGATTTCTGGTTCCCCAACATCATCGAGATCACGAAGGTGGCAAAGGAGCTTGGAATGAAGGTCTATCTGGATACGTGGGGCATCGGCAAATGGTTCGGGGGCGAACCGCCCTCCCTGTTCCTGACGAACAATCCGGGGAACCGGCAGGTGAGCGCCCTCACCGGAGAGCCGCTTCCCAATGCCTGCTTCAACACCCACGCTTTCCGCGATTATTTTTACAGGACGGTTGAAAAACTTGCCTGGGAGGTCCCTGCGGACGGGTTCTTTTGGGATGAGCCGCATTATGCGCTTCCGAAGGGTATAGCTTCCATCACCGGCGGAGTAGCCGACGACTGGTCCTGCCGCTGCCCGGTCTGCCGGAAACAGTTCGAAGAACAGTACGGTTATCCGATGCCGAAACTCCTGACCCCGGAAGTGGTGCAGTTCAGGGAAAACGAGGCGCTGGAGACTCTCCGTGTGGCCTCCGAGAAGATAAAGGCGATCCGTCCCGAGAGCAAGATCATCTGCTGCGTCCATGCTACACAGAATACCTATTACGTGACGGAGCGCCGAGGCTATGACAACTGGGACAAGGTGGGCTCGACCAAGGCCTTCGACGTCTTCTCCACCACGATTATCAACTACAACCTCCCCGAAAGCTTCTTCCGCAACATCACCAAGCGTACGGTGGACATCGCCAAAAAGTATGGCAAAGGCAACCAGCGCTGGCTTATGGGCTACTTCAACGAGCCGGAGAATCTCGACCGCGTGAAGGAAATCTGCCATCTCTACGATGAAATGGGCGTGGAGAGCATTTTCGCATGGACCTACCGCGGCGGTCACGGCACGGTCCTGGCCGCGCCGCGCGCCCTTCAGCTTTGGGACAAGCTGGGCGAGGCGTACGGTGAAATACTCGATCCGAAATTCAAAATCAAAAAATAAGATATGGCACACACTGATTTAGGTTTTCTTGAAAAAGCCGAAGCCCTGATGGAAAAAGTCCGCTCGGAGCAGGCGGAGAACATTTCGAAAGCGACCGACCTCATGGTCGAGGCTGTCAAAAAGGATGAACTCATCCACGTCTATGGCGGCGGCGGTCATACCACGCTCGTGATGGGAGAGATGTTTTTCCGTGCCGGCGGCCTGGCGAACATCAACCCCATAATGGAGACCAGCCTCTCCGTCTTCAACCAGGCACTGAAGTATCTGGAGCTTGAGCGCACCGAGAATTACGGCGCCTCCATCGTCAGGTATTACAAAGTGCAGCCCGGCGAAGTTTTCATCATCTTCCATAATATCGGCATCAATCCGGCGACGATAGATGCCGCGATGGAGGCAAAGCGCGCAGGAGCGAAACTCATCGCCGTCAGTTCGTCGTTCTGGCAGAAGGAGATGCCGCAGGACCACTTCATCCGCCATTCCAACAAGAAGAACCTGTTCGACTTCGCGGATGTCTGCATAGACGACTACAACCCTGTCGGGGACGCCCTCATCCGCATTCCGGGCTTTGACAGGAGCTTCGGCCCCGTCTCCAACATCGTCGACTTCTACATTGCCCACTGGCTTGAGATAGACACCATCCAAAAGTGTGTCGCACAGGGGATTACGCCTCCCGTCTGGTCAAGCGCCAACGAGCCGGGCGGAGATGAGATCAACGCCGCCTATCTCAAGAAGTATTTCAACCGCGTAAAATGCCTGTAAGCATGAATACCGAAAGGGAAGCCCTTGCGGGACTGCTGAAAAAGTATGAGGTCCCCTTCACCGATGCCGATCTGGAGGTGTCGGTACCCCTGCAGCCCTGGCGTTGCCGGAGGAAATACATAGAACTCAAGAAACTGCTCTCCGGCGAGACTCTGGAACACCCATGTCTCCTCAGGTCCTGCCGTCTCAGCCATCCTGACACTTCCCTGGAAGAACTGCTCTACAGGGAGTTCGACCTGGCTGAGTTCATTTCGGGACACCGCATCACGGCGCTCCACGCCGCCTTCACCGACGGCCGCAGCGGTAGCGTAATAATAAAGCTGGACAACGGAATAATCGGAAGCATCGAGGTCGGAAACCTTCTTCCCGACGGCGAGAACGAGGTTGACAGGCACGAGATTGTCGCCCGCCGCGGCGTGGCAAGCGATATCGCCGTGGACACGCAGATTCCCCAGCAGTCCATCTACCTGATGACCCGGGAGGGCTCTGAATGCTTTACCGATACCGACAGCGAGCTGTTCGGGCTTGACAATGACCGCACCGACCTTGTAAGGGCCCGGTTCGCATTCATCAAAGACCGCAGCCAGGCGGAATGGCATGTCGCCCAGGATAAGCACCTTAAGGCCGCTGTGGCCGCCGCCATGGAGTCGAACAACACCCAAAAGAAGATTGTGCTATGAAACCTGTCAAGATAGCGATCCTGTCCCTCACGCACGGGCACACACGCAAATATTTCCAGACTTTGCACGACAATCCCGCCCTCGACTGGGTGGCCGTTTCGGCCGAGTCTGAAGAGATCCGGGACATCTTCTACCAGTACGGCTACAACGAGATTCCCTGTTATATGTCGGACGACGAGATGTTCGACGCCCATCCGGAAATCGAAGCCGTGGTAATCGCATCTGCCAACAGCCGTCATCTGGAGCAGGTGAAGAACTGCGCCCGCAGGGGCATCCATGTCCTCTCAATGAAGATTCCGACCTTCGACCTGAAGGAATACGACGAAATGATGAAGGTCGTTGAAGAGGCCGGCATCGTCTTCCAGGTTGAGCTGGAGATGCACTACAATCCGGTGGTCTTCAGGATGAAGGAGCTTTTCGCAAAAAAGGCCCTCGGCAATGTCGCCTCCTTCAATGCGACCAACATCACCCTTTCCCCCGTCTGGGCATTCCCCTGGCAGGGTATGCCTGAACTCAGCTGGGGAAAGCGCGAACCTCTCCGGGAGGGTGATCCCCGTTTCCGCGGCGGCGCGCTATGCGACCATCCGCACATCTTCGACATGATCCGCTGGCTTACGGGCAGCGATTATGAGTACATCTATGCCGAAGTGGGGCCCAATATCCGGCCCGACCTCGAGGAAGAGGATGTGATTCTCGTGAACGGCAAGATGAAAAACGGCGTAAGCTTCCTTCTGGATCCCTCCTGGAGCCGCCTGGAGGAGCGCCTCAAGGTGCCCGGGCCCGGTTGGGAGGTCTTCCCCAAGCGGATGGAGGTCAACTTCAACATCTGCGGCGAAAAGGGCGTGATGCTGGTGGACTCCTTCGGCCCGAACGTCTATCACAACGGAGCGCCGAACGACCGCTACACGGTCCAGTACACCTATTTCGACGAATGGATCGGCCTGGTGGACGAATTCGTGGACTGCGTGCGTAACCATCATACTCCCAAGATCAACCTGGGCTGGCACCGGCGCACCATCGAGGCCGTCAACGCTTGCTACGAGAGCGTAAAAACCGGACAGCCCGTATTCTTTTAGCAGATGAAAAAATGCTTTCCATATAAGTGGGAGCTCGTTTTCTGGCTCTTTATCGCCTTCTTCTTCAACCAGGCGGACCGTCAGATTTTCAATGTCCTTCTGCTGGACATCCAGAATGACCTGGGGCTGACGCCCGACCGGATGGGGCTGGTGGGGACCGCGCTGCTGCTGGTAAACGGGCTTCTGCTGCCGGTGGCGGGTATCCTTGGCGACCGCGTCAGCAAGAAATGGATCATCGTGGGAGCCCTGCTGCTGTGGAGCATCTCCACCATGCTGACGGGACTCTCGACCGGACTGCCGGCGCTCATCCTGCTGCGCAGCGTTGCCACGGGAGGCGGTGAGGCATTCTATTCCCCGTCGGCCAACAAGCTGATCAGCGAGAACCATTCCGGTGATACCCGTGCAACGGCGATTTCCGTCCACCAGATGGCCCTCTATCTCGGCTTCATCGTCTCGGGAATCATTGCCACGATGGTTGCCAAATCCCTGGGCTGGAGAAGCGCCTTCTTCATCTTCGGCGGCGGCGGAATCATCCTTGCCGGACTTATGGCGTGGCGCCTGCGTCCGGACACAGTGGGGAGCCGGGAAGAATCCCTTGGCACTCTGATTTCCGGAGGCCTTAGGGCCTTCCTGAAGTCTCCCACCGCCCTGCTGCTCACGCTTGCCCTGGCCGGCTTCAATTTCTCGGGCCAGGCATTCCTTATCTGGATGCCGACCTGCCTGCAGGAGAACTTCGGCCTCGATTCCACCCGTGCGGCTTTCGACGCCTCCTTCTATATGCAGGCTGCAGCTGCGATAGGCATTATCATAGGAGCGAGATTGTCTGACAGGTACGCTGAAAAATACCCTGCGGCCCGCATCTGGGCGCTTGTCGCGGGTCTGGTGTTGGGCGCCCCGTTCTTCTATATGATCGGCAAGGCCGGCACGGAGGCCGGAGTCTGCGCCGCTATGGCGGGATACGGCCTGTTCAAGGGAGTCTATGATTCAAACCTCGTCGCCTCCCTCTACGAAGTGATTGCGCCGCGCTTCCGGGCGATGGCCACCTCGTTCTATTTTATGTTTTCATTCCTGATATCCTGTTTTTCTCCCTGGCTGCTCGGAATCCTCAAGCCGGCAATCGGCCTGGACGGCGGCATGTCGCTGATGGGCGTGGTTTATCTGGTTTCCGCAATTCCCCTCATTATTGCAATCAGGTACACATTGAAGAAAGACAGGTATACGGAATCAACCTGTTAACAACTGAATGCCATGTCAAAGACGGTAAAACATCTCTGGCTTCTTATTTTCCTTGCGATAACGGCCTCATGTTCGGTCAACCGGGTCGAGGCGGTATGGTACGAGGGCGATCCCTATACCATGGTAATCAAGAATCTGCCGCGGACGGATAAGGGATGGACGGTATGGTTTTCGACGCCGGCCCTTAAGAATCTCTCAGTCGACTCTCTCTCGACTGCCGACATGTTGGAGGTCGAGGGTAATTTCTATCGGATCGTTCCCCGGGCGGGCGTGAAGGCGGAAGGGGATTCCGTCGTGGTCCGCTACAGGATTTCCAACAAGCTCTCTTTCCGCGCCTGGGCGCCGGAAGGGCTCTCTTTCCAGAAGGGATTCGGCAAGCCGCGTGCTATTACTACGCAGTATGTCTATAAGGATCTTGAACCTGATGCCGACAGGGTGGCGGCCTTTACCTCCCGGCAAAAATATATCCCGACCGCGGTGACCGATATGATTCCGGCTCTTAAGACCGTTACGCCCATCGAGGGTGAGCCAGTGTCTGCTTCTCGTCTTACAGACGACATCGCCGTGGAAATCGTGGAGGGGCATCCGGAAGGATGGTATCATCTGATTATTGCCGATTCCGGCATTCAGGCACAGGCTGCCGACCGGTCCGGAGCCTTATATGCAAAGGTGACGCTGAGCCATCTGGCAGAGGCGTCCGGAGATGCTCCGCTGCCTGCGATGGAGATCGAGGACTGGCCTGATTTTTCCTACCGCGGCCTGATGCTCGATCCGACGCGCCATTTCATTCCGGTTTGGAAACTTAAAGAATACATCCGCCTGATGACGCGCTACAAGCTCAATGTCCTTCACCTGAGGCTGGCGGACGACGATTCGTGGCGCCTCGAAACCCCGGCGATTCCCCGTCTTACCGAATTCGGAGCCTTCCGGGCCGTTCCCAAGCTTGCTCCGGACGGCACGATACGCGAGGTGGAGGCTCTCCAGCCCTCCTGGGACGGTACAGTCTCCAGAAAAGATACCACCCGTATGGCAAACGGATTCTATACACGGGAGGAATTCAAGGATCTGCTCAGGTTTGCTGACAGCCTGTGCATCAGCATCGTACCGGAATTCGACATGCCCGGCCATTCCCGCGCCGTTGTCCATTGTCTGCCGGAGGTGACCGATCCCGCCGACACCTCCGCCTATACATCGCCGGCAGGAGGCTACCATCGCAACTGCCTGGATGTCTCCCTGGAGGAAACGTACCGGTTTATTTCCACTGCGATGGACAATGTCATCTCGATCTATTCCGAAGCGGGCATTCCGCTTCCGGAGATTCACCTTGGCGGAGACGAGGTCGCGCGCGGAGCGTGGATGGGCTCTCCTTCCTGCCACAGGCTTCTGGAGGCGTCGGGATTCGATGTGTCAAGGCTTTCCGGCGGCTCTTCTTCCGCACAGGGCGAAGCCCGGGTTATCCTGCGATCCTACTTTACTAACAGGGTGCTGGACCTTGCCAAAGAGAAGGGAATCAAGGTGGCGGGGTGGCACGAACTGGCCGGGAATTTGGATGAGGCTACCCGTGAACGGCTTTCGAAGGAGGCCTCCTGGATCAATTACTGGCGTTCGAAACCCGACGGCGTCCATAAACTGTTGAACGATGGGTTCCGGGTGATTATTTCAAATGGCGCGAATACCTATGCAGACGAGGCCTACTCGCTCAACAGGGAGGAGTTCGGCAATTCCTGGGCCGGCGTGGTGGACGAAAAGCGCACATTCGCTCTGCTTCCCTTCGACATGTACCGTTCCATACGGTGGAACGACAATGAAGAGGCTCTGGATCTGTCCGACCCCGGGAAGGGGAAAACGGCCCTCCTGAAGCCCGATAACATCAAAGGCGTTCAGGTCCAGCTGTTCATGGGCGGAGCCGTCCGCAAATATGCGGACATCGACTATATGCTTTTCCCGAAATCTCTCGGCGCTTTCGACAGGGCCTGGAACGCCCGTCCTTCGTGGTCTTCTCAGGCATCCGATCCGGAGGTCTTCCTTGATGCCTTCAACCGTTTCTACAGCATCATCGTCGACCGTGAAATGCCCTGGTTCCGCTCCAACGGCATAAAGTTCCACCTGCCCCAGCCGTGTATCCGCGTGGAGGACGGCAAGCTGGAGGGATACTCACCCATTCCCGGCGCCGAGATACGATATGAATTCGGCTCCGCCACGCCGACCGCATCTTCCCCTCTCCTGGAGGGCGCGGTCTCAATTCCTGATTCAGTGACAAGAGTTACCGCGAGGACCTTTTATCTTGGACAGACAAGCGTCTCCACAACATTGGCAACCGGTAATAAAGAATAGATCGATTAATCCTGGACAAAGATGAAAAAACATTTGTTTCTATTGTTTATAATCCTGCTGTTCGCAGCTACGGCGCTCAGGGCGGAGGATATCTCCACGGTCAAGGCGCGTACGGCGGCCGAAATGTTCTTCGCCCAGTGCGGCGTCGGGACGCGCGGGGGCAGTTCGCTGACGCTGCTCGGCACCGACATTTCGCTTGAGCCTACCCGCAGCGGCCAGGCCCCGGCCTGGTACGTGTTCAACCGTGCGGAGGGCGGCTTTGTCATTATTTCCGGCCTGGATGCGGCCATGCCGGTGCTGGGATACTCCTTCGAGCACGAATTCGGCCCGCTCGACGAGATGCCTGAGAACGTTGCGAGCTGGATGGAGGCCTACAGCGATGAGATCAACGATCGCCGCGCCTCCGGCAAGGCGGCTACATCCGAAGAACTCGCCCGTTGGAGAGACGCCCTTACGATGACGCGGGCGACGGAAATTCCTGCTGCCATCGACCTGCAGACCGCAAACTGGAACCAGGGCGCCCCGTACAACCGGAAATGCCCGTATAATTCCTCCAAGGGCAAGCGGACGCTTACGGGCTGCACGGCTACCGCCATCAGCGAAGTGATGTACTACTACAAGCATCCTGCCCACGGTACGGGTACGCTCTCTTCCTATACTGCGAACGGCTTTACCGTTCCGGCGATGAATCTGGATACAATTCCCTTCAAGTGGGACAAGATGCGCTCCTCCTACAAGAGCGGTTCCTACACCGACGAGGAGGCCAATGCCGTGGCTACCCTGATGTATGTCGTAGCCAGTATGTTAGGTTCTTCCTTCGGCACCAGCGGTACGTCCGCCGTATTGTACGCCAGCAGACTGACCAAGTATATGGACTATGACAGTTGCGTCGTCCGCTATGCACGCTCTTACAATACGGCCTCTTCGTGGAAATCCACGCTCAAGAGCTATATCGGAGCCGGCCATCCCTTCCTGTTCCGCGGCACCAGTTCCAGCGGAAACGGCCATGCATTCGTGATTGACGGGTATGATGCCAATGACCGCTTCCTGATCAACTTCGGCTGGGGCGGTTCCAGCAACGGCTATTACCAGATCGACGCTTTCGGTTCATATAGGAGCAGCCAGGTACTCTATCACGTCAGGCCCAATGAGGGCGGTTCGACGACCCCGGGCCTGCGCCTCACCTACGGTACCAAAAACAACATCTATTACAGCGGTATCACGCACAAGGCGGGCAAGGTTGTCACGGGCAGCAACTTCTCCGTCATTTTCGGTATCGTCAACAATTACGGTTATTATTCCTTCAAAGGTCTGCTCAACTTCGCACACACGGACAAGAGCGGAAACATCAAGTGCATGCTCTGCTCCTCCGACATTACCATTTCGTCCCTGGCCTCCGGCGACGATATCTTCTGGGGTTCTCCGCTGACCCTGAAGACGACGGAGCCCATCGAAAAGGGCGACAAGGTGGTGGCGCTTTACCGCAAGAACACGTCTGATTCCTGGCACAAATTCAACTACCACAACAGCAGGTACCTTTTCCCCGAGATGGCTCTCAATATCCGGGATTACACCACGGTGGACTACGATGCGACAACGTCCGTCTTTACCTTCAAGACCTACTCGGGAACAACCTGGCAGCTGCTCAATTCCTCGGACGAGCCGGTAGCGTCCGGCACGGCGTCCGGCGGCACCTTCACCATCAACCGCAAGAAATATCCTGCGGGTACTTACAAACTGGTCCTGGACCATTTCTCGGTCCAGACATTCACGGCTACACTGGTATTCTAGAAGAGGAGGGAAAGCTATGAAATACAAAGCATTATTCGTTTTCGCAACCGTCGGCGTCCTGGCGGCAACCTCCTGCCATCCGGCTGAGCCCACCCCGTCAGAGAATCTTATCCCCGGTGATTTCCGCACCCTGACGGTTTGCTGTCCGACGGCGCCTGCCGATACATCCCGAACCACCCTCGACGGCCTTCAGCCCCGTTGGAGCGCAGGAGACGCCATCTGGGTATCCGACGGCACCAGCGTCGCCTATGTGGAAGTGCCCGCCGAATATGCGGGAGCCACCAAGGCTGAATTGAAAGTCAGCGGACTGAATTTCGAAAAGACGCTCTATTTCCTCTATCCATTCGACGAGGATGCGTCGGTCGTTTCCGGCAATATCGTGGTTCACGTCCCTGCACGCCAGAGCGGAGCGTTCCAGGATGCTCACCTGGCGGTAGGTTCCTGTGAACCGGCAGCAACTACGGTCGAGTTCAAGAATGCCCCAGCCATCCTGACCTTCACCGTGGCCAACGAGAATGTCCAGACCATCCAGTTCTGCAACGAGTCGGCTCCCCTTGCCGGAGATTTCAAGATCAAACCCGCAGACGGATTGAAGGCCGGGAATGTTACACAGTTCAAACGCGTCTGCGTCGATGTCAACGGCCGTATGGGGACCTACTATGTTTCCTGCATGGCAGGCACGCTTCCGGCCGGTTCCCGCATCACGGCGGTTTCCCGCGACGGGCGGCTGGGTACATTGACGACCTCCGCGGAGAACACCCTTGTCAACGGTTATCTCTACGACCTGGGCTGCATCGACGACCATCTCGTTTTTGACGGAGACGCTCCGGTTGAACTGGGTATTGAAGAAACAGCCAACTGTTACGTGGTCAATAGGGGAGCCTATCGTCTTCCCGCCGTTGTGGGCAACAGCGACGAGAAGATAACGGATGTGGCTGTCGGAAACCTCATATGGGAGACGGTCAATACTTCGAAAGCTCCCGCACTCAATTCTCTTGTCGCCGAGGTGGTGTACGCCGACGGCTACCTCTATTTCCGGATTCCGGAAGACGCCCCGGACGGCAATGCCCTGATCGGCGTATACAACGAAGATGGTGATGCCCTCTGGAGCTGGCACATCTGGATCCTCGCCGATGGATTCAAAGACCAGACATACGTAGAGGGCGATCCGAATCCCTACAGCGGCGCCGTGATGATGGACCGTAACCTGGGCGCACTCACGACAGAAGGCGGCCCTTCCACGACCCGCGGATTCTTCTATCAGTATGGCCGCAAGGATCCGTTCCCCGCAATCGCGGCGCGTACAGGCACTGCGCTCTTCAAAGTCGCCGGCGCCACAACGACCTTGCTGGAACGTACCGATGAGACCGGTACGATCGAGTATGCCATCGCCCATCCGACTGCCGTCATTTACAAGTCGTCTTCCGACTGGCTGGTTTCCAGTGACTTGACGCTCTGGTCGGCATTTCTCAAGACCGTCTATGACCCATGTCCGCCAGGTTACCATATTCCCAGGGAGGACGCGGTCAGGGGTATCACCAAGGCTAATTCTACCTGGGATGACACCAACAAGGGACGGACTCTGACCATCAACGGCCAGACCATCTGGTTCGAAGCCACCGGCTGTCGCATAACCTCCGGAACGTTGTCGGCCGCCGGATCTTCCGGGTATTACTGGTGTGACAAGAATTCTTCCGCAAATGGATACAACTCCTGGCTGTTCGGCGCCGATACCGCCGGTATCAGGCCTGCATCGATAAACCGCAGCTGTTCTTATACGGTCCGCTGCCAGAAGTATGATGTTTCCGGCGTTGAACAGACCCTCGTGATTGATCATGAGGTCTCCGCGGGCGGCAGTTTCCGATCGCCCTACCTTGCGGGAGAGGGCTTCGCCTGCGCCAACATCTTCTGGGGAGACGGTTCTTCCGAGCCGATCGCCATGTCTGCTTCTATCACCCACCCGTACGTTACTCAGGGACCTTACAGCGTCACGGTCAAGGGTTATTCCGTTACCGGATTCAGCCTGAAGAGCTTTGGCAACATCACCAGGATTGACGTATCCGGCTTTGATCCTGAACACTAGCGGTATTAATATGAAAAGATTGTTTCTCTCCTTTTTGGCCGCAGCCGGCTTCATGACGGCGGCATTGGGTTCCAGCCCCGACTGGCTGGATCCCGAAGTGGTGGAAATCAACCGTCTTCCGATGACGGCTTCTTTCCACTCGGATTGCAAGACGATAAGCCTGGACGGAATCTGGAAATTCCGCTGGTTCGACAGTTTCCCCGATAGGATTACCGGGTTCGAATCGCCGGATGTGGATGATTCAGACTGGGGAGAGATGCCTGTTCCTGGTATCTGGGAGCTATACGGCTACGGCGACCCCATCTATGTCAACAGTTCATATCCGTGGGTCAAACACTTCAAGAACAATCCACCGCTGGTTCCCGAGGAGCATAATCATACCGGCCAGTACAGGAAGCATATACGGCTGAATGCGGAGCATCTCAAGGGCTATGCAGTGCTCCGCATCGGGAGCGCAACCTCCAACGTGCGCGTATGGGTGAACGGCACCCAGGTGGGATACAGCGAAGACAGCAAGCTGGAAGCGGCATTCGACATCACGCCTTATGTAAAAAAAGGTGACAACCTCATAGCGCTGGAGATAATGCGCTGGTGCGACGGCACTTACCTCGAGTGCCAGGACTTCTGGCGTCTATGCGGAATTGCCCGCGGCGTCAGGCTCGACTTCCTTCCCCGTAAGGGAGTGGAGGATATCAGGGTGAATGCCGGCATGGATGGCGGGTTCCGCTTCGATGCCACACTTCGCGATGGTGCGACTGCCGCCATGTTTGAAATTACCGCACCGGACGGCACCGTGCTGCGGGAGCGGCGCAAGGCCGACGGCGGACACGCAGTCTGGGAGGGCAAGTACCCCGATCCGCAGCTCTGGAGCGCAGAAACCCCAAATCTCTATACCCTCAGGGTGACCGCACTCTCCGGCAGGAAAAAGGTCGAAACGGCGACGCTCGATTTCGGTTTCCGAAGCGTCGAAATCTCCGGCGGCCAGCTTCTGGTCAACGGTAAGCCCGTGCTGATCAAGGGCGTCAACCGTCACGAGATGAGCACCGAGGGGGCGTACTGTGTCACCCGGGAGGAGATGCTCCGCGACATCCTGGTAATGAAGCAGCTGAATATCAACACCGTGCGTACCTGCCACTACCCGAATGACCCCTACTGGTACGAACTCTGCGACAGATACGGCATTTATGTCATCGATGAGGCGGATATCGAATCGCACGGCATGGGTTACGAAGAGAAGACGCTTGCCAAAAGCCCGATGTATCAGGCCGCCCACCTGATCCGAAACCAGCGGATGGTGCGCCGCGACATCAACCACCCCTGCATCATCGTATGGAGTCTTGGCAATGAATCGGGATATGGTCCCAACTTCGAGGTCTGCTACGACTGGGTCAAGGGTTTCGACACCTCCAGGCCCGTCCAGTACGAGAAGGGAGTCAATTACAAAGACCCCCTGAACAGCTGGAAAACGGATATCGTCTGCCCGATGTACGCCAATTACAAATGGTGCGAGGACTATGCCTCTGCCAACCCGTCCCGTCCCCTCATCCAGTGCGAATACGCCCACGCAATGGGCAACTCCATGGGAGGTTTCGCGGAATATTGGGACCTTGTCCGGAAGTATCCCCGCTTCCAGGGCGGCTGCATCTGGGATTTCGCCGACCAGGGGCTTCGCTGGCCTTACGACCCCGCCAGGGGAAAGATCGATTCCAGGAACGGAGCCGGCCCCCGTCAGGCAGCCGCACCCTCCTGGATTTATGTCTTCGGCGGCGACTTCAACACCTACGACGGCAGCACCACCGCGTTCAACAACAACGGGCTCGTCTCGCCTGACCGCACTCCTCACCCGCACGCCGAAGAGGTGCGCTACCAGTACCGTTCCATCCTTTGTTCCGCAACAGGGGAGCAGCTGGCAAAGGGTGCTGTGAGCGTCTATAACGAGAACTTCTTTATCGACCTCAGCCGCTACCGGCTCGACTGGCAGCTGGTGGTGGACGGCGTCGCGACGGAGAGCGGCTCCCTTCAGATGCCGCCTGTCGCGCCCCAGGGTACCAGGGAAATCAATCTTGGATACCGGATTCCCGAAACGGCAGGGCACGACGTATCCCTTTTCGTCGACTTCGTGCTCACCCGTGACGACGGGGTGCTCGCAAGCGGCACCACAGTGGCGCGCGACCAGATTGCCGTAAGCCGCGGGCTCTCCTGCGCTCCCACCCCCGTTCCGGGAGCGACCGCCTTCATCCTTTCCGAAAACGACGCTGAGGTGATGGTTACCGGTGAGGATTGGAGCGCCGCCTGGGACAAGACCAGCGGAGCCCTCTGCTCCTATCGGGTCCGCGGGCACGAATTGGTGGCGGAACACCTCTTCCCCTGCTTCGGGCGCGCCCTGACGGAGAACGACCGCGCATCCGGCAGGATTTCAAAGACGATGGGCAAGGCATGGCTCTATCCGGAATTCAAGCTCGCCGCCATGGACGCTGTGAGGAAGGACGACGGTGTCGCCGTCAGCGTGCGCTATCTTCTGGAATATGCTTCAGTAGAAATGAACTATACTGTGACTCCCGGCGGAATCATCACGCTGAAGCTTGATTTCAAGCCTGATCCGGCCGCAAAGAGTATTCCCGACCTGTTCAGGGTCGGCGTCGAGTTCGGAATGCCGGGCGAGTATTCTACCGTGGACTTTTACGGTGAGGGACCCTTCGACACCTATTCCGACCGCAGGACGGCGGCAAGGCTCGGCAGATATGTCCAGGATGTGTGCGACAAATATGACTTCGGCGCCGCACGCCCGCAGGAACACGGCCACAATGTCGGCGTCCGCAGCTACAAGATTCTCGATGCAGACGGCAAGGGCATGGAAATCACCTCTCCCGAGCAGTTCGGCGCCTCGGCGCTTCCCTTCTCGAGGAAGACGATGGACCTTTCGCGCGGAGAGTGGCGTCACAGCCGCGAGATGATACCGCTCATGCATCAGGACAACAGGGCTCTCGGCCGCACCTATGTCATCTGCGACCTGGTCCAGATGGGGCTCGGCTGCGTGAATACCTGGGGCGCCATCCCCCGCGAGGAGTATCTGGTCCATCCCAAGGATTACACCTTCACCCTCACCTTCTCGCCGGTCCTCTAGCGCTTTAACGGTATTTCCAATGTAGTCGTTCCGCGAGGTTTTCAAGCAACGCTTTATCCGATTCCGGAATAGTCAGAACGATCTGAATGCTGCCTCCATACGAAATATGAGTATCGGCGAGGGCTGGTTGAACTTTATGGGTGGAAGGGGAGTATCCGGAAACCAGTTTTGAAGTATCGACTCTCCTTCGCCGAGTATCCTTATTGTACTGCTCCTGCATTTTCATCCAAATAGCTGCGGAAATGCCTTCCAGTCCTGATTCAATCTTGGCGGCGACCGCAGGCGTGAAGTTCCTGGTTCCATGAATCAGTGCGCTGAGATGGGTCGCCTGCATGCCTATCTGCTCCGCAAACTTCTTCTGGCTGATTCCACGCGCCTTCAATTCTTCACCAAGGATTCCCCCGGGATGTTCCGGACAGGCCGGTGTAATGTCGTTGGCCAGATACATTTTTTCAGTGTTTGTTTCCATAATGGGTATCATCTATCTCAATGAGTTCAACTTGCAGTCCGTCAGTCGTTTCTCTGAAGATAAGCCTGTGTATATAACTGTTTGACAATCTGACTGAAGAGTATCCGGACCATTGATGTTTCAGTTGTTCATAGTGCAAGTAGCTGAATCGGCTCAACTCGTCAACGTCGTTTACAGTCATCATGGTTTTAACGGCTCTGGTGAATCCCACCATCAAATCCCGGCTTCTTGCAACCTCCCTGTATCTTTTGCTCCTACCTGTTTGGAATAACTCCAACAAGTCTTGATTCATCAGAACCCTCATAGCCTTATTCTTTTTGCAAAGGTAGGAAGTAATCGCTAATTATCATAATAATTATAATAATTTAATTAAATTAAATATTCTCGTTGCTCCGGGTACGGAAACAGAAAAAGGCTGCAATCTGCAGCCTTTTTTCCGTACCCAGAGCGGGAGCTAAGGTATCGGTGACAATCGTGGGTTGTTTTAAATAACTGAAAGTATTGATTTCCCGTGAATTAAGTCATTGTGCGGCGAGTTGAAATAATTACCGGAAACGGTGACCGAAAGTGACTGAATATGAAGCGCGGTGACCGAAAGTGACCGAGAAAAGTTATATCTTTGTACACTTAATCTGCCATTATGATACGTGGTTTGCTACACCTGTTATTGTTGGTCATCTTGATTTCTTGCGGGAAGGTAGAACCGTCAGACAATGGGACAAGTCCGAAAACTCCCGAGACTCCCGCGGATGAGGTTTCGGTGCCGGACAATTTCGTAAAGGTCGAGACCGCCGGAATCTATACTTTCATAGCGACCTCGTCCAATGTGGCCGGAGGCGAAACCGTATCGATTCCGCAGGAGTACTACATCTGCAAATGTGCGGTGACCAATGCCGAATGGAAGACCTTCATTGATGCGACCGGGAAATCGGCCCCCAAATACTGGAACGGAAACAGTGTTCCGGCAGGCAGGGAAAAGCATCCTGTGCTCTGGATCTCTTGCACTGAGGCAGAGGCCTACTGTCAATGGCTCAGCGGCAAAACGGAAGGCTGGACCTTCAGGCTCCCCACTTCTGCCGAATGGGAGTTTGCAGCAGCCGGGACTGCTCGCACGGCCTACCCTTGGGGTGACAAAGCCGGTGCTACCTATTCTGGTGGCACACTTACCTCCAAATTCAATTACAACGCGGTCATCGCGGCAGAGGTCCTGAAAGACCCGGAACGCCTGGCGACCTATAACAATAGCAAATCGACCAGATACGAGGAGCAGGACAAGATTTCCGACATTATCTCCGTGAGCGCCACCGGAGGTGTAACAGGATGGGTGGACCATACGAACTATCTTGGATTCATATACACCGACATCTTTACCGAAATAAATGACGCCGGCGGCAACACCTGCGCCGTAGATGCCTATCCTGAAGGCGCGACC
>JAFZXU010000005.1 GCA_017616655.1 Bacteroidales bacterium
AAGAGCGCAAGTGGGTCCATTACGGCCTCACCTCCACCGATGTGGTGGACACCGCCAACGGCTACCTCCTCAAGCAGGCGAACGACATCCTCCTCCAGGACCTGGAAGAATTCCAAGAGGTCCTGAAGCGCCGTGCGCTCGAGTTCAAGGAAACCCCCTGCATCGGCCGCACCCACGGCGTCCACGCCGACATCACCTCGTTCGGCCTTAAATGGGCCCTCTGGTATGAGGAGATGAAGCGCAACATCGCCCGTTTCGAAGAGGCCCGCAAGGGTGTCGAGGCAGGCAAGATGAGCGGCGCTGTCGGCAATTTCGCCAACATCCCGCCCTTCATCCAGGATTATGTCTGCGAAAAGCTCGGCATCGCCTCGGCCGACATCTCCACCCAGGTGCTGCAGAGGGACCGCCACGCCTGGTATATCGCAACCCTCGCCGTCATCGCCTCCACGCTGGAGCAGATGGCATTCGAGGTCCGCAACCTGCAGCGCACCGAGGTACGGGAGGCCGAGGAGGCATTTGCAAAGGGGCAGAAGGGTTCCAGCGCGATGCCGCACAAGCGCAACCCCATCAGCAGCGAGAATATATGCGGCTGCGCCCGCGTGATGCGCGGCTATATGGCGGCATCCTGCGAAAACGTGGCGCTCTGGCACGAGAGGGACATCTCCCACTCCTCCACCGAACGCATCATCCTTCCCGACGCCACCGAACTGCTCGACTATATGCTCTGCCGTTTCCGCGGCATCCTCGAGAACCTCGTGGTCTATCCGGAGAACATGCTTGCCAACATCTGGCGCACCAAAGGCGTCATCTTCGCGCAGCGTGTAATGAACGCCCTGATAGAGAAGGGGTTGTCACGCGAAAAGGCCTACGACACGGTGCAGCCCATCGCGATGAAGGCCTGGAGCGAAGGACTCTCCTACCTCGACCTTCTGAAGGAAAGCGCCGAGGTCACCGCCCTTCTCACCCCCGGGGAGATTGACAGCTGCTTCACCCTCGACTACTACTTCAAGAACGTAGAGTTCATCTTCAAGAGAGTCGGAATCCTTTAGAATATGAAAAGAATCCTTTTGATTTTCGCTGTCTGCGCAAACGCCATGTTCGCCTCCGCGCAGACTTCCGGCAACCGCACTACCCCCGCGGATGACGAAGCCCTTCTCCGCAATTGGATCAGCACCCTCGGCTCGGACGAATTCGGAGGCCGCAAGCCGATGACCGGGCACGAGGCCATAACGATAAACTACCTGGCCGACCAGATGAAGGCTATCGGCCTCCAGCCCGCATTCGGCGGCAGCTGGTTCCAGAAGGTCAAGACTATCTCGGCCGACTGCAAACTGCCCGGCAACAGGCTCCGCGTAAAGGGACGCAGGAAGGCCGACCTGATCTATCCCGACGACCTGGTGGTCTGGACTTCAAGGGCAGAAGACAAGGTGGTGATACCCAAGGCCGAATTCGTCTTCTGCGGCTTCGGCATCGATGCGCCGGAATTCAACTGGAACGACTTCGAAGGAGTCGATGTCAAGGGCAAGATCATAATAGCGATGGTCAACGATCCCGGCTTTTATGACGCTGAGATGTTCCAGGGCAAAAATATGACCTACCACGGAAGGTGGACCTGCAAATTCGAAGTGGCTGAGAAACTGGGCGCCGCCGGATGTCTCGTACTCCATAACACTGCGGCCGCAAGCTACGGCTGGAACGTCTGCAAGAACGGCCATACCGCAGGGAACCTCGCGCTCTATGACGAAGAGACCGGCAACCGCAACTCACTGGCAATCAAGGGATGGCTCCACGAAGAGGGATGCAGGAAAATCTTCGAAGCGGCCGGTCTCGATTTCGACAAGGCCGTCTCAGATGCCAGGAAACCCGGCTTCAAGGCTATTCCCCTGAAGGTCAAGGGCGACGTCACTATGAATGTCAAGTATGAGATAAACGAAACCTGCAACGTGGCCGGAATCCTCCCGGGAACCGACCTCAAGAAGGAGGCCGTCGTCTTCAGCGCCCACTGGGACCACTTCGGATATGCCGATCCCGACAAGACGGGCGACCGCATCTACAACGGCGCCGCCGACAACGGCTCTGGAATGGCGGCGGTGTTGCTGCTGGCAAAGAAATACGCATCTCTCAAGGAACGCCCGCGCCGCTCCATGATATTCCTGATCCCCACTCTCGAAGAGAGCGGCCTGTTCGGCTCGGAGTACTACTGCGCCCATCCGGTCATCCCGATGGAAAAGACAGCGGCCTGCATCAACTTCGACTGCATCGCTCCCGAACCCCTGACTTACGACGCCGTAGTGCTGGGCGGCGGCAAGACCATACTGGACAAATACATTATTGCCGCTGCGGGGGCCCAGGGCAGGTATGTCGTATTCAACGACGACAACTCCGACGGCTGGTTCTTCCGTTCCGACCATTTCAATTTCGTCAAGAAGGGAGTGCCAGCCGTGGTTATCGAATACGGCACCGACCTGGTGGATCCGTCACGTCCGAACAAGTATCCCCGCTCGCAGTGGTATCACAAACCCAGCGACGAATATCGCGAAGACTGGGACTTCTCCGGAACTCTCGCACATATAAATATGATGTTCGCAGTCGGCCTCTCGGTGGCCAACGCCAATTAAATTTAAAAAATTATTGTTTTGCAATAAATTTTTATTATATTTGCGACAAATAATAAACGCAACACTATGAACAAGAAGAACATCATCGTCTATACCGCTCTCGTTTTTGCGCTTATCTGGACTGGAACGGCCATTTTCCGCCTTTGCGGAGGTGATTACCATGCAATCAGCGGACAACTGTTTGTCACCGGATGCATGTTTATTCCGATGCTGACGACCATAATACTTCAGGCTGTCAACAAAGAAAAGATTTTCAGCCACGTAGGCCTCTCCTTCAAAATCAACGGATGGTGGTTCGTCGGCTGGCTCCTTATGGCGGTGCTGGGAGTCCTGGTCCTCGGCGCCTCCTGCCTGATGCCCGGAGCGACATTCTCGACCGACAACGAAATCATCGCTCCCGTTCTTGCACAGATGAACGCCTCCTTCGACGGGAAGTTCCGGATGACGCCGTTCCTGCTGGGTGTCATAACCGTCGTCAGCGGCCTGCTGGGCGGTATCACGATCAACGCGGTATTCGCATTGGGCGAGGAAATCGGATGGCGCGGATGGCTGCTCAGGCAGTTTAAGGGAAGCCACTTCATGACGGCTTCTCTTCTAACCGGAGTCATCTGGGGATTATGGCATGCTCCCATCATTCTGATGGGCCACAACTACCCCTCAAACCCGGTAGCCGGCGTCTTTATGATGATTGCGCTCTGCCTTGTACTGACTCCCATGATCCAGTACATCCGTCTAAAGGCGCGTTCAGTGATTGTCGCAGCCATAATGCACGGAACCTTCAACGCGGTAGCCGGACTGTCGATTCTATACATCACCGGATGTAACGAGTTCATAACCGGAACGACCGGCGTCGCCGGCATCCTCACGATGCTCGCAGTGGACGTCTGCCTCTTCCTCTACGACCGCTACGTCACCAAGGACAGGCTCTTCACTTCGGTACTGAACTAAAAAAGCACCGTAGCTTCGCTACGATGCAATAATAATCTGCGGAAGGTAAGGGATTCGAACCCCTGGTACATTGCTGTACAACAGTTTTCAAGACTGCCGCCATCGACCACTCGGCCAACCTTCCTTACGGGACGGCAAAGTTAGGTAAAAAAACTGAATAAAAATTGTTATATTTGTGATTGCCTTAAAGACATTACAAATCCCTAACAATATGAACCGGTTCAAATCCATCTTATTCGCATCCGTGGCGGCAGTTACGCTGTTCGGTGCGGCAACTGAAACCTACGCCCAGCCAGGCAAACCTTCGGGAGTTCCCTCTCCCAATTCTTCAGTAGAGTACTTCCTCCCCGTACAGAATGCCAAGTACCTCAAGGGCATACAGTCTCCCCAGGAGTTCTTCGGCTTCGAAATCGGAGAGAGACTTGCCGACTGGGGCGACATCACCAGATATGCAGAATACCTGGCAGAGAAATCCAACCGCGTTTCCGTCAAGAAATTCGGTTACACTTTCGAGAGACGCCAGTTCATGCAGGTCTGCATTACCTCTCCCGGCAACCAGCGCCGTCTGGACCAGATCCGCAAAGATCACCTGAAAGTTCTCGACCCCGCCCAGTCCGACAAGGTCGATCTCGAGAAGATGCCGCTCATAGTGAACCTGTGCGGTAACATCCACGGTAACGAGATCTCCGGTTCCCAGGCAATCCTGCCCATCATGTACTTCTACGCAGCAGTCGACGACAAGGCTGTGGCCGAGATGCTCGAAAACACCGTCATCGTATTAGTCCCCGCCCAGAACCCCGACGGTCTGAGCCGCTTTGCGATGTGGGTAAATTCCAACTCGAGCATCAACCACTTCATCGACCGCAATTCAAGGGAGTACAACGAGGTCAGCCCCAGCTCGAGGGCCAACCACTACTGGATGGACACCAACCGCGACTGGCTCACCGCACAGTTCCCCGAAGGGCAGAACCTCGTGAAGATGTATGAGTACTGGATGCCCAACGTGCTGCTCGATCTCCACGAGATGGGTGCCGGCCGCACCGCTCTCTATTATATCAGCCCCGGCGATCCCAAACGCACCTACAAATACATCCCCCAGGAGAATCAGGACCTCACCAAGGAGATCGGCAAGACCACCGGAAGGTATCTCGACTCCATCGGAGTGCCTTATTACACCGGACGCGGCTATGACGACTTCTTCATCGGCAAGGGAGCATGCTACGGCGACATCCAGGGCTCCGTCTGCATCCTGCACGAACTCTCCTCCACACGAGGACATGTCCGCGACTTCGGTCCGATGGGAATCCACAATTTCGGTGAGAACGTACGCTGGCACAGCCTCGCCGCCTGCGGCGTCCTGAACGGCTCCGTCGCCAATGCAAAGGCCCTCAAGGAGTACCAGAAGAATTTCTATGTAAATGCCGCCAAGGCCGCTGCAGCCGATCCCGGCAAGGGATATGTGTTCGACGCGCGCGGCAACCGCGGAATCGCCTTCAGCTTCGTCGAGAACCTGCTCCTCCACGAGATAGACGTCTATCCCGTCAAGGGCCAGGAGGGCAAGTATTTCGTCCCCTTCGAGCAGAAGCATTACTACAAGATCAAGGGCATCTTCGAGGATATCACGGAATATGAGGACGACAAGTTCTACGACATCTCCACCTGGTCTCCCGCCCGCGCATATAACCTCAACTACGAGGTGGTGACCGAGGCTCCCGTGGTCGACAAGAAGATTGTCGAGGCCGTATTCCCCCAGGGTTCAGTCAAGGGCGGCGTCAGTCCTCTCGGATATGCATTCGCACCTGCTGAATACTACACCCCGTATATGATTGCAGCCCTCCAGAAGAAGGGAGTCAACCTCCAGGTGGCAACCGCTCCGTTCGCATACAAGAACAAGGCGACCAAGATCGACGTCACCATGCCTGAAGGAACGATAATAGTTCCCGTCGAAGGACAGATCTTCGGCAGCCAGGAACTCTTCGCATTCGTCGACGAACTGGCCAAGAAGTGCGCAGTCGACGTGATTGGCCTGCAGACCGAAAAGCGCAAGGGATTCACCCTCGATGAAGTCAACCGTGTTCCGGTACGCAACACCAGGACAGCCATCATCACCGACACCGGAGCATCCTCGCAGCAGGGCTCGATCTGGTATCTGCTCGACTACCGCTATGCGATGAACCACTCGCTGGTCAACTTCAAGAGCCTCAACGGCAAGGAGTTCGACTTCGGCAAATACGACGCCATTATCTTCTCCGGCAATATCAGCGGCCAGCTGGAAGGTGAGGCTACCCAGAAACTCAACGACTGGGTCGAGAACGGCGGAACATTGATTCTCATGGGCGGTTCCCATTATATCATCAGGAGCATCACCAACGACAGCGTTAAGGGTGATACCGGCGAAGGCGTCAGCGGTCTCGTCCTCAGCGCCGACCTGAAACACGGCAGCCCTCTCCTCTGGGGATACGACCAGGACAACCTCGACGTCTTCCAGAGCAACGCCACCGTATGGAAGGTGGACGGCGGTGCAGACGTGGTGATGAGCTACGGCGCTGAGCCTTACCGTTCCGGATATGTCACAAAGGAGCAGCTCGCGAAGTTCGCAGGCTCCCCCATCGTGGCCACCAAACGTCACGGCAAGGGCTGCCTGATCTTCATCCACAACGACCTGACCTACCGTTCATACTGGTTCGGTACCAACCATATCCTCACCAACGCCATCCTCTTCGGCAACCTGATCTGATGACGGATGGAAGGATATTCCTTTGACAAGATAACCGACCGCATCGGCAGCGGCTGCGTAAAGTGGGACCTCGATCCCGAGGTTCTGCCGATGTGGGTGGCAGACATGGACTTCGAAGCGCCTTCCTTTATCAGGGAGGCGCTTCGCAAGCGTCTGGACCACGGCATCTTCGGCTACACGGAGATCAAGGATTCGTACTATGAGGCAATCATCGGCTGGTTCGGCAGACGGCGCGGCTGGAAGATAGAAAGGGAGTGGATCACCCCCGTAACCGGAGTCATTCCGGGACTCGCCGCCGTGCTTCACACCTTTACTTCGCCCGGCGACAAAGTGCTCATCAACTCTCCGGCATACAACCACTTTTTCGCAGCCATTTCCAACGCAGGCTGTAAGGTGGCCGCCTCCCCCCTGCGTTTCAGCGTCGAGGACGGAGTGCTCCACTATGAGATGGATTATGAGGATCTGGAGGCCAAACTCTCCGACCCCAAGGTGAAGGTTTTCCTCTTCTGCAACCCTCACAACCCCAGCGGACGCGTCTGGAGGCGGGACGAACTGGAGAAGGTGGGAGAACTCTGCCGCAAATGGGGCAAGCCCGTCATCTCCGACGAAATCCATTGCGAGATCGAGATGCCGGGATTCAAGTACATCCCCTTCGCTTCCGTAAGCCCGGAGAACCGGGACTGCTGCGTTACCCTCAACTCCAGCTCCAAGTCGTTCAACCTCGCCGGCCTGAAGATAGCCAACGTCATCACCCCCTGCAAGGAGTGGCGCGAGAGAATAAAGCATAGCGTTTCCACCTACGAATGCGGCGATGTCAACGCTTTCGGCCCGGAATCCCTTCAGGCCTGCTACTCCCCCGAAGGAGAGCAATGGCTGAAGGAGATGTGCGACTATGTCCATGCCAACTACACACTTCTGAAAGAGCGCCTGGAGGCGGAACTGCCCGGCTTCGCGATCTCCGAACTGCAGGGCACATATCTCGCATGGATCGACTGCCACAGGCTCATTATCCGCGGCATAACCTCCGTGGATATCGAGGAGTCGCTCAAGGAGGTTGAGAAGGTCTGGATAATGGGAGGCGAGATCTACGGGGACGGAAACTTCATCCGCGTAAACCTCGCCACTCCCAGAGCCCTCTTCGAAGAGGGGCTCGAAAGGATGATCACCGGCCTCAAACGGCTCAGCCGCTGAAGCCGGCGTCATAATACTACTCCACCTTCGGAAGTTTTGCCAGATTGGCGGCGATCTCCTCATCCGTAGGGATGTAGTCGTTCATTTCGCCGTCGTTGTACTTCTGATAGGCCACAAGGTCGAAATAACCGGTACCGGTGAGGCCGAAGACTATTGTCTTCTCCTCGCCGGTTTCTTTGCACCTGAGCGCCTCGTCGATGGCTGCGCGGATGGCGTGGCTGCTCTCCGGAGCGGGCAGGGTGCCTTCCACCCTGGCGAAGAGCACAGCCGCCTCGAAGACCGAAGTCTGCTCCACGGCACGCGCCTCGAAGAGGCCGTCGTGATAGAGCTGCGAGAGGATGGTGCTCATTCCGTGGAAGCGGAGGCCGCCGGCGTGGTTCGCCGAAGGGATGAACTGGCTTCCGAGGGTGTACATCTTTGCGAGCGGGCAGATCATTCCTGTGTCGCAGAAGTCGTATGCGAACTTGCCGCGGGTGAAACTCGGGCAGGAGGCGGGCTCGACCGCAATGATGCGGTAGTCGGCCTCTCCGCGGAGCATCTCGCCGATGAAGGGGGATGCCAGGCCGCCGAGGTTGGAGCCGCCGCCTGCGCAACCGATTATGATGTCGGGTTTGATGCCGTACTTCTTCAGCGCAGCCTGGGTCTCGAGGCCGATTATGGTCTGATGCAGCAGCACCTGGTTGAGCACGGAGCCCAGTTCGTAGCGGTATCCCTCCTGGCTCACCGCAGCCTCGACAGCTTCGGAGATGGCACAGCCGAGGGATCCGGTGGTCTCGGGGAATTCGGCGAGTATCCTGCGTCCGACATTGGTGGTGTTGCTCGGCGAAGGAGTGACCTTTGCACCATAGGTGCGCATCACCTCGCGGCGAAAGGGCTTCTGCTCGTATGAGCACTTGACCATATAGACCTGACAGTCGAGGTCGAAGTAGGAGCAGGCCATGCTGAGGGCCGTTCCCCACTGCCCTGCGCCCGTTTCGGTCGTCACGCCCTTGAGGCCCTGCTTCTTTGCATAGTAGGCCTGTGCGATGGCGGAGTTGAGTTTGTGGCTGCCCGAGGTGTTGTTGCCTTCGAATTTGTAGTAGATTTTCGCAGGCGTACCGAGCGCTTTCTCGAGGAAGTAGGCCCTGACCAGCGGGGAAGGACGGTACATTTTGTAGAAGTCGAGGACCTCTTTGGGGATATCGACGAAACGGGTGTCGTCATCGAGTTCCTGCCGGATGAGTTCCTTGCAGAAGATGGGTTCGAGCTCCTCTGCCTTCAGCGGCTGAAGCGTGCCGGGATTGAGCAGGGGGGCCGGTTTGTTTTTCATGTCCGCGCGGACGTTGTACCATTGGGTCGGGATCTCTTTCTCATCGAGATAGATCTTGTAGGGAATCTTGGTGTCCATAAAAGTTGGAATCTTTGGGTTAATAGTATTGTTTAATAGTTTTCATCGTCATTATCTCAGGCCTGGCCGGGATTCTTCCCCCCGCGCGTCGGAACCTTTCCCGTCCCTCTGCTTTGCGAGTGACGGGAAGAACCCGCCGCTCCACAACGCCTCCGCACCATACCTGATAAAAAAATTGAAGCCCAGCCGCCTCGGCTGAGCTTCATATATACTTGCATACATACTGGCTGACCCCTTACGACTCTCGGAGTTGTAACAGGCGCCACCACCAATATGCGTTGCTCGTAAACATTGTCTTTCTTGTTTCGGTCTGCAAGATAGGAATAATTTCTTCCGTTTGCAAAAAAACTTCAATCGCATCAATGACCGCCGATGGTTATCATGCAGGGCCACCAGATTCCCGCAGAGGTGAGGATGTCATTGGAATCGTAGTAGCGGTCCTTTCCCATCGGGGTTCCGTCAGGATATTTCCTTCCCATCGAATAGGGGTCGTACACCTCGAAATAGAGTTTCGAGGAGGTCTGGACATATCCCTTTACCAGCAGGAAGTGGCCCCAGCCCGTGCCTGAGGTATTGTAGAACTTATTCACCCTCTTGCCGGAAACATTCCCGTAAGTGATATAGTACATATCCAGGCAGAGCAGGACTATGTTGCCCCTGTCGATCTGACCGGTGATTTCGGTATTCGAAGAGTATGACCTCTGGGAGTGGGCGATGCCGTGGTTGGTGAAATAGGCGTTTATATCACTCGTGTACCACCAGCCTCCGTTGTTGTAGAACTCGTTGCGGGCATCCTGGGTAGTGCCGGTGAAGGAGGAGTCATACCAGTGGGCCGCCATGGTTGATGATGCGGGGCCGCAGTTGACGCCGGAGCAGGGTCCGGTGCTGCCCTGGTCGATATACCACTCATAGGAGCGCTCGTTGCTCACGTAGGATACGAGGGTTCCCTCGAGTCCCCACTCCGCGAACATCTCCGTCTTGGGTTTCTTGACGGTCCAGGCGGGATCGGTCAGGGGCGGAAGGATCACGGCGTCCTTGAAAGCGAGGGTGGCGCTCCTTGTCATTGTATAATATGTATCATCGCTTCCCGACCTGGTACCCTTCGTATCGGTTATGGTTATGGCGTAATCCGCCGGTGCTCCGTCGGCCGAATAGTGGAGGCGTCCGCTGAAGGAGAGCCCGCCCTTGTACTGCATTCCGGGAAGCGCATCGCCGTATCCTGTGTTGCTGTAGATCCACTGCGGCTTGCCGTTGTAATAGACCGCACCCCAGGAGGTGCTGGGCAGGATCTTGTTGCATGAGAAGGTGTATCGCCCATCCTGGACTCCGGGCATATCTTCGAGATAGAACTGTACGAAGGAATCAAGGCTGAGATTGATGGTCGCCCTCAGGCGGTTGTCGGTTATCTTGTACAGGACTGAGTTGCAGCTCATCGAGTATGTCGCCGGCTGGGTACCGACCCTTACGATTCCAGTCGATGGGTCATAGCGGAATTCCGCATCCACGAATGGAATGTATGAGGCGGTCAGGTAGCCGTTCATACGCCCGAGAAGGTACTCCTCCAGAGCGGGATCGGAGAAGGCGGCGTTCCAGGAGACGCCGTTGTAGGTCAGGGTCAGAAGCAGCGGTTCCGTGTCGCTCCCACTCTTGGCGAAGTAGTCGTCGAATGCCACATACACCTTGTCTCCGGCTTCCCAGGAGGTTTTGACCGCCCTCGTACCGTCGAGGTCGGATGTTACGGTAATATCCACATCGAGGTGCCGAAGCGAGAGCTCCGGCTCTTCGATGGCGCAGGCAGAAGCCAGGAATATCAAACTGACGATATACAGGAATCTTCTTTTCATAATACTCCGGTTTTAAGGTTTACTACCATCTTTGCTCGGGATTGAATCCGGGGAACGGAACCTCCATCCCTCCGGCATCCACATTGCTGGCGCACAGCGTGCCTGCAGGCAAAGGCTCCACGACCTCCACCCGGGGTATCTCATAGATCAGTTTCTGTTTCATATCCATAATCCGTCAGTTTGTTGCCCAAAATTAAGAATATTATCGTAAATTGCACTATCCTTTTACTTTGCTATCATGAAACGAATCACCATCCTTTCGCGGCTCGCAGCATTCCTGCTTGCCCTCCTTGCCGTCGCACCGCAGGTGCGTGCACAGAAACTCACCGAAAAAGAGATTGAAGAGACCATCCTCGGCTATATGGACGACTGCCGCACCAGAGGCATGTCGGTCGCCCTTGTGATGGGCGATGAGATCATATACCAGAAAGCCTTCGGATGGCGCGACTTCGAGGCCGGCGACCCGCTGGATATCAACGATTTGTTCAAGATTGCGTCCATCTCGAAATCATTCTCGGCAGTCTCTATCATGCAGCTGGTGGACCAGGGCAAGCTTTCGCTCGACGACGATGTGAGCGACCTGATTGGCTTCACGGTACGCCACCCGCTTTGGCCGGAGATTCCCATCACCTTGAGGATGATGATGTCCCATACCTCCGGAATGAAAGACGGAAACGGCAACTCCAGTTACTGGACCCCGGACTGGGTGGACCCCGCCATCACCCCTCGAGATTCGATGATCAAGTATGCGTGGTACGACTATGCTCCCGGGCAGGGCTACAACTACTGCAACCGCGGTTTCAACATGCTGGGCCGCATAATCGAGCGGGCAACGGGCGAGAGGTTCGACGACTATGTGCGCCACCACGTCCTCGACAGGGTCGGAATCGGGATGGCCGGCTACAACGTGGATTCCCTGGACGCTTCGCGCCTCGTGGCGAAATACTCCTACAACAAGGCTAAAGACACTCTCATCCGCACCCAGCCATATGTGCGCGTGAACGAGAAGAAGGTCGCGGACGGCACATACGTCATAGGCAAGGACGGCAACTACTGGTCTCCCACGGGCGGAATGAAAATCTCCGCCCCCGACCTCGCGAAATGGATGATGTGCCTCAGGGACAGCTGCATCACCGCCTCCGGCGACAGGCTGATCTCCGCAGAGAGCTACAAGAGGCTCTTCACTCCCATCACGCCGGCGGACCCCGGCACCCTCTACTGCCAGGGACTCCGCACCGAGACCCGTTTCATAGAGGGCAAGACCCTTCGCGGCCACACCGGCTCCCTCCACGGCCTGAAGAGCTGCATGTTCTTCTGCCCGGGCGAGGACTGGGGCTTCGTCTGCCTCTGCTCCAGCACCAAGACCGACAAGATCAACCAGATCTACAAGATTTACTACGAGACCATCAACCTGCTTTATGAGCAGAAGATAAAGCCCATTATGGACGAGAATCTCCACGAAGAGCTTGCGGACATCATGAAGAGGCACGAAGTCATCTCGATGACGGCTGCAGTGGTGAGGGGCGACAAGGTCGTCTATTCCGACGCCCTCGGTCTCAAGAGCCGCGAGACCGGCGAACCGGCATCGGTGACAGACATCTACCGCATCGCCTCCATCTCCAAAACCTTCTCCGGAGCATCGATAATGCAGCTTGTAGAGCAGGGCAAGGTGGGGCTGGACAATGATGTGAGCGACATTCTGGGCTACCGCATACGCAATCCGAAATTCCCCGATGTGCCCATCACAGTGAGGATGCTCCTCTCCCACACCTCCAGCGTGGTGGACAACCCGAAGGTTGATTACAAAAGGTCGCTCTGCGGTACTATCATTCCCGGAACGGCGGATCCCGACACCATCGCCTGCTGCTACTCAGACTACGAACCGGGCACTCACTACGAGTACTCCAACCGCGGCATCAACCTCGTCGGCGCCGTGATAGAGCGCCTCTCCGGCGAGAGATTCGACAATTATGTCAGGCAGCACCTCCTTCTGCCGCTGGGCATCACCGACGCCGGCTTCAACGTGGATTCGCTCGACCACAGCCGTTTCGCCACCCTATACAAGAAGGAGGGCAAGTTCGTGGCGCAGCCCGGAGCATACCGTCGTTATCCCGAATACGATACGTACAGGCTGGGCATAGACACTCCCGTCCTCTCCCCCGCCGGCGGAATGAAGATATCGATTCTCGGCCTTGCAGAATGGATGACTACCCTGAAGAACGGCGGCACCGGCACCAACGGAGTGCAGGTTCTCACGCCCGAGAGCGTCGAGACGATGTTTAAGAAAGCCGTTCCCGACGGTGTCAAAGGCTCCTTTGGGGCAGGTTATGGCCTCACCGCCAGCACAAATCCCCAGCTTCTGGGATTCCCGATGAGGGGCCACGGCGGAAGCGCCTACGGCCTCAGGAGCTGCCTTTATTTCAGCCCTGAAAAGGATTTCGGAATGGTATTCTTCTGCTCCAGCACCGACGGTGCCTCCGGCCCTTACGGCGGCGCTGTGGCAGCTTACTGCGAAGCCGCCGAAGCCCTCTACCGCGCCTACATCGCCAACAAACTGGACTGATCTCCCTAGTGACGCACTGAAATGACAGAAAAAAAGAGATCCTGGTGGAGTTTCTTCGACTTCAACGAAAACAGTATCGGAAAGAGAGGCGAGTTCGCCAACAACGACGAGGACCTCGCCATCGAAGAAGAAATGCGACAGTTGAAAAGCGTCGACCATGACGCCGATCTCCAGGAGCATTTCGGATGGGAAAACGAGATGAACTACGACGCCGACAAAGACGATGACGACTGGTAGGTCATCAGAATACAAGAAACTTCAATTAACAGAATGTTAATAACAAAATGTTAATTCAATTCCGTTAAGGTATTTCTTTCTCCGCTGCGTTCGGAGGGTTAGTACCCTTCGGACTAGGGTGCTCCCGTGCCTATTCGGCACCCCTCTGCTTCGCAGCTCCGTGGGCTCCCCCGCAACGTGTTTACGTGGCTCTGCCCCGACCCCCGCCGTCATGCCCGCGCAGGCGGGCATCTCTAGCGTGGAAACTGATTCAGCATTACGTTAATCTTTATACTTGATTGTCGCAACACCGACATCATAAGAGAAGTCAGATATTGTTTGACCTGCTTTCAGCCATATCTCAGTCAAATAGGGATTGTTATCGCACTTCAACGTACTTAAAAGAGTATTACTACTAACATCAAGGCTAGTCAATTGATTCTGGCTGCACAACAGTCTGGTCAATGCCGTATTGTGGCTGACATCAAGGCTAGTCAGTTGATTCTGGTCGCAAGACATTGATGTCAGTGCCGTCGCGTGACTGAGATCCAAATTGGTCAATAGATTCTCTTCGCAGTGCAACGCGGATTATTACTGATATCCAGAGTGATCAGTTGATTCAAAAAGCAGTACAGCGTTCTTAGCTCCGTATTATTGCTGACATCCAGACTAGTCAGTTGATTCTCCTGGCACCATAATACTGTCAGCTCTGTATTGTGGCTGACATCCAGACTGGTCAGCTGATTCTGGTTGCAGCGGAAGTCGCTCAACGTCATATTGTGGCTGATATCCAGACTGGTCAGTTGATTCTGGTCGCACCACATTTTTGTCAGTGCCGCATTGTGGCTGACATCCAGGTTGATCAGTTTATTCTTGAAGCAGCGCAAATCGGTCAGCGCCGTATTGTGGGTAACATCCAGACTGGTCAGTTGATTATCATAACAAGCCAATGCTTTTAGTGCCGTATTGTGGCTAATATCTATACTTTTTAGCGGGTTTCCTGGGCAAATGAGTTCTTCTAAGTTTGTAAAGGCTTCTATTCCCTTCAATGACTCTATACCTTTACTTCCAATGGACACCCTAGTAATCAATAGAGCTTCTGGATAAGAAATCTCCCCATCTCCATCCTTGTCGAATTTAGACACACAGTAAGCTTTGAATTTGGCATCTTCGAATTCCACCAATTGACTATCGAATACAGCTTCGAGAGCCGGCATTGTATTGACGACATTGCGCTGGATGGTGCGGGAGGCGGTGGTGGACTTCTTCATCTGCATCACGCCTTCGCCGACTGCCTTGATGGTGAAGCCGTTCGAGAAGGTGGTCGGAGGAATCACGAACCAGAACTCAGTGGCGGTTTCAGCAGTTCGGCCAAGCTGTATACCCTCTCCGCAGTCAATGGTAATGGTTGTAGTGGCCTCTTCAGACATTACGATAGTCGGGGCAGCAGCGTGACTTGCTGTAACGGTTGCAGCTCCAGCTATCTTCTCTCCATTGTTTCCTTCAAATGTGACGGCCTTAACAGTTGCATCTCCATATAGTTTGACGACAAGATAGCCGCATACATTCCTGAAGGGAAGGAAGTAGTCATTAATTCCATCGGTTACGGCTACCATTGTATTAGCCCCGACACCAAATGTATTAGGTGCATAAGGCTGAACTGAAGGCAGAATCAGTTTGATTCTTTCATCTCCCGTCAGACTTGTCGCAGAATTATACGGATATACGGCGTAGTTGTTCAATACGGTATTGCCGATATGGATGGAGCCTACAGGCTCAAAGGGACCTTCAGTGTCTCCAGTCTGACCGGCAAAACTGGACTGCTGGTTGTAGGTAGTGGCGAATATCGACAGACGGTCGTCAGCATTCCAATACAAACGGAGGTTGCTATCAACATATGTGCGTGTATCCACTTTTTCGAAACCAGCAGTGAACGTCTGCCCTTTTCTGCTCTCTATTCCGCCCACGTTGTCAACATCTGCCCGCTCGCAGCCTGCAAGAAGCGCAAGCGCAGCAAAAACAATTAAAGTAATATCTTGTTTCATAATGCGTTGTATCGTTTATCAGTTCCAACCCCACTCGCCGCCGAGACTAGGATTCTCAAGACTTGAAGTTGCTATGATCTGCTGAGTTTTCAAGAGCAGGACCGTGGTCTCAGGCGGGCAATACGTTTGGGGATTGAGCAATTCGTTTTCCATGGTTTTATCCGGCGCCCTGCCCCACGGGTCAAGTTGTAATTATAAAAAAGTGTGGAGCCGCTTATCTGCTTCGAGGCTCTGCAAAGCCCTGCATCAAAAAACCGGTACTCCACACTCGTATGGATATGTGCCAGGATGGCACGATATACCAAACACGAGATGGGTGTACGCCGCCTTGATGCATGGAAATTTTGCAGATTTCGAAGCAAGGAAAGCTTACACTTTCATCATATGTCCGTCAGTTGCCTGACAGTGCAAATATAAGAAAAAGATATGGCAACTGAGCCAGATGGAGAGTACTTTCCATCAGGCGCAGTGTATCAAGAGATTCTCGCCTTAGTTGAGGTGCCCGGTCAGGCCGGGCAGGACGGGAACGACGCCGGGCAGGACGGAGTGGAAGCCGGGGATGATGGCGTGGATGTGGGCAGGACGAAAACTGGCAAAGTGACGTCGGGAGAAGTGCCTTAGAAGTGCGTCTGAGACGTGTTCTCCGGCATCACTGCCCGGAATAAGGCAGTAACGTCGAAACATAAAAACTAACACTCTCATTATCAGCACTTTACCGATTAGCCTTCGGCTTCACTTTGTCGGTTTATTTGCAAAAACCGATCATCTTACACATTCGGTGAATACCAAGGTCCTGCGGAGCGGCGAGCCGGGTTCGCTTCGTCCTTCGGCAGGCTCAGGACTGGCTTCAGAATGACAGAATGGAGATGCCCGCCTGCGCGGGCATGACGAAAGAGAACGCGGGCATGACGAAAGAGAACGCGGGCATGACGGAGGATAGCCGTATGGACCACTTAGAATTATTAGTTATACTGTTTCAGCATCCGCTTCATACTTCGCCTGAGCAGTTTACGGAGCATTTTATATGAGAATGGCGCCAACTGATCTGAATCCTGCGCATAAAAAGTCACAGTATTGGACAGGGCATCAAGCACAATAAGGTCGAGATTGAAATCAAGCACGACTAAAAACTGTTTCGTTTTGAAAGAAAAAGCCTCCCTACTCTTTTCAACGTCACAGTCAGCACAAACTACGACACCATACCTATTCCCTGATTCCTGTATCTTCTCCCGAAGCAGTTCAGGAATTGGTAAAGCAAACAGAATATCCTTATCAAGATTCTTAAGACTGGCCGCCTCGATACGCAGAAGCCTGTCATTATCAGCAGGAATAACCTTATAAACTATAAATGACTCCTCCGTCAATTTAAGTAAGGAATCATATATGACTTCGTAAAGCGGACTTTCAGGAACCTCTGAAACGCTCTCATCATCAAAATAATTCAACTGTATGACAGGGTCGAATAATGCTATTTCTTCCGATTTGGGAGCAGTATCCCCTGATGTGTAGTAATATGGAACACGACAACTGGACACTATTAATGTCATAGTTGCCAAGAATATCCAATATAGTCGACACATTCTCATAAATTCAAGACTGCGTCACCGGCGGAGAGGATTAGCTGATAAACAGCATCTCGCGATACTTCGGGAGTGGCCAGAGGCTGTTGTCGACGATTTCCTCGAGGTCGTCGATGGACTTGCGGAGCGGCGGGAGCAACTCGGCGATGCCGTGATATGCCACCGCCTTCTCGTACTCGCTGGAAATGGCATTGGCCTTCTTGCGGGCCTCAACCATAGCGTCAACGCGGGCGTTGATATCCGCAAGGTCGTGGTTGATGCGGTCGATCATCTCCATCTCGGCACGGCATCCGTCGAGCGAACCGCATGCCTCCTTCGTCAGCTTGACGATCTTCAGCAGGCGGGTCTTGTACTCCAGGGCAGCGGGAGCGATATGGTTGACGGCCATGCGGGCCATGACGCGCGACTCGATCTGGACTTTCTTGCTATATGTTTCCCACTTCACCTCGTTGCGCGACTCCAGTTCGGGGAGGGAATAGACGCCGGTGCGGGTGAACATCTCCACCGAAGCGGGCGAAAGGAACTCCCTGATCATCTCGGGAACGCTGGTCTGGACATCCAGGCCGCGGCGCGCCGCCTCCTTCTGCCAAGCCTCGTCATAGCCGTTGCCGTCGAAGCAGACCACATCGAGGATTGACGCGATAATCGGCTTCAAGGCATCCATAATCGCCACATTGCGCTCCTTTCCCTTAGCGGTTTCCTTGTCAAGGGCAGCCTTGAAATCCAGCAGCTGCTCCGCCATGGCGGCATTCAGGGTGGTCAGGGCGCCTGAACAGTTGGCGCTGGAGCCGACGGCGCGGAACTCGAAGCGGTTTCCGGTGAATGCAAACGGAGAGGTACGGTTGCGGTCGGTATTGTCGACGAAGATCTCCGGAATCTCCACCAGCCCGAGGCTGCGTCCCTTCTTGCCGGCAATCTCGATCGGAGTGCCGGAAGGGAGTTCCAGAAGTTTGTGGAGCACGTCGGTCATGGTCTTGCCCAGGAAAGCCGAGATGATGGCCGGCGGAGCCTCGTTGCCGCCGAGGCGGTGGGCATTGGTTGCAGAGGCTATCGATGCCTTCAGCAGGCCGTTGTGGCGCTGGACCGCAGCGAGCACGTTGACGAAGAAGGTGACGAACATCAGGTTGCCGTCGGCATCCTTTCCGGGAGCCAGGAGCTGTTTGCCGGTATCGGTGCCGAGCGACCAGTTGTTATGCTTGCCCGAGCCGTTGACGCCTTCGAAGGGTTTCTCGTGAAGCAGCACCACGAAACCGTGCTTGCGGGCAATCTTGTCCATCAGGTTCATCACCATCTGGTTCTGGTCGTTGGAGAGATTGGCCTCGCCGTAGATCGGAGCAAGTTCGAACTGGTTGGGAGCCACCTCGTTATGGCGCGTCTTGATGGGAATGCCCAGACGGTGGCCGGCAATCTCGAGGTCGCGCATGAACTCGGCCACGCGCGAGGGAATCGCTGCGAAATAGTGGTCGTCCAACTGCTGGTTCTTGGAGGAGTTGTGACCGAAAAGGGTGCGGCCGGTGATCATCAGGTCGGGACGGGCCGAATAGAGGGACTCGTCGATCAGGAAATACTCCTGCTCCCATCCCAGATAGGAATAGACCTTGGAGGCTTCGGGGTCGAAAAGCCTGACTATCGGCAGTGCAGCATCGGAAACAGCCTTCAGGGAACGCTTTAGCGGAGTCTTGTAATCGAGAGCCTCACCCGTGTATGATATGAAAATCGTCGGGATGCAAAGGGTGTCGTCCTGGATGAAGACGGGCGAAGTGGGGTCCCATGCCGTGTAGCCGCGCGCCTCGAAGGTGGCGCGGATTCCACCGTTGGGGAAGGAGGAGGCGTCAGGCTCCTGCTGTGCAAGCGCCTTGCCGTCAAAAGTCTCTATGACGCCGCCCTTGCCGTCATACTCGATAAGCGAATCGTGCTTTTCGGCGGTGCCTTCAGTCAGGGGCTGGAACCAGTGGGTCACGTGGGTGACGTGATTCTGAAGAGCCCACTCCTTCATTCCGAGAGCCACGCCGTCTGCTGTTTTACGGTCCAGCGGATGGCCCTTGTCGATACAGTCAAGAAGACTCTTAAGTGTCTGGGCATCAAGATATTTCTTCATCTTGGCCCTGTCGAACACAAGTTCTCCGAAGTACTCGGATGGAAGGCCGGCTGGACGCTCTGCGGGTACAGCCTGTTTCTCAAAACACTCTTTAACCAGGTCGAAGCGATTCATAGTTTACGGGAACTCCTTTTAGTATTCTTCCCAGGAGTTGATGGAAAGCCCTTCGAGGCCTATCGTGCATATCGCATAGATATAGGCCCTCGCAAGTCGGGAATTGGTTATAAGGGGAATATTGTGGTCCACCGCGGTCCTTCGGATCCTGTATCCGTTGCTCAGCTCGCGGGCGGAATGGTTCTTGGGGATGTTTATGACAAGGTCTATCTTCTGGTTGACAAGATAGTCGATTATATTGGGCTCAACCTCGGCATCGGGCCACTGGAGCATCTCGGCGGGAACACCGTGCTCCTCCAGGAACTTTGCGGTGCCGCCGGTGGCATAGAGCTTATATCCCTTGGCGGCAAGCATCTCGCACGCCTCCAGCATCTCCACCTTGGAATAGGCGGGTCCGGAGGAGACCAGGATGCCCTTATCCTTCGAGGGAATGCGGTGCCCGACGGAGAGCATGCTCTTGAGCAGCGCCTCATGGTAATTGTCGCCGATGCAGGCCACCTCTCCGGTTGAAGCCATATCGACTCCCAGCACGGGATCGGCCTTCAGAAGACGTGCGAAGGAGAACTGGGAGCACTTGACGCCCACATAGTCGATGTCGGCGAAAGTCTTTCCGAAGGGTTCCACCTCGCGTCCCAGCATAATCTCGGTCGCCATGCCGATAAGGTTGAACTTGGTGATCTTGGAGACGAAGGGGAAGCTGCGGGAGGCGCGGAGGTTGCACTCTATCACCTTCAGGGCGTTCTCCTTTGCCAGGAACTGGATATTGAAGGGGCCGGAGATATTGAGGGCCGCGGCCAGCTTGCGGGAGATGCGTATTATGCCGCGGATGGTTTCGTAATAGAGTTTCTGTGCGGGGAAGACCACAGTGGCGTCGCCGGAATGGACGCCGGCGAACTCGATATGCTCGCTGATGGCGTAGCACTTGATGACTCCGTTCTGGGCCACCGCGTCGATCTCCACCTCCTTGGTGCGCTGCATGAATTCGGTCACCACCACGGGATGCTCCTGGCTCACCACCGCCGCATTGTTCAGGGCATTTTCAAGTTCGTCGGCACTGGAAACCACGCGCATCGCCGCGCCGGATAGGACATAGGAGGGCCGGATCATCACCGGAAGGCCCACCTCGTCCACGAAGTTATAGATGTCTCCGATACTGGTGAGTTCCCTCCAGCGGGGCTGGTCGATGCCCAGAGGGTCACAGAGCTGCGAGAACTTCTGGCGGTCTTCAGCCATGTCGATAGACTGTGCGGGAGTGCCGAGGATCCTGACTCCGCGGCGGTCGAGCAGCAGTGCCAGGTTGTTGGGGATCTGTCCTCCGGTCGAGACCACGACTCCGAGAGGCGCCTCCATATCGCAGATATCCAGCACCCTTTCCAGGGTAAGCTCGTCGAAGAAGAGGCGGTCGCAGACGTCGTAGTCGGTACTGACGGTCTCCGGGTTGTAGTTTATCATAATGGCCCGGTAGCCGAGCTCCTGGATCTTCTTGACCGCGGTGACGCCGCACCAGTCGAACTCCACGCTGCTGCCAATGCGGTATGCGCCGCTTCCGAGCACCACCACCGACTTGCCGTCGCGTTCGAAGTTGATGTCGTTCTCGTCGCCGTTATAGGTGATATAGAGGTAGTTGGTCAGGGCGGGATACTCGCCTGCCAGGGTATCAATCTGCTTGACGCAGGGCAGGATGCCCAGCTCCTTTCGGCGGGCTCGGATCAGGTCGCCCTTACCGTGCGGATCGATATCCTTGCCGCGGAAGATGGTGCTGCCGATCTGGTAATCGGAGAAGCCCATCTGCTTTGCGCCGCGCAGCAGCTCGGCGTCAAGATCATCGACTGATTCCAGTGCGCGCAGCCTGTTGCGATATCTGTGGATAATCTCGAGGCGGTAGAGGAACCACTTGTCGATCTTGGTTATCTCGTGCAGGCGGTCCACCGAATAGCCTTCGTCAAAGGCCTGAGCTATGGCGAAGATGCGTTTGTCGGTAGGATTGTTCAGTTCGGTATCGATATCGGCGATGTGGATGGAGTTGCATACGAAGCCGTGCATTCCCTGCCCCACCATCCTGAGGCCCTTCTGGATGGCCTCCTCGAAGGTACGTCCGATGGACATCACCTCGCCCACCGACTTCATCGAGGAGCCGATGAGCTTGGAAACACCCTCGAACTTGCCGAGGTCCCAGCGGGGAATCTTGCAGACCACATAGTCGAGGGCCGGCTCGAAGCAGGCCGAAGTGACTCGGGTCACGGCGTTGGGAATCTCGTCCAGACCGAGTCCGAGGCCCAGCTTGGCAGCTACGAAGGCAAGCGGATAACCGGTTGCCTTGGATGCGAGGGCCGAAGAACGGCTCAGGCGGGCGTTGACCTCGATAACGCGGTAGTCATCGGAATCGGGGTCGAGGGCATACTGCACGTTGCACTCGCCGATGATGCCCACGTGGCGGATAATCTTGATGGCAATCTGGCGCACCTTGTGGTACTCGTGGTCGCTCAGGGTCTGCGAAGGAGCCACGACGATGCTCTCTCCGGTATGGATACCCAGAGGGTCGAAATTCTCCATGTTACAGACGGTGATGCAGTTGTCGTAGCAGTCGCGGACCACCTCATACTCAATCTCTTTCCACCCCTTCAGGGACTCCTCTATCAGGATCTGAGGGGAATATGTGAAGGCCGTGGAGGCCAGTTTTATCAGTTCGTCGTCATTGGAGCAGAAGCCGGAACCGAGGCCGCCGAGGGTATAGGCGGCGCGCACGATTACCGGGTAGCCGATCTCCTTGACCACCGAGAGGGCCTCGGGGATGGAGTTGACCGCTTCGCTCCTCGGGGTCTTGACGTCTATCGAACGGAGCATCTCCGCGAAGAGTTCGCGATCCTCCGTGTTGATGATGGCTTCGACCGGAGTGCCGAGCACCTTGACGCCATATTTCTTGAGGATGCCGGAGGTGTGGAGTTCCACGCCGCAGTTGAGTGCCGTCTGGCCGCCGAATGCGAGCATTATGGCATCGGGTTTCTCCTTGATGATGACCTTCTCCACGAAATAGGGAGTGATGGGAAGGAAATAGACCACATCCGCGATACCCTCCGAGGTCTGCATGGTGGCTATGTTGGGGTTGATGAGGATGGTGTATTTCCCCTCTTCGCGCAGCGCCTTGAGGGCCTGCGAGCCGGAATAGTCGAATTCGCCCGACTGGCCGATCTTCAGCGCGCCGGAACCCAGCAAAAGTATTCTATCTGCCTTTTCCATAATCTGCCATCGAGTTGAAGAAAGTTGCGAAGAGGTCCTCCGTATCGACCGGGCCGCTGGAGGCCTCGGGATGGAACTGGGTTGAGAAGAAGGGCTTGCTCCTGTGGCGGATGCCTTCGTTGGTGCCGTCGTTCAGGTTGACGAACATCTGTTCCCAGTCGGGCGGAAGCGTCTTCTCGTCCAGAGCGAAACCGTGGTTCTGCGAGGTGATGAAGCACTTGTGGGTGCCGGGCACGATCACCGGCTGGTTATGTCCGCGGTGGCCGTACTTGAGCTTATAGGTCTTTGCGCCCGCAGCAAGGGCGAGTATCTGGTGTCCGAGGCAGATGCCCATGATCGGCTTGTCCTGCTCGATCGCCTTGCGGGTATGCTCTACCGTCGCCACGCACATCGCAGGGTCGCCGGGGCCGTTTGAGAGGAAGAGTCCGTCGTACTCCTCATTGGTGAAGTCGTAATCCCACGGCACCACCTTCACGGTGACGTCGTGCTTGAGAAGGCAGCGAATGATGTTGTTCTTCTTGCCGCAGTCCACCAGCACCACCTTGTAGCGCCCCTCGCCTACCGTAAAAGGCTTGTCTGTAGCAACCTGCGCCACCAGATTCTCCTTGTTCGGATCGTAGAAGGGCACCTCTTCGCCGTCGAAGATTATGCGGCCCAGCATCGAACCGCAGTCGCGGAGCTTCTTGGTCAGTGCCCTGGTGTCTATGCCGTAAAGGCCGGGAACATCCCAGTGGCGGAGCCAAGAACCGAGGCTGAACTTCGAGTCCCAGTGGCTGTAATTCTCCGAATAGTTGGTAATCACAAGGGCGGTGCACTGTATCTTCTCCGACTCGTAGAACTTGGCTATCCCGTTGACCGTATCTTCGCCGGGGACGCCGTAGTTGCCTATCATCGGAGAGGTCGGCACCAGGATCTGACCCTTGTAGGAGGGGTCGGTGAGGCTTTCGGGGTAGCCCGTCATAGCCGTATAAAAGACCAGCTCGCCTGCCACGGACTTCTCGCATCCGAATGAGTAGCCTTCGTAGCGCGTGCCGTCCTCCAGCTCCAGTATCGCCTTTTTCGCCATAAGTCTGATTATCTGAATATCGTGGCCTCGCGGTCGGGTCCGAGGGAAATGATCTTCACCGGCACGCCGAGGTATTTTTCCATGAATGCTATATACTCCCTGAACTCTGCGGGGAGCGCCTCCTCGCTGCGGATTGCGGAGAGGTCGCGCTTCCAACCCTTGAATCCGGTATAGACCGGCTCTACGGGCTGCGAGATGTCGAAGGGCAGTTCCAGGGTCTCTTTGCCGTTCACGCGGTATGAAGTGCAGACCTTGACGGTATCGAAACTGTCGAGACAGTCCGCCTTCATCATGATCAGGTCCGTGACTCCGTCGATTATCACGGCGTAGCGGAGCGCCACCAGGTCCAGCCAGCCGCAGCGGCGCGGACGGCCGGTTACGGCGCCGAACTCATGCCCGACTTCGCGGAGCTTATCTCCCGTCGCATCGAAAAGTTCGGTGGGGAAAGGACCGCTTCCGACCCTCGTGCAGTATGCCTTGAATATGCCGAACACCCTGCCGATGCCCTGCGGAGCCACGCCGAGGCCAAGGCAGGCGCCCGAGCATGAGGTGGTCGAAGAGGTTACGAAGGGATAGGAGCCGTAGTCGATGTCGAGCATCGTGCCCTGCGCCCCTTCAGCCAGAACGCTGCCCTTCCGGAGCGCCTCGTTGAGAAAATACTCGCAGTTGACCAGCGGGAATTCCAGGACCTTCTCCACCGCCGCGAAGAAGCGCTTCTCCTCCTCTTCAAGGGAACCATCCAGCGGAGCGGCTACTGATGCCTTCCAGTCATATCCGAGATGCTCCAGTTCCGCAATGTGGCGCGCCTTGAGTTTCAGGTACTTATCCATGAAATCGGAAGCCTGCATATCCCCCACCCTCAGGCCGTGACGGCTCACCTTGTCGGTGTAACAGGGACCGATGCCCTTCTGGGTGGAGCCTATCTTGCCTTTGCCTGCCGCAGCTTCGTTGGCCGCGTCGAGAAGGCGGTGGGTAGGCAGTATGATGTTGGCCTTGCGGCCGATCACGAGCCTCTCCTCGACGGGAACTCCGGCAGCCTTCAGCTCGCCGCACTCCTTCACGAAGGCGATGGGGTCGAAGACCACTCCGTTGCCTATGATGTTGACCGTCCCCTCGCGGAAGATTCCGGAGGGAATGGAGCGCAGCACGTAACTCTTTCCGTTGAAATGGAGGGAATGCCCGGCGTTGGGACCTCCCTGGAAACGGGCGACGTTGTCATATTTTTCTGCCAAAACATCGACAATCTTCCCTTTGCCCTCGTCTCCCCATTGGAGTCCCAAAACGACATCTACTTTGTTCATCGCTTTATGACATTAAGAAAACCGCTCCCCGGAGAGGCTTGTTCCTGTTCTCTTCGGTGATCGGTTCATTGCAGATTACTTTATACAACCTGCAAATATAATAAAATATTCTTTGATTTACCACCACCCTCCGGGGCCTCCGGATGAAGTACCTATGGTGGTAAGTCTCGAGCTTACGGTGAACTCTTTCAAAACCGTTCCCTGGCTCAGTTTTCCGGGGCCGTACCACCCCTCCCAGGAGTCGGAAAAAGCGGAAAGCCTGCCTCCCTTCTTGAAGACGTAGCTGCCGTTTGCCAGTTCGGGGCTGCTCACTATAAGAACCGAGCCCCTGGAGCCCAGGCTGCGGGGAATCTCATAGCTGAAGAGGGTCGTGGTGCCGTCGAGCCTGCAGAGAGATATGACTTCATCCTTCTCTACTCCGGAATTGTTGTACATCACCACATTCTGCCTCGAAGAGGAGGTATTGGGCTTGACGGCGCCTCCGGCGAAGCCGATCATTATGCCACCGTTGACGTGGAAATCGCTGCTGCGGTCGGTATCGAAGGCTTCTTCCGGGGTAGAGCTGCCGCTGGAGAGGGCCAGGCCGCCGTTGATGGTGATGGTGCCGTTGGAATCGAGTCCGTCGTTGTTGGAGGCGTAGCAGCAGAGGCGGCCGCCGTTCATCGTGAAGCCGGTCTTGGAGTTCACGGCATCGTCATAGGCCGTGGAGCGCACCTCGCCGCCGTTGATTACGATGTTCGCCTTGCTTTCGATGCCCTCCGAACCTTCGCTGTTGCCTGTGACGTTCACCCTTATCGTTCCGCCGTTTATGGTAAGGTCGCCGTCCACCTTGATGCCCTTCGGGGAGCATGAATAGGTGCGGCTGTACTTGTACATTCCGCCGCTGGTGGCGATATCCACGGTTCCGCCGTCGAACACAGCGGTGCGGTCCACGCTGATGCCCTTGCCGCCGTCTCCGGTGCTGCGGGCGATGATTGTGCCGCCGCTGAGATGGAAGAGGCTGTCCACCTTGAGGCAGCAGGAGGCGGTCGCATCCCTGAGGGTGGCGTCATACATTCCTCCGCCGGTGGTGCCCAGTTCCAGCTTGCCTCCCGACATATCGAAGCAGCCGTCAGTGCTGAGCGCCTTGCCGGCTGTGCTGCTGACATGGGAATAGATCAGGCCGCCGCCTACCCTGATTCCGATTCCCTCGGAGGCATCACCCTTCGCCTTGATTCCGTTGTCGGTGGCGTCAGTCACGGCGATGGTCACGCCCGGTCGGGTTGTCAGATACTCGTCGGTGGCTATTCCGTGCTTGCAGTTGCCCCTTGCCACCAGCACTCCTGAGCCGCTGAATATCAGCGACCCTTCAGCGAAGAAACACCCCTTCCGGTCCTCAGTGGCGGAGGTTCCTCCACCCAGATAGACATAGTCGTTCTGATATGTCGAGGCATCCGTGATGCGGTTGGTAGTGCCGGGAGCCAGATGGACGAAAACCCTCTTGTGGCACTGGCTGTTTATAGCCGGGCCTCGAAGGGAGGTGATGTCGACTCCCGAGAGGGTCAGTTTGTATTTCTTGTTGCCGTAAACCTTGAGCGAGCCGTCGGTGGCGGTGCCCTTGAGGATTATCTCCACGTTCTTGACGTCGTTGGTAAGCATATCCACCGTGACGTGGGCGCCGTTGACGGTGAGGTTGATGTTCCTGTTGGTGGTGGCGGCGCTGGCCGTGGTGCCGTTGTAGATGATGCTGACGGTGTTGCTGAAGGTGTTTGCCTCCCAGTAGAAATCCTGATCGCTTCCCGGGACGTCGAGGGCGGCATCCGTCGCTGTTTCGCCGTCGTATGGCTCCACCGTGATGATGTTCTCATCCACGGTACCATGCCCGGTAACATCGGTTATGGCATATATCCTGGCACGTTCGAAGGAGACGGACTCCTGGGTGAATTTGGTCATGGAGGTGCCGTCAGTGTATTCCACCTTCATTGTGATTCCCAGCTCGAAGACGTGCGGCATGAGGGCTACGAAGAAGGAAGCGGTGTCGGTCGGCGAGAGGCGGACTCCGTCACCGCAGTCGAGTACTATCTTCTTGATGTCGGCGTCATCATCCTCATCTTTCTCGGTGAGGGTGGACTCGAGGGTATTGACATCCACCCGAACCCTGCCGGAAAGTACGTCGTGGTTGTTTCCGGTAAGGGTAATGCGACGGACGGTCTTTGTTCCGGCCATGCGGAAATTGATGAACGAGCAGACGTTCATCAGATGGAAACCGTCTCCGGTCCCGGCGCAGGCCATCATATTCGCCCCGGCTCCATAGCTGTCTTTCAGGTAGTTCTGGACGCCGGAGAAGGTTGTGAAGAAGGAGCTGTCGGGGTTATAGATTGCCCTTGAATCATATGGATAGAGAAGCACCGTATAATCCGTCGTGAATGTCGCCTCATCCTCCGAGATGCGGGTCAGGGTACCCTCCGCATCCCCCGTATTCCCTTCGAAACGCCAGCATCCGTTGGCGTCGGAATAGCGGAAGACTGAGAGCAGGTCACCGGCAGTCCAGACCGTCCGGAATCCCTCCGAAAGCTGCACCCTGGTGCCCTGCTCGGCCGAAACGGTTATCCGCTCAGCGAATGGCGCGCCACCATTTTCCTCCTCAGTACAGGAAAAAAAGAGCAGCACTAAGGCTGCCGGAATTATGTGTTTGAGAAATTTCATCTATGCTTGCTCCTTTTCCTCAGTCTTGTTCCCGGAGAAGAAGCGCCAGTGGAAGATAAGCAGATAGAAGGCGCCGCAGGTGATGCAGCTGTCCGCGAAATTGAATATCGGACGGAAGAAGACGATATGCCTTCCGCCCCATATGGGAACCCATGATGGCAGGTCGGTGTCAATGATGGGGAAATAGAGCATATCCACCACCTTGCCCTGCAGAAGGCCCGCGTATCCGCCACCGGCGGGGAAGAGCTGAGCGACCTGGGTAAAGGTACTCTCGGAAAAGATCAAACCGTAGAAAAGGGAATCCACTATATTGCCGAGAGCGCCGCACATTATGGCCGCCAAGCCGACCAGGACGCCCCACGGGGTCTCCGGCTTCCTGAGCAGCCTGCGCATATAGACTATGATCACGCCCACCAGGGCGATCCTGAATATGCTGAGCAGATATTTGCCGATATGGCCCCCGAACTGCATTCCGAAGGCCATGCCGTTGTTTTCAATAAAGTGAATCTGGAACCAGTCTCCAAAGACGTGGATGCTCTGCCCTACCGTCATATTGGTCTTGACCAGGATCTTGATGACCTGGTCGATGACGAGGAGAAGGACGACGAAGATCGAAATCTTTGTTCCTCTGGAGAGCTTCATCGCCTACTTGCTGATCTGGTTCTTGCCCTCGACACTGAGAGTGGCGTGGGGCACGAGCTTCAATCTCTCCTTGGGTATAAGTTTACCGGTGACGCGGCAGATGCCGTAGGTCTTGTTCTCGATGCGCACGAGCGCAGCCTCGAGATTCTGGATAAACTTGTACTGGCGGGATGCGAGCTGGCTTGCCTCCTCCTTTGAAAGAGCGGAAGCGCCCTCCTCCAGCACCTTGAAGGTGGGAGAGGTATCCTCCGTGTCGTTACTTGCCCTGTGGTTGACGGCGTCCTTGAGCATATTGTACTCGCTGCGCGCCTGCTCGAGCTTTTCGAGGATCAGCTGCTTGAATTCCTGCAGCTCCTCGTCGCTGTAACGCACTTTTTCCTGGGTTTCTTTGTTCTGCTCCATATCTTTACTGCGGTTTAATCTTCAAATTTACAAAAATAAATGGATATTACTGCTTTTCAACCAAAATTTTAAGGGTACCCTCATCCCACTCCACTTCGGAAGCGTTTTCGGGGGATTCGGAGAATCCGATTGAAAGGGCGAGGGTCTGTTCGCAGACATACTTCCCGAACTGCAGGAGGGCGTCCCTGACTGCGGCGTTCTCCTCCACCGTCACCTTCACGCGGTCGGTCACCTCGAAGCCGCTCTCCTTGCGGATGTTCTGGATGCGGTTGATGAGTTCGCGGGCGATTCCCTCCCTGCGGAGTTCGTCGGTCACGGTGATGTCGAGGGCCACGGTGAGGGTGCCTTCGGTAGCCACGAGCCAGCCCGGCATATCCTCGGAGGTGATCTGGTAATCCTCGGCGGTGAGTTCCACAGGGCCGCCCTGGAGCTGCAGGGTATAGTCTCCTGCGCGCTCGATTTCGGAGATGGTGCTCTGATCCATTGTGGCGAAGAAGCCCGCAATCTCCTTCATTCGTGCGCCGCAGCGCTTTCCGAGGGTCTTGAAGTTGGGCTTTATCTTCTTGGTGATCAATCCGGTAGTGTCATAGATAAACTCTGCCTCCTTGACGTTGACTTCTGTCAGGACGATGCCCATCACCTTCTCGAGCTGCTCTCGCTTGCGACTGTCGAGCACGGGAATAATGAGCTTCGCGAGGGGCTGGCGGACCTTGATGTTCACCTTCCTGCGGAGGGCGAGCACCATCGAGCAGCACTGCTGTGCGAGTGCCATCCTCTCCTCGAGGGAGGCGTCCACCATCGAAGCGTCGGCTACCGGCATCTTTTCGAAGTGCACGGAGTCGGCTCCCGGGGTGAGATCGCACCAGAGGCGGTCCATGAAGAAGGGCGCTATAGGAGCGGCCAGCAGGGCCACGGTCCTGAGGGCGTTGTAGAGGATTCCATAGGCCACCTTCTTGTCGGCGGTCAGGCCGCCGCCCCAGAAACGCTTGCGGTTCAGACGCACGTACCAGTTGGAGAGGTCGTCGCATACGAAATCCTGTATCATCCTGCCTGCCAGGGTAATATCGTAATCCTCATAGGCCGCCGTCACCTTTGCGGTGAGGGAATTCAGCAGTGACACGAGCCAGCGGTCGATCTCCAGCATTCCTGCAGGGTTTACTTCGGCGTCGGAAGGGTTGAAGCCGTCCACGTTTGCGTAGAGGGCGAAGAAGGAGTAGGTGTTGTAGAGGGTGCCGAAGAATTTGCGGCGCACCTCGTCCACGCCCGACATGTCGAACTTGAGGTTGTCCCAGGGCTGTGCGTTGGTAAGCATATACCAGCGCAGAGCGTCGGCGCCGTACTCGTCGAGGGCCATGAAGGGATCCACGGCGTTGCCGAGGCGCTTGCTCATCTTGTTGCCGTCCTTGTCGAGCACCAGGCCGTTGGAAATCACCGTCTTGAAGGCGCACTTGCCGCTCACCATCGTATTGATGGCGTGGAGGGTGTAGAACCATCCGCGGGTCTGGTCGACGCCTTCGGCGATGAAGTCGGCGGTGCGGCCGAAATCGGGAGTTCCGACCTTTCCGAGCCCCTCCTGCGCGTAAGGCATCGAACCGGAGTCGAACCAGACGTCGATCAGGTCGAGTTCGCGGATCATCTTGCGGCTGTCCTCCGAAACGAGGTACCAGCCGTCCACATAGGGACGGTGGATATCTATCTTTTCGTAATTCTCCCTGGAATAGTCACCGGGAACGAAGCCCTTGTCCCTCAACGGGTTGGAAGGCATGATACCGGCCTTGACCGACTTGTCGAGCTCTTCGTAGAGCTCCGCCACGGAACCGATGCACTTCTCGCAGGAGCCGTCCTCGGTGCGCCAGATGGGCAGCGGGGTGCCCCAGTAGCGGCTGCGGCTGAGGTTCCAGTCCTGAATATTCTCGAGCCACTTGCCGAAACGGCCGGTACCGGTGGACTTGGGCTTCCAGTTGATGGTGTCGTTGAGTTCTATCATCTTATCCTTCACCGAGGTGGCACGGATGAACCAGGAGTCGAGCGGATAGTAGAGCACCGGCTTGTCGGTACGCCAGCAGTGGGGATAGTTGTGGACGTGCTTTTCGATGCGGAAGGCCTTTCCCTCCTGCTTGAGGTCCATGCAGATATCTATGTCGATGGTGGAGTCGTCCGGGCCGAGGGTGCTGTCGTAGGCATTTTTGACATACCTTCCGGCATAAGGGCCGTACAGCGCTTTGTCCACCCTTTCGCTGACGAATTCGGGAGCGAGATCCTCAATCCTGAACATCCTTCCCTTCTTGTCCACCATCGGCTGGTTGGAGCCGTCACGGTCGATAACGAAGAAGGGCGGTATGCCGAAGGGCTTAGCCACCTTGTTGTCGTCCGCACCGAAAGTCGGGGCGATATGGACTATACCGGTACCGTCCTCGGTGGTGACATAGTCGCCCGTGATCACCCTGAAGGCGCCCTCATCGGGTCTCATCCAGGGCAGAAGCTGCTCATATGCCATTCCGGTGAATTCGGAGCCCTTGTAAACTCCGTCAAGCACCTTGAAGGGATTCTTGTCGTTGAAATGGGCACCTACCAGCTCCTTCGCCAGAACATAGGCCGCAGGCGCCTTGGAGTAGGGATTCACGCTCTCTACGACCACGTAGTCGATGGAGGGGCCCACGCAGAGGGCCGTATTGGAAGGAAGGGTCCAGGGGGTGGTGGTCCAGGCCAGCATGAAGAGGGGCTTGTCGGTGAGCTGGAAGAGCCACTCCGAAGCCTCGTTGCGGATGATCCTGAACTGCGCCGTGACCGTTGTATCCTTCACGTCGCGGTAGCATCCGGGCTGGTTCAGCTCGTGGGAGCTGAGGCCGGTTCCGGCCGCGGGGGAATAGGGCTGGATGGTGTATCCCTTGTAGAGATAACCCTTCTTGTAGATATCCTTCAGCAGGTACCATAGGGTTTCGATATAGCGGTTGTCGTAGGTGACGTAGGGGTTGTCCATATCCACCCAGTAGCCGATCAGCTCGGTGAGCCTTCGCCACTCGGCGGTGTACTTCATCACCTCCTGGCGGCAGGCGGAGTTGTACTCGTCCACAGAAATCTTCGTGCCGATATCTTCCTTGGTGATGCCGAGTTTCTTCTCCACGCCGAGTTCCACGGGAAGGCCGTGGGTGTCCCAGCCCGCCTTGCGGCGCACATAATAGCCCTGCTGCGTCTTGTAGCGGCATACCGCGTCCTTGATGGAGCGCGCCATCACGTGGTGGATTCCGGGTTTGCCGTTTGCGGAGGGAGGCCCCTCGTGGAAATAGAATTCGGGAGCGCCCTTGCGCAACTCGAGGCTCTTCGCGAAGGCGTCAAGCCTCTGCCATTTCTCTAGCACCGAGAGATTGGTCTCTACCAGGTCCAGCTTCTTGTATTCGGGAAAACTCATAATCGGCGTATATGCTTCTGTTTTTGAATTTGCAAAGATACGATAATTCAGTAATTTTGAAGCCTGCAAATGCATATTATATGGGAACTGTAGATATTATAATACTTATATGCCTGATGCCGTCGCTCTATTTCGGCATCAAGAACGGCCTGGTTAAGCAGATAATCTCATTCGCAGTCATCTATCTCGGCATCACCCTCTCCCTGAAATTCTCGGGCTCGGTGGAGCCTTATGTCCAGCAATATCTCCACCTGGAGGGCTTCTGGGCCAAATTCGTGGCCTTCATTGCCATCTTTTCGGTGGTCGCACTGGTCCTCTCCATCCTGGGTAACATAATCGACAAAGCCATCAAAGCCGGAGCCACCGGATTCCTCAACAGGGTGCTCGGTCTGCTCCTTTCGCTCTTCATCTTCATACTTCTCACCGCCCTCCTGGTCTATATGGTCGATTCCCTCAACCAGGTCACGGGCCTGATTCCGAAAGAGAAACTCGCTGAGTCAAAGCTATATCCGCTTATGCTGGATATAGCAAAAACGTTTTTTCCGTATTTGAAGTCGCTTTTCTAAAAAAGTGATGGCCCGACAAAATGGGCCATCTCCGAAAAAATTGCGTCCAGCGGCATACAAAATCCGCGGACGCTCCCTTTCTTTGCCCCCGAAACCCGGAATGCGGATGTCATGGAACGCGAAGAAAAGGTATTGCCGCTGGATGAACTCGAAGTGACCGTGGACGGCCTGCTGCCCAAGGCGAGCAGGGCCGCCAGGAGTTTCTACATCGCAATGATGCTGCTTCTTTTGATGCTTTTTGCAGCGATACTTATATGAATAGACCGGGGGAGCAGTGAAGAAGACATTGTGCCGGGAGGAGCTCCCCCTTATTGGAAAAGAGATGAAAACCGATATCAAACAGCACGACATCACCGATTGCGCAGCAGCGGTAATCTGCTCGGTGGCACGGCATTACGGAAGGGAGATTCCCCTGACCGCGATACGCGAGGCCTCCGGCACGAACACCCTCGGGACCTCCATTAAAGGGGTTCTCGACGCCTGCACCGCGCTGGGATTCCGGGCGGGCGGATACAAATCTCCGGAGAAGGATTTCGAACCGCTCCGGAAGGTTCCCCTCCCCGTGGTGCTGCACACTGTCAACAAGAGGGGCGATCTCCATTTCGTGGTGCTCTACGGCCTGAAAAAGGGGAAGGCGATCATAATGGATCCCGCCCCGGGAAAACATGTCAGAATAACGGAGGCCGAGCTCCGCGAAATGTGGACCGGCTACCTCATAGTCATAACCCCGGATCCGGGCAAGGCTCTTTTCTCACAACCTGCTGTTTCGCCTCTGAAACAATTCTTTACAATTCTTGCTTCTATCAAATCAATCGATTTTCCGTATGCCTTGCTCGGATCCTTTTTCTCGATTTTCAGCGGAATCGTAACTGCCATATTCCTGCAGAAGACGATAGATGCCATACTGCCCGGAGGTGATGTCTCTGCCCTGGCGAGGGCAGTGCTCCTGATTGCGGCACTCTCCATTTGCTCGCTTGGGATCTCCTTCCTGCGAGCCATATACGCCCTGCGGGCAGGCCTCAGGATCGACGGAAACCTCATCCTGGGATACCTCAGAAGCCTCTTCCGCCTCCCGACCGGGTTCTTCGCCCACCGAGGGGCGGGAGAACTGAATTCCCGAATCGCAGACGCCGTCAAGGTGAGGGCCTTCCTGACCGAAGGGATCACTTCGGCAATTACGGGATTCTTCATGCTTTCGGCCTCCTTCGCCCTGATGTTCCACTACAACTGGAATCTTGCGCTGCTTACGGCGGCTTTCATCCCCCTCTACATCCTGCTTTTCATCATCTCCGACCACGTGAACCGGAAGGTAAAACGGGAGGTGATCGAGAGCGCTGCCGCTTTCGAGGAGAAGAGTGTGGAGAGCATCTCATCCATCCGGACGATAAAGTATTTCGACAGCAGCGGAAGGGGATATCTGTCCCTGGAAAGGCGCTACGCGGAGCTGAGCGGCAACGTTTACCGCGGAGGAAAGTGGCTCGACATCTTCGCCACGGCCGGCGAGGGGCTCAACACCATAATGATGCTGACCATCCTCTCATACGGCTCGCTGCTGGTAATCAGGGGAAGCCTGACCGCCGGAGGGCTGGTGTCGTTCTACTCGTTGATGGCCTACTTCTCCTCCCCTCTCGGACAGCTGGCTGCCATCAGCGACGGATACAACGAGGCGAAGATTTCGCTCGAGAGGCTCAGGGACATCACCTGCCTTGAGCCCGAGGGAGGAGTATGCGCCTTTTTCCCGCTCGACGGCAGCGAAGATATAGAATTCAGGGATGTAGAGTTCTCCTATCCGGGATCACCTCCCCTTCTGGAGGGGTTCAACGCCCTCTTCCGGGCCGGGAAGATAACCGCCGTCCGCGGAGAGAGCGGATGCGGAAAGAGCTCGCTCGCCGCCCTGCTGATGAGGGATTACAAGGTCGGCTCGGGCAGGATACTGGCCGGAGGCACCGACATCTCCATCATCGACCTCGGGCAGTGGCGGAGCCATATCACCATTGTTCCTCAGGAGCCCTCGCTGATGAATGCTTCGATACTCGACAATATCACAGGCGGAAGCTCGGACCCCGACCTGAAGAGGGTCGGCGCCCTGCTGGACGAGCTGGGAATGAAGGAGTTCGTCACTTCCCTGCCCACCGGCCTGCTGACCGTCATAGGGGAACGGGGCGCCCTCCTGTCCGGAGGACAGCGGCAGCGGATCGCCCTCGCAAGGGCACTCTACCGCAACCCCAAGGTACTCATACTGGACGAGGCCACCTCCTCCCTGGACGCCGAATCGCAGGGCTTCATCCTGCGCAAGGTCATCTCATTCAGGGATGAGGGAGGAACGGTGATAATGATAACCCACCGCAGCGACAACGCTGCCATCGCAGATTATACGATAGATATGAATGAGTGCGCACTCAGCGGGCAATTTGCGGAGGCCCGGATATGAAACTTCCGCAAACCATTAAACCAAAACAGCTATGGAAGAAAAAATGTTGAAGGATTCGGGGTTGTTGGAAATGACTTCTTCCGAACTCTGCCTGAGGGGCGGCGCAAGCAAGGCCCTCGAAACGATCTTCACCAAGGTCAGGTACGTCATCAATTTCATCGCCGACTATGTGCCCAAGTTCCTCAAGGGCATCTCTGACGGCTTCGGATTATCGATTTTCTAGGAGGGCCGGATCATGAAAGAACTCAACGTAACCGGACTTGTCGCCCTATCCGGAAACGAGGCGGCGGCCGTTTTCGGCGGCGTCGACAAGGGCGCCCAGGAAACGCTCTATCTGGTGGGATATGTGATCGGCGTCATCGCAAAGGTGTTCGTCAGCATCTTTACCTTCATTAAGAGGAGATAATCATCGCCTATGCGGGGATTCATCCTGACTCTGCTGCTGGCAGCATCGCTGCCGCTGTGCGCTTCCGAGCCGCTATCTCTCGAGAGATGCATCGCCATAGCGCTTAAGGAGGACCGGTCACTCCGCCAGGGGGAGATAACCCTTGCCGAGAACCGATCCAAGGCGGCACTGTCAATCATGGATTGGATTCCCGAGATCAATGTCGGAGCCGGAAACGATTTCAACTGGGGCCGTTCGGTGGACATGCAGGAACTGCTCATCGTGGACAACCATATGACGCTCACCGCATCCTTTTCAGCAAGTGCCTCATTCTCACTGACTAAGGGATTTCTCAACGGAATGCAGAGAGAGGCCTTGTTCCTGGACGGAAAGAGCGCTGAACTGACGAACTCTCAGGCTGAAACTGAAGTGGCGGCAAGGGTGACCGGAGCCTTTTTCCAGATCCTCCTTTGCAGCCAGGCCTGCGAGATCTGCCGGCGCAATTCCGCTGAAATCGACTCGAAACTGGAAAGTGCCTCCGCAGAGGCGGAAGCCGGAAGCAGAGCCATGGCCGATCTGTACGAACTTGAGGCTCAGGCATACAGGGAACGGTTTGCCTTGCAGGAGGCCCGTAACAAATTGAGAATCGCCGAGATGACATTGTGTGACTATTTGAATCTGCCGCCGGAGGAGGGGATTACGCTCCTGCCTCCGACGGGAGATTCCCTTCCCGCACCTCCGGATGCCGGGATTATTCTTGCCGATGATTTCCCGAAGGCCCCCTCTGTCGAACTCGCCCTGAACCGTCTCGAAAGGGACAGGATCCAGGTCAGGATTGCAAAGGCGGCTTTCCTGCCCGACCTTACTGTAGCCGGTGGATGCGGTACCTATTATAGCAGTACCGGAGGCGGCGGATTCATGGAGCAGGTAAAGGGGAATGTCAATCCCTCGGCCGGCATAACCCTCTCAATCCCCATCATAGACGGTTCGGCCAACACGCGGAACCTGGCAGGTGCCAGGGCGCAGCTTGCACGGCAGGAGATCGAAGTGGAGAAGGTGCGGCAAGAGGCGGCCTCCGCCCTGCGTGAAGCCATCGCCGAGGCTGCGAATCTCTATGGGAACTGCAAGGCGGCAGAAGCCGGCTTCAAGGCCGCTTCGGCAGTTGAAAGGATTGCGCAGGAGCGCTTCGGCAGCGGAGAAATCTCCGGAGCGGACTATCTTGCGGCGCGCAACGCAAGGCTGCGGGCGGAGGCCCAGACGCTACAGGCCAGATACCGTTACCTGCTGCAGCTCAAGCTTTTGGAATGCCGTTACGGCATCATGACATATTGAAATGAAACGAAGGAACAAGGTTATCGGTGCCGCTCTCTGCGCCTTGGCAGTATTCGTCATACTGGCAAGCCGCGGATGCGGGGAGAAGGTGCCGGAAGTGGAGGCCGTCAGGGTCTGCCGGGGCGAAATCGTAGAATCCATTCCCGCAGGCGGCAAGATCCGCCCCATGACAGAAGTGGAGATAGCTGCCGAAGTCTCCGGCGAGATTGTCTTTCTGCCCATTTCAGAAGGGGATGCCGTCAAAAAAGGGCAGGTACTGCTGAAGATAAGGCAGGACAGCTACCTGGCAGCCCTTGAGAGCGCGCAGGCCTCTCTAGGAATGCTGAGGGCCGAATATGAGCAGCAGCGGCTCAAAGCCGAAGAGGCCGCCGTCGAATTGGAGAGGGCGAAATCGCTCTGTGAGAAGGAGGCTGCACCGCAGAGCAGGCTTGAAAGCGCCCAGGCCTCAAAACGGATTGCCGATTCCCAGCTGGAGGCGGCCGGATATGCCGTGCAGCGCGGTGAAGCGGCACTCAGGGAGGCTGAGGATAACCTCTCGCGGACAGTCATAACCTCACCTATGGACGGCACCGTCACCCTCCTTGCCGTGAAAAAGGGAGAGAGGATTGTCGGCACCAGCCAGATGGCGGGCACCCTGATAATGCGCATCGCCGATCTCTCCGAGATGGAACTCATCGTGAATGTCGGGGAAAACGACGTTGTCAGGATCCACGAAGGCGACAGTGCCGGAATCACCGTAGATGCCTTCGGAAAGGGGAATTTCAAGGGAAGAGTGACAAAAATCGCAAATTCCGCCAAGTTTGTTGACGGAACCTTCGGGCAAGTTACTAACTTTGAGGTCCGGATTGCAATGCTTGCCGACTCCGCGGATGGCGGCGCTTTCGTGCCGAAACCGGGACTGTCGGCCTCCGCATCCATCAGAAGCGCCTCGGAGAGGGATATCCTGAAGGTTCCCGCCGGAGCGGTTTTCCTGAAGGAACGCCGGGAGCGGCTCTGGGTGGTGAAGGAGGGCAAGGTGCACTCCGTGAAAATTGAAACCGGTTTACAGGACCTGGACTTCGTCGGCATACTGGGCGGCGTCAAGGAGGGTGAGATGGTGGTGACAGCCCCCGCATCAGCCATCTCCGGAGGGCTTTCCGAAGGGATGAAGGTAAAGGTCCGAAACAGTGAATAGAAAATGGAACATCCTGTCATACTGATGATTGAAACCAGCACCGAATGGTGCTCCGTCGCCGTTTCGGCGGGCAGGCGGATTATCTCACGACGCATTACCGAAACCGGAAGGCAGCACGCCTCCCTCCTCGCCCCTTTCGTGGACGAGGCGCTCAAGGAGACTGGGCTTAAGGCCTTCGAGTGCGATGCCGTGGCGGTAAGCGAAGGGCCCGGATCCTATACCGGACTGCGCGTAGGGGTCTCAACAGCGAAAGGCATCTGCTTCGGAGCGGGCATTCCGCTGCTGGCGGTCGACACCCTCCGTATCCTGGCGATGCAGGGAGCCGGCAAGGCGGAGTTCATCGTACCTATGATCGACGCCCGCAGGATGGAGGTCTATTGCGCACTCTTCGACGGAAATGGCGGCAGGCTGGAGGGAACCGAGGCCAGAATCCTGGATGAAAGGAGTTTCTCCGACCTTCTGGAATCGCACAAGGTTCTCTTCATCGGGGACGGCGCGGCAAAGTTCGGCGAAATCTGCAGCCATCCCAACGCTCTCTTCGAGAAGTGCTGCCCCGTGGCTGACGCGATGCTGATCCCCGCCATCGAGGCATACGAAAAAGAAGAGTTCAAAGACATTGCGTACTTTGAACCCTTCTATCTCAAGGAATTCGTTGCCGGAATCAGCAGGAAATCAGTGCTATAGGCTTTTCTTCACCAAAGCTTCAAGTTCATTCTCCGCGAACACGTCGCGCGAAAGGACATCACCTTCACGGTTGATGACGAAAAGCGACGGCAACTGGCCTATATTATAAGCGACACGCGCGGGCGAACCGGCTCCGAGCCCGTCGTTTACGCTGATCCAAGGAAGTTCCTGGCTCTTGACGGTCGATGCCCACATCGCCTTGTCCACGTCGAGCGATACCTGATAGATCTCCAGCCCGGCATCGTGATACTTGGCGTAAAGGTCCTTCAATGTCTGATTGTACATCTTCTGGTCGGCATTGGCAGCGGTCCAGAACGAGAGGATGATCACCTTGCCTTCGAGGTCGGAAAGGATGCGGTCCCTGCCCTCCACGTCGGGAAGGTTGAGTTCCGGATAGGAGATGGTGCTCATCCTGTCGAGTTTCTGGTTCAGGTCGAAAGCCTGCTCGCGGCGGTTGATCTCATCGCCGAGGGCCACCACGTACTGCGATTTGGGATAAACAGTCTGAAGTGAATCGTAGAGCTGCTTGAAGAGAATCACGTCGGTGTGCTCGTTGAAGACCGGAAGCTGCTCGCTGAAGCGCTGGAAGGGGATTATTGCGGAGGTGATGGACTTGGGATTGTTCATAATCTGAGCCACTGCTCCGCGCTTGTAATCAATGTAGCTGCGGCTCATCTCGGTAGCCACCTTCGTATAGGCGTCATCGTCAGGAGCTGCGTTCAGCAGGTCGGCATAACGCTCCATATCGACCCTTGCGGCATAGAATGCTTCGTCAATCTGCTTGAGGAGTGCGGATTCTTCGGAGCCCTCCACTTCATAGTCGTACGCACCGACCTTGACGGTGACCTTGTCGCCCGGCAGCAGCACCAGCGCCGCAGCCTGACGTTCACCGTCGTAAAGATAGTAGAAAGTGGGAGTCTCGCCTGGCAGTTCAACCTTATAGTTGAAAGCGCCTTCCGTTCCCAATGTCAGGGTATCGACTTGGACGAGGCTGTTGAGATCGAGCCTCTGCAGGACCAGGCAGGTGTCGGAGAGCCCTTCGGCAGTACCGGAGAGCATAGCGGTGGGAGTCTTCGCGCAGGAGAACGTCAGAACCAGGGCAAGTGCCAGTATTACAACTCTTTTCATCCTTTTACAGCTTTTCGAATTCTGCGGCGATTGCGCCTGCTATCTCCTTGAACCTTTCATGGGCAAGGGTGAGTTTCTTCTTGCGGAAATCGAGATCCGCCTCACTCTGGAGGGGAACCAGGTGGATATGTGCATGGGGCACCTCCATTCCGAGAACCGCCACTCCAATGCGCTTGCAGGGGATGGCCTTCTTCTGGGCCTTCGCCACCTTGCGGGCAAATGCGGTCAGCGCCGCATAGGTAGGATAATCCAGGTCGAAGAGGTAGTCGACCTCCTTCTTGGGGATTACGAGAGTATGGCCCTCGGCCAGCGGACTGATGTCGAGGAATGCGTAGCAGAGGTCGTTCTCGGCCACTTTGTAAGAGGGAATCTCTCCCTTGACTATCTTGGTGAATATCGATGCCATGGCGGTTTAGATAGAAATGTCCAGAACTTCGAATTTCAGGAGGCCGGCGGGGACGTTGACCTCGACTATGTCGCCTTTCTTACGCCCCATGAGAGCCTTTCCGATGGGTGTGGTGGCGGCGAGCTTGCCCTCCTTGAAGTTGGCCTCGCTCTCGCCCACGAGGGTGTATTCCACCACCGTATTCTTGAGGAGGTTCTTGAGGGTAACCTTGTTGAGCATCTGGATGACGTCGGTATTGATCTTCGACTCGTCGATGACCTTGGCGTTGATAAGTTTCTCCTGGAGTTTGGATATCTTGAGCTCGAGAAGCCCCTGCGCCTCGCGCGCTGCGTCATACTCCGCATTCTCGGATAGGTCGCCCTTGTCGCGCGCCTCCGCAATTTGCGCCGATATCACGGGACGCTGTGCGATGAGTCTGCTGAGTTCGTCCCTCAAATTGTCCAACCCTTCCTGGGTTACATATACAATTTCTGCCATAAGTATAAAAATTAGAAAGAATCCCGGCGGACGGGACCCTTTCAAAAAAACCATAGTAATTACGGGTGCAAATATACAAAAAAAATCAATATCAATACCCGTCGAAGTTTCGGGCGGCCTTCTCATCTTCGGCCAGCTGTAGCGAAAGTTCCTTCAGGGAGGCGAACTTCTGCTCATCCCGGAGACGTTCGAGGAAGGTCACCGTTATATCCAGTCCGTATATGTCCTCGTTGAAATCGAGCAGATGGGTCTCGATGGTCCGGCCCCTGCCGTCGTCGAGAGTAGGCCTGTGGCCGATGTTGCAGATGCCGCGGAAGGTACGCCCCAGGACCTCGGCACGCACTATATATACCCCTCCTGCCGGAATAAGTTTCAGCGGCTCGTAAAGCGACATGTTGGCGGTGGGATAGCCTATCTTCCTGCCTATCTTCGCCCCCGCCACCACGACTCCGGTCAGGGGATAGCCATATCCGAGCAGGGATGCGGCGTCGCTGACCTTTCCCTCCGCAAGGAGCCTGCGGATGAGGGTGGAACTCACGTTGCGTCCGCCCGGGGCAGTGCAGTCGTCCACGAAAACGGGTTCCACGCCGGCGCTGCGAAGCGCCTTGGCCATGGCTTCGGGGTTCGGGAAGGGATCGCAGCCCAGACGGTGGTCGTGCCCCAGGACGAGGGTGTCGGCGTCAAATCTGTTCCTGAGGTATTCCCTGACGAAGCCCTCGGCGGTAAGGCGTGCGAAGTCGCGGCTGAAGGGCAGCACCTCGAAGCAGTCGGCTCCGGCAGCCAGGCATAACGCCCGCTTTTCGGAAAGCGAGTTGAGCAGGCGCAAAGTATCGGCGTCCTGCTGGAGGACGTTGCGCGGATGGGGCCAGAAGGTGACCACAACCGATTCGGTGCCCCTGTTGCGCGCCTCGGTGACCATCCTGTCGAGGACGGCGCGATGCCCGAGATGGACTCCGTCGAAGAAGCCGGTAGCGACTACTGCCATCGTTTCATCAGTTTATCTATTTCCCCGGCGTTGCCCCGCACATAGTCGCGGCACCATTTGATCATCCCGAGGGCCTTCTCGATGTCGGCGCGGAGGGATGCGAGGTCCCTGGCGGGATCCTCAATCTTCTCCACGAGCTTTTCCAGCTCCCCGAAGACCTCTTCGTATTTCAGCTCCTTCTCTTCCATTGCTATTTATTGTTTTTTATTTCATTTACAGTGACCTCGACCAGGGCGTCGCGCATCATCAGGGTGAGGCTCTCGCCGGGGACGAAAGAGGCGGCAGAGTCCACCCTGCGGCCGTTTTTCAGGACTATCGAATAGCCTTTCTCCAGGGTTTTCGCAGGGTCGGCGGCCTGTGCTCTGAGTTCCAGCCTGTCAAGGGCGGCCAGTTCGTCTGCGAAGCGTCTGCGGCAGGCGGCGTCTATCCTGAGCATGAAGTTGTCGAATCGGGCCTCCTCGGAAGAGGCCTTGCCGCGTACCGCCAGATGGAGCCTCGAAGCAAGATTCTCTACCTGAAGATCCTCTTCTGCAATGAGATCTACCAGATAATCGGCCAGGGCCGTAGGGGTCTTGACGTTGGCATAGGCCACCATGTCTATCACGTGGTAATCGTGGTCGTGTCCGATGCCGGTGAGCACCGGGAGGGGGAACTGGGCCACGTTGACGGCGAGGTCGTAGTCGTCGAAGCAGACCAAATCCATCGCTCCTCCTCCGCCGCGCAGTATCAGCAGGGCATCGAATTCATCCAGGCGTCCGGCCACCGCATCCATCGCCTCCATTATCCTTGCGGGGGCCTCCGAGCCCTGCATAGCGGCGGGGAACAGTTCCGTATGGAAACGGAAGCCGTATTCGTTGTCGTGCAGATGGTGCATGAAGTCGCGGTACCCCGCCGCGGTATCGGCCGAAATGACGGCGAAACGCAGCGGAACCATCGGCAGCGACAGGGTGGAATTCATATCCATCATCCCCTCTTCGGTAAGCCGCGCTATGGTCCGGCGGCGCTGCCGTTCCAGTTCGCCGATGGTGAACGAAGGGTCTATATCGGTGATTACCAGGGAGAAAGAATAGAGTTCAGAAAACTGCACCTGGGCGCGCACAAGCAGGTTCATGCCCACCTGCAGTTCCTCCCCTGTTTCACTTACGAAGAAGGGGCGGAGCATCCGGTAGGAGGAGGCCCAGATGACGGCGGAGACCTTTGCGGTGAGGCCGCCGTCGGACTCGGTCAGGGTAAGGTAGCAGTGGCCTGAAGGGTGGTTCTTCACCTCGCTGATCTCCGCACGCACCCATACCGGCTCGGGGAACCCCTCCTCGATATGTTCCTTCACTTTTCCGAGCAGTTCCCGAAGCCCGAGAATCCGCCTATTCTCCTCCGTCGCACTCATAATACCCTTGCTGTGTTTAATCCGTCACGAAGCGGGAGTATGAAATTCTCAAGTCTCGGGTCGGCCGCGACCAGGTCGTTGAAAGAAGCTATACCGCGCGACTGCGGGTCGCCTTTGGGGCTGTCGCCCAGGATCTTGCCATCCCAAAGCACGTTATCGGCAATTATCCAACTGCCGGAACGGACCTTCGGAGCGCCGCCTACGGGGGAATCCCCCATTATCAAGGAGAGATACTCCGGGTACTCGCGCTTGTTGGCGTCTATGTATACCAGATCGTAAACCTCTTCAAGAGAAGGGATTACAGTTTTACAGTCACCGAAAAGGAGCCTCACCTTCCCCTCTATCCCCGCCATCCGGTACCCTTCGCGGATGACATCCTCCAGCTCGTCATTGATCTCCACGGCATCGAGCCGCCCCTCCTCCGGAAGGCCCGCCGCGAGGCAGACCGAGGAGTATCCGGTGAAGGTGCCCAGCTCCAGGATGCGGCGCGGACGAAGCATCATCGAGAAGGTCTCCAACAGCTTCCCCGCCTCGAATCCTGCCAGCATGTGGGGAAACTTCGTACGCAGATGGGTCTGGCGCACGATCCACTCCAGAGCCTCTTTCCTCGGGGTCGAATGGGAGATGACGTATTTTTCGAGATCATTCATAACTCAATACTGCAAATTTATGTTTTTTATTCTTACTTTTGTACAATTATGGGACAGTTCATAGTATCAGCACGCAAGTACAGGCCCAACAGCTTCGAGACGCTTATCGGCCAGGAGAATATCGCCAGGACGCTGAAGAATTCCATCCTCAGGAACCAGCTGGCGCACGCCTACCTCTTCTGCGGTCCGCGCGGAGTGGGCAAGACCAGCGCGGCGCGCATCTTCGCCAAGACCATCAACTGCTCCAACCCCTCCGCGGACATGGAACCGTGCGGGGAGTGCGAGAGCTGCCGCTCCTTCGCGGAAGGGCGTTCCTACAGCATCCACGAGCTGGATGCCGCATCCAACAACTCGGTTGACGACATCCGCGCCCTGACCGACAAGGTGCGCATCCCGCCGCAGGTGGGCAAGTACAGCGTCTATATCATCGACGAGGTCCACATGCTTTCCCAGGCCGCCTTCAACGCCTTCCTCAAGACGCTCGAAGAGCCCCCGGCACACGCCATCTTCATCCTCGCCACCACCGAGAAGCACAAGATCCTCCCCACCATCCTCTCCCGCTGCCAGACCTACGACTTCAACCGCATCGGAATCGAGGACATAGTGAAGAACCTGCGTCACATCGCTGAATGCGAAGGCATTACGATCAGTGAGGACGCCATGCACATCATAGCCCAGAAGGCTGACGGCGCCATGCGCGACGCCCTCACCCTCTTCGACCAGATGGTGGCCTTCTGCGGAAAGGAAATCACCTACGAGCAGGTCATCAAGAACCTGAACGTCCTGGATTACGCCTACTACTTCAAGCTGACCGACTGCTTCCTGCAGGGGGATTACGCCACCGCCCTGCTCACCTTCGACGAAATCCTTTCGCGCGGATTCAACGCGCTCCACTTCATATCGGGTCTGAGCACCCACTTCCGCGACCTTCTGGTATGCCGCAACGGCGCCTCCCAGAGCCTTCTGGAGATAGCCCCCACCGTGGCGAAGAATTACCGCGAAACGGCCCGGAAGTGTCCTACGGACTTCCTTTTCGAGGCCCTCAACGTTACCACAGCCTGCGAGGCGCAGTACAAGCAGAGCGGCAACCAGCGGCTCCTGATAGAGTTCGCACTGATGAAGCTCTGCCGCCTTGTTCCCGCCGCAGCGGCCGCCTTCTCCGGCAACGGAACCCCCGTACAGGTCGCAGAACCGGCCCAGCCGGCACCTGCCCCGCAGCAGCCCGAAAAGCCCGTGCAGCCAGCGCAGCCCGCGCAGAGTGAGCCTGCGCCTATTTTCGAGCCCCTGAAGAGGACTGCCGTAGCCCCTGGAATGTCCATCAAGGATATGATGCTCAAGGCCGACACTCCGGCAAAAGGAGCAGGCCTGAGAGGCGTGCTCGCCGCCGGAGGTGTCACCACCGCAGCCGAAATGCCGATTTCGGTAAGCGGCGAATCTGTCATCGAGGCGTGGAGAAAACTTGCCGACGCCGAGCCGGGCACCAACCTGAAGGCAGCCCTCACCAGTTCGGTCCCTCACTTCGATCCCGACAGCATGGAAATCCACTTCGAAGTGAAGAATGCCGCCCAGAAGGAGTGGATAGACAAGAACCGCCGCATCAGGATGGAAGAGACTCTTCGGCACGAACTTGGCAGGGATGACATACGCCTCTTCATAGATGTGGCTGAAATAAAGGAAAACAACTCCGCGGCAAGGCTCTACATGCCCTCCGACAGGGACGAATACCTTACGAAGAATTCCGAGGAGTTCAGGAACTTAAAGAACGATTTCGGGCTGGAGGTCAACTGACGCCGCCCGGTGAAGACAAAAGATGAAACTCTACTGTACTGACCTGGTCAAGAAATATGGCAAACGCACCGTCGTGAAAGGCGTTTCCATCGAAGTCGAACAAGGCGAAATCGTGGGTCTGCTGGGCCCCAACGGAGCCGGCAAGACCACCTCTTTCTATATGATTACCGGCCTTATCAAACCCAATGCCGGCGACATCTTCCTGGATGACACCAACATCACCAAGATGCCTATGTACCGCCGCGCCCAGATGGGAATCGGATATCTGGCACAGGAGGCCTCTGTCTTCCGCACGATGAGCGTCGAGGACAACATAATGTCCGTCATGGAGATGGCGGGATTCGACAAGGAATACCGCAGTCAGAGGCTGGAGGCCCTGATTGACGAGTTCGGTCTCCACAAGGTCCGGAAGAGCCACGGCGTTATGCTCTCCGGAGGTGAGCGCCGCCGCTGCGAGATTGCGCGCGCCCTCGCCATCAACCCCAAGTTCATCCTTCTCGACGAGCCGTTCGCAGGTGTGGACCCCATCGCGGTGGAGGATATCCAGCACATCATCGCCAAGCTCAAGACCAAGAACATCGGCATCATCATCACCGACCACAACGTCCACGAGACGCTGGCGATTACCGACCGCGCCTACCTGCTGTACGAAGGATCGATCCTCGAGAGCGGCACGGCAGAGCAGCTGGCCAACAATCCCGAGGTCCGCAAGAAGTATCTGGGTCAGAATTTCGAACTCCGCAAGGCTGTGCTTCACGAGCGCGCGGAGGATGTCGAAGAGTAGAAGGCGCAGCCTTCGCAACCACCTTCAGGGCAGGCGTTTTCGCCTGCCTTTTTCTTTTTGCACGAACGACGGAAAAACACTGCCGCCCCCATTGCGAGGACGGCCAGCATCAGCACTGCCGCAGCTATGACAAGAGTCAGTATCACAGGCACTTGAATTCCGGTGCAATAGGATGCTCGCCCACCTTGAGCATAGGCGGAATCTGCATCACCTTGAATGCGGAAGCGGCCTTGAGCCGCAGAATCCGCTCCACAGTTGCGCGGTCCGCTCCGGAGGCGATGACCTCTTCCGGATCGCGCCCCTCTTCGTGGAGGGCGTGAAGTATGGGGTCCAGCACCTCATAGGGCGGAAGCGAGTCGGTATCCTTCTGGCCGGGCTTGAGTTCGGCCGAAGGGGCCTTGGTCATAGTGGACTCGGGAATTATCTCCCTTTCGCGGTTGATATGGCGCGCAAGCTCATAGACCTGCAATTTGTAAAGGTCTGCGATTACCATCATAGCCCCCGCGAGGTCGCCGTAGAGGGTGCCGTAGCCCATGAAGAGCTCGCTCTTGTTGGAGGTATTGAGCACCAGGGCGCCACGCTTGTTGGAGTAGGCCATCAGGATGACTGCCCTGGTACGGGCCTGGATGTTCTCCTGCGTCACGCTCCACTGCCCGTCGGCGAAGAGCGGAGCGAGTTCCTCGATGAATTTGTCGTAGATGCCGCCGATGGGAACGATGTCGTAGGAGGCGCCGCAGTTGCGGGCCAGATCCTCCGCATCTTTGACTGAGTGGGAGGTCGAGAAGCCGGAGGGCATCAGTACTCCGTGGACATTTTCCGCTCCGAGGGCCTCGCAGGCGAGGGCGAATACCACCGCGGAGTCGATTCCGCCTGAGAGCCCCACGACCGCGCGCTTCATTCCGCAGCCTTCGAAATAGGCCTTGATTTTCGAAACGAGGAGGCTGTGGGCCTCCTCGATCGGTATATTGGGTTGGAGTATCATATCAATAGATGAATGTCGAACTGATTGGCGAGAAGTTGTAAACCTTGGCAATGATGTCGGCGAAGAGGTCGGCTACGGTCACAATGGTGAATTTGGATTTATCGACTGAAGGGTCCTCCTTGAGCGGAATGGTGTCGGTGATGACGAACTGCTCGATTGCAGAGTCGGCTATGCGTTCGTAAGCCTTGCCGGAAAGGACAGGGTGGGTGCAGAGGGCGCGGACGCTCCTGGCTCCCTTCGCCATAAGCATGTCGGCGCAGGTGGTGATGGTACCCGCGGTATCTACCATGTCGTCCACGATTATGACATTCTTGTCTTCGACGTCGCCGATCGCGGTCATCGAGCCCACGACATTGGCCCTTGCACGGGACTTGTGGCAGATTATCATCGATGCGTCGAGCCTCTTGGCGTATGCATTGGCCCTCTTCGCGCCGCCCATATCCGGAGAAGCGATCGCCAGGTTGTCGAGGTTCAAATCCCTGATGAACTTGACCAGCAGGGTGCTGGCGTAGAGATGATCCACGGGAATGTCGAAGAAGCCCTGAATCTGGTCGGCGTGAAGGTCCATGGTCATTACGCGGTCGCAGCCCGCAGCCATCAGCAGGTTGGCGACCACCTTGGCTCCGATGGGGACGCGTGGCTGGTCCTTGCGGTCCTGGCGGGCCCAGCCGAAGTAGGGAATGACTGCCGTAACCTTGTGTGCGGAAGCCCTTTTTGCAGCATCGATCATCAGCAGGAGCTCCATAAGGTTGTCGGAGGGCGGGAAAGTGGATTGTACGATGTAAACCATTGCGCCGCGGACGCTTTCCATATACGAGGGCTGGAATTCACCGTCGCTGAACTGGACTAACTCAGACTGGCCGAGCTCGACTCCGAGCGAGGCGCAGATCTTCTCGGCAAGGTACTTGGATTCCCTGCCGGCGAAGATTTTCAGGTTGTGTTTGTGAGGCTCCTGTACGAATGACATAATGCAGTATATTAATCGGTTAAGTATAGGTTTACAAGCTCTTGAGCACCGTCTCGATATATGCCAGTATCTCCTCCCTTCCGGTGCCGTCCTTGGAGGAACTGCGGAATACTGGCGGCAGTTCCTCCCAGTATTCGAGCAGTCCGGCGTTGTTCTTTGCAAGCTGGGTTTCGAGTGCCACGGCGCCGGATTTGTCGCATTTCGTATAGATGATGGCGAAGGGCACCCCCTCCTCCCCCAGCGTAGTGAGGAATTCGAGGTCTATCTTCTGCAGGTCGTGGCGCGAGTCTAGAAGCACGAAGAGCAGGACCATCTCCGGCGAGCCCAATACGTATTCGCGTATCATTGCAGAGAGCTTCTCGCGTCCGGCCTTTCCCATCTTGGCGTAGCCGTAGCCGGGAAGGTCCACGAGGTACCAGCTGTCGTTTATCAGGAAGTGGTTTACGAGCTGCGTCTTGCCGGGCGTAGCCGAGGTATGGGCGAGTTTACCGTTGTTGCAGAGGCAGTTGATGAGTGAGGATTTACCTACGTTAGAGCGTCCGATGAAGGCGAATTCCGGAAGACGGGCCGCCGGCCTGTCCTTGAGATGTTCGCTGCTGCCTGCGAAAACAGCTTGTTTGATAATCATCGGAGCAAATGATTTGGTTATGCAAATTTAGTCTTTTTTTCATCTAAAATCACCCCGCCGACAACACTTTTGCAAACATTAAACAAACATTATTGCCGAGGGTGGCACAGGTTTTCAGAGAAACATCAACTGCGCCTATAGAGGGCCGCATCGTTGTAAACAAAAAAACGAAAATGATATAAAGCGGTAGATTTTTTCGTATTTTAGCGGATTGTTGAAAACAATTTTAAACCATCTATACATTTTTATATGAAAGACGCTATTTATTCATTCCCGATGCCCACGAATGAGCCGGTTCTGACCTATCTCGAAGGGTCGCCCGAGCGCGTGGCGCTGGAAAAAGAGCTCAAAAGGCAGAAATCCATAGAACTCGACATCCCGCTGATCATCGGCGGCAAAGAGGTCCGCACGGGCAACATCGGCAAGGTGGTGATGCCCCACGACCACCATCACGTGCTGGCCACCTACCACAAGGCAGGCCCCAAGGAGGTCAAGATGGCAATCGACGCCGCAATGAAGGCGCGCAAGGAGTGGTGCGAAACCGACTGGACCATCCGCGCTTCCATCCTGATGAAGGTCGCCGAGCTCATCTCCACTAAGTACCGCGCGCTGATGAGCGCTTCGCTGATGCTGGGACAGAGCAAGAACATATATCAGGCTGAGATCGACGGAGTCTGCGAGCTGATCGACTTCCTCCGTTACAACGCCCATTTCGCTTCGGAAATCTACGGTTTCCAGCCCAAGAGCGCAAAGGGACAGATCAATACGGTAGAATACCGCGCCCTCGAAGGCTTCGTATTCGCCCTCACCCCGTTCAACTTCACCTCCATCGCTTCCAACCTCAACATGTCGCCCGTACTGATGGGTAACGTCACAGTATGGAAGCCTTCCACCACCGCCATCCTCTCCAACTACTATCTGATGCAGATATACAAGGAGGCGGGCCTTCCCGACGGCGTGGTCAACTTCATCCCCGGCCAGGGTTCCGTCATCGGCAAGGAGATCTTCGCGTCCAAGTACCTTGCAGGCGTACACTTCACCGGCTCCTCCGCAACCTTCAACACCCTCTGGAAGCAGGTCGGCGAGAACCTCGACAGGTACATCAGCTATCCGCGCCTCGTAGGCGAGACCGGCGGCAAGGACTTTATCTTCGTACACCCTTCGGCTGACCCGAAGGACGTTGCTGTCGCAGCATTCTGCGGCGCATTCGAGTATCAGGGCCAGAAGTGCTCCGCAGCGAGCCGTATGTACGCTCCCAAGTCGCTCTGGAAGGAGATACTCGCAGGCATCAAGGAGTTCGCCAAGGAGGTAAAGATGGGCGACGTATGCGACCCTCAGAACTTCATCAACGCAGTCATCGACGAGACTTCGTTCGACAATATCGCATCCTACATCAAGTACGCCAAGGAGTCGAAGGAAGCCAAGGTTGTTGTGGGCGGCAAGTGCGACAAGAAGGTCGGCTACTTCGTGGAGCCTACCGTCATCGAGACCACGAATCCCCACTTCAAGAGCATGGAAGAGGAGATCTTCGGCCCCGTCCTCACCGTCTATGTATATGACGACAAGGACCTCAACAAGGCGGTCGAGCTCTGCGACACCACCTCCCCTTACGGCCTGACCGGCGCCGTTCTCGGAAAGGACCGCATGGCAGTCCAGAAGATTGC
>JAFZXU010000062.1 GCA_017616655.1 Bacteroidales bacterium
ATAATAATAATAATAATAAGTATTTGGTTATTTGCATCGTTTTTATTAGATTTGTGAATTAGATTAGACCTACCAAATAACCAAATAGCATTACTATGAGAATTAAAAACTACTTGACAGCACGACCGCTGAAACTGGTCCTGCTTCTTGTCATGTTACTGCAGTTTGCACCGGCAACGGTAATGGCGCAGGGAAGGGCTGACAAGCAGACCGTTAAGGGCCGTGTGCTGGACGGCGACGGCATTCCCGTGGCGGGAGCCGCAGTCCAGAATCTCGCAGAGAAGACCTATGCCGTCACGGACGGCAACGGCGAATTCGAAATCGCCGTCAAGGATCTCCAGAACGCAGTCCTCGACATCAGCTTCCTCGGAATGGACAATCTCTCCGTTCCCGTGGCAGGCCGCACGAGATTGGATCTGACAATGACTGCAAGCAAGCTCGCCCTCGACGAGGTGGTCGTCACCGGTTACCAGACGATCGCAAAAGAGCGTGCCACGGGTTCATTCGACAAGGTTGAGTCCCAGCACCTCGCAGTGCCTTCGTCCAACATCGCCGAGCGACTCGTCGGTTCCGCTGCCGGACTTGCGGCAACCACCGATGCAAATGGCGACATCACCTTCCAGATCCGAGGTCTCTCGACCCTCGTGGCATCCAATAAGGATCCTCTGCTGATCGTGGACGGATTCCCCATCGAGGCTCCCATCAGCAGCCTCAACCCCAACACCATCGAGAGCATCACCGTCCTCAAGGACGCAGCTGCCGCTTCCATCTGGGGTGCCAAGGCAGCCAACGGCGTCATAGTCGTCACCACCAAGAACGGCAAGGCTGCCGGTGCAGACAAGGGCAAGACGGTGGTCACCTTCAACACTATGTGGAAGGCCTCCCCGAAGATCGACAACGATTACTGGAGCGCCAACGCATCCAACGAAGAGCTTATCGACTGGCAGATCTACCAGTTCCAGAACCAGCAGTTCGGCTACATGGCCCTTATCGGAGACGGTAATGCCAACAACAACATCCGGTTCAACTACAACTCCTACTCCAACCTCTTCGTGATGCTCAACGAGAACCGTCTGGGATATGTCTCCGACAGCGAACTCCAGAGCTACATCGCAAGAATCCGCACCCAGAGCAACAAGCAGCAAATAAATGACTACCTGCTCGCAAATCCCTTCACCCAGCAGTATAACCTGACCATTGCCCACAGCGGTGAGAATATCAGCACCAATGTTTCCGCCCTCTACGAAGGCGGACAGCGCTACCTGCAGGGCAACAACTACGACAAGTATTCCTTCAACTCCAATACCACGGTTAATATTTACAAGTGGCTGGATCTCAACATCAACGGTGCCATCTACTACAACGTGGCCCGTACCAACGGCCAGAGCTTCTTGGGTCCCGAGTTCGAACTTTTCTTCGACGAGCAGGGCAACTACACCGATGTCATCCGTTCCTATGACAATCCGTACAATGAGCGTTACTTCTATACGCCCAACATCCGTCGCTATTTCAACTGGCAGGCATTCCCGTATCAGGACTGGGGATTCAACCCTGTGCAGGAGATGCGCGGCCGCAACAATACCACCAAGACGCTTGACGCCCGCATCCAGGGAGGCCTGAAGTTCAAACTGGCCCCGGGCATCAACTTCGAGAGCAAGGTCCAGTACGAGATGCTCAATACGGATTACCGCAGGGTAGATGACGAATCCACCTGGTATGTCCGTTCTACGGTCAATATCGCCGCCACCAGCGACAAGACCGCTACCGGCGCCGTGACCGCCAACCTGCCCAAGGGAAGCATCCTGCGCCAGAACCGCACTTACACCTCGGCATACGACTGGCGCAACCAGTTCAACTTCGACCGGACTTTCGCAGACCGTCATCAGGTGACCTTCATCGCCGGTGCCGAAATCTCCGACCGGGCCGTGGCAGGTGTGACGAATCCGATGACCTACGGCTACAATGACGAGACCCTGGCGGTCGGCAAGTTCCTCGGATCAGCCTTCTCGTATAAGAATTACTTCAACAGCAACTCGACCTTCTCCAGCTACGTTAACAGCTACACATTTACGCACGACCGCTACTTCTCGGCCTACGCAAATGCCGCCTATACCCTTGACGGCAAGTACACCCTCTCGGCATCGGCACGTACAGACGCCTCCAACTTCATCACTGACGATCCCAAGTACCGCTACGCCCCCTTCTGGAGCGTCGGAGCCAAATGGATCGCATCGAAGGAAGACTTCCTGGACGTTGACGGCGTCGATTATCTCGCCTTCCGCCTGACCTACGGTTACAACGGTAATGTGGACCGCTCGACTTCCGTCTGGCCCGTCCTTTCCTACAACACCTCTACGGATGTCCTGACTCAGGAGCATAACGCTTCCTTCAGCAGTTACGGAAACACTTCGATGCGTTGGGAGCGGACCGGAACGATCGATCTCGGAATCGACTTCGATCTCTGGGGCGGTGCCCTCTCCGGCAAACTGGATATCTACAACAAGAAGGGACGCGACCTGCTGGCCACTGTCAACCTGCCTGCCGCAACTGGCGCAAGTTCAAATAAGATCAATGCCGCCGAGATGACCAACCGCGGTTTCGAGCTGGAACTCGGAACCTTCCAGAAATGGGGAGAATTCAGCTGGCGGAGCGCCTTGATGCTCGCTTACAACTTCAACCGCATCGACAAGCTGGTCCGCACCTCCTATACCGGTTTCCAGCTTTCCGGACAGAGGAATCAGGAGGATATCTACAGGGCGGGCTACAACGCCTTCACCCTTTGGTCTTACGAGTACGGCGGAATGATCAACACCGGAACGGAGGCGAATCCCGCATATTACCCTTCCGTCATGCAAGGCGACAAGAAGGTGGCACCGGTCCAGAACCAGACAGGAGACTGGAGCGAATATATGATCAATGCCGGCACTTCGGTGGCACCTTGGAATATGAGTTTCTCCAACACCCTCAGCTACGGCAACTTCGACCTCTCCTTCCTGATTACCGGAAAATTCGGGCACAAGTTCCGCAGGCTGTCTTTCAACTACTCTCTGATGCCGAAACTGCTCCCGAACCTTGATATGGCAGAAGTCCTCAGCCAGAAGGGAGATAAATACTTCCCCTTCGCATCCAAGGAATACTGCGACCTTCCCTTGGCCTCCAATATTTCAAAGGATATGAACTGGTGGCCCAACTACACCTACTATATGACTTACGCCGTAGAGAGCGCTACCTGGTTCAGGCTGCAGGAAATAACCCTGTCATACCGTCTCCCTGCAACCGTGGTCAACCGGCTCGGTATCGGCGGGCTGTCGGTCTATCTGAAGGGCAACAACCTCGCCCTCCTTACCTTCAACAAGTACCACGAAGATCCGGAATTCCCGCTCGGAAACGTCCGTCCCGTGGCATCCGGTACGCTTGGAGTCAACTTCACCTTCTAAACACGACGAGTCATGAAAAAGATATTTATACTCTCAGCATTATTGACCGCATCCCTTCTGATGAGCGGATGCGTGGACAAGTTCCTGGATGTCAAGCCCAGCAAGAGTACGACCGTAGTCATCGAAACGGGTGAGCATCTCTACGCCCTGCTCAACAACTACAATAATTTCTATCTTGCATACAGTCCCTGGATGATCAACGGCACTGACGACCTGGAGTGCTCCACCGCCACCTACGCCATTACGGGCTCCAACTACTGCGACGTCTATCTGCCGTCCATCTTGTGCTACGCTACGTGGAATACGGATCTCGTTCCCAAACAGTCAGACTGGACCTGGGGCAGCGAATACACGAAAATCTTCTATGCCAACGCCATCCTCGAGAATGCCGACAAGGTCAGCGGGTTGACGGACAGCGAGCGTGAAAGCATCAAGCGCGAAGCCCGTTTCATCCGCGCTTACGATCTCTGGTACCTGGCACAGACTTATTGCCTGCCCTATATCAGCGGCAATGAAGACAAACAGGGGCTCGTCCTGAAGACCTCCACCCAGTTCGACGAACCGCTCAAGCGCGCCACCCTCAAGGAGACATACGATTTCATCGAAGCCGACCTGGCAGAGGCCCTCAAGATCGACACGCCGCTGGAGAAGATCCCCGGCACCCAGCGCTGGAGAAGTTTCCGTGCCAGCAAGGCTGCCGTCAACGGCTTTGCAGCCCGGTACTATTTCTATCTGAACGATTATACCAACGCATTGAAATATGCGGATTTGGCTCTCGCCGCACATAGCGACCTGGTTGACTACAATACGGAGATGAGTTATATGAATCCAGTAACCGTCAACGTAGGCGGCCGCACGGAGACCATCCTTCTCCCCTACACCTTCAACAGCGGGTACGGAAAAGTCAATGACTTCATGTTCGAGTGGAAGGAATTCATGTACTTCCGCATGGAAGAGGACCACAACTGGTGGTATCTGCCCAGCGAATCGCTGACCAGCCTGTATGACCAGACGTACGACCTCCGATTCAAATACCACTTTATCCCTAATTACTCCTGCTATGTCAAGAGCATGGACGCCCGCGTTCCGGCGTATGTCTTCTTCTGGAAGGACCGTCTTCCCGGCGGCCCCACCACGCCTGAAATGCTGCTGATCAAGGCCGAATGCGAGGCCCGTGCCGGCAATGTCTCCGCAGCGATGGCGACCGTCAACCGGCTGCGCGCCGTCCGTATGGACAAGAGCGCTCCCGCAAGCGTCATCAACCTCACCGCATCCTCCAAGGAGGAGGCCGTGAAGAAGATCCTCGAGGAGCGCCGCCGCGAGATGCCTTTTGCAAAGCGCCTGTGGGATATCCGCCGCCTCAACTACAATTCCGATTCGTTCGACGATGTCGGTGACATTACCAAGACATTCTACGACTTCGACCTCAACAACATCAACAAGAGCGTCACCAAGACATACACCCTTGGCAAGAATGATCCGAAGATCGCCTGCCCTATTCCCGAAACCGAGATCGTGGCCAGCGACGGTGTAATCGAACAGAACAGATACTAAAATGAAAGCACGCATTCTAGCAATTCTCGGAGCTGTCATCTTCTGTGCAGCCTGCAGCCATACCGGCACATACAACATCGACGGCACGGTTACCCTCGACGACGGCACCGAGGTTTACCTGATAGATCTTAACGGACCGGACGGTGGTGACACCCTGGGCGTCACCACCGTGGGCGGCGGCAAGTTCGCCTTCACAGGCAAGACTGCAAAGCCCGTTTACGCCTATATCGGCCGCGAAAGGAAGCGTATACGCGCCATCCTGGAGCCCGGCACACTTGTGGTAAACATTGATGAATACTCGACCGAAGGCACTCCCCTCGAAGATCAGGGAAACACCTACAACGAGGAATTCTACAGTTTCGACAAGGTGCGCAGGGAGGCCCGCCAGGCTCTCGCCGACCGCAAGGCTAACCTGACCCCCGAAGAGTTCAACTCGGAATGGGATAATATCGAAGCGGCCTGGAAAGAGAAAAAGATTGCCATCTGCGACTCGATGATCCGTGCAAACAAGGACAACCTCCTCGGCGCAATGGTGATGAACGACCTCTCGATGGTAGATCCGGAAGCCTTTCTGGAGCATTATGACCTCCTCACCAAAGAGATGAAGGAACACGTTCTAGTAAGCAAGCCCTATTCACTGGTAAAGGCCTTTGCAGAGACAGGCGAGGGCAAGCCCTTCATCGACTACACTGTCCCCGGAGGAAACCCTGACGGCACCGACGTGAAGCTTTCAGACTATGTAGGAAAGGGCAAGTTTATCCTTGTGGACCACTGGGCTTCCTGGTGCGGCCCCTGCAAGGCTGAGATGCCCCACATCAAGAAGGCGTACGACGCATTCCACGGCGAGAAGTTCGACGTGGTGAGCGTCGCGGTCTCCGACAAGCGTGAAGATACCGAAGCCGCCCTAGCCAAACTGGATATGCCCTGGAACCAGATAATGGACGCCCAGAAGGTTCCCGGTGAGCTCTACGGCTTCAACGCCATTCCCCACCTGATCCTCTTCGGCCCCGACGGCACGATAGTGAAGCGAGGCCTTCGCGGAGAGCAGATCTACGCCACGATGGAGGAACTTCTGAAATAGGCTGACGCCTTAATGAAGAAAGCCCCGGGCCTTGATGGTCCGGGGCTTGTTTTTCTAAACAGCGGTTCTCCTAGAAGATCGACTCCTTGTCCTTGATATCCTTGACGCGGAGCTGGATGTTGGCGATGCCGCGGTAGTAGTTCTCGGCTATGGAGTAGCAGATGTCCACCGGGTTGCCGTTCTGGATATGGTCGAAGTGGTCGGAGAGGTTGAAGGCGATGGCCGGAATGTAGCGGTAGGGCTCGTCCTCCTGGATAAGTTCGAGGCGCAGGTGCTTCAGATCGCCCGAATCGGCGGCTCCCACTTTGCGGCCGTTGCCGTTGTCATATACGTTCTCGGTGATGAAAACCGGCGACTGGTTGCCGGGGCCGAAAGGCTGGAACGACTTGAGCAGGCGGAAGAACTTGGGGGTTATCTGCTTGAAATCCAGGTATGAATCTATCTGGATGACGGGAGTCAGCTGCACTGCCGCTATTTTCTCAGCCACATAGGCCTCGAAGCGGCGGCAGAACTCGTCGAAATTCTCCTCCTTGATTGTCAGGCCTGCGGCGTATGTGTGGCCTCCGAAATTCTCCAGCAAATCGGCGCACGATTCGATTGCCTCGTAGAGGTCGAAGCCGGAGACGGAACGGGCCGAACCCGTGATGAATCCGTTCGACTTGGTGAGCACTATCGTAGGCCTGTAGTAGGCCTCGACGAGGCGCGAAGCTACGATTCCCACAACGCCTTTGTGCCATTCTGGATTATAGACGATGGTCGATTTGCGGTCCTTGAAATCGGGCAGCGCCTCAACCATCTTGAGGGCCTGCTCGGTGATCTTGCGGTCGATCTTCTTGCGGTCGTCGTTGTGGGCGTTGATTGCCTCGCCGATCTCGAGAGCATCCTCGTCATCGCGGGCGGTAAGCATATCCACTGCGGTACGTCCGGACTCCATTCGGCCGGCGGCGTTGATACGCGGGCCGATCTTGAAGACGATTTCGTCAATCGTTATAGCGTGCTTCTCCAGTCCGGAGAGCTTGATTATCGACTTGAGGCCCTTGCGGGGATTCTCGTTGAGCTGCTTAAGGCCGAAGTGGGCCAGCACGCGGTTCTCACCCGTCACCGAGACGAGGTCGGATGCGATACTGACGGCCAGAAGGTCGAGCAGTGTAAGAATCCTCTCGAAGGGGATGCCGAAGCGCTGGGAATAGGCCTGCACCAGCTTGAAGCCCACTCCGCAGCCGGAGAGGTCGTCGAAAGGATAGTTGCAGTCCTCGCGCTTGGGGTCGAGCACCGCCACTGCCGGGGGAAGTTCCACGTCGGGCAGGTGGTGGTCGCAGATTATGACATCGATGCCGAGGCTCTTGGCATACTTGACCTTCTCGACCGCCTTGATTCCGCAGTCGAGAGTGATGATCAGGGTGCACTTGAGCTCGTGGGCGCAGTCGATTCCCTTGTAGGAGAGGCCGTAGCCCTCGTCGTAACGGTCGGGAATGTAATACTCCAGGAGGGTTGTGAATTCCCTCAGGAAGGAATAGACCAGCGAGACGGCGGTGGTGCCGTCCACGTCATAGTCGCCGTAGATCATTATGCGCTCCTTTCCTTCCACTGCTTTGTGGAGCCTCTCCACAGCCTGCTCCATATCCTTCATCAGGAAGGGGTCGTGAAGCATCGAGAGGTCGGGACGGAAGAACTCGCGGGCCTTCTCGAAGGTGTCGATTCCGCGCTGGACAAGAAGGTTGGAGAGCACGGGATCGATTCCCAGCTCCTGGGACAACTGACGGACTGCTGCCGGGTTGCCCTGCTCCTTAATTATCCATTTCCTCTCTGTCATATCGTGCAAAGATACGACAAATTGCCCAAGTATGTAAAAAAAAGATTATTTTTGCCTTCTCTAAAAGAAAGATTATGGAACTGGAGCTCAACGAACAGGAAATCAACCGACGCAATTCGCTCAACGCGCTCAGGGAACTGGGCATCAACCCCTACCCCGCAGCTGAATACAAAGTCAACACCGATACCCAGACCATCAAGGACGGGTACGATCCCGAGAAGGGCAACTTCGACGATGTGGTCATCGCCGGCAGGATAATGAGCCGCCGCATAATGGGCGCGGCCTCGTTTATGGAACTGCAGGACGAGAAGGGCCGCATCCAAGTCTATGTCAAGCGCGACGAGATCTGCCCCGGCGAGGACAAGACTATGTACAACACCGTGTTCAAGAAGCTCCTGGACATCGGCGATATAGTGGGAATCAAGGGCTTCGCCTTCATCACCCAGACGGGCCATCTCTCGGTTCACGCCAAGGAGCTCACCCTGCTGAGCAAGTCGCTCAAGGTGCTTCCCATCGTCAAGGAGCAGGACGGCAAGGTATTCGACGCCTTCGCAGATCCCGAACTCCGCTACAGGATGCGCTACGTGGACCTGATCGACAATCCGCAGATCAAGTAGACCTTCATCAAGAGGGCCAAGAGCGTGGCCACGATGCGCGAGTACTTCAACGATGCGGGCTGC
>JAFZXU010000063.1 GCA_017616655.1 Bacteroidales bacterium
ATGACCTGGATGTCGTCGGGATCGATATAGAGCATCACCTCGGAGCCCACTTCGTAGGGGTCGTAATCCTGGATCATGAGCTCGTATCCGGTATCGGTATCGACCCACATCTCATAGTGTACCCCCTTGAAGGTGCAGGAGTTGACCTTGGCCTTGAACTGGCACTTCGCAGGGTCGGTGGTAAAGTAGATATCCTCCGGACGGACGACGACGTGGACTTTCTCGTTCTCTTCGAATCCTTCGTCCACGCAGTCGAATTCGTGCTTTATGAAGGCTACGCGCCTGTCGCGGATCATCTTCGCCTTGAGGATGTTGCTCTCTCCGATGAAGTCGGCCACGAAGGCGTTGACGGGTTCGTTGTAGATGTCGATCGGAGTGCCAATCTGCTGGATCCGGCCCTCGTTCATCACCACTATCGTATCGGAGAGGGTCAGCGCCTCTTCCTGGTCGTGGGTCACGTAGATGAAGGTGATTCCCAGCTTCCTGTGCATCTCCTTGAGCTCGATCTGCATATCCTTGCGCATCTTTAAATCGAGCGCGGCGAGGGGCTCGTCGAGCAGCAGCACCTTAGGCTGGTTTATGAGGGCACGGGCGATCGCCACGCGCTGCTGCTGTCCGCCGGAGAGGGACTCGACGTCGCGGTCTTCATAGTCGGACATGCTCACAAGTTTAAGAACGCGCTTCACCCTCTTTTCAATCTCCTCTTCGGGGACTTTCTGGAGTTTGAGGCCGAAGGCCACGTTGTCATAAACATCCAGATGGGGGAAAAGCGCGTAACGCTGGAACACAGTGTTGAGCGGGCGGCGGTAAGGAGGAACTTCCGAGATGTCCCTGCCGTCCATGAAGACACTGCCCGAATCGGGCTTCGTGAAACCGGCGATAATGCGCAAGGTGGTGGTCTTGCCGCAGCCGGAGGGACCGAGGAAGGTGACGAATTCGCCCTTCTTGATGTAGAGGCTTATGTCGTCGAGGACCTTGACGCCGTCAAACTCCTTCGAGACATGGTCCAATTTGATGATGAGGTCTTTTTCTTGCATTTACTATATACCGAAACTGCTGCCGCCCACGAATTCGCGGAGAAGGGATGTCGCGGGAATCTCCTTGTCGGGGACGGGTACGAAATAATGGATGAACTTGAGAAGGCGGTGCGCTTCGCTGTACTCCGGACAATTCTTGGGAATGCTGGAGAGGATGGGCTCCGCATGGTTACGCAGGACGGCGAACTCCACCAGGTAGGCGGAATTGAACATGACGTCGGCGCACTCCTGATAGGGATATATCCAGGTCTCCTCCGCCCTGCGGACGTTGGGCCACTGGCTTATCGTCTGCGACGCGGTGAAGGCGCCCTTGTTGTAATCGCGGACGATGCGCCTGAGCAGGCGGTTGTCGCTGGTGGGAACCCAGTTGTGGTTGTCGAGCGCTATGTTGGTAAGGGTCGATATGAAGATCCTGTATTTGCCCGATTCGGGGATCCGGTCGGTGAGCCTGGGGTTAAGGGCGTGGATCCCCTCCACCAGCAGGATGCTGCCCGGCTTGAGGGAGAGCTTCTTGCCTTTGTACTCGCGGATTCCCGTAACAAAGTTGTATTCGGGCACCTGGACAGTTTCGCCCCTGAGGAGCTTGACAAGGTCCTCCTGGAGCGCGTCGTGGTCCACCGTGTCGAAATTGTCGAAGTCGTAGCTGCCGTCGGGGAGCTTGGGTGTTTCCACCCTGTTGACGAAATAGTCGTCGGTCGAGACCGAAAGAGGGCGGAGTCCGCAAGCCTTGAGCTGTACGCTGAGACGCTTGCAGAAGGTGGTCTTGCCGCTGCTCGAGGGGCCTGTAATCAGCACCAGGCGCAGGGGATTCCCGCTGTTGTAGCGGCGCTCGATCTCCTCCGCAATCTGGACTATCTTCTTCTCCTGGAGCGCCTCGGAAACCTGGATAAGCTCGCTGCCCATTCCGTCCTGGATGGCGTGGTTGAGGTCGCCGACGGTGTTGAGTCTCATGATGATGTTCCACCTGAGGTTCTCGGCGAACATGTCGTAGGTCTTGGGCTGGTCCACGAAGGGCGCCAGCATGCTGGGGTTGTCGCGGTCCGGGACCCTCAGCAGCATTCCGTTGTGGTAGGGTTCAAGGCCCCAAACGTTGAGGTATCCGGTCGAAGGGACAAGGCGGCCGTAGTAGTAATCGGCCATCCCGTCGAGCATGTAGTAGTCGGTATAGGGCTGGCCTATGGTCTCCAGGAGCTTGACCTTGTCGATGCTGTGCTGCTCGCGGAAGATGCGGACCGCCTCCTCCACCGGAGCCTCAAGCCTGTGGAAAGGGATATTCCGGCTCACCAGCGACTTCATCTGGGCGCGGATCGCGGCCACGTCGCTCTCGGTGAAGGGCGAGTCGTCGGACTTGTGGAAGTTGCAGTAGTATCCGTTGGAGATGGAATGCTCTATATAGATGCGGCTGCCCGGAAACGCATCGGCCGCGGCTTTGGCAAGGAGGAAACAGAGGGAACGGCAGTAAACCCGCTTACCGCTGGACGAGGTGTAATCCAGAAACTCCACCGTCTTGGAGTTGAAGGCCCTGTACTTGAGTCCCTGCGACACATTGTTCACCTTCGCGGAGATGATGGGGTAAGGACTCTTGATTTCAAAATGAGGAAGAACTTCGAGCAGCGAGGTCCCTTCCTGGAACTCCTTCGCCGTACCGGTGTTCTTGCACAGTATTTTAACCATTTCTCATAAAAAACCCACCTTGTTACGGGTACGCAAATATAGGTATATTTAATCGGAATATTATCGTATATTTGTACATTGTTGAAAATAAATCTAAAACCGTTATAACAAACCTATGAGCAAGTCCAAATCCAACAAGTACAACTGGAAGTTCAACAAGGTCGGCGGAATCACCAGGGTCAGCATCGAAACCGGCGAGGACATCGCCCGTCTCGGCGAACTCGACCAGAAGCTGTGGACCGCCTTGAGCTGTCCTACAACGGGTTTCGAGTTTGACGAAACCACACTCGCATATCTCGACACCAACTGCGACGGCCGCATTCACGTCAATGAGGTAGTAGCCGCATCGAAGTGGCTCACAGAAGCCCTCAGGAGTCCCGATTCCCTCCTTCCCGGAGAGGATTTCATAACTGCCGGAGCCATCAATCCCGAGACGGAAGCCGGCAAGGCCCTTCTCGAGGGAATGGCCAACACCCTGAAAGTGTTGGGAGAGGAGCACGAATCAGTCTCATTGGCAGACACCGCCAAGGCCCTCGGAATCCTTGCCGAGGCAGCTGCAGAAGCCAAGGCCGCAGGCGAGGATGTCCTCCCCTACGGAGCCGACACCGAAGAGGCCCTCGGCCTCGCAGGCAAACTGAAGGCCAAGATCGACGACTACTTCCTGCGCAACAGGCTGGCCGCTTATGACAACGAGAGCACCGCGGCCCTCGACGTCTCCGCAGAGCGCATCGGCGCCATCAGCGAGAAGGAGCTTCCCGGCTGCATCGACGAGATAGCGACCTATCCCCTTGCCCGCGTAAGCGGAACACAGGAACTCTCCCTCTCCGCAGTCCTCAATCCCGCATGGGCTGCCGACTTCGCACGCCTGAAGGCCATCGCCTTCGACAAGGACTACCCCGGCGCCGAAGCCATCACCGATGCCGACTGGCAGGCTGTCCAGGGCAAACTGGCAACCTACGCAGGCTGGAAGGATCAGGTCAAGAAGGAGGAGGATGAATTCCTCGAGAGCCAGAAGGCCGAGGCGGAGACCATCAAGACTGTGGACAAGTTCCTCCACCTCTACCGCGACTTCTTCCGCTTCCTGAAGAACTTCGTCACCTTCTCGGATTTCTACTCCCGCGACGAATCGCGCCTGGCGGTATTCCAGTCCGGCAAACTCTACATCGACGAGCGCTGCCTCGACCTCTGCGTACGCGTCAGCGATATGGCGCGCCATGGCGACATGGCCGGCAAGAGCGGCATGTTCATACTCTACTGCCACTGCATCTCGAAGGTCAAGGGTGCAGAAATGGATATCGCAGGCATCGTCACCGAAGGCAACACCCGCAGCCTGAGCGTTGGTCAGAACGCCATCTTCTATGACCGCGACGGCCACGACTGGGACGCAACGGTCACCAGGATATTGGACAACCCCATCAGCGTGCCCCAGGCATTCTGGACCCCATACCGCAAGTTCGGCAAGTGGTGCACCGACAAGCTCAGCAAGGGCGCTGCCGAGCGCGACGACAAGGCTACCCAGGATCTCGTAGCCAAGGCTGACGGAGCCAAGCTGCCCGAAGAGGGCGCAGGCAAGAAACAGGCCTTCGACATCGCCAAGTTCGCCGGCATCTTCGCAGCCATAGGCATGGCGTTGGGCTTCATCCTCGACGCCGTCGTGGGACTGCTCGACAGCATAATCAAGATGCCCTGGTGGGGATTCTTCGTACTGGTGGCAGCAATCATCCTGCTGATCTCCGGACCTTCGATGCTCCTGGCCTGGCTCAAGTTGCGCAAGCGCAACCTGGCGCCTGTGCTCAACGCAAACGGCTGGGCCATCAACTCGCGTGTCCTGGTCAATACCCAGTTCGGCTCCACCCTCACCCACCTTGCGGAATATCCTAAGGTCAAGGGTAAGGATCCCTTCAGGAAGAAGACCCCTCTCTGGAGGAAGATTATCCGCTGGTGCCTCCTCCTGCTGGTACTTGTTGTCGCCGCATACTGGATTGTAAACAAGCGCCTGCCCTGGCAGAAGCCCGTAGTGGAAGAGATTGTCATCGAGGAGGTTATCACGGACGAACAGCCCGTTGACGATGCAGATTCCGCTGCAGAACCCGTAGCGGAAGAAACAGCTGAACCTGCGGCCTGACGCAATGGGATTGACCAAATACAGAAGTTACGTACTCCCGGCAGCGCTGCTGCTGGGAGTCGTGTTTCATCGTATCTGCGGGGCTGCCGCAGTGGCTTCACCATACATTATCTTCACTATACTGCTGCTCACATTCTGCGCGGTAGATCTGCGCAAGCTCCGCCCTGCGTGGATGGATTTCTGGCTGCTGCTCTTCCAGATTGCGTTCGCCGTCAGTTGTTACATCCTTGTAATCAACCTGTTTCATAACCGGATAATAGCCGAAGGCATCCTTGTCGGCATAATCTGCCCGGTTGCCGCCGCCGTGGCGGTCATATCCACCATACTCGGAGCCGACCGCCAGCGGGTCACGACCTTTACGATAATCGGCAACCTTGCCATCGCCGTAGCCGCTCCGATAATCTTTTCCTTTGTCGGAGAGCAGCGCGACATTCCCTTCATCGTCTCATTCTGGGCGATACTCAGGCGTATCGGCTCGATGATAGCTCTCCCCTTCTTCACCGCCCTACTGCTTCAGCTGCTCCTGCCGAAGGTCAACGCCAGGGTTGCTGAGTTCAAGGGAGTCGCCTTCTACCTGTGGGCCATCGTGCTGACCATCAGCCTGGGGCAGACCATCGACTTCATCTTCCTGCACGGCAGGGGAAATCTCGGCAGCATGCTCATCCTGGCAGCCTGTGCCATAGTCATCTGCCCCATACAGTTCTTCATCGGAAGGGCCATCGGCCGACGCTACGGCGACAAGATAGCCGGCGGGCAGCTTCTGTTCCAGAAAAATACGGCTGTCGGAATATGGATGGCGAATATGTACCTGCATCCCCTCGCCTCCGTCTATCCCGCCTGCTACTCCATATGCCAGAACGTAGTCAACAGCATCCAGATGTGGATCCACGACCGCAAAGAGCCGGAAAAATAGAGTTTCTTACTATATTTGCATCCTTAAACATTCAATATGGTACGCAAAAAACCTACGGTAGCGTTGATATACGATTTCGACGGGACCCTCTCGCCCGGCAACATGCAGGAGTTCGGCTTCATACAGGCCATCGGCAAGACTCCGCAGGAATTCTGGGAGCTCAGCAACCGGAATCCGCAGGGACAGGAGGTCAACTCGATTCTCTCCTACATGAAACTTATGATCGAGGAGGCTGAGAAGGTGGGAATCTCCCTCACCCGCGAATCCTTCGTCTCCTTCGGGCGCAACATAAAGCTCCACAAAGGGGTAAAGGAGTGGTTCTCGCTCATCAACAGCTACGGCGCCAGCCGCGGAGTCAATGTCGAGCACTACATCAACTCCTCCGGCCAGACCGAGCTTATCGAGGGTTCCCCCATCGCAGGCGAGTTCAAGAAGATCTTCGCCTGCTCCTTCTGGTACGACGCGAACGGAAAAGCCGTATGGCCCGCCGTGGCTGTGGACTACACCGGCAAGACGCAGTTCCTGTTCAAGATTGCCAAGGGCATCATGGACATCAGCGACAACAAGAAGGTCAACGAGAGTCAGAAAGAGGACGAGAAACCGGTGCCCTTCAGCAACATGATCTATCTCGGCGACGGCGACACCGACATCCCCTGTATGAAGATAGTCAAGATGTTCGGAGGCAACTCGATAGCCGTATACCAGGAGGGCAATGCCAAGCAGACCGGCACGGCCCACAAGCTTCTGCGCCAGAAACGCGTGAATTTCATCTGCAGGGCGGATTACTCCAAGGACAGCGAGATTTACAAGGTTGTCACTACAATAATCGACAAAGTCAAGGCCGAGGACGACTTCGTGCGGCTGGAAAAAAAGAGAGGTAACTATGTCAAGAAACGCTAGCGGCCATATCACATCCATAGCGGTATTCATTCTCTATATGGGAGTACTGGCATACCTCTGCTTCGGCCATCCTACCGCATTCTTCAAAGTGCCGCGCACCCTCTGGGGCATCGCCATAGACAAAGTCATCCACTTTGCGATGTTCTTCCCATATCCCTTCTTCGCCCAGGCTGCATTTTTCTTCAAGAACAGATGGCGCTCGCTCGTGTTCGTCATCATCACCGGCATCATCTTCTGCTTCACGTTCGAATTGCTGCAGGACAAGATAACTACATACCGAACCTCCGATCCCTGGGATCTTTCCGCCAACATCACCGCCGTTACTATCGGATCGGCGATTATTGCCATCGTAACCCTTTTCCGGAAAAGCAGCCGATAATGAGACGCACGCTGACGCTGATTACCATCATTGCGGCAGCCTGCATTCAACTCGCAGCCGCCCCAAGGCCTATTCCGGCCTTCCAACCGATGTGCGACTCCCTTACCTCATATCTTTCGGCAGATGCCTATGTCGTTACGAAAATCCATGTGAGCGGCGCCTCGGTATCCGAAGGCAAACTCAACCTGATCTTCAACAACGCGCTCAGCGAGTACCCGCTGAGGCAGGGGCATCTCAAAAAGATATACTCCATAGTGGATGCTACACTCCCCGAGAAGTATCTCGATTATAAGGGTAAAGTGACCATCCGCACCGACGGAAAGACCATAGAGGAGCTTGTCTCAAACATCTATGGTTCCAATGCATATAACAGTTATGTAAAGGATTACATCAGGAAGACTTCCGCCCGGCGAGAGGAGAGCGTTCCGCTTGTGACGCGACTGTCCGAACCCTATACCGTAACCCGCGGCCTGCAGAAGCGCCATATCGCCCTCTGGCAGAGTCACGGCTACTATTACGAGCAATCCCTGATGCGCTGGGAGTGGCAGCGCGGCCGGCTTATGGAGACGGTAGAAGACCTCTATACGCAGAGCTACGTTCTCCCCTTCCTGCTCCCTATGCTGGAGAATGCCGGAGCCTATGTGCTCCTGCCGCGCGAAAGGGACTGGAACACGACGGAGCTCATAGTGGACCGCGAAACTCCGGGCAGCGGTTATTCGGAATCGGGAGTATGGGGCGCGGCGCCCGAACCCGGCTTTGTAAACTTCCGGCATACCTATTACGACGGAGACAATCCCTTCAAGGCGGGATACGCCAGGTTGGCGATGGGCTCCGAAGGAGAAACCGATAACAAGGCTACGGCATCATGGACACCGGAGTTCCCCGAAAGCGGCCGTTACGCCGTATATGTTTCATACCAAAGCCTCGAAAACAGTTCCCGCACGGCGCTATACAAGGTCAGGCACAGCGGCGGTTCCACCCTCTTCTCCCTCAATCAGCAGATGGGCGGAGGCACCTGGATCTGCCTGGGATTCTTCAATTTCGACAAGGGGAAGTCAGGACAGGGAGTCTATCTTACTACCGAAGCCTCCCTGCCGGGCACCTGCGTCACTGCAGACGCGGTCAAATTCGGAGGAGGTAAGGGCAACATCGCCCGCAGTCCTCTCGAGCAGCCTTTCCCCGTCGAAGGCGAAACCTCGGGATATCCCCGTGCCGCCGAAGGGGCCAGATACTGGCTGCAGTGGGCTGGATTCGCAGATACGGTCTATTCAACCACCTCTTTCGCGAAAGACTATACCGACGACTATCAGTGCCGCGCAAAATGGGTAAACATCCTATCGGGCGGCTCCTACCGCAACCCCGGTAAAGATGGGTATAAGGTTCCGGTCGATCTCTCCTTCGCCTTCCACAGCGATGCAGGAGTGGCACCGCGCGACTCCATAATCGGCACCCTTGCCATATTCACCCGTGTCATCAACGGCAAGGACCGCTATGCCGACGGCCAGAAACGCGACATCGCCCGTGACTATGCCGATGCCGTCCAGACCCAGATCGTCTCGGATATACGCGCCATATTCGACCCTACCTGGACGCGCCGCGGCCTTCGCGACAAGGCGTATGCGGAATGCAGCCAGCCGGAGGTCCCTTCGATGATACTCGAACTCCTCTCCCACCAGAACTTCAACGACATGCGCTACGGACTGGACCCGTCATTCCGTTTCGTAGTTTCCCGAGCCATATACAAGGGGATTTTGAAGTACCTGGCATACCTGTCGAATACAGGATATACGGTGCAGCCGCTCCCCGTCCGCGAGTTAAGCGCCATGCTCTCCCGAAATGAGAACGGCGCTCTTGAGGCCGATCTCAAATGGACTCCCTGCGAAGATCCTTTAGAGCCTACTGCCACACCTGACAGTTATGTCGTTTACACCCGCATCGGTAACGGAGGATTCGACAACGGTATCCCGGTCGAGGGCTGCTCGGCCCGCATTCCTATAGAGCCCGGCAAGGTTTACAGCTTCAAGGTGGCGGCGGTCAACTCCGGAGGCCGGAGCTTCGATTCCGAGATTCTCTCAGTAGGCGCGCCATTGTCTGAGGATTTCAAGGAGGCGCTGATCGTCAACAATTTCGACCGGCTCAGCGCCCCGCTTTCATTCGAAAGTACAGATTCACTCTATGCCGGATTCCTCGACATGAAGGACGGCGGAGTACCCTACGTCGCCGACATTTCCCACTGCGGTCCACAGTTCGAATTCAGGAGGCATATCCCCTGGATGGATGACGACAATGCCGGATTCGGTGCCTCACAAGGCACTTATGAAACCACGGTGGAGGCAGGTAACACATTTGATTTCCCCGCAGTTCACGGCGAATCCCTGCTCAAGGCGGGAATCGCCTTCTCTTCCACTTCCAAGGAGGCTTTCATCAGCGGCCGGGCTGCCGGCGCAGTGGCAGCGGCGGATTCAAGCGCCTACGCCCGTTTCTGGCTTGTGGACCTTGTCTGCGGCAAACAGACCGCCACTGTCGTAGGATGCAACCCGGGAGCGCGCAGGAAGTTCGAAGTCTTCCCGGCAGGGCTCCGCAGCCGTCTCGCCGATTATGCATCGAGCGGAGGGAACCTCCTTGTTTCGGGAGCCTACATCGCCTCCGACCTTTGGGATTCCATCTATGGCTACTCTGACAGCCCCTCCGAGCTAGAGGATCTCGGCTCCGCGCGCAGCTTCATAACCAATACAATGAAATACCGGTGGAGAAGCACTCAGGCCTCATCCACCGGCATGGTCAGGAGCGTCGCTTCGCCCGTCAATTCCAGAAGCGGAGATACTTACAGATTCAATGTCACGCCCAATCCCGTCAGATACCACGTCGAGTCGCCTGACGCCATCGAGCCTGCGGTGGGAAGCGGAGCCTTTACCATAATGCGCTACGACAACAATCTGAGCGCCGGAGTGGCCTGGCTCGGAGAGGATTACAAGGTTGTTTCGCTCGGATTCCCCATAGAGGCGCTTTCTACGCAGCAGGAGGTTGACTCGTTGATCTCTTTCCTTGTGAGAATGCTCAAATAGGGTTTACTGCTTTCCGAAAACGTGAGTGTAGATGTTGGCAGTCGTGCCGCCTTTTTCATAGAGGGCATCTACCTTCAGAGTGAAATGGCCCTTGAGGGTGTACTGTTCTGCCTTCTTCTCAGCTGACTTGCAGGCATTGAGTATTGCGGCATCACACTTCGCATAGTTGCCCTGCATTACATACTTTTTCACATCCTTGGTGACACCTTCGACAGCAGCGATTTCGGAGTTGAAAAGCTTCTCGATAGCGCTCCAGGAATCAATATCATCGTTTGAGAGTTCTCCGGTATAGGATCCTACAGTATAGGTCACCTTTCCGGTTTCCTCTTCCTTCTCGCAGGAAGAGAATGCCAGCAGCGCTACTGCCAGGCATGCAATGAAAGCAAGAATCTTCTTCATTATACTATTATTAAATCAGTTTTTTTTCTACATCTTGGCTAATTCTTCCGCAAGGGCTGCAACCTGTTCGCGGCTGGCAGCATTCAGGGCTGAGAGGATCTTGACTCCGTTCTCAGCATAGGTTATGTTGGCGCACTTGTCGAGCATCTCCTTCATGCCGCGTGTCGCCAGGGGAGCCCAGGAGCCATTCTCGATGAATGCAACGCTCTTGTTGCGGAAACCGAGCCCGACCAGATGGTCGAGGAAGGTCTGCATGAAGGGGAAGATTCCGCCGTTATAGGTGGTAGTAGCGAATACGTTCTTGTCGTAGCGGAACGCGTCCTCCACCGCCTCCGCCATGTCGCAGCGCGCAAGGTCGCTTACAGCTACCTTGACTCCCCTGCTCTCCAGTTCGGCAGCCAGCATCTCTACAGCCTCGCGGGTATGTCCGTAAACGGAAGTGTAGGCAATGGCCACGCCCTTAGTCTCCACGCCGTAGGAGGACCAGGTGTCGTACAGCCCTGTGTAATAATCCAGATTATCGGTCAACAGCGGACCGTGGAGCGGGAATATCCTCTTTACCTCGAAGGGTTTGACCTTGCGTAACATTGCCTGCACCTGCGCGCCGTACTTACCCACTATGTTGAAGTAGTAGCGGCGGGCTTCGCATGCCCAGTCGTCGTCATCAGCGCCGTAGAAACCGCATTTGCCCAGAGCACCGAATTTGCCGAAGGCATCCGCGCTGTAGAGGGTGCAGTCGTATTCATCGTAGGATACCATCACCTCCGGCCAATGGACCATCGGTGCGGTCAGGAAAGTAAGTTTGTGCTGCCCCAGGTCGAGGGTTTCGGCATCGCCTACGATCACCGCGCGCCCCTCCACGTCCACATTCTCGAAGAACTGCCTGAGCATCTTCAAGCCCTGTGCGGTGAGCACAAGTTTCATCGAGGGATATCTCTCCATCGCCTTCAGGATCGATCCGGAATGGTCGGGTTCCATGTGGTGGACCACCAGATAATCGGGAAGCCGCCCTTCGAGGGCATCTTCCAGGTTGTAAAGCCATTCGTCGCATTTGGAGGCATCGACCGAATCCATCACGGCAACCTTGTCGTCGAGGATGATGTAGGAATTGTATGCCATTCCGTCGGGGAGTACATACTGCCCCTCGAAAAGGTCGAGGTCAAGGTCGTCACAACCTATATACCTTACGCTGTCGCTCACTTTCGTAACCATATCACTTGTTTGTTGTTTCTGATTTGTTTGCGCTAAGATAGGAATAATCCAGCAGATTCACATCCACTTTGTGAATGGCGGGCGCGTCGCGCATGGTCTGCGGATTGGTACCGGGTTCGCCTTGCGGGATATCCCTTCCAAGCTTGGCGAAAAGCTGCTCCCAATATACCGGCATCGTACCGTCGGGAAGGGCGAAATTCATCGGCGCGGTGCTGAAGAGATGCTCCCCCTCCGGAGTGACATAAGAATCATAGACGAGCTCCGTGCAGTAATAGGAGCCGTTGTCCGGAAGGAATGTGAAATCGTATGGCAGGCCGATGTGGGCGGAAGCGTTGCCGACATACTCCTTCGCGAGGCTGTCGTCGTTGAGGCGCCAGACCTCCAGTTCAGGATATGTGCCGTCCTTAAGGGTGAAATCCACAAGGAAGGTGTCAAGCGGATGGCGGTTCACCCCGTGCTTGATCGTAGCGTCGAGTACCCAAACTCCGGCGGAGTCCACGTCAAGAATCGCCGTATGGATGAAATTCAGCTCGCCTGAGCCCGTCGACTGTGCAATCGCTTCCGATATGCCATCCAGGACGTAATCGCCCGGAATCGCCACGAAAAGGAGGTCTCCGGGCTTGACGGTATTATCTGATGCATCCGCGACAGTGTTCTTCCTGCCTCCACATCCCGCCGCAAGGAAAACGAGCACAGCGAGGGCTGCAAACATTACTCTTTTCATATCTGTTACCTTATAAAGTCTTCACTTCTTCTGATAAAATCGGAGAGGGCTTTGCCCTTCAGCATACCGTTGGAGAGCAGGGCTAGGTCCGCAGCCTGGCGCAGCAACTTGTTGTCGGCCTTGAGGGCTGACACTCCCTCCTCTCCCATTATCTTCTTTATCAAAGGATTCTGGGCATTGATGATGATATTGAAGGTCTCGGGAATCTCGCCGTAGAAGTTGAGTCCGCCGCCGAGGGCCGCCATGTCGCGGTAACGGCGCATGAACTCGCTCTGGGTGATGAGGATCGGCTGCGCCGTCTCGCCGAGGTTGGCCATCTGCGCCTCATACTTGAACTCCTTGGGCATAATCGCCTCGACGGTCTCCTGCAGAGCCTTCTTCTGGTCGTCGGTCAACTCGAACTTTTCGGCGTCATCCTTCGGGATCAGGCGGTCGATCGAATCGGAATCCACCCTCACGAAACGGGCATCCTTGAACTTGTTCTCCAGCAGGTTGATGAAGTGTGCGTCGAGCGGAGAATCGAAGAGCAGGACATCGTAGCCCTTGTTCTTCGCAGCCTCGATATAAGGATACTGCTTCTGAACGTCGGCAGCATAGAGGTAGACGACCTTCTTATCCTTGTCGGTCTGCTCTGTCTCGATAGCCTTGCGGTAGTCCTCGTAGTTGAAGAACTTGCCGTCGGTGTTCTTGAGCAGGGCGAATTTCTGAGCCCTCTCGTTGAATTTTTCGTCGGTGAGCATACCGTACTCGATGAAGAGCTTGAGGTTGTCCCACTTCTCCTGGAACTCCTCCTTCCTGTTCTTCGCAATCTCCTCGAGCCTGTCGGCAACCTTCTTGGTGATGTAACCAGATATCTTCTTTACGTTGGCATCCGACTGCAGATAGCTTCTGGAGACGTTTAGGGGAATATCCGGAGAGTCGATGACGCCGTGCAGCAGCGTCATGAACTCAGGCACGATATTCTCCACCGAGTCGGTGACGAACATCTGGTTGCAGTAGAGCTGGATCTTGTTCTTGGAGACCTCCAGCTGGTTCTTGATCTTGGGGAAATAGAGGATTCCGGTGAGGTTGAAGGGATAATCCACGTTGAGGTGGATATAGAACAAAGGATCGTCGAGCGTCGGGAAGAGGCTGTGGTAGAACTCCATATAGTCCTCATCCTTCAGATCGGCGGGTTTCTTGGCCCACAAGGGCTCCAGTGTATTGATTATGTTGTCCTCCCCGGTATCGACATACTTGCCGTCCTTCCACTCCTTCTTCTTGCCCAGGGCGACGGGAACCGGCATGAACTTGCAGTATTTGTGCAGAAGCTCGCCGATTTTGCTCTCATCTGCGAATTCCTTGGAATCGTCGTCGAGATAGAGTGTTATCACGGTGCCGCGGTCCGTTTTGTCGCAGGGCTCCATCTTGTATTCAGGGTCTCCGTTACAGGACCATTTGACAGCCTGGGCGCCCTCTTTGTATGACAGGGACTCGATAGTAACGGTCTTCGACACCATGAACGAAGAGTAGAATCCGAGACCGAAATGGCCGATTATACCGGTCTGGTCCTTGTATTTCTCGAGAAATTCACCAGCGCTTGAGAATGCTATCTGGTTGATGTACTTGTCGATCTCCTCTTCGGTCATTCCGATTCCGCGGTCGGTTATCTTCAGGGTACCCGCCTTGGGATCGGCATCTATACGGATTGTAAGATCACCGAGTTCCCCCTTGAACTCGCCTGAAGATGCCACTGCCTTGAGTTTCTGCGTTGCATCGACTGCGTTAGCCACAAGCTCACGTACGAAAATGTCGTGGTCGGAATAGAGGAACTGCTTGATTACCGGGAATATATTCTCGGTTGTTACTCCAATTTTTCCTTGTGCCATAGTTGATATCTTTTAATAATTCGTTATTCAGTTGGACAGACAAAACGAATCAAATTGGATACCATGCGCAGGAAACGCGACAAAATGGCAGAAAGCCGCTCTGCGGGAAGGAATAAACGGATTCCGCTGCGCTTACGCTTGCGCTATCCGTCAACCGCAGAGCATGTAACTTGCGGAGCAAGAGGGGTCTGGGGGCAGTGCCCCCAGTATAAAAGGAGGGCG
>JAFZXU010000064.1 GCA_017616655.1 Bacteroidales bacterium
CACTTTGCCGAAAAAGAGGATTTATGAATATCTTTGTGTTATAAGGACACGGGAATGAATAGAATCAACTCTTTGATAATTACTGCATTTATTGCAGTGCTGTCTGTTTCCTGCGGCAGCGGTAGTGGCGGAACGGCTGCCATGCTGGACGATGTCGAGGGCTATATGCAGCAACATCCGGACAGCGCGCTCACTACGCTAACCTCGATTCCGCAGGAATCGCTCCGCTCCGACAGGCTCCGCGCCCGCTGGAGCCTGCTGTATGCGATGGCGCTCCATAAGAGTTATGTCGATACTACCGATGTCTCATTAATCGCCCCGGCTGTCAAGTATTATTCCCGCCACGGCAATGCCTATGACAAGATGAGGGCATATCATTATCAGGGAGTGATTTACAAGAATGCCGAGGATTATCCCAATGCGATTGTTTCTCTAACTGAGGCTTCCAAATACATCGACAGCAGCGGCGATTACTTCCAGGGCGGTTTGGTCTATTCCTCATTGGCTCACCTTTACAACAGAATGTACAATGCCGATGAAGAACTTGAGTACGCCACCAGGGCGTATGACTGCTTTGTGAAGGCCGAAGATCACGACTACATCCAATACGCCCGGCTGATGAAGGCTTATGCCCTGGCCAACCTTAACAGGAATGATGAGGCTATTGAAATCTATCGCGAAGTCATATCTGACAATCCAGACAAGGCAAACAGGATTGATGCCAAGACCAATCTGGCTTTGAAGCTTATCTGCCTGCCAGAACCTGATGCTGAAGAGGCGTACAGGCTATTCTCTGAGGTGTTTGAGGAGACTCATAGAATGCCGTCGAAGCAGATGTGGGGAGCATATGCCTATGCAAGCGATCTGGTCGGAGACCATTCCCGTGCAGACAGAATCTATTCCCAGCTGGATTCCTCGGACAGTAAGATCTCCGGCTGGCTCGCCCGTTCATGCTATGTGAAGGGGGATTACAAGAAAGGGTTCGATTATCTAGTATCTACCATTGACGGACGGTCGAAAGTCCTGAATGTGGCTCTGGTGCAGGCGACTCATAAGGCTCAGCGCGATTATGCCATAGCCCGTCAGGAAGCGGCTGAATCTCACGCCAGAGAACAGCGACTTCTCTTTTTCCTGCTGTTGCTGGCTCTTGTCGCTGTCGCTGGAATTGTTTTTTCGTTTGTGAAGACAAGAAATCTCAAATTGGCTGCTGAAAATGACAATCTCCGTCAGATTGCCGAAGCGGTCAAGAATCAAATGGAAGAGGAGACCACCATCCATAAAGAGGAGACCAGAAAGTTGAGAGATAACTTTATCAGAAGCAACAAATACTTTTTCAGGACAGTAGGTCAACTGTGCGAAGCCTGTATCTCATCGGATGACGAGCGGGCGGCGAAAAAAACTATTAAGAGAATACGCGAGATGGCCTCGCTCATTAAGGACGAATCCCATCAACTGGAAAAAGAGTTGAATGAAAGAATGGATAATGTCATCTCCGACTTCAAGTCAGATTATCCTGAAATAACTGATAACAACCTCCAGTTGGTCTGTTACCTGTTCGCCGGATTTGACGCAACGACCATCTCGTTACTTACCGGCAAGTCGAAGGAGGCGCTCTATACCCAGAAGTCAAGGATAAAGAGCATCATTTCCTCGAAGGATTGTAATAACAAGGAAAAGTATCTTCTCTTTATGGGCTAACTATTTGATTATTAGTTGTTTGCGGCGACATGGGGGGGGGTATTTGCTTGATAATCAGACAGTTGCGCGCATTCTTGATTCGTGTAAGATATTTGTTTTGTGCTCTTGCTAAAATCGGCCCCAGATTTAACTGGATGGCCGATTTTGCTTTTGTCGATGTAAGGTTTTTCTTTGGCTATAATTTCATTTTTGGTATTGGGCGTAAGTACTTTTGCAAACAACAATTAACCAAGAATTGAAATGAAAAAGAAAACCGCTTTATTTTTAATCGCAGCACTTCTCGCGTTGCCTTTCAATTTGTCTTCCGCATTTTGTTATGACGGAGATGACGAAATCATCATCGAGGAGGGATCCTCTCATTCCGGAACAGAGAATGAGCATCACAGAACAGTTATTCCTATTCAGGCATTTTACAGTTCAGTGCTATCTTCTGTAAATGTTTATTTCTTTGATAATCTCGGTGATGTTACAGTCGAAATCGAAAACACCTACACCGCTGAGTATCACTCTTACCTTGTTGACTCCTCTCTGGGTGGCGATTCCTTCATCATCTCCGGCAATCCCGGTCATTATACCATCACCTTTACCCTTGCTGACGGCACGGAGTATATAGGTGAATGGGAGATATAATTCCATCCTGGTAAGCAAAGGCGCCAAACAACCAACTATTATAAAAAAGAGTATATTTACATTATGAAAACACGATTCATCTTATTGATTGCATTGTTATTCATCTCTTCTTGCACATTGGATCATGAGACCGAAGGTCGGATAGATAGTGATACAATAAGCATAGAAGAGGCGATGAGGTCATTGGATATATTCCTGTCCCATCAGTCGCAGTATTCAAAAGAGACCCGTTCCGCTGCGAAAAAGCCCCACAAAATAATGACAGTGACCTCATCAGATATTAAATCTGTCACCCGATCTTCTTCTGACGAAACAAGTACCCCCCTGGTATATGTAGTTAATTATGAAAATGACGGAGGTTTTGCCATCCTTGCGGCAAATACGGCACTTCCGGATCCGGTTATTGCTGTAACAGAGAAGGGGAACCTCAATAACGATTTATCTTTGTCCAGAAATGGCCAGTCGATGCAGACGGAAGCGGATGAAGACTTCTCTTGTTTTATTAAAACAATGATCGTTAATTATATTGAGCGGGAGAGGACATCCGGTAGAGGCGAAGGGGATGGCGGCGGCGAAGGTGGAGGAACAGGAGGCGGAGATGATACCGGAGACAATCCTGCCGGAGACGATCCTAATACAAATCACCCCGGAGGCCCTGCGAATCCATTGTATAATGTTGCTCCTCTGTTCCCGAATTGGTGGGATCAGGATAGTCCCTTTAATCAATATTGTCCGACTATTGGAGGGAAACATTGTAAAGCGGGTTGCACCCCAGTTGCTACAGCAATGGCCTTAACTTATTATTACTATTCCAGAAATGCTACTTGGACAATAATGAACAATCATCAATTGAATCTTGATTCATTATATTGTTTTTATTTATATGATACCACATACACATCTATAGTATTAACATCTGGCATAGGAGAAGAAGATTCTGCTTTGCTATTATACCATATTGGCGTGTCCATTGGTGCTGATTATGATACTACAGCAACATCTGCTGGCTTGAATTCGGTAAAACAGTATCTTCAGACCTCCGGGTTTTCAAATGCAACACTTCATAATGGATATGACTTAAATTATGTGATAGATATGATTCCTTCCGGGAAAATTGTTATTATGAGTGGTTATGATGCTTTTTTCCCTTCTGTTGGGCACTCATGGATTGTTGATGGTATTATGCAGTATCATACTTCTTTTTCTGTTCAATCATTAGTGCATTGTAACTGGGGCAATTACGGGATAGCCAACGGATATTATACCTCAGGGGTTTTTACACCAAACAACGGACCAGTTCAAATCGACCCGTTAGATATGGCCATAGACACGGGTTCGCATAATTATACATACTGGATCAAAACTTTAACATATTAGACTATCATGAAAAGGTTGATTCCCCTTATTCTGTCTCTTTTTTCTGTAGCTTTTATGCAGGCTTGCACTAAAGATTCCGGTATAATTGTGCGAAACGAACCTGGTCCGGTTGTTCGCTATTACTGCGATGCTGCGTTAGTCTGTAAACAAGTAGATAAAGACATTCTAATTGGTTTTACAGGCAGTATAGTAATCTTTTCCAGAGAAACTGAAACACATCAGAGTCTTAGCCTCAAGCATCATGATACATCCTTTACTGGTACATGTGATTCGGCCCCTTTTAATATGATTTATCGCAATGATTTAAAGGGAATAAACATAATCAGCGATGCCGACTTTGACGGCGATCATCCTCGAGGCACTTCCTTAAATGACGTTTTTACATACAGTACAAAAACGGTGTATAAATGGATTCTTTCTGGATACAATAGCGATCAGTATTATTATAACGCCATCCAAAAGCCTGTTGATCAATTGGTTTCAGAAGATATGACAATGCTCGCCCCTTACGCGGTGCTTATTGCCCATGACTATGGTCTGTTTGCCCTAACTCCTAATAAACAACCGGACAAGAATTTGACTCAGCCATTGACTATTACACTTGTCACTGACGACGATCAGGAAATTACCTTCAAACTCGATTTCGAGTTTAATATATAATTTTGAATTGTAATTGGTTTTCTGGGCCGCCGTGCATCGTTCAGCGTAGTTTCTGCATATTGAAAATAAAGACGGTATGCGGAATTCTTCTCTGAAGTCTGTAAGAGTATTGTTAATAGATTAATGTTTAACTATGGCTTTGGACGTCGTTGCACTTCTAACTAGAATTCACAAATACTTTAGGCTTATATGAAGCGCTTTCGATATCTTTTGTTTTTATTGTTGTTGACAGGATGTCACCCCTGGTATTTTGATGTATTTTCCGCTGAGGTTACAGCTCCGGAAGAGACAGGCGATATCATTCCACAAGAAGGAACTACTCTTTCTCTTAATCTCGATTATGCAAGAGACATCAATACCAGGACATCAGTTGTAGAAGTCTTTAAGGTTTACCGTTACCGCGTTTTTATAAATGATAGGGAGTATTGCCAGGGGATGACTGCATCATCTTTTGCAAGAAAAACAACTATCCCGATAATGGCTAATGACACCCACATTCCCGCAACAATTGTGGTGGAGGGTTCAAAGGCTCTGGATTACTCGGAATTCCCTACATCCTGGGAGGGCTGGCATGAGTTATACCGAGGGACGCAGGAGTGCCTTTCGGAGAGTGAAGAACCCAGATATGCCGGTCTTGTCGATGCAAAACTGGGAGTTACCGTCGGTAATGACACATTTACTTTCGATATTACGGATTCCGGTGCGGGGGAGGTCTTCAAGCGTATGATGATGGGACAGGCACTCTCTTTCCCGGTCACTATCAACACTTGCATCCGGATTGACATAAACACGGAAGAAGGAAAGAGTTTCTGTAAACAGTTGGAGAATGTCCTGCCGGCAAACAGCAGTACCGAATTGTCGGAGCGGAAAGTAGGCGGAATCTACTTCAATGGGGCCTTCGAGATTTATCTGGACCCCAGAAAAAGACAAGGCAATGTAAACAATCTTGGTCTTGTTTCCGATTCAGACCTGAAGGCTTTCTCGGCTCTGTATCCCGGAGATGGTGAGAGTGTATCCTCAACGGTGACACTTTTCCTTAAATAAAGAAGTATTTGTCGTCTATGAAACCCCGCTTTACTATCATTTCGATTATCTGTTGCCTGCCGCTGTTAACTTCATGTTTGAGTACGATCACTGTTCAATATGATAATGAACCCGTAGCCAGGGGCTATGTGTTCTCTGATAGGATTAATTGTGATGCCAGAATTCAAAATGGGTTGGCAACATTCTATCTTGTTGTTGATGAGGAGGATGAATCTGTAAGGTATTATCATAAGGGAGATGAGGAGTTCAATAAGTTGAGTCTTAAGCACAAGGATTCTTTTTCGGGAAGGTTGATCGAAGGTTGTCCCGGAGTGTTCGGCCATTGTCTGGCAATGGATTTCACATCAATTGATATCATCTGCAATAAGGACTACGATGAACTGCACCCGGCCGGTTCCTCCCTTGCAGATATCGTCACTTACGAAGCGATTTCAATCTTTCCCTGGATTCAGAGTGGCTATAAGAGTCAAACGAAGGTTTATTGCATATCAAAACCTCTGTCAACGGTTGAACCGGATGATATGACAATGATTTTTCCTCTCAACTTCAGGTTGAGTTTGCGCAGTCGTCCGCAAGAAAAAAGCGATTATTCATTCCATATTACATTGAAAACCGATGACGGCCTCATCTATGAAATAGATCAGGACGTGGCATTGTAGCCGTCCATAAAACACGGGCATAACGTGGATGGGAGCTGGGATTTCAGGCTCCCATCCACTTTTTTGCTTTTTTTCGGGAATATCGGTATCTTTGAAGATTATGAAAAGATTTGTCCTGTTTTTAGCGGTTGTGGCGCTTCTTTCCGGTTGCGGGGCGCCCGGACGCACCGCGCGCCTTGAAGTCGCTACCGATCTGCTCAAGACCTGTCCGGTGACTGTCGCACCAGAGGATGTCGTCGTCAAGCAGCTAGGCGTGGCCGGCCCTGCGGAGTATGAATATCTCGGCAATGTGCTGGTCTATGATCCGGGCAATGCCAAGCTGGTACCGGCCGACACCGCATATTACCTGGCCAAAAAGGCGGTCAGCGAGGCCGGAGGCAACTATCTCTATATCATGCGCCTCGAGGCTTCCGGCGGCCTCGTCCGTTCGAATTACGAGATTGCCGGCAAGATACTGCGCGCCACCGATATGTCTCCTTTGACCTCCGCTTCGCCGCTTTACGAGCCGATGAAGGAACCGAAGAAGCAGTATACGTATATGAAGTCAAGGGACCGGTCCGAGTTCGGAGGCAACAGTTTCTATGCCGGGTTCGGTTATGGCCGGATCCTGAACCCCATAGATATTCCCGACAACATCGAGTTGAAGTATGGCTCGATGCGTGACGGATATCAGTGGGAGATCGGTTACGAGTATCTTTTACACGGCACCCCGTGGGGATTTGGAGCAAATTTTTCCACCTTTGATACCCGTTATTTCGTGTCGGAGGAGTATGCCTCCGGCAAGTTTCAGGAGGGAACTGTGGATATAAAGCTGCATCAGGTCGGACCTACCGCTTCCTGGAACAAGATGGTTATGAAGAACTGGCACCTTTCCATGAGGCTGGGTGTCGGCTACGGCTGGGAACTCAAGACCTTCATTCCCGACAGCGTGGACAATCCCTACGGCATCTATGACAGTCTTTATGGCATTTGCGAGAAATTCGACGCGGAGTTTTCCTACCGATTCTCGAAAGTCATCTCAGCCGGACTTAAACTAGGTGAGATGTTCTACTATGTGTGGGGTTATGATCCCGATACTGCCAGGAGTTACAGTTCGGATTTCATGATTCTAACCGCCGGACCCCTGCTGAGGATTACCTTTTGATACTAATTAATAGCGTATTGATATGACAATCAAGGAAATAGCCGAACTTGTCGATGGCGAGATAGTCGGCGCTCCCTGCGATGACGGATATGAGGTCATCAAAGCCTTTTCTTCCGACCTGATGAGCGACGTGCTCCGCTTCTCGATGGATGAGACGGTACTTATTACCGGCCTGTGCAACAACCAGACTATGCGCACCGCGGAAATGGCGGACCTTCGGGTGGTGCTCATCGGACGCGACAAGCAGCCCGACGAGGAGATGCTCGAGCTGGCGGTGGACAGCGACATCACCATCATCAAATCGAAGTACAGCATTTTCAAAATCAGCGGCATCCTCTACGATGCCGGGATAAAGCCCCTCTATTGATATGCATTACACATTCAACATAGAGCGAGGCAACTTTACGGATGCCGGGCAGGCCTCCAGCAGCGTAAAACGCACCTTGAAGCAGCTGGGAGTGGATCCCGCCAACATCAAGCGGACCGTGGTGGCCCTCTTCGAGGCCGAGATCAACGCCGTGGCGCACGCCTACGGGGGCACCATCGACGTGGATATCGACGGCGAGAAGATCGTGATGGTGGTGGCCGACGAAGGCCCCGGCATCCCCAACCTCGACCTGGCGATGCAGGAGGGCTGGTCCACCGCTTCGCAGAAGGTGCGCGAGATGGGATACGGCGCCGGAATGGGTCTTCCCAACATAAAGAAGAATACCGACGACCTTAAGATCGACACCAAGGTGGGAGTGGGCACTACCGTCACGATGACGGTTTATCTGAATTGACGGCATGGCACAGGGCGAAACATATTTCAGACACTCCCTCAAGGTAAACGACTACCTCTGCGCGGGCTGCACCACCTGTATGCGTACCTGCCCGACGGGTGCCATCCGCATCCGGGGAGGCAAGGCGGTAATCAACGACAACAAGTGCGTGGACTGCGGCGAATGCATCAAGGTATGCCCGCACAAGGCGCTCTATATCAAGCAGGACGACTTCCAGCTGATAGAGAATTACGGCTACAAGGTCTGCCTCGTGCCCGCCACCTTCATCGGCCAGTTCGAGGAGAAATACAAGACCAAGGCCATCTACTCCTGCCTCAAGAAGCTGGGTTTCACCCATATCTACGAAGTGGAACACGGCGTGGAGTTCCTCGTGGACCTCTACAAGGAGTATATGGAGGACCACCCGGAGATCCGCAGCTTCATCTCTCCCTACTGCCCGGCGGTCATCCGCCTAATCCAGGTGCGCTTCCCTTCGCTGGTGGACAACATCATAAGGCTCAAGTCGCCCCTCGACCTGGCGGCCCGCGCCATCCTTAAGAAGCTGATGGACGAAGGGGCGCGCCGCGAGTCGGTGGGAATCTTCTACGTCACCCCCTGCGCGGCCAAGATCGCTTCGGTCAAATATCCTGTCAGCCAGCAGGATACCTGCATAGCGGGAGTCATCAACATGGACTTCCTCTACAACAAGGTGCAGCTGATGCTCCACGACTCCGACAAGGATGTCAAGCCCATCAACCACACCCTCACCTCGCGTGACGTGCTCTGGCCCCTTTCGGGCGGTGAGGCATCCCTCTTCCGCGGCTCGCATTATGCCGTGGACGGCCTCCAGAACGTGATAAGTTTCCTCGAGAAACTGGAGGACGAGGCCATAGACGCTCCCGGCCTGATAGAGATGCGGATCTGCGACCAGGGGTGCGTGGGCGGCGTACTTGCCACCAACAACCGCTTCGTGGCGCGCAAGAGGATGGAGAACCGCGCAAGGCTCTTCGAGCGCCTCCACCGCAAGAACGAAGGCGGCCTGGAGTATGACGATTCGGAGTTTTCGGAGCAGATCGCGCAGGAGATGGTGATTCCGGAGATCAAACCCCGTTCACTCTACAAACTCGACGACAACTTCGCCGAGGCCTTCAAGATGGCAGAACGGATGAAGAAGATCGAGAAGGCGCTGCCGGGCGTCAACTGCTCGGCCTGCGGTGCCCCTTCCTGCGCCGCCCTCGCCGAAGACATAGTGCGCGGAGAGGCGAGCATCGACACCTGCATCTTCATAAACCGCCACTCCCAGGCCTCCGAGGATGCCATACGCAGCATCTGGGGAGACCGCGTAAAGACCAAGGAGATCAATAACGACGAAAACAAATAAAACTGATATGACAGTAAAAGACATTATCGAAAAGCTCGAGCTGGAGTGCCTCAACGAGGCTAACCTCGATGCCGAAGTTACCGGAGCCTATGCTTCCGACCTGCTGAGCGACGTGATGGGCAATGCCCGCAGCGGACAGGTCTGGATCACGATGCAGACCCATAAGAATGTCACCGCCATCGCCTCGCTGAAGGATATTCCCGCGGTCATCATCGTCCGCAGCGGCGTTCCCGACGAGGATATGCTGGAGCATGCGAAGGATGAGGATATCTGCATCCTCGTAAGCAAGGAGCCCACCTTCCAGGTCTGCGGCAAACTCTACGAGCTGATCAAATAGCCCCTGATGCAGTTCAAGGCCGACATGCACATCCACTCGGTGCTTTCCCCCTGCGGGGACATCGAGATGAGCCCCTCTGCCATAGTCGCGAAGGCGAAGGAGAAGGGCCTGGACATCATCGGCCTTACCGACCACAACTCCACCCTGAATGCCGAGGTTACGCGCCGGCTCGGGGAGCCGGTCGGACTCCACGTGATGATGGGGGCGGAGGTTACCACCAAGGAGGAGGTGCACTGCGTCTGCTTTATGCCCACGGTTGAGAAACTCGCAGAATTCCAGGCCTTTCTGGATTCGCGGGTCATCTTCTTCGAGAACGACGTGGACAAGTTCGGCTACCAGCTGGTGGTGGACGAGGAGGAGAATATTGTCGACCAGGTGTCCCATCTGCTGATAAACGCCCTCGACCTGCCGATGATCGAGCTTCAGAAGAAGGTCTATGAGATGGGCGGCATCTTCATCCCGGCCCATATCGACCGCAGCACCTTCAGCCTCAGTTCGCAGCTGGGATTCGTGCCGCCGGGACTCAGGTTCCACGCGATGGAGCTCAGCTACTACTGCAAGAGGAACAACTACAAGTTCCTTGACGACTGCCCCTGGTTCAGCGATTTCAATTTCATCCAGAGCAGCGACGCCCATTTCATCGAGGACATCGGAAAGATCTACAGCGTGTTGAAGATGCCCTCCTTCAGTTTCGACAATTTCAAGACGGCCCTCCGCCAGGGCGAACAAGTGATTCTATAGGATATGAAAAGTCTCGACCTTCACATAATCGACATTACCCACAACTCCATCCGCGCGGGAGCCACGGAGATAACCATCGAAATGGAAGACAGCGCCGCAAAGGACCTTCTCTCCATCAAGATCATCGACAACGGCTGCGGAATGCCGGAGGATATGATCGAGGCCATCAACGACCGCTTCTACTCCTGCCGCAAGGAGCGCAAGATCGGAATGGGCATAGCGCTGCTGAAGTACCATTCCCAGATTTGCAACGGCGAGTTCTACCTCAAGTCGAAGGTGGGGGTGGGGACCGAGATTTTCGCCTCCTACCAACGGTCGCACATCGACCTGCAGCCACGCGGCGACCTCTCCGGCTGCTTCGCCAACTTCATCTGCCAGTACCAGGATATCAACTTCATTATCAGATATATAATGGATGAAGGAATCTTCGAGCTGAGTACCGCCGAGGTGAAGGAGGTCTTTGAAGGTATGAACCTCAACGACTACGAAATCATCAAGAGCCTTACCGAACTGATTCACGAAAACATAGGAGCATAGAAAGATGGCATCTTCCGGCAAGATAAAGAGCGTGTGGTACTGCACTTCGTGCGGCAACGAGAGCCCAAAGTGGATGGGGCGCTGCCCTGCGTGCGGGGAGTGGAATACGATGGTCGAGGAGCCCAAGGCTCCCAGGAGCGCATCTGCCGGCGGCGTCGCAGGACGTACCAGGGCTTTCCTGGATGCCACACAGGCCCGTCCGGAGCCCCTGGAGAGCATCTCCTTCTCAGACGAGAACCGCTTCTCGATAGGCAACGGCGAACTTGACCGCGTGCTCGGCGGCGGCATGGTGGAGGGCTCGATGATCCTCATCGGAGGCGAACCGGGCATCGGAAAGTCCACCCTTTCGCTCCAGATTCCGCTCAGCTGTCCCGGCCTGCGCACTCTCTACGTCTCCGGCGAGGAGAGCGCCAAGCAGATAAAACTCCGTGCCCAGAGGCTCTCAGGAGGAGACTCCAACTGTCTGGTACTCAGCGAGACGCTTCTCGAGAACATACTTGCCCAGGCCCGCGAGGTGAAGCCGCAGCTGCTCATAATCGACTCCATCCAGACCATTTACAGCGAGACCATAGAGTCCTCCGCGGGCAGCGTGTCGCAGGTACGCGAATGCGCCTCTTCGTTGCTGCGCTTCGCCAAGGAGACCTCCACTCCGGTTATCCTCATAGGCCATATCACCAAGGATGGCACAATCGCCGGACCCAAGGTGCTGGAGCACATAGTTGACGTGGTGCTGCTCTTCGAAGGGGATACAAAGGGCTCCTACCGCATACTGCGCAGCATCAAGAACCGCTTCGGCTCCACAGACGAACTTGCGGTCTTCGAAATGACCGGTGCCGGCTTGCGGGAGGTTTCCAACCCTTCGGAAATCCTCATACCGATGCATCAGGACAACCTGAGCGGAGTGGCGATCAGCGCGATGATGGACGGCACTCGTCCCTTCCTCGTCGAGATCCAGGCGCTTGTAAGCACCGCGGCATACGGCACTCCGCAACGCTCCGCCACGGGCTTCGACGGCCGCCGGCTCAATATGCTGCTGGCCGTGCTGGAGAAGCGCGCCGGCTTCAAGCTTGCCGCCAAGGATGTCTTTCTCAACATCGCCGGCGGCCTGCGGGTCACCGACCCTGCCTGCGACCTGGCGATAGTGGCTTCGGTGCTCTCCTCCAATTTCGACCTCTACATCTCCCCGAAGGTGTGTTTCGCCGCAGAGGTTGGCCTGAGCGGCGAGATCCGCCCCGTTCCGCAGGTGGAACGCCGCATCGCAGAGGCTGAAAAGCTGGGTTTCGAGCAGATTTATATCTCCTCTTTCAACCGCGCCGAGGCCCTCAGGCCCAAGGGCGGCAAGATCTCCGTCGTCGCCGTCTCCGACATCCCCGCCCTCTGCCGGAAACTGTTCCAGTAGCCTTTAAGTGCTTTATTTACTTACTTTTTTGGCAAGCGCGACCGTTTGTCAAAAAAAGTTGTTATCTTTAAATGCAGAAACTATTTACCTTAACAATAACCTATTTTTTCAATGAAACGTGCACTATTCCTCTTTTGTGCGATGTTATTGTCAACATTCACATTCGCGCAAAACAGAGTAACCGGTGTGGTCCTCGACGCCAAGACAGGCTCTCCCATACCGTTTGCAAGCGTCGTGGTCAAGAATTCCACGACGGGCACGGCGGCAGATGCGGATGGAAAGTATTCCGTAGTTGCTCCCTCCCCCAAGTCCGTGCTTGTTTTCTCTTCGATTGGCTACATTACGCAGGAGGCTGAAGTCGCCGGCCGTTCCGTAGTCAATGTCATGCTCGACAGCGATAACCAGTACATTGACGAGACCATCGTCGTGGCGTACGGTACCGCCAAGAAGGGATCGCTCACCGGCTCCGCAGCCGTGATCCAGTCGGAAGACCTGGAGAAGCGAATCACCTCCAACATTACCAAGGCGCTCGACGGCCAGGTAGCCGGCGTGATGACCACCAGCGGCACCGGCCAGCCCGGTGAAGGCGCAAGCGTCATTGTCCGCGGTTACGGCTCCATCAACGCCTCGATGACTCCGCTCTACGTGGTCGACGGCATTCCGTTCGACGGCGGCCTCTCCTCTCTCAACCCTTCGGATATCGAGAGCATGACAGTGCTTAAGGATGCATCTTCCGGAGCCCTCTACGGTGCCCGCGGTGCAAACGGCGTCGTGCTGATAACCACCAAGAAGGGCGCTGCAGACAAGGTGACCGTTACCTATAACGGAACGGTGGGCTGGTCGAACCCGGCAATCCCCGCATACGACAGGGTGGGTTCCAAGGACTTCGTCCAGCTGACATACGAGTCTCTCCGCGCAGGATTCCTGGCTTCCGGCTCCTATGACTGGGATACCGCAAGCCAGATGGCCCGCGAGAACCTCACCAACCAGCTTGGAGGTGAGCTTTACAACCCCTTCAAGAATTACACCTGGGAAACCATCATCGGTCCGGACGGCTATGTCCAGAAGGATGCCGTGGCAGCCTGGGAAGAGGACTGGCTCGAGGACGGCGCTCTCCGCCGCAATGCGTTCCGCCACGAGCACGTGGTTTCAATTTCGGGCGGTACAAAGAAGATGAGGTCGTTCTTCTCGGTCGGTTACACCGATGAGAACGGTTATATCGTCCAGACCGGCTTCAAGCGTCTCAGCGGCCGTGCCAAGATCGACGCGCAGCCCAATGACTTCCTCGCAGCGGGTATCAACCTCTCCCTCTCCGATACCGAGCACATCGGCGTCAGGCCTGAAGGTGACGATACCGGCAACCCGATAGTTTACGCTCAGCGCATGGGCCCTATCTATCCTGTTTATGAGAAGGACCTCAACGGAAAGGATGTCCTCGACGCCAACGGCAACAGGATCATCGACTACGGTGACCAGCGTCCCTGGGACCCGGGCAGCAGCGTGATCGGCCGACTCTATGACGACAGCACCGACTACTCCTACATCAACACCGGTGTCCGCACCTATATGACCATCGGTTCCGATACCGACAAGGCAGGCATCTTCAAGGGCCTGAAGTTTACGGTCAACTTCGGCGGCGACACCCGCGACAGGCAGGAGTATGCATACAACAACATGTATCACGGAGGCTATGCCGACGCACACGGCCGCCTGCGCCGCTACAACAGCCGCAGGACCAGCTACACTCTCAACGAACTGCTGACCTACAACCGGACCTTCGGCCTCCACGGATTCGACATCCTCGCCGGCCATGAGTTCTATCGCAACCAGTACATCTACCTCTATGCGATGAGGACCAACCTGACCGACGGAATCAAGGAGCTCCGTGCCGCTACGGCAAACATCGACAACGACTCCTACAGCCAGGATTACGCAATCGAGTCGTGGCTCAGCCGTTTCAACTACAACTTTGCCGAGAAGTACTACTTCAGCGCTTCCTTCCGTCGTGACGGCAGTTCCAGGTTCCATAAGGATTACCGCTGGGGTAACTTCTGGTCGGTCGGCGCCAACTGGAGGATATCCAAGGAGACGTGGTTCGACGTTCCATGGATCAACAACATGAACCTCAAGGCTTCATACGGAGTGCAGGGTAACGACGACCTCGATACCTACTATGCTTGGCAGAGCCTCTACAACATCGATTATGCAAACGACGGCAGAATGGGTGCAATGGTCTCTTCCCTCGAGAACAAGGAGATCACCTGGGAGAAGAACGCCAACTTCAATGTGGGCTTCGATGCTAACCTCTTCGACAACCGCCTGAATGTCAGCGTCGAGTGGTATCGCAGGTTTACCTCCGACATGCTCCTCAACTACCCTATGGCCCTCTCCACCGGTTTCAGCGGATATGACGCAAATGTCGGTACGATGGTCAACAAGGGCCTTGAGTGGACCATAAGCGGAGTCATCGTGGATACCAAGGACTTCCTCTGGAGGACCACATTCACCGGCTCCACCATCACGAACAAGATCCTTTCGCTTACCGAAGAGACTCCTTCCTGGGTGAGCGGACAGAGGATTTACGAGGTGGGACGTCCTATCTACACCTTCTACATGGTCAAGCACGCAGGTGTCAATCCCGATACCGGCAAGGAGCTCTTCTGGACATACGACAGCATCGACGAAGACGGCAACCTTGTCAATGAGCATACCACCGAGGATTACACCGAGGCTACCGCCCACAAGTACTATGTAGGCTGCCGCATCCCCAAGATGACCGGTTCCCTCGGAATGGAGTTCGAGTTCCTCAGGGGCTTTGACTTCAGCTTCCTCACCACCTTCTCCATCGGCGGCAAGATCTATGACTCGATGTACAATACCATCCTGCATCCGGGTTACAACAAGGCCATCTCCACCAAGGTGCTAGAGCGCTGGCAGAAGCCCGGCGACATCACCGAAGTCCCCGCCCTGGATATCACGAACGCACCGACCCATACCAACGACCGTTCGCTGGTCAATGCTTCGTACTTATCCATCAAGAGCATAACCCTCGGCTACACCTTCCCCAAGGCTGTCCTCGGCAGGGTCGGAGTCAGCAAGATGAGGGTGTTCGCATCGCTCGACAACTACTTCCTCTTCACCCACCTCAAGGGTATGAACCCGCAGTACAGCTTCGGCGGTACTACCAACTACGTCATCGCTCCCCAGAAGACTATGGCGCTTGGCTTGAATCTCACCTTTTAATCCGTTACAGCCATGAAATACATCAGAATATTCTCGATAATTCTCCTCTTCGCAGCCTTCACGGCCTGCTCCGAGGAAGCTTTGGAAAAGAGTCCTACTACAGCTGTCTCCGGAACCAGTATGTTTGACAATGCCAATGCGGCGCTCGTCCCTCTCGACGGCATATACTGCGCAATGCACAAGACCGGCTGGACCACCTCCGGCGACCGTCCCCACAACTGGGCCGTCCGTGCGGATATGCTTGCAGCCGACCTGATGTCTGAGGACATGGTCATCTTCAAGCGTTCCAGCGGTTATTTCTGGAGAGACCACACCTATACCATGAAGGAGCGCTGGACCAATACCGGTTCCCGTTCCTATGTGGTCTGGTACGGCTATTATACCTATATCGCAAACGCCAACTACATAATCGCAGCAGAGAATACGATGGAGGGCGACAAGGCGGATGTCAATTATGTCATCGGCCAGGCATACGCAATCCGCGCGTTCAGCTACTTCACCCTTGCAAGATGGTTCGCGCGTACCTACAAGGGCCACGAGAACGATCCTTGCGTCCCCATTTACACCGAGCCCAGCGTAGCCGGAACCCAGGGTAAGAAACGCGAGACGGTACAGGCCGTTTACGACAGGATAGTCGAAGACCTCGACAAGGCCATCACGCTGCTGAACCCCGCAGACGGCAATTGCTATCCTCACAAGCACATCACCCATCTGGATTACTACTCCGTGAACGGTATCCGCGCTCAGGTGGCCCTCGAGATGAACGACTGGGCAAAGGCGGCTTCCTGCGCCCACATCGCCCGCAGCAATACCAAGATAGGTGAGGGCACCGAACTCACCGACGGTATGAACAAGACCACATACAAGAACGTGATGTGGGGAATGATCCAGACGGTAGATGTGATCCATTATCAGCGTAATATCTTCGCCCATATGGACCAGGGCCACGGCTACACCACCGCTTACGGTGCACGCGACCCGAAGTACACCACCCCCTGGCTCTACAACAAAATGGGTGTGAACGACGTCCGCCGCGCGTGGTGGACTCCCGTCAAGCAGAGCAAGATCGACGGAGGCTACGGCTACTGGCAGGACAAGTTCCGCTATCTCGACCCTACCACCTATACTGGCGACTACATCTTCATGCGCAATGAGGAGATGCTGCTCATAGAGGCTGAGGCGCTCTGCCGCCAGAACAAGGACAACGAGGCACGCGCACTGCTTCTCGAACTGATGGCAAAACGCGATCCGGACTACACCTGCACCAAGACAGGAACCGCGCTCGGTGCACTTACCACCGACCTTACGGGATCCCTTCTCGAGGAGATCCTCATCCAGAAGCGTATCGAGCTCTGGGCTGAGGGACAGCGCGTATTCGAGATCAAGCGTCTGAAGCAGGGCTTCGTCCGCGAGGCCAAGCAGGGCTTCGAGGCACGTGCAATCTCCACGGTCATCATGAACACCCAGAATCCCGAGACCTGGGCATGGGTGCTCCCCATCCCCCAGACCGAGTTTGACGGCAACGCGAACCTCGATCTGACGAAGGACCAGAATCCCCTGGATGCAGGACTGTAGGATATGTACAGACGTGACTTTATTAAAGTGTCGGCGGCTGCGGCAGCGGCCGCCGCTCTTTCTCCGGCGCTGGTCTCCTGCGGCGGATCTGCCGGCGGGAAGAAGAAGGCCGGCAAGGGCGGTCCCCTGAAGATGAGCTACTACCCCTATGTGGTTGAACTTCAGCATACCTTCACCATCTCCGGCTTCTCCCGCGACACCACTACGGTGCTGCTGGTGGAGATAGAGTACGACGGCGTCACCGGATACGGAGAAGCCGCTCTGCCTCCATACATGGTCGGCCAGACCCTCGAGACGGCGAGCGCCTTCCTCGACAAGGTGGATCTCTCGCAGTTCTCCGATCCTTTCGAGATGGACGAGATCCTCGGCTACGTGGATTCCCTTGCCGAGGGTATGTCCTGCCCCAAGTGCGGCATCGACATCGCCCTCCACGACCTTGTAGGCAAGCTTCTGGACAAACCCCTCTACAAGATATGGGGCTACAACGGGAATAATACCCCCGACACCTCCTTCACCATCGGAATGGACACGAAGGAGGTCATCATCCAGAAGACCAACGAGGCCGAGCCCTACAACATCCTGAAGGTGAAACTGGGCTCCACGGAGGCCGAGGACAAGATGATTGTCGAGACCATCCGCGAAGTGACCGACAAGCCCATCGTGGTGGATGCCAACCAGGGGTGGAAGGATAAGTTCTACGCCCTCGACATGATCTGCTGGCTGAAGGAGAAAGGGGTGAAGTTCGTGGAGCAGCCTATGCCCAAGACAATCTATGACGACATGGCCTGGGTCACCGAGCGCAGCCCGCTGCCCACCATTGCCGACGAGTCGTGCCAGAGGCTGGTGGATATCAGGAAACTCTATGGAGTCTTCACGGGCATCAATATCAAGCTCCTTAAGTGCACCGGCCTGCGTGAGGCCCACCGTATGGTGGAAACCGCCCGCGGCCTCGGGATGATGCTGATGATCGGCTGCACCACCGAGACCAGCTGCGCAGTCTCCGCTATGGCCCAGCTCGCTCCCGTGGTGGATTTTGCGGACCTTGACGGCAACCTGCTCATCTCCAACGATTGCTTCAGCGGAATGAGAATCGTAAACGGAAAGATAACCCTTAACGACCTGCCGGGTATCGGCGTTACCAAGTTATGAAAAGAATCCATTTGACCATTCTGGCGGCTTTCGCCCTCCTGTTCATCTCCGCCGGCGCCGCTATGGCGCAGGGCTACATCTACCCCAAGGCCGGAGGCGACTGGCAGACGGCCAGGCCGCAGAAGTACGGCTTCTCGCCCGACGGTCTCGAGAAGGTGACCAACTTCGTGATCGACAGCACCCACGCCACCGGTATCGTGGTGATCGTGGGTGGCGAGCAGATCTACTCCTTCGGTGTACTGAACCGCCTGAGCTACCTCGCATCCTGCCGCAAGAGCCTCCTCGCCATGCTCTACGGCAAATATGTGGAGAACGGCACCATCGACCTCACAAAGACCATGGCCGATCTCGGCATAGACGATATCGGGGGGCTGACCCCTCAGGAGAAGGAGGCTACGGTCTATGACCTCATCACATCCCGTTCCGGCGTCTATCATCCCGCCTCCAACGACGGCGACTCCAAGGACAAGCCCAACCGCGGCGACAAGAAGCACGGTGAGTACTTCGTATATAACAACTGGGACTTCAACTGCGCCGGTGCCGTGTTCGAGCAGATGACCGGCAAGAATATCTACGACGCTTTCGGCGAGGATATCGCAGTCCCCATCGGAATGCAGGACTGGGACCGCGCAGAGCAGAAGAAAGGCGGCAACCTGAAGATCTCCAAGTTCCCGGCATACCATTTCTACCTCACCGTGCGCGACATGGCCCGCGTGGGCTACCTGATGCTGCGTGACGGCAAGTGGAACGGCAGGCAGGTAATCTCCAAGCCCTGGCACGACAGGATAATCTCCGTCGTCACCCCCTGGGAGCAGATGGACGGCAAGACCAGCATCCCCCGCTTCGAGTATGGCTATATGTGGTGGCTCTTCGCACCCCAGTCGCCTCTCTTCAGGCCTGAGTACAAGGGCGCATATTCAGCGCGAGGTGCTATGGGACAGTACATTACCGTCATTCCCGAACTGGATATGGTGGTGGCCTTCAAGACCGACGCCAAGTACAAGAGAAGCACCGGCTCCAAGGCCTACTTCCGCTTCCTCGACCTCCTGATGGACGCCCGCGAGCAGTAGTTACTGATACTGTTTCTTGAGAATCAGTTTTCCGTAATTGAGGCGTACACCGACAGAGACGCCGGTGGAATGACGGCCCAAGGGGCACCGAGGTTCAAATAACCCGTTTCTGAAAGCGTCAACGTTGAGGAAAACGTAAACATCCGACTTTAGCGGATCCCTGTTATTGAGGGATACAAAAGAAGCGATATTATAACTACATTCTCCGGCGATTCCGGCAGTTGCCGCCAATCCGGCAGCAGCCGGAATCTCGTTTTCCTCGCAGTCCCCGTCAACGATATCAGAACCAGCAATTCCAGCTCCGATAAACGCTCTGATTTTCAGCCGTTCTAGGTCGATGAAAGAATACCCGTACCGAACAAGACCATAGCCGACGCGGCCTTTGCCGTTGAGGTATATCGGGTCCTCTGGTCCGGTATTGATGCTAATCGAGGTCTCAATTCCGACAGAGTGCCTTCCAATCAGATAATCCGCCCTCAATACAGCCATATGTACATACTTGTAGTTCTGGCTGCCGATGAAACGGTGATACCGGTAACCTACTTCGGCCGCCATATTTTTGTCGCAGTTTAATGACGGGGCTTCGAAGTCGTCCGGACCGGTAGCTGAGAATGAAGCGTCACTACCAAGATTATCTATAGCCTGTCCTGCATCTTTGATAAGGGCGGTTCTTATCTTCCTGGTATCGCCTATAGAGAATATCAGGGAATCACGATATCTTCTGGCATATACTTCCCAGATATCGAATATCCTCTGTTGGCGGAGCAACTCCGAATCGGTGGCATAACCTTCCTTTACATAGGAATAGTCCGGGATTAAAGCGGCCTGAACGGTAGGGTACATATAGTATGTCCTGCCGATTAGTTCCCTTTTTACCCCTGTTTTCCAGTAGAATACGCTGTTTACGGCCGCAGTGTCATCCGGCCCGGCTGCAGATCTGAATTCTCCCCAGCTGAGGGCCCCTTCGCTCCATAGGCGGGAATTCTGTGCTTGGAGTCCCAGACTGCAGGAGAGGGAAAGAATAAGTACAAGCAGCCGTTTCATCGCTTTTGCCTATTTCGCAGCCTCCTTCACAAGCAGCTCGAAGATGCCGCGGAAACTCTTGTCACGGCCTGCGACGAGGGCCTCGGGATGGAACTGGGTTCCGATGATCATTCCGCTGCCGTCGGGATAGTTCTTGAGGGGAGCGACGCGCTCCACGCCCTCGATGATGCCGTCAGCGCTGCGGGCGACAACCTTGAAGCCCTGGGGCACATCCTTGATGGCCTGGTGATGGAATGAGTTGACCACGCTTTCGCGGGAGCCGAGGGCCTTCTCGAGGAAAGATCCCTTCTCGATGGTGATGGAGTGGGTGCCGTAGCTGCCCGGGGTGCCGCCCTGGCGGTGCTTTACATAGCTCTCGGGAATCTGGGTGGGGATGTCCTGCCAGAGACTGCCGCCGAAAGCCGCAGCCAGAAGCTGTTCGCCTCGGCAGATACCCAGCACGGGGATGCCGCGCTTGACGGCCGCACGTACCAGCATCACGTCAAAATAGTCGCGGTCGGGGACGATGTCACCGAGCTCGCGGATAGGCTCCTCGCCATAATAGAGCAGGGGGTCGTAATCGCTGCCGCCGGTCATTATGAGACCGTCGATATTAGAGAGAATCGCCTCGATGACATCCTCGTCGGCAGTCTGGGGAATAATCACGGGAGCGCCGCCTGCATTGCGTACGGCGTTGGTGTAGGTAGTGCCGATTACATTCTTCGATCCGTCAACATAACCGGAGATACCGATTACCGGAATCTTTGCAAAAAGGGAAGCCGATGCGAGCAGAGCGGCTGCAATGAGAATCAGTCTTTTCATATTTCGAATATTTTGGTTTATGCATGCCAGTCCTACAAAGATAAAATAAATATTACTTTTTAGGAAATAAGGAGTAAATTTGCATAATATGGACAAAAGACTTTGAATTATTGTTGCAGTATCGTAGCCGGAGTCGATGTCCGTCCTGAAAAGTCTGCGTCCCCGGCAGACGGGGAGGGGCCCACGAAGTGGGAGGGCCTTTTCAGGATGGACATTGCGGAGGCGGAGAGACTGCAACGAAAAGAAAACGTAAAATGAAACCTGCTCTTATAGTTTTAGCGGCCGGAATGGGATCGAGATACGGTTCCCTCAAGCAGATGGACGGCCTGGGCCCCAGTGGCGAAGCGATAATCGACTACTCTATTTACGACGCCATCCGCGCAGGATTCGGCAAGATAGTATTCGTCATAAGGCACTCATTCGAGGAGCCCTTCAAAAAGATGTACAACCCCGAAAAATTCGGCGGCAAGGTCGAGGTGGAATATGTCTTCCAGGAACTCGACTATCTCCCCGAGGGATACACCGTTCCCGAGGGTCGCGAAAAGCCCTGGGGCACCAACCATGCCCTGATGATGGCCGCTCCGGTGGTTCACGAACCCTTCGCAGTCATAAACGGCGACGACTTCTACGGAGCCGAGAGCTTCCAGTCGATGGGCGACTTCCTCCGCAGCGTCGAGGGCAGGACCAACGAATACTCCATGGTGGGCTATATGCTCGACAATACCCTCTCTGACTTCGGCGGCGTCTCCCGCGGAGTCTGCGCCACCGACGAAAACGGCAACCTTCAGACCATAACCGAGCGCTTCGGCATCTGCAGCAAGGGCGATAAGGTCATCCATGTGGTTGACGGCCAGGAGTATGAACTGCCCCACGGATGCCCCGTCTCGATGAACTTCTGGGGCTTCACCCCCGATTATTTCGAACACAGCGAGCGCATCTTCAGGCAGTTCCTCGACAGCGAGGCTGCAAAGACCAACCTCAAGGCGGAATTCTTCATCCCCTACGTGGTGGATATCCTCATAAAGGGAGGAATCTCCACCTTCAAGGTGCTCCACTGCGACGCCAAGTGGTTCGGGGTCACCTACAAGGAGGACCGTCCCTTCGTGATAGAGAAGATTCAGAAACTTGTAGACGCGGGAATCTATCCCGCAGACCTCTGGAACGTACGCAAGTAACGCGATGAAGGTCAAAGCCGGGAAAGTCATCGAATATATCCTGCTGCTCGGTCTCTCGGCCGTGCTTCTCTGGTTTGCATTCCGCCACGTCAACTGGGGCGAATTCTGGACCGACCTGAAGAACTGCCGATGGGAATGGGTGGTGGCCATGATGCTGCTCCAGTGCCTAATAACCCTGATGAGGGGGGAACGCTGGCGCCTGATGATGAGGCCTTTGACCAAAGAACTGAAGGTGCGCGAGACCTACGACGCCTACGCCATCTGCTACCTGGCCAACCTCGCATTCCCGCGTAGCGGGGAGGTGGTCCGCTGCGGCCTGATAGCGGAAACCCGCAAGACCCACTTCGAGGGGGCGCTCGGCTCCGTGGTCATAGAGCGCACATGGGACATCCTATGTACTTTCCTCTGCTGCATTCCGCTGCTCTTCTTCGGCCGTTTCAGGGATTACCTCAACGAGAAGATGTTCAAGCCTTTGGCTGAATCGATGCACATCGGATGGCTCTGGATAGCGCTGGCGGCTGTTGCCGTGATTGCCGGCCTTGTCTGGCTTATCCGCGCCAACAGGGAGAGGATATCCCGTTCCAAGGTCGACGCCGCCATACTCAGCTTCTTCCGCAAGATGTGGGGCGGCATTACATCCGCCTTCAGGATGGAGCGCAAATGGGTCTTCTTCGGCTATACCCTGCTGATATGGGTCTCCTACTGGCTCTGCAGCCTCTGGACCATCTACGCCCTTCCCGCAGCGGACGGAATGACCGGCTCTGACGCCCTCTTCCTCATGGTGGTGGGCTCCCTCGGCTGGATAATACCGGTCCCTGGCGGCTTTGGGGCATATCACGGCATAATCTCCGTCACCCTGATGTCCATCTACGGCTTCAGCCAGACCAACAGCCTCGCCTTCGCGGCAGTCTCCCACGAAGCGCAGGTGGTGCAGATGCTCATAATCGGCCTCATCTCCCTGGTGAGTTGGGGGCTGATGCGCCGCACCCGCCGCAAATCCGCTGAAACTGAAAACGATACGCAAACCAATACTCCAACGACGATATGAAATCGATACTCGGCATAGGCAACGCCCTGACGGATATTCTGGCCGTCTTGCCCGATGACACACTGCTCAAGAAATACAACCTGCCTCCGGGCAGCATGCAGCATGTGGACGCCCCGACCGGCAACAAGATATGGGCCGACCTCAAGCAGATAGGCGTGCAGTACGTGGCGGGCGGCAGCGCAGCCAACACCATCTCCACGACCGCGATCCTCGGAATGCCCTCCACCTTCATCGGCAAGGTGGGAGACGACGAGCTCGGATCGCTCTTCCACGCAGCCCAGAAGCAGAACGGCATCCGCAGCATCATGCTCAAGGGAGTGGCGGCATCGGGACGCGCGATGGTCTTCATCACCGCCCCCAACGCGGACCGCACCTTCGCCACTTATCTCGGCGCGGCGCTTGAGCTGGAGCCGGAGGACCTCAAGCCCGAGTACTTCGAAGGATACGAATACGACTATCTCCACCTGGAGGGCTATCTGGTTCAGAACCAGAGGCTCTTCCGCCGTGCGGTGGAGATGGGCAAGGCCCACCACATGACCATTTCGATGGACATGGCATCGTACAACGTGGTGGAGAGCAACAACGCCTTCCTGCACGATATCGTCCGCAACTACGTGGACATAGTCTTCGCCAACGAGACGGAGGCGAAGGCATTCACCGGCCTGGAGCCGCGCGAAGCGGTGGACGAGATGGCGCGCATGTGCGACATCGCAGTGGTGAAGGTGGGCAAGAAGGGGTCGATGGTGCGCAGCAAGGACGAGTATTACTTCATAGAGCCCTGGCCGGGAGAGGCAGTTGACGCCACCGGAGCGGGCGACACCTATGCCGCCGGCTTCCTCTACGCACTGGCTCACGATATGCCGCTGGAGGTATGCGGACAGGTGGGAAGCGCCCTCGCGGCGAAGGTGGTCGAGGTCATCGGCACCAAGATCGACATCCCCCGCTGGAAGGAGGTCAAGAAGGAGATCCGCCGCATAATGGGTGTTACCGAGCTGTAGTATGGAATTCGAGGTAACAGCGCGTGACGCAGCTTCCGCAGCAAGGGCGGGCAGGCTTACCACCGCACACGGGGTGGTGGAGACTCCCGTCTTCATGCCCGTAGGAACGGTAGGCAGTGTCAAGGGTGTCTATCACCGCGACCTTCGCGAAGACATCCGCACACAGATAATCCTCGGCAATACATACCATCTCTATCTCCGTCCCGGACTTGATATCCTCCGCCGGGCGGGAGGGCTTCACGGCTTCTCTTCCTGGGACCGCCCCATCCTCACCGACAGCGGCGGATTCCAGGTCTTTTCCCTCACCGGGATTCGCAAGATAACGGAGGAGGGATGCACCTTCCAGAGCCACATAGACGGCTCCAAGCATACCTTTACCCCTGAGAACAACGTCGATACCCAGAGGGTTATAGGCGCAGACATAATGATGGCGCTGGACGAGTGCTGCCCCGGCGACGCTGATTACAAATATGCCGAGAAGTCGCTGCGCCTCACCCAACGCTGGCTGGAGCGTTACGCGAAGCGCTTCGCCGAGACAGAGCCGCTCTACGGCTACGGGCAGGAGTTCTTCCCCATTATCCAGGGCTGCGTCTATCCCGACCTGCGCATCCAGGCAGCCGAGCACGCGTTGCGCCACGCCAGCAGCGGCATCGCCATAGGCGGGCTCGCGGTAGGGGAACCCACGGAGAAGATGTACGAGATGCTGGAGGTCCTGGACCCCGTGATTCCGCAGGACAAGGCGCGCTACCTGATGGGCGTGGGTACCCCTGCGAACATCCTGGAGGCCATCTCCCGCGGAGTGGATATGTTCGATTGCGTGATGCCCACCCGCAACGGCCGCAACGGGATGCTCTTCACCTGGAACGGGACGATGAACATGCGCAACAGGAAGTGGGAGGACGATTTCTCCCCTCTGGACGAGAACGGAACGTCTTTTGTTGACAGGACCTACACCAAGGCCTATGTGCGGCACCTCTTCATTTCCGGGGAGATGCTGGCTGCCCAGATTGCCAGCGAGCACAACCTCGCCTTCTATCTGGAACTGGTACGCCAGGCACGCGAGCACATAATTGCAGGCGACTTCGCCGGTTGGAAGGAGGCCGCGGTCAAAAAACTAGATACGAGACTCTGATGAAACTCCCTCAGATAAAGAAGCTTGACTGGTACATCATCAAGAAGTTCATCGGCACCTACCTCTTCACGCTGCTGATAGTGATCCTCATCGTCATTATCTTCGACCTGAGCGAGAAGATTGACAAGTTCGCCGAGCAGAATGTGCCGATCAAGGAGATAGTGTTCCAGTATTACGGCGGCTTCATCCCGTGGATCCTGAACAGCTTCAGTCCGCTCTTCGTCTTCATAGCGGCCATCTTCTTCACTTCGCAGCTCGCCTCGCACAGCGAGATTATCGCGATGCTCACCAGCGGAGTCAGTTTCAAGAGGCTGCTGGTGCCGTATATGATTTCGGCCACGGTCATCTGCATATTCTCGCTGCTGATGGGACTCTACATCATTCCGCCGGCCAACCAGCACCGGCTGGACTTCGAAAACAAGTATATCAAACAGCAGCGTCTGATAAACCAGACGCGCAACATCCACTACCAGATCGCTCCGGGGCAGTTCGTATACGTGGAGCAGTTCAGTCCGTGGGCCAACACCGCCTACCGCTTCTCCCTCGAGACCATCGACGTGGAGAGCGGCGAACTCAAGTCGAAAGTCTCCGCAGAGTCGGCTGTATGGGACTCCACCTTCAGCGGCTGGAAGCTGCACAACTACTATGAGAGGAACTTCTACGGGGAGTCGGAAGTGGTTCATGCCGGTCGCGTCAAAGATACTGTCATCGACCTGACTGTCAAGGATTTCTACCGAAGGAAGAATATCGTGGAGTCGCTGACGCAGAAGGATCTGAACGAGATGATCCGCACCCAGGAGATGCGAGGCGACGCAACAGTGAAATACTCCCTCATCGAGAAGCACAACCGCATCGCGATGCCCTTCTCCGCCTTCGTGCTGACTCTGATGGCGGTGGCCCTCTCATCCCGCAAGAAGAGGGGAGGAACGGGAATAAACATTGGTATCGGACTGGCGCTCAGTTTCTCCTACATCCTCTTCCAGCGCTTCTCGCAGATGTTCGTCCATACCGGAATAATGGCTCCGATGCTGGCGATGTGGCTGCCTAATATCATATATGCCGTCATCGCGTATGTCCTGTACCGGATAGCGCCCAAATAGCAACTAATACTTTACATTATGAATACTAAAACCAATACGCAGATCAGGCTTATCCTGATGAACTTCCTGGAGTTCGCAGTCTGGGGAGCATACCTCACCTCGCAGGGACGCTACCTCGCCTCCATAGGCCTCGGTCCGCAGATCGGATGGTTCTTCTCCATCCAGGGCATCGTCTCCATCTTCATGCCCGCCCTTATGGGTATCATCGCCGACAAGTGGATTCCCGCCCAGAAACTGCTGGGCATCTGCCACCTTGTTGCGGGTGCATTTATGATAATGGCGGGGTTCTACGGCCTCCGGAGCGGCAGCTATGCGGAGTTCGGTCCCCTCTTCACGCTCTACGCCCTGAGCATCGCCTTCTTCATGCCGACGATAGCCCTCACCAATTCGGTATCATACAACGCTCTTGAGAAGGTGGGGCTCGACACGGTCAAAGCCTTCCCGCCCATCCGCGTCTTCGGCACCATCGGCTTCATCATTTCGATGTGGGTGGTCGACCTTATGGGCTATATGGATTCTCCCGTACAGTATGGCATCTCCGGCGCTCTGAGCCTCGTCCTGGGTGCGTATGCATTTACCCTTCCCGCATGCCCCGTCAACAAATCCAGCGAGAAGAAGTCCCTCGTGGACGCTATGGGCCTGCGCGCCTTCACCCTCTTCAAGGAGAGCAGGATGGCGATTTTCTTCATCTTCTCGATGCTGCTCGGCGTGGCGCTGCAGATTACCAACAGCTTCGCAAATCCCTTCATGGGCGACTTCCGTCACATTCCCGAGTTCGCGGAGACCTTCGGCGTAAAGCACTCCGGAATGCTGATTTCGCTCTCGCAGATTTCCGAGACCCTCTGCATCCTGCTTATTCCGTTCTGCCTCAAGAAGTTCGGTATCAAGAAGGTGATGCTGATGTCGATGTTCGCGTGGGTGCTGCGTTTCGCCTTCTTCGGGCTTGGCGACCCCGGCGCAGGCGTCTGGCTCTTCGTCCTCTCGATGATAGTCTACGGCGTGGCGTTCGACTTCTTCAACATCAGCGGCTCGCTCTTCGTCGACCAGAATACCGACGCTGCGATGCGCTCCAGCGCCCAGGGCCTCTTCATGCTGATGACCAACGGCCTCGGCGCCGCAGTGGGCACCCTCGGTGCTCAGGCGATAGTCAACAACTTCGTCAACAGCCACTCCCCGAAGACCGACATCATGGCCCGCATGGCCGGCTGGGACACCTGCTGGTACATCTTCGCGGCCTACGCCCTCGTGATTGCCGTTGTATTTGCAATAATCTTCAAGTACAAACACACACCCGAAACGACAGCCAAGGCTGAATAGACAAAAGAGCAGCGAATTTCGCTGCTCTTATTGTATTCGCCCCGGCGGTCCACAATTTTGTGGACTAAAAATAATGCGCTATGATAACATAGTGTTAATAACATAATGTTAATTTGAGTGCGACCTTTGTTCGGTATAAGAATATTTCTTATATTTGTGGCAAATAATGATAGAAATGAAAACAACTACTGTTGCATTAGGAGCTCATTTTGACGCATTTATCCAGGCTAGTGTCCTTGGCGGTCGTTATACGAATGCCAGCGAGGTGATTCGTGCCGGGCTCAGGAGGCTGGAGGAGGATGAGCAAAAGATAGCAGCTCTCCGTGCTGCCATAGAGGAAGGTGAAGCAAGCGGGTATGTAGAAGACTTTGACTTCGAATC
>JAFZXU010000065.1 GCA_017616655.1 Bacteroidales bacterium
GAGGCGTACGCCTCGAGGCAGCCGTTGCGGCCACAGCCGCAGCGGCGGCCGCCCCGCACCGCGATCACGTGCCCCAGCTCTCCGGCATAACCGTCGTGGCCGTAAACCAGATTGCCGCCTATGACGATTCCGCTGCCGACTCCGGTTCCGAGGGTAATCTCTATGAAATCCTTCATTCCGCGGGCTGCGCCGTAGGTCATCTCGCCGATGGCGGCGGCGTTTGCGTCGTTGGTGATTACGGTGGGAAGGGAAAGACGGTGGGTGACTCCCTCTCCGAGGAAGACCGTCTTGTCCTTCGCCCATGGCAGGTTGGGGGCGAATTCTATCGTTCCGGTGTAATAGTTTCCGTTGGGGGCGCCGATGCCGATGCCCTTTATCTCTTCAAGGCCGACTACGGATGCCAGTTCAGATACTTTTCCACAGAGTTCGTCGAGGAAGAGGCCGGCGTCATCCGGGCCGTAGCCCTTCATATCCAGCACGTCGCGCGCTATGATTTCGGCATCCTCGCTGACGACGCCGATCTTGGAGCTCTGGCCTCCGATATCGATTCCTACAGTAAATCTCTTATCCATATCCTACTCGACGACGATATCCTTATTGACATTCTTCGAACCCCAGAGGGCGTAGAAGAGGATGTATGCGGCACAGAAGAGCACCACCACGTAGCTTGTCATATAGCTGCCGGTCCAGTCTGCGACGAGGCCCTGGAGACCTACCATTATGGCGAATCCGAACACCATCGTCATAAAGGCGCCGGATGCGATTGCGGTGTACTTGCCGAGGCCTTCGGTAGCCAGATTGAAGATTGCGCCCCACATCACGGAGGTGCAGAGTCCGACGAGGATGAACGCGAATATGCCGACGGGAACCTTTGCCCAGATGACTTTCAGGTTGGCCCAGTCGATACCCGGGACATTGGCCTGCCAGCTCTGGGGAGCCAGCATTCCGAAGAGTACCAGCGCGATGGTGGCGATGGAGACGGTGGTAATCATCGCCTTGGAGGAGACCTTTCCGCCGATGGCGCTGCCGACCAGACGGCCGACGAGCATCATCAGCCAATAGACGGCCACGATAAGGCCTGCGATTGTGCCGCTCATTCCGATACCCGGAGTAGCGGCCGAAGGCTCGGCCGTAAGATACTGGAGAACATAGGTAGGCGTTCCCACCTCGATGCCGCCGTAGAGGAAGATGGCCAGGATGCCGAGCTTGAAGTGGCGGAACGAGAAGGCGCTGTATTTGTCCTTGACGTCGGACTTGACCTCGACGGGCTGCTGGGGCTCGTCTATCCTGGTGAACAGGATGACGATGAATCCTATCACGAAGATAGCCAGTGCGATCATCAGGGCGGGGGTGGCGTCGGAAATCTTCGCCTGCGTGGCGTCGCCGATGAGGGCTCCCATAAGGATATAGACCGCCACAGCAGCCGCAGAATTGAAGACGCCGCCGGTCTGGATCAGCTGGTTGCCCTTGTTGCCGCCGCCGCCCAGAAGGTTGAGCATAGGATTAACGACGGTGTTGAGCATACACATGCAGAAGCCTGCGATGAAGGCGCCGACAAGATAGACGCCGAAACCGGTCCTGCCGCTCAGCCATTGCACGAGGATACCGACGATTCCCACCGCCAGGGCAACCAGTGCCGTTTTCTTATAACCTATTCTCCTGATGAGCATTCCCGAAGGGATACCCATTACCAGATAGGCGATGAAATTGCCGTAGTTGCCGATCTGCGAGAGGAAATTGCTTGCGCCGAACTGGTTCTTCACGATGACTGCCATAGGCGAGCAGAGATTGGTCACGAAGGCGATCATCGCAAACAGGGCGATCATCACGATAATCGGGATGATGTAATTCTGTTTCTTTTTGTTTTCCATAATCTTATATATGCTATGGCACTATTGGTGCATTTTATGAAGTATAAAGGTAAGAATAAAAAGCGAAAAATCCAATTAAGTTTGCTATATTTGTTTTTTGTAACGGAATCGCGTATGAAAAGATACATTCTGATCGCCGCTCTCGCGGCAGCCCTTCCCGTGGTTTATTCCCTGCCACGCACCACCCTCGCCCTCAAGGTGACTGCCGAAAAGGAGACCTTCCTGGCCGGGCCCTATGCCCAGTATGCACGCAAATACCTCGGCACCGAAGCCCGCACTCAGGACGCCGTGACCTATTCCGTCAGGAGCATCGACATGGTGCCCTACATCGAAGCCGACCCCGCTGAGAATTATACCGTAGAAATCTCCGCAAAAGAGGCTGCTTCCTCCGGATTCATGCAGATGTGTTCGCAGGGCGTCATCGCAATTTCGGACAGCTACACCGGCAAGGCCGAGGCGTGGCGCTTCCCCTCCATAGCATCCAACGACCGCTTCAACGGAACAGACGTGAGCGGCAACCTCACCACCAGCACCACCACCCTTTACAAGAACGTCAAGACCGATGACGGCTTCCGCAGGGTCGCCGTACAGCAGAGCGAAGTGGTTGAGAAATCCCTCGAAAAGAAGGCTGCAGAGGCCGCCCAGACCATTTTCAACCTGCGCAAGAGCCGCGTCCAGATAATCACCGGCGACACCGACGCCACCTTCAGCGGCGAAGCCCTCAAGGCCGCCATCGACGAAATAACCCGCCTCGAGGAGGAGTACCTCACCCTCTTCTACGGAGTCACCGAGACATCCCTCCAGACGATGAACTTCGACGTCATCCCCGATGCCGCAAACGCAAAGCAGATGTATGTCGCATTCCGTATCTCCGACGAGGAGGGGCTCCTGCCCGCGAACGATCCTGCCGGCAGGCCAATCGTGATACAGATTGAAAAGGAAGCGGGAGCAGCCCCGGCAGACAATGACAGGAAGGCGGCGAAGAAACAGGTCTTCTACCGGATTCCCTCCACGGCCACAGTCAGGATTCTCGACGGCGAAAAAATGCTGTTGCAGAGCAGGATTCCCATTTATCAGCTTGGCACAACGGCCACGATAACCCTTTGAAACAAATATATTTAAACGATTATAACCATTTAAACCAATGACAATTCACGACCTCAACCCCAAGAGAGTATGGAAGAACTTCCATGCCCTCACACAGATTCCCCGTCCCTCCAAGCACGAAGAGAAGGTAGCTGCTTACCTGGTCAAATTCGGCAAGGACCTCGGACTCGAGAGCTTCCAGGATGAAATCGGCAACGTCATCATCCGCAAGCCCGCCACCAAGGGTATGGAGAAGTGCAAGGGCATCATTCTCCAGGCCCATATGGACATGGTTCCGCAGAAGAACAACGACAAGGTTCACGACTTCACCAAGGATCCCATCGAGACCCGCGTGGTAAAGAAGGATGACGGCCTCTGGCTCTATGCGAACGGCACCACTCTCGGCGCCGACGACGGACTCGGAGTTGCCGCCGCAATGGCCGTCCTCGAGGCCAAGGATCTCGTACACGGCCCTATCGAGGCTCTCTTCACCACCGACGAGGAGACCGGAATGACCGGTGCGAACGCCCTCAAGCCGGGCGTCCTCAAAGGCGAAATCCTCATCAACCTCGACTCCGAGACCGAGGGCGAGCTCTACGTGGGCTGCGCCGGCGGACTCGACTGCAACGCAACCTTCAACTACAAGGAAGAGGATATGCCCAAGGGCTACAAGGCATTCGCAGTGAATGTCAAGGGACTGCGCGGCGGACACTCCGGAATGGAGATCAACGAGGGGCGCGGCAACGCCAACAAGATCCTGGCCCGCACCATCATCCCCATGCTCCGCGACATGGACTGCAAGCTTTGCAGCATCGAAGGCGGCAACATGCGCAACGCCATCCCGCGCGAAGCGGTGGCAGTCGTAGCAGTACCCAAGGATGCCGTTGAAGACGTGCAGAAGGTGGTCGAGGAGACCGCTGCAACCGTCCTCAAGGAGTACAGGAACATCGATCCCGGCGTCACCGTCACCATCGAACCCGCAAAGGCGAAGAAGGTTATGGCCGGCCGCGTAGGTCTCAAGCTCGTCAAGGCGCTCCTCGCCTGCCCCAACGGCGTGGACCGCATGAGCCTCGAGATGGACAACCTCGTGGAAAGTTCCAACAACCTCGCCATCGTCAAGTCCGAGAAGGGCAGGATCCAGGTACACAGCCTGATGCGCGCAGCTACCGACTCCATCAAGTATGCGCAGTCCGAAGGCTTCCGCGCAGCGTTCGAACTTGCGGGAGCAAAGGTCAACTTCACCGGCGGATACTCCGGCTGGGCTCCCAACATGTCTTCCCCCATCCTCAAGACCATGGTCAATAAGTACGAGGAACTTTACAAAGTCAAGCCCGCAGTGATGGCAATCCACGCCGGCCTCGAGTGCGGTATCATGGGTGCGATCTATCCCAAGTGGGATATGATCTCCTGCGGCCCGACCCTCAAGTCGCCCCACTCCCCCGACGAGCGCTGCTTCATCCCTTCCGTAGAGAAGTGGTGGAACTTCATAGTCGCCGTACTCGCCGACGCTCCGAAGAAATAATTGACACACTATTATAAATTATAATTAACGCCCATGAAGCATCATTACATCAATCCGCAGACCGAGGTCATGCGCTTGTCCGGCGAAGGATTCATTTGCGACAGCAATTCCGGAACCGAGGATTTCGGCAAAGGCACGGGTATCGGCAACGATATCTTCGACAGCATGAAGCCGTCCGATTTGTTTAACTTCAATTTCTAGCAAGGAGGCCACATTATGAAAAGATTTTTAGCACTTTCGATGGTGGCAGCACTTGCTCTCACCGCATGCAGTCCCAAAGAGAACTTTGCGACTGAATCAAAGCCCGTTGACAACGCGGACGGCGTCCGCGCATTCATCGCATCCGAAACCCGCACCTACCTGGTCGAGGATGCCGACATCTATCACGTCTACTGGAAGGCAGGTGACAAGATCCGCTGCACCGACGACGGATTGAACACCGCCGTAATCTATGAAACCGCTGAGGACGGCGTCAAGTCCGCATGGTTCACCCACTCTCCCCAGGACACCACTTTCCTCTGCCCCGACAGCACCAGGTTCTGGGCTTACTACCCTTCCACCCTGCGCGGAAAGAGGCTTCCCGCCGTTCAGCAGTACTGCCCCAACGGCATCGCCGCTGCGCCTATGCGCGGATACTATGAGCGCGACATTCTGGATGATTTCAAGCCTGCGTTCACTTTCAAGCAGCTCTGCGGCGCCATCAAGCTGAACCTGACCACCACACAGGCTGACGTCAAGGTGGCAAGCATCGTCGTCCGTGCCGACTGGGGACTCAGCGGCGCATATGACGTCACGCTCGAGGAACCGGGCGCAGCTATGACGAGTGAAACATCCTCCGTCACCCTCGAGTGCCCCAACGTTCCTATCGGAGCAGATGCCGTTCCGTTCTTCATCAGCATACCTCCGAGGACCTACTATTCGTTCTCGATAAACGTTGTCACCTCCGACGGACGCACGCAGACCCGCAGCCTCAAGGCCGGCGAGAGCCTCACCATCAACCGCGCCGAGATCAGGGAGGTCAACCTCAACTTCGACAACCTGCAGAAGCCCGCTTCCGGCGAGACTGCAACCTTCATGAAGGGCCCCGATATGAACGCCGCAATCAAGGCCGTAGTCAACCCTGACGTCTCCAACTGGACCGACGATGACAGCACCGTCGTGAAGATGGTCTTCCTGACCGAATCCGACCTGTTCTCGGCAGTCAACATCGCAGATGCCGAATCCGAGTCTCCGATTTATGTCCTCTATGACGAGGCTACCGCTACCGTGACGGTCACGACTCCGGCAAAGAAGTTCATCATGAACCAGAACTGCAACTATTTCTTCCACCGCTTCAAGGCGCTGACAGATATTCAGGGAATCGAGGAATTCGACACCTCTAATATGGAGCTGATGGCATACTTCTGGGGATTCTCGCCTCTGAAGACCATCACGGTGCCCAAGTGGGACTACAGCAAGGTCGTCAACACCCGCTATATGTTCGACCAGGTGGCAGCCGAGAAGATTGACCTGTCAAACATGGACTTCTCCGCAGACACCACGCTTGCTTACTTCTTCTATTTCGCTGAGAATCTGCAGGAAATCGTATGGCCTGACGAGCTGAATGTCGAGAATGTCGAATCCACTCACTCGATGTTCCGCGGAACCAATTTCAGCGTAGTCGACCTTACGATGTTCAAGGATACCGACAACCTGCTTCGCATGCAGTATATGTTCGACAGCTGCCCGAACCTGACCAAGGTCAAGACGAACATGACACTTGACAACGGTAGGGTGAGGTATATGTTCAGATATGCCTGCGAGAACTCCGGGACCCTCGACCTGACCGAATTCGGAGACACCTCCCAGATGCTCGATATGAGCTATATGTTCTACCGCTGCTGGGCATCGACCATCGACCTTTCCACGTTCGACACAATGGCTATTCCTCAGGCGTCGGGCATGACATATATGTTCTATCAGGTCAAGAACCTTGCAACCCTCAAACTCGGTGATAATTTCATCAAGGCATGGGGCGGCACCGGCCAGCCTACCAACTTCTGCGGCGGAACAAGCGACTCTACCTCCGGACAGATGACCTCGTCGGTTCCCGGCAGACTTGAGATCTGGTGCACCCAGGATACCGCAGACTGGCTTGCCAAGACCCTTTGGAGAAAGCTCCACTACGGTTCTTACGGCCAGGTTATCGACATCGTATTCAAGGACAGCAAGACCGGAAATGAACTCTCTGTCGAATGGGCAGCTGAGTAGTTTTCCGGCAACGAAAACCTGAATTGACTGAGACCGGCCCCGAAAAGAGGCCGGTCTTTTTTATTTGCAAGGCTCTCCTCTTTTCATTACTTTTGTGCCATAACCTATTTCAACTATCACATTATGAAGCATTTCTACGAGAACCCGCAGGCAGAAGTAACCCTTCTGGCCGGTGAAGGCTTCATCTGCGACAGCAATTCCGGAACCGAAGACTTCGGAAAAGGCACGGGTGTCGGCAACGACATCTTCGACAGCATGAAGCCGTCCGATTTGTTTAACTTCAAATTCTAGCAAGGAGGTCACATTATGAAAAAAGTATTAGCACTTTCGATGGTGGCAGCCCTTGCTCTCACCTCATGCAGTCCCAAAGAGGAATTTGCAGGCAATAACGCCAAACAAGCTGAAGACGGATTCTTCGCTACCATCTCATCCGAAACCCGTACCTATCTTGAAGAGGACGGCGACATTTTCCACGTATACTGGAAATCAGGCGACAAGATCCGTTGCACTGACGACGGACTGAACACCGAAGTTATTTACGAGACATTCGACAATGGCGTCAAGTCCGCATGGTTCACCCATTCTCCCCTCGACACCACTTTCCTCTGCCCGGACAGCACCAGGTTCTGGGCTTACTATCCTTCGACACTGCGCGGAAAGAGGCTTCCTGCCATCCAGCAGTATGCTCCCAACAGCCTGGCCGCCGCTCCTATGCGAGGATACTACGAGCGTGACATACTGGACGATTTCAAGCCCGCATTCAAGTTCACCCAGCTCTGCGGCGCCATCAAACTGAACCTGACCACCACCCAGAGCGACGTCAAGGTCAGGAGCATCGTGGTCAAAGCCGACTGGGGCCTCAGCGGCGCATACAACGTCTCCAACGAGGAGCCTGCCGCTGTCATGACCAGCGAATCGTCTCCCGCTACCCTCAACTGCCCGGACGTACCCATCGGAGCTGAATCAGTCCCGTTCTTCATCAGCATCCCGGCCAACACCTATTACTCGTTCGCCATCACCGTGGTCGCTTCCGACGGCCGCACCCAGACCCGCAACCTGAAGGCAGGCGAAACTCTTGTCATCTCACGCGCAGTCGTTACGCCCATCGACCTCAACTTCGACAACCTGCAGAAGCCCTCGTCCGGTGAGACCGCAACATTCATGAAGGGTTCCGACATGAACTACACCATCAAGGGCGTCATCAATCCCGACGTCGCCAACTGGACCGATGATGACAGCACCGTGACCCGTATGGTATTCCTTACCGAAAACGACCAGTTCTCGGCTGTCAATATCGCCGATGCGGAATCCGAGTCTCCGATCTACGTCCTCTACGACGAGGCTACCACTACCGTGACGATCACGACCCCGGCAAAGAAGTTCATCCTGAACAAGAATTCGATCTACTTCTTCCACCGTTTCAAGGCGCTGAGCCAGATTGAGGGAATTGAAGGATTCGATACCAGCCAGTGCGAGAGCATGTCATACTTCTGGGGCTTCTCCCCTCTGAAGACCATCACGATGCCCAAGTGGGATTACAGCAACCTGCTCAATACGAGGTATATGTTCGACGGCGTCGCAGCCGAAACCATCGACCTCACGAACATGGACTTCTCACAGGACACCTCCATGGCTTATATGTTCTACCAGGCCGAGAATCTGCAGCAAATCATCTGGCCGACCGATCTCAACGTGGAGAACGTGGCGTCCATGACCAGAATGTTCCGCAACACCAACTTCACGGAGATCGACCTCACGATGTTCGTGGATACCGACAACCTGCAGGTGATGAACTATATGTTCGCGGACTGCCCCAACCTCCGCAAGGTCAAGACCAAGATGAATTTCGACAACGTCACCTCCGCAACCTACATGTTCTACCATTCGGGTGAGAATGCAGGAACCCTTGACCTGACCGAGTTCGGAGACGTTTCCAACGTTACCGCATTCAATAGCTGGTTCCGCGGCTTCCTCGGCTCGACTCTGGACATTTCGACCTGGGATACCTCCAACAGCACGAACTTCAGCTACACCTTCTACAAGATGCCGAATCTGAGAAACCTCTATCTAGGTCCCGATTTCGGAAAGACAGGCAGCCCCAGCAACACCGCAATGTGGTGCGGAACCGCCGATCAGCCTTCTAGTTCGTCATACGGCGACAAGACCTCGATCAATACCGGTGTACTCAACATCTACACCAGTTCCGACCAGATGGAGTGGCTCGTCGGCATCCTCACGCTGAAACGTCTGCGCAGCGGATATTACGATGAGTCTCCCGTAGACGTCCACTTCTTCGACAGTAGGACAGGTATTGAAATGTATCCTGCTTGGGAATAATGTTTTTGTTTTCAAAAAAATAAACTATCTTTGCAGCCCCTTCGGAAAATCCGGAGGGGCTTAATTATCAATCTAATCACTATGTTAAAGCAGTACGAAACCGTTTTCATTGCAACTCCCGTTTTGTCTGATGCCCAGATGAAGGAAGCGGTAGAAAAGTACACGAAGCTCATCACCGACAACGGCGGCGAGATCGTGAACGTAGAGGATTGGGGACTTAAAAAGTTGGCATACCCTATCCAGAAAAAGACCACAGGCTTCTATCACCTGATCGAGTTCAAGGCAAATCCGGAATTCATTGCAAAGTATGAAATCCAGTTCAAGCGTGATGAGCGCATCATCCGCTTCCAGACCGTGTCTATGGACAAACACGCAGTAGCTTACGCTGAGCGCCGTCGCGCCAGGATGAATGAACCTAAGGCAGCCCCCGCAGAGGCTCCCGTTAACGAATAGGAGAGATTTACTATGGTACAAAGAGATGACATTCGCTTTCTGAATCCTCCTACAGTAGAGGTCAAGAAGAAGAAATACTGCCGTTTCAAGAAGGCAGGCATCAAATACGTGGATTACAAGGACGCTGAGTTCCTCAAGAAGTTCCTCAACGAGCAGGGCAAGATACTTCCCCGCCGCATCACCGGTACTTCCCTGAAGTTCCAGCGCAAGGTGGCTCAGGCTATCAAGCGTGCACGCCACATTGCACTTCTCCCTTACGTAACCGATTTGCTCAAATAAGGAGGACTATTATGGAAATCATTCTCAAACAGGACGTCAAGAACCTCGGTTATAAGGACGACATCGTAACCGTCAAGGACGGCTACGGAGCAAACTACCTGATTCCGCAGGGTTTCGCCATAATGGCAACTCCCACCGCAAAGAAGATCCACGCTGAAAACATGCGCCAGAGGGCACAGAAAGAGGCCAAGATCCGCACCGATGCGGAAGCTCTTGCAGCTAAGCTGGAAGGCTCTACCGTAAAGGTCGAGGCTAAGGTCAGCTCCAACGGCAAGGTGTTCGGTTCAGTCAGCAACATCCAGGTTGCAGAGGCTCTCGCAGCCCAGGGCATCGATGTTGACCGCCGCAACATCACCGTCGCCGGCGACACCATCAAGGAAGTCGGCACCTTCGACGCAGAGGTCAAGTGCTACCGCGACATCAAGGCCAACATCAAGGTCGAGGTCGTGGGAGTCGAGGAATAATCCAGCCTTCTATGAAACCGACGGCCGGGGCTTTCGCTCCGGCCGTTTTTTTTATTGGAAATGGCGCTGCAATTTGGTAAATTTGCAGGATAGAAAAACCACCAACCGATGCAGGTAAAAATCGTCAACAAGTCGGCATTTCCGCTGCCGCAGTATGCCACGGCCCTCTCGGCCGGGATGGACCTCAAGGCCAATATCGAAGAGCCGGTGACGCTCGGAATCCTTGAACGCGCAATGATTCCCACAGGACTTTTCATAGAGCTTCCGGAGGGATTCGAGGCCCAGATAAGGCCCCGCAGCGGCCTTGCGGCAAAGCACGGGCTCTCCGTGCTCAACAGTCCGGGAACCATCGACGCCGACTATCGGGGCGAGATAAAGGTCATACTTGTAAACCTCTCCAACGAGCCATTCACCGTAAATCCCGGAGAGCGTATCGCCCAGATGGTGGTGGCACGCCACGAGAAGGTTGAGTGGCAGAAGGTGGATGAGCTTGAGGAGACCCAGCGCGGTGCTGGCGGATTCGGATCAACCGGAAAATAGAGCAAACGATATATGATCGAGATTGAAGAGCTTTACAAGCTTTACAAGAAATGCCAGGGTGTCACCACGGACAGCCGCAACATTACCGAAGGGGCGATGTTCTTCGCCCTCAAAGGTGAGAAATTCGACGGAAACGATTTCGCTATGAAGGCCCTCGAGGCCGGAGCGAGATATGCCATAGTCGACAGGCCATCCCTCGACGGAGCAAACATCAAGGGCCGCCGTTACTGCATCGTGGTGGAGAATGTGCTCGAAACTCTGCAGAAGCTGGCAGCTTACCACCGCGAGCAGTCCGACATCCCCGTGGTGGGCATCACCGGCACCAACGGAAAGACCACTACCAAGGAACTGGTCAATGCAGTTCTCTCCGCCAAATACAACACAGTCGCTACCGGCGGCAATCTCAACAATCATATCGGAGTGCCCCTCTCCCTCCTGAGAATCAACGACAAGACAGAGATGGCGGTCATAGAGATGGGCGCCAGCGCTCCAGGCGAGATAGCCGCTCTCGTCAAGATTGCCAAGCCCACCTGCGGAATCGTCACCAATGTCGGCCGCGCCCACCTGCTGGGATTCGGCAGCTTCGACGGAGTGAAGAAGACCAAGGGCGAGCTCTACGACTTCCTCCGCCAGAAGGGCGGTACCGTATTCTATAATGCCGACAATCCCATACTCTGCGAGATGGTCTCTTCGCGCAACGGACTGGTAGCCAGAAAGTACGGCGTTGCCACGGAGGGAGCGTCCATCCTTCCCGCCACCCTTGAAGAGCCCTTCCTGCGGCTCCAGCTGCCAGGCGGCGGCCCTGTGGTCAACACCCGCCTTATCGGCGCCTATAACGCCGACAACGTGATGGCGGCACTCTGCATCGCCCGCCATTTCGAGGTTCCCGAGAAGGCTGCGATCGAGGCCATCGAGGCTTACCAGCCTTCCAACGACCGTTCGCAGATGGTACAGACCGAACGCAATACCCTCATCGTGGACACCTATAACGCCAACCCTACCAGCATGAACGCCGCCCTCGACAACTTCGCGGCATCTGTTTTTGAGAACAAGACCCTGATTCTCGGCGATATGCTCGAACTGGGAGAGGTCTCCCTGACGGAGCATGTGGATGTGCTTGACAAGGCGCGCAGGTTTGCCGACAGCATTATCCTCGTGGGTGAAGAATTTTCCAAAGCCGCCCGCGGAGTAGATTCCGTCTCCTGCTTCCATGATGTGGATGCCCTCTCAAACTACCTTGAGCAGCATCCGCTTTCGGGCCGCACAATCCTCATCAAAGGATCGCACGGCATCCATCTCGAAAAACTGGTGAAGTCGCTTTAAGCCTTGGCGACACGACGGCGTCCGAGCAGAATAATTCCCGCTACGACAGCAAGATAAGCCACAATCAGAAGAGTGTGGAGTGCGAGCTTGGGCCACATACCCATCTCGGGGAGCAGCATCGATACTCCCCAGATTCCCAGACCGAAGATTATCAGCAGAGCCACGGTGCCCCACTTATAGGGTATCCTGTAGTATTTATTGCCCAGCAAGGTGCTGATTATCAGCATGGCTGAATAACTTGCAAGGTGGCCCCAGGCGGCCGCGTGGTATGAATATATCGGCATGAAGAAGGCATTCACCAGGATTGTCACGACCAGGCCCGCAAGGGTGACCCAGATGGCGTAGCCCGTCTTGCCGGAGAGTTTGTACCACATATTCACATTGAAGAGCATTCCCAGCACCAGGTAGGCCATCAGCATCACCGGAGCGATGGAGAGGCCCGGGCGGAAGTCCTTGCCCAGCAGCAGTCCTATCTCGTCGATATAGAGCATCACGAAGAGGAATGCGAACATGCAGAAGGCCACGAAGTAGTTCATCACCTTGGCATACAGCTCCTTGCTCCCCTTCTCCTTCTGCCGCTGGAAGAAGAACGGCTCGGCCGCATAGCGGAACATCTGGATGAAGAGGGACATTATCACCGCAATCTTGACTCCCGCCTGATAGACGCCCAGGTCGGCGCGCCACATGGCGGGGTCTGCGTTGAGGAAGCGCATCAGCACCCGGTCGAGGAAGTCGTTGAGTACGCCCGGAAGGCCGGCAATCATAAGGGGCAGGGAGTAGAGCAGCAGTTCGCGTCCCAGTTTGCCGTCAAGCCTGAAGTGGAGTTTCAGGATATCGGGAAGCAGCAGGACCACGCAGAGCAGGCAGCTCAGGAAGATGGCGAATATGGCGTAGGAGAAGTCCGGGGTAGCGCTTACGAAATTGAGCAGCCAGTGGTTCGGATTGGCAGCGAAGCGCTTGGGCATAGCCAGATAGAGCACCAGGTTGGCCCCCACCTCGGTGAAGATCTTCAAGGTCTTGATAATGGCGAACTTGAGGGCCTTGTGCTCATACCGCAGCCGGGCGAAGATGATGGCGGTGGTGTTGTCCATCAGAAGGATGGCCGCCACGTAAATTATTATCTTACGGAATCCCTCGTATCCCAGCGCGGCGGAGAGGGGGCCGGAGAAGGCCGTCACCGCGGCAAGGAATATAAGGCAGGTGCCCAGCACCAGGAAGAAGGCGTTGGAGAAGACCTTCTCCTTGTCCACCCCCTCCTTGCTCGCAAAGCGGAAGCAGCCCGTCTCCAGTCCGAGGGTGAGCACCACCTGCAGTATGGCGATATAGGCCATGAACTCGGTGACTACACCGTAATCCGACTGCGTCAGGACTCGGGTGTAGAGCGGCACCAGCATGAAATTGACGATCCTCGCCAATATCGTGCTCATTCCGTAAATCGCGGTCTCGCCCGCCAGCTGCTTCAGAGGATTTGCCATTGGTTCAGTAATTCCATGCAAATATACAAACAATTATACCGCAGTTTCCAACAAAAAGGATTCAGGCGTCATTATCTCCGGCATTTTGAATGACGGAAGCAGTCCCCGGCCAATCTTGAAATGCTTTACATTATTGGTAATCAAGACATCACAGTCGTTGTGCGAAGCGCAGACAAGTTGAAGGATATCCTCGAAATCAGGGCCATCCATCATTATTGCATCTGTTAAATCAGATTCCGTCAGAGGAAGTATCTCAGAAAGACATGTGATTTGTTTCAGCGTAGGAGTCAGAGCTCCTGGCGGCAGATACTTCCTTGCTATATATGCTATATTGGCAAGGGAAAGTGCACTTTGACATGTGACAATCTTATTATCCTCACTCATCTGCAGAATGCGTGAAGAAAAAAGATGGCCTTCCCTCTGAAACAGAATATCGAGGATGATATTTGTATCAAGAAATACCCTTTTCATTTCGACAGGATATATTTTGCCTTTTCGTCATCTATCATTATGCCGTCGGGCAACTTGAAGGCCCCAATCAAGCCAAGTACACGTTCGCTTGTCACTCCCTCCACTTTCTTATCTCCGGAAGGGGCAAGCGCTTCTGCTTCAAGAAGAGACTCAATATACCTTTTCAAAGACATACCCTTTCCAGCGGCCTTTATTGAAAGCCGCTTCATCACAGGCGCCTTGATATCAATTAGTTTTCTGGTAACGGCAACAGTATTCATATATATACTTTTTGCAAAGATATATATACGAAGCGATAAAAACAAGCGGAAGAAACGGCAGGGCCTAGAAATACCTCTCTATCTTGTCGTAGGTAAGGGTTTTGCGGCTGCGGAAGAAGTCCCAGACGATGCTGCGGTCGTAGAGGCCGATGTTGTTGCTCTCCTCCTCGAAGGGAGATGGATCCATATCGCGGCGCAACCGGGCATAATCGCGGTGAGCGCGGAAAACCGCGGCGCAGCATTTCCAGCGGCCGGTGACTAAATAGACCGCCGCCGAAGCCAGATCGAGACATTTGCGCAGGAAGATGCGGGAGCGGCGGATCGAGTCCGGAAGATTCTTATAGAGCATCAGGAGATTGTTGCGGTAGTTCAGATAGAGTTTGCGGGGAGAATCGTTGGGCAGCGTGCCGCCTCCCACGTGATAAACCTCCGACTGAGGGATGCACCATACCTGATACCCGAGCAGTTTTGCCCTCCAGCAGAGATCGATCTCCTCCATATGGGCGAAGAAAGCCTCGTCGAGACCGCCCAGATGGTGATAGAGCGACGCGCGGATCATCATGCAGGCGCCAGTGGCCCAGAAAACCTCGACCGGTTCATTGTACTGCCCGTTGTCGCGCTCGATATTCGAGAGGATGCGGCCGCGGCAGAAGGGATAGCCGTAGCGGTCGATGAATCCGCCGGCTGCACCCGCATACTCGAAACAGCCGTGGTCGGCGGCGGAGAGCATCTTGGGCTGGCAGATTCCGGCCTCGGGGGTATCCTCGAGGAACTCGAACATAGGCTCCAGCCATCCGTCCGGCACCTCCACATCGGAATTCAGAAGCACGTAATAATCGGCTTCAACCTCCTTCAGGGCACGGTTGTAGCCCCCCGTGAAACCGTAATTGCGGTCGAACTCCACCGTCATCAGGTCGGGATATTCCTTCTCCAGCCACTCTATCGAGCCGTCGGTGGAGCCGTTGTCGGCCACTACCACGAAGGCGCTGTCGCCGCTGTCGCCCCCGCCGAAAGCAGCCGTAGTGCGTACGACCGAAGGGAGATACTTGCGAAGCATCTTCAGGCCGTTCCAGTTGAGTATGACTACAGCTACATCCATAATCAGGACAAAGTTAATGATTTTCAGAGAACTCGCAGCCGCAATACGACTGATTGTAAAAATTCTGTTCCCGGATAATCTCAGCGCGGCGGGGCTGGAGTCCGCCCTTGCGCCAGTTGCGGCCCCACCATTTCACCTCCGTGCCGCTTTCGCGCGAGACCTCGCCGCACGCCCAACTGCCCGCCTCGTCCACCTGCGCCAGGTCCTTCCAGCGGGAAGAAGCCAGCGTGGTGGTAAGGGTACAGATGCCGCGGGATGCCGCATACCGCGCGGCGCGAAGCAGGCGGAAACGGAAACACTCAAGGCAGCGGGCGCCCCTTTCCGGCTCATCCTCAAGCCCTTTCACCGATGCTAGCCAGGCGGCGTGGTCGTACTCGTCATCCACAACCTCGAAGCCGAACTTGGCAGCATAGCGGACCACCTCGGCCCGGCGCTTCTCATACTCTTCGAACGGGACGATATTGGAATTGCTGAAGAAAACGACAGGCTCTATGCCGTTCGCGGCCATCCATTCGATGATGGCGCCGCTGCAGGGGGCGCAGCAGCAGTGCAGAAGAACCCTGTCCATTACTCTATGGTATTGATATCCACCAGGTTGTTGAGAATCGCATAGACCGTCAGGCCGGGCACGGTCTTGATTCCGGTCTTGCGGGTAATGTTCTTCCGGTGGGTAATCACGGTGTTTATGGAGATGTTGTGACGGTCGGCTATCTCCTTGTTGATCAGCCCCTGCGCCACGCTCACCAGAATCTCCTTCTCACGTTCGGAAAGCTCTCCTCCCCTCTCCTCAGTATCGTGGGATGCCTTGGTCTTGAGGTCCACCGAAGCGCGGGGATTCTCGATGAGGCGCACCATCGGCACGAGAACGTCGTCCTCAACCTTGGTGTGGCGGGCGAGATCGTCGTGGAGAGTATAGATAAACCTCAGCAGGTCGAAGCGCAGCGCGCTGTCGCAACCCTGCGGCAAGGAATTCATTATCAGGTTTTTGAGGTCGGAGAGTTTCTCCTCAATATTGGAGTGGTTCTCTTCGAACTGGTCAATCGAGAAGCGGCTGTCCCGCTGCCCTATCATAAGCGACTGGACATACGGAATCACCCACTCCTCCTCGAACTTGAAATGTTTCACCAACTCGGCTTTGTAGTCGTCGAAGAATCGGCGGAATATCTTCTTCTGGGGCTCCGTGCAGGGGGCTACAAGAGCGGCGATATTCTCGCTCAGATAGACCAGCGCGTCCTTCAGATAGTAGTCGTGGGAGCGGTGGAGGTAAAAGAGGATGTCGCTCAGGCGGGCGTTGCGCAGCATCTTTGAGACCGGGTGCCCCTCATCGGAGGAATAGACGCTGCAGAGCAGCAGGAAGGTATCGGTGTCGAGGGAATGGCGCTGGCACATCTCCTCCACCGTATGCTCTCCGAAACTCGAGTCGATTCCCATACGGGACACGACGGCCAGCAGGCGGAAGTTGGATTCCACCAGGTCGGCCATCTTCATCTTTCCGTTGATTATCTCCATATTGCGGCTTCAAAGATAGCGAAAAAAGCGCAAATCCCTAATCAGTCGCGCTTTCCGCACTTATCCTTGAGCGCGCACCCCTCACACCAGATGCAGGAACTCCCCCTCTTTTTGCGGGTGCTGTTGATGGAAAGTTCCGCTGCGACGATGGCCGCCGCCAGCAGTATCAGCACTATGAGGGTCGGAACATTCATATTATTAGAAACATAGCAGGGCCACCCGATACGCCATCAGAGCCACTATCCACGCCACCGCGCACTGGAAGACGACCATCGCCAGAGCCCACTTCCATCCGAGTTCGCGTTTCACCGCCGCAATCGCAGCCACGCAGGGAGTGTAAAGGAGGCAGAAGGCGAGCATCGGGATTGCGGTAAGCACCGTCATCGAAGCGGTCACGTTCAGCACCTCCAAGGTTGCCACCACGCTCTCCTTTGCCATAAATCCGGTCACCAAAGCGGTCACTATGCGCCAGTCGCCAAGGCCCAGAGGCTGGAACAGCGGAGAGAGCAGGCCTGCAATTGCGGCAAGCATACTCTCCTGAGGCTCAACAAGATTGAAGCCGAAGTCGAAGCTCTGGAGAATCCAGATAACCACCGCCGCAATCATTATGACGGTGAAGGCCCTCTGCAGGAAGTCCTTGGTCTTGTCCCACAGCAGATGGCCCACGTTCCTGGCGCCAGGCATACGGTAATTCGGCAGCTCCATAACGAAGGGAGCGATGCCTCCCTCCTTGCGGAGCAGTTTCACTGCCACGGCTATCGCCACGCCGATAAGTATCGCCGAGAGATAGAGAATCACCAGCACCATCCCTCCGTGTCCCGGGAAAAAGGCGCTGGAAAAGAAGGCGTAGATGGGAATCTTCGCCGAACAGCTCATATATGGAGTGAGCAGGATGGTCATTTTGCGGTCGCGGGAGGAAGGCAGGGTGCGGGTCGCCATCACGGCGGGAACAGTGCATCCAAGACCTATCAGCAGCGGCACTATGCTTCGGCCCGTAAGGCCGATCCTTCGCAGGATCTTGTCCGTCACGAAGGCCACGCGCGCCATATATCCGCTGTCTTCCAGCATCGAAAGGAAGAAAAAGAGGATAATTATAATAGGTACGAAGCTGGCCACGGTGCCGACGCCTCCGAAGATGCCGTCCACCACGAGGGAGCGTATGGCGTCATTCACGCCCCAGCGCTCCATTCCGCCGTCTGCAAGGCCTCCGAGCCACTGAATGCCCCTATCGAGCCAGTCCTGCAGCGGGGCGCCCAGCACGTCTATGCTGAGCCAGATTATCAGGCTCATCACCGCTGCGAAAATGGGAATCGCCGTCCACTTGCCGGTAAGCACCTCGTCTATCTTCGTGCTGCGGATGTACTCTTTTGAGAGAGCCGGTTTCACCACCGTATGCCTGCACAGCCTGCCGATGAAGGCGAAACGCATATCGGCTATTGCGGCGCGGCGGTCGAGCCCCCTCTCACGCTCCATCGCAAGGATAATCTCCTCAACAGCCTGACGCTTGTCGGTGGCAAGCGAGAGCGCATTTTCAATGAGAGGATCTCCCTCCGTCAACTTTGTGGCGGCGAAGCGCACGGGAATGCCGGCATTTGCCGCTTCCTCCCCGATCAATGGCATTATGGCGTGGAGGCAGCGGTGGACCGCCCCTCCGTGATCGTTCTCGTCGCAGAAATCCTGAAGGGCCGGTGCCTCCTGATACCTTGCCACGTGCACCGCGTGCTCCACGAGTTCGTCCACGCCCTCTCCCCTGATTGCCGAAATCGGGACGACCGGAAGGCCGAGAACGCGTTCCATCTCGTTGACGCGGATGGAGCCGCCGTTGCCGCGCAGTTCGTCCATCATATTGAGGCAGAGTACCATAGGCACTCCAAGCTCCATCAGCTGGACAGTGAGATAAAGATTGCGTTCTATATTGCCTGCATCCACTATGTTGATTATGCAGTTGGGCTTCTGGCGGATGATGAACTCACGGGAGACAATTTCCTCGGCGGTGTAGGGCGAAAGGGAATAGATGCCCGGCAGGTCGGTGACCAGGGTATTGCCGCGCCCCTTTATGACTCCGTCCTTACGGTCGACGGTGACGCCCGGGAAGTTGCCCACATGCTGGTTGGCGCCGGTCAGGGCATTGAACAGGGTGGTCTTTCCGCAATTCTGCTGCCCCGCGAGAGCGAATGTCAGCGTCGCATCCTTCGGAAGGGCGTGGCCGTCGTCCTCGTGATTATGGTAAATTCCCTCCTCTCCGAATCCCGGGTGGGGATTGTGGTCGTGAAGCGAAAGGTTGTAGCCGAAATTGACATATTCATCTGACTCTGTGACGCTTGAGGGAGCCTCCGCTTCAACCATTTCCACCTCGACCAGAGCGGCCTCGGAATGGCGCAGGGAGAGGGAATAGCCTCTTATCAGGATCTCGAGCGGGTCGCCCAGCGGCGCACGCTTCTCCAGCCTCACCACTATCCCGGCGACAATGCCCATATCGAGCAGATGGCCGCGCAGGGCGCCCTCTCCGCCAACGGAAAGCACCTTCGCCGAATCTCCTGTCTTCAAATCAGCAATCGTCATTATCTTCTTCTATTTTCCTGCTGCAAAGGTATCCACACCGCCGATTGAAGGCAATACCCATTTATAGGTATTTTGATTGCAGATTATTATCTATCTTTGCACCGTTTATAAACGTTTATAAATGATTAAGGAACAACTCGCCTCCCTCGACGGAGTAACTCTCAACCTCGGCAGCGGCACGGGACTCATCCTGAGCATAGTGCTGGCCCTGGTGATGTTCGGCATAGCGCTGGGCATCAAACTCGAAACCCTCAAAAAAGTATTCACAGAACCCAAATCGATCATTACCGGCATCCTGCTGCAGTGGGTGGGACTTCCGCTGATAACCTTCCTGCTGATCATATGCCTCAACCGCTGGCTCACCCCGATGGTGGCCCTCGGCATGCTGCTGGTGGCAAGCTGCCCAGGCGGAAACATCTCCAACTTCATGAGCTCCTTCGCCAAGGGCAACACGGAGCTCTCGGTAAGCATGACCGCCGTAGCGACAGTGGCCGCCCCGGTCGTCACCCCCTTCAATTTCTGGCTCTGGGGCAACCTCTACCTTAAATATGCGAGCCTCTACGGCACAATGACCATACCCCAGCTGGTGATTCCCTTCTGGCATATCTTCACCACCGTATTCATCATCCTCGGCATTCCCATCGTGCTCGGAATGCTCTGCGCGCACTATTTCCCGAAGTTCTCGGAGAGCATCAAGAAGCCCTTCTCGATCTTCTCGATAGTTGTCTTCCTGGCGATGGTGCTCGGAATGTTCATCCCCAACTGGCAGCTCTTCATCAAGTATATCGCAGTCATCTTCGTGCTTGTGCTGATCCATAACGCATGCGCCTTCGGCACCGGCTGGACAGGCGCTACGCTGATGAAGCTCCCCAGGATCGACCGCCGCTCCATCACCATAGAAGTCGGCATCCAAAACTCCGGACTCGGCCTGACGATGCTGCTGAACCCCGCCATCTTCAAGCCCGAACTCTGGAGCAATCCCGAGACCGGCATAATGTACGGCGGAATGCTCTTCGTCACCGCGTGGTGGGGCATCTGGCACATCATATCCGGCCTCACCCTGGCCTCGATTTTCAGAACTCAAAAAAATCCAGCAATATGAAACGTATCCTTTTAATCATCTCCGCCATCCTCCTGACCGTCAGCCTCGCAAGCTGCAAGGGAGGCAGCAAGGCGCCCGAAGGCGAACCCACCGAACCTCAGGAGGCCTTAACCTTCCCCGAGAGTACTGAAAACAGCGAAGCCGTCGAGGCCGAACCACAGGAAGCGGAGAATTCAGCAGAAATGAAAAAAGAGAGCAAATTCATCATCTCCACCACCATGGGAGACATGACCGTGAAGCTTTACGACGAGACTCCGCTTCACAAGGCCAACTTCGAGAAACTCGCCAACAACCGCTTTTATGACGGTATTCTCTTCCACCGCATCATCAACGGATTCATGATCCAGACGGGCGACCCCCTCACGAAGGATGCCACCCAGAGCGACAGATGGGGCAACGGAGGTCCCGGTTACACCATCCCCGCCGAGATCGTTCCCGGCCTTACCCACAAGAAGGGAGCGCTTGCTGCAGCACGCCGCGGCGACAAGGTCAATCCGGCCAAGGAATCCTCCGGTTCGCAGTTCTATATCGTACAGGACGAAAACGGGTGCAAGCATCTCGATGGCGAATATACCGTCTTCGGTGAGGTCATAAGCGGTTTCGATGTGATCGACAAGATCGCATCCACCTCTACTGATATGCGGGACAGACCGCTCAAGGAGGTAAAAATTATTTCTGTCCGAGCAGTAAAATAAATTGTGGCACGCCCTTTGCTTAATCTAAGTCGAAAGCATTTCAGTTAAGTGGTTTTTTCATAGGTTAAGTTAAGGTTGAATCAAGCGCTCCCCGGAGCGCTTTTTTCATTATCATCAATTTAACTATTTATTTATATATAAAGAATGAATACGCAAATTGTTATATTTGCGCTATAAAGAAATCCCATTATTTATGAATAACCATCATCTTACTCTACTTATTACGATAGTATTATTTGCCAGCTGCACAAAATCACAGAATGGTTCACCTGACATCTATGATTTGGAGTTATCATCTCAGAGTATTTTTTCACAAAATGTATCAGCGTTGCAACTCATTAGTAACTCTATTCTTAATAGCGAGCCGTTTTCTTTTGAAGCAAATGAAGTTTCGTCATTATCTGATGCTATTGATGTTATTATTCAGAAATCATATCCTCTTGCTTTTTCATATCCATCAACAACAGTTACAAGGACTATAGGAACAGATCCCGTATTTTCTTTAATTCCCAATTATTATATGGAGGACTTAAGAAGTACTATTTTATTTGATATCAATAGATTCCATCAAGTTAAAGCAGGGTATTTACAAAGCGATGTTTTTTATGCTCTAAGCCCGACGGAGCAAGCAGATATCACTAATTACCTTAATACTGTTGAGTTCTGCCGAAACACTATTATCGAAACAGCTTTTGCCTTTCCAGATAATGCTATAACAAAAGTCTCTGGAGCAGAAATGAGAGCATGGAGCGAAATGGCAAAAAACATGGACGAAGAATCTCAAAGTATGATGATGGATGCGTTCTTCTATACTGTAGCTGGAGTAGCAGGAGGAACGACAGGTCTGATTATTGGCGCAATCGGTTTAATTGTGTCTTGGATCCGTTAATTTCATCGTGATTTTTTAACAATGATGAAAATCCTTTATTTCATTACACTATCTTGTTCTTTTTTAATCCTAATCCTTTATTTTATATTAGGATTTAAATGGTTATTTGCCTTAGCACTATTATTTGTCGTTTTGTCTGCGACAATCAGGAGACGGCTCAAATCTTCTAATTGATTATTTCCTGACACAAGGTGTCATTAAACGAAAAAATTTGTCTCATTTCATTTTTATTCCTACTTTTGCGGACCTTTTCTCGAGAAGATAAGGAAGTTAACCCGTTTATTAACTTTAAATTACATCAAGAATGGCTGTAAAAATCCGCCTTTCACGCCACGGCAAGAAAGGTTATTCTTTCTTCCACATCGTGGTAACCGACGCGCGTTCGCCGCGTGACGGCCGCCTGATCGAACAGATCGGCATCTACAATCCGAACACCAATCCCGCTACCATCGTCCTCGACGGCGAAAAGGCTCTCAAGTGGCTCAATGACGGCGCCCAGCCGACCACTACCGCCCGCCGCATCCTCTCCTACGAAGGTGTCCTTCTCAGGAAGCACCTCCAGGGTGGCATCGCTAAGGGTGCCCTCACCCAGGAAGAGGCTGACAAGAAGTGGAACGCATGGAAAGCAGAGAAAGATGCAAAGGTCGCTTCCAAGAAGCAGAACATCTCCAACGCAAGCGCAGAGGCTCACAAGGCCGCTGTAAGCGCTGAGGCCAAGGTCAACAACGAACGCGCAGAGGCTATCGCCAAGAAGCGCGCCGAGGCCGAGGCTGCAGCACGCGCTGCCGCTGAAGAGGCTGCTGCAGCTGCAAAGGCTGCAGAAGAGGCTGCCGCTGCCGAGGCAACGGAAGAGGCTCCCGCAGAGGAAGCACAACCCGAAGCATAACATCGTGCCGAAGGTCCTGAAATCCTACGGAACAGCCGGCGCGGTCATCATCGGCCGCGACGGCGAAGTTCTGGAGGAGTTGGGAAAGAAAGAACCGGTATTCATCGATTTCGATGGACTGCCGGTTCCTTATTTTATTGAATCCATCGAACGCAAGGGAGGCCGGTTCCTTGTTAAGTTCGAAGATATCGACTCCCTCCAGGCGGCGGAGGAGATTATCGGAAGCGATATCAAGTTCTCCCCCGACGGGGAGGAGGACGAAGAGGATGACGGCATCACCGGCCGCATCATCCGCAACGCCGCCAACGGGGATATCGTCGGCCCCGTACTCGAATTCATCGACTATTCCGGCAACACCTGCATCCTCGTGGAGCACGAGGGACGCGAAGTCCTGCTCCCCCTCCACGAAGACCTTATAAAAAAGGTCAGGAAGAACGAAATCTACCTGACCATTCCCGAAGGTTTGCTGTAATTCTCAGCTATTATTAATGAGTTTTATTTGCAAAAGACAGCAAATCACTTTTTTAACTACCAATACGCTCAAATCATTTATGAAGAAATCTTTTCTATACATTCTCGTGTCGTGTATTATTGCCTCTATGAGCGGATGCCTTCAAGAATCTGCAATTGTAGAAACCACTACCGACTCTTTGTCAGCGCAGCAAGCAAAAGAAGTATACGAAGCCCGCATATCAGAAGGAACAACCAAAACGTCTTCAGTCTGTGAAAGAGCTAATATGTTTTACCGTGAGTCGTATATCCCAGACTGGAATCGGGCACTGTCAACCCGGACAGACTATGTAGAGTCAGTTGATGTTCCATTAGCCGAAAAGTGTGATTATTATGTTATGAGTAATGATGGACAAGGATTTTACCTTACATGTTGCCATCATTCCATCACTGTAGTCAGATCTGTGGAATCGAAAACGACAGGTGTATATCATCACTTCTTCATTCCTTTCAGAGACTCCCGCGACCTTTACCGGGAATCATTCAAGGGCGAGTTATACCGCGGATTCCACAACAACGGATACCGTGACGGTTTTTCCGGTCTTGAAATCTATGCCAATACTCAGGGCAAGGTGATCAAAATCCTGCGCTACTACAATGGCACGCTTTACGATAAGTTCTTCGACGGTAATGGAAAGAAAGAGTCCGATATGATTCGGCATTCTTTAAAGTATTACATCTCAAAGGCTTACGGCATTCGGAAGGATCTCCGCACAAGGGACGGATCTCAATACCATTGTCCGCAGTGTGGTCATGAGTTGAATGAATACAATGGATATTACTACTGCACTGAATGTGGTTGGAATGAAATGGATTTTTGGGAACAAGACCTTGATGAATGCTATATCTATGGTGATGGAGGCGGTTCAGGTATTGGTAACGAGGGTGGCAGTCCTGACCCCAATTATCCGAATTCTCCGGACCCTGATCCAAATACTGGTAGTGGAGGATCAAATAATGGATCAGGAAACGGAAACAACAATACTGAACAGGGAGAGATACCTACTAGCTTTTCTTTTGACTCGAACGCGGTGTTATATATTATCCCATCTTTGCAAGTTATACTCCAAGATTGTGCTGGCCAAACTATCATTAATGCACTAAGCCAAGAGAATATATCATTTGTATGGAATTCTTCTCTTATGCCTAAAATAGCCGTTATAGTATCTTCTAATCTCTCATCTATTTCCATTTCAAGGGTTGAATACAATGTTTATGGGACTATTAATATTGGTGCGCTATTTGAAGAATTATATCATTGTTTACAGGTAATTAGCGATGATTATAATACAGATTGGAAACTTAATGTAGAAATTGAAGCTAAACTTGCATCGTATATTTATGCTAAACATACCGGAAAAGTCTCAAATTTAACTATACCTAACGGTGCTTCCTGTGAATGGTGGAACAATGTCTTTGAGCCTTATCTCATAGATCCTTCCGAGAGCAATTATGCTAGAATGGCGGATTCTGTACGGGCGTCACATCCAATGTATGCAAGTATGCTGGACAATCCAGAGCATCATACAATGAATTATCTATCAACAATTTTTGATTGTTACGAATAATGATTTTGAGTTATATTGTAATATGGTTTCTGTCTCAGTCTTTTTTTCAGACTGATTCCTTACCGAAAAAGGTGGTTATTGAAGGGGAGACGTATGATATTGCAATGCATCAAAGGAGTCGCCATTTACCTGGTGGACATTGGAAGGATGGTCTTGTTTATTATGAAGGGCTCCATTTCCAAAACCAAAACGATACTTTATTTGGGAGGCCGGCCCCTGTGCCTGAATACGAAAAAGAGCCTGATAATGTAATTGCAGAGCGCTGGACTACCGAAGACGTCCTTTTTATGGTAAATCCATTGGAAGAGATGGAAACAGTTGTCAGGTCATCTGTCAACGATACTGTTCTGAACAATCTTTCAAGAGAGAATGCAATAATTGAAATAACTGTGCTGGTTGACAGCACAGGCCGTTCTATCGAGTGCAAACAGTTTCTTGAAATGGATCATTTCGAGTGGAGCGATTCCTTTTTGTCCCTGCTCGTTGCTGTCGAGAGGTATGTAAAGAATGAGTTATTGTTCGAAGACAACGGCATGCTGCATATGGCAGACCTCCCTTATGGACATACTCGGATAAGGATTTATTTCCGATCAGATACAATCGAAATAAAGCCTTTCTATTATATTTTTAGTCCAGAAGTCTATATCAACCTTCGTTACTGGAAAAGGCTGAGACATGTCAAGGCTCCTGCCTACTGCCCTGTCAGCTGAAAGATTCGATTATCTCCCTGGCCTTGGCGACCTTTTCGTCGAGGAGGGCCTTGCTGGTGGCTTCGCAGATAAAGCGGAGGTAGGGCTCGGTGTTGGAAGGGCGGATGTTGAACCACCACTCCCTGAACTCCACGCGGTAGCCGTCGAAATCCATCGTGGCGGTGGGCTTCTCCTGCGAAATGAACCAGTCGCGTACGGCATCCATTGCCTCTTTCTTGCGTTCGAGGCGGAAGTTGATCTCGCCTGAATTCTCATAGCGGCGGATCTTGGAAATGGCCTCGGATAACTTGACGCCTTTACGCTTAAGAGCCGCTAAAATGTTGAGTACCAGTATGGAAGCCAGGATTCCGCTGTCGGAATAGAAGAAATCCTTGAAGTAGTAGTGGCCGGCCAGTTCGCCTCCGTAGATGCCGTCGAGTTCCCTCAAGCGCGGAGCCGCAAAGGCGCGTCCCACCTTCCAGGTGGCGATTTCGCCTCCCATCGGGGCGATATACTCGGCCACCGCCTTGGAGGAGCGGATGTCCTGCAGGACTATGCCCTTCTCTCCCCTCTCTTCGAGGAAATAGTGGCCCAGCAGGGCGATTATCAGGTCGGGAGAGACGAACTCGCCCTTCTCGTCCACGAACATCACTCGGTCGGCGTCTCCGTCATAGACAACTCCCACGTCGCATCCCTTTTCGCGCACCAGTTCCACCAGCATCTCGCGGTTCTCCGCCAGAAGCGGATTGGCCTCATGGTTGGGGAAGGTGCCGTCGAGTTCCTCGCAGATATACTCCGGCTGGCTGCCGAAAATATTGCGGGCGAAGATGGAGGCCATTCCGTTGGAGAGGTCCATTCCTATCTTGAGATTGGAGATATCCTCCTTGTAGCTGAGCTGGAACTCCACATACTCCTTGCGGATGTCCATCTCGTGAACGGTGCCGCGCTTTGCTGCCACAGGCATCGGCCTGCCCTCTTCCATCCACTGTTTCAGTGTTCCCAGACCCGTGTCGAGCGCCACCGGAAGGGCGTTCCCGCGGGAGACCTTCATTCCGTTGTGCTCCCTGGGATTGTGGGATGCCGTAATCTGGACCGAGACCTTGAAGCCGTACTTCGCAGTTGCGTAATAAACCATCGGGGTGGTGCTCAGGCCGAGGTCATATACATCAGCGCCGGCATCGGTGATGCCCTTCAGCAGATATTCGTGCATCTCCGGCGAGGAGACGCGCATGTCGCGCCCCACCAGCACCTTGTCGGTGCAGAGAAGTTCCGGCAGGAAATAGCCCGCCTTGTAGGCGAAATCCTTGTCGAGATCCACGTTGTATTCACCGCGGATGTCGTATGCGTGAAATGCTCCCATAATTATTTTTTGTCTGTCTTTACCCTGTATGAAGTGTTTGTCTTGCCCTTGGATATATTGAGCAGCTTGCCAGAAAGCAGCTTGCGGCGGATGGGGGTCGCCCTGTCGGTGAAGACCACTCCGTTGAGATGGTCCATCTCGTGCTGTATCATACGCGCCGCGAAGCCGGTGAACTCCTCCTCCTTCTCCTCGAAGTCGGGGCCTGTGTAGCGCACCTTGATGCTCTCGGGGCGCACGATGTCGGCATCCACGTTGGGAATGCTGAGACACCCCTCGGAGTATTCGCAGGTGGCCTCGCTCTCGAAGGTGAAAACGGGATTGATCATCTCGCGGTGGAAGCCCTTCAACTCGGGGAAGCGGTCCGCAAGGTCGTTGCCGTCCACCACCAGGATGCGCTTGGAAATGCCGATTTGAGGCGCCGCAAGGCCGCACCCGTCAGCATGGTGCATGGTCTCAATCATATCGGCGATAAGCTTGGAAAGTTCCTCCCTGTCGGAGAGGTCCGCCTCCTGAGCCACTGCGCGGAGCACCTGCGAGCCGTATAAATAAATAGGATATATCATTTTCTGTCGTTTTGTTGTCTGTCCAGATATGTCTGCAGGATGATGGCGGCGCTGATTTTGTCCACCGAGTTCTTGTCGCGGCGGTCGCTCTTCTTCATCCCCCCCTCGATCATGGCCCTGTGGGCCAGCACGGAGGTGAAGCGCTCGTCCTCGAGGGTCACCGGGATGTCGGGGAAGCGCTTCCTGAGAAGGTTCAGGAAGGCATCCACATCCTTCGCCGCCTCGGAGGGGGCGCCGTCGAGGTTGACCGGGTAGCCCACCACGAAGCGCCCGATGGTCTGCGACTTGGAATAATTTTGAAGATATTCTATTATCTTTGCACCAGGTACGGTATCCAGTGCGGATGCAAAGATTCCAAGGGGGTCGCTCGCTGCAATCCCCGTTCTCTTGCGTCCGTAATCAATACCGATCACCCTTTCCATATCATTGCAAAGTTAGCTATTTTTATGGCATTACGATTAAATTGGGATAAAGAAAGGCACCCCGACAGCAAAACCGTAGCGATACTCGCCGCATCGGTGCTCGGCATAATGGCACTGACCTATATCCTTATAGCATTTACCGGCCTCAAGCGCACGATTCCCGGATATCCCTCCCGCGAAACGCGTCTTGCGACGATTGAGAACGTCAACAAGGTGGACTCTCTGAGCAAGGTGATAGACATGTGGGCCTTCCAGGTCGGCAACATCCAGAGGATTGTCAACGGCCAGGAGCCGCTTCCGCCCGATTCCACCGGAAAGGCGCCCGCAGCACGCGAATATGACGAGGCCACCCGCGCCGCATTCGCAGCCAACGACTCCATTCTCCGCGAAGAGATCCTCCGTCAGGAGGCCTTCAACGTCTCGATAGGCAAGAGCACGATCTCGCAGATAGAGGGAATGCACTTCTTCACCCCCATCAAGGGAGTTATTGCCGCTCCATTCGACGAAAAGACCGGCCATCCCTTCCTCGACATAGCGTCCGAGACCGAAAAGATAGTCTATGCCGTTTATGACGGCACCGTGATCAACTCCTACTGGAGCGACCTGGCGGAGAATGTCATCATGATCCAGCACCGGAACAATCTCGTTTCGGTTTACAAGCATACTGCGAAACTGCTCAAGAATACGGGCGACAAGGTCACTGCGGGAACGCCGATCGCGGTGGTCAGCGACGTGGCCACCAACGGTGCGCATCTCTACCTGGAGTTCTGGCACGAAGGCAAGGCAATCGACCCTGCCGATTACATAAAATTCTGATACTGTGGAAGAAAGGAAAAGGCACATCGCGATTCTCGGCTCTACAGGCTCGATAGGCACCCAGGCCCTGGACGCAGTGGCACAGCATCGCGATCTCTTTGAAATCGAACTTCTGACGGCCAACAACAACGCTTCCCTCCTGATAGAACAGGCCATCCGTTTCAAGCCGAACAACGTGGTAATCTGCAACCCCGACAAGTACGCCGAGGTGGCGGAGGCTCTCAAACCTCACTATATCAAGGTGTTTGCAGGAATGGAATCGGTCTGCGACCTGATGTCGTGCGAGTCGCTCGACATGGTGCTCGCCGCAATGGTGGGCTTCAGCGGTCTCAAGCCGGTAGTCGCCGCACTCAAGGCAGGAAAGGCCGTGGCCCTTGCAAACAAGGAGACCCTCGTAGCCGCAGGAGCGCTCGTGATGCCTCTCGCACAGGAGTACGGAGCGCCCGTGATTCCGGTGGATTCAGAGCATTCCGCCATCTTCCAGTGCCTGCAGGGCGAGTATTCGCGGCCCGTCAAGCTGATCCTGACCGGATCCGGCGGTCCGTTTCTCAACACACCCTCAGCAGAAATGGATTCCATCACGGCGGCTGCAGCGCTTAAGCACCCCAGGTGGAATATGGGCGCCAAAGTGACCGTGGATTCCTCCACCCTGATGAACAAGGGGCTGGAGTTCATCGAGGCGCGCTGGCTCTTCGATATGGCCCCGGAAAACATAGAGGTGGTCATCCATCCCGAATCGATAATCCACTCGATGGTACGCTTCGAAGACGGATGCGTCATGGCGCAGCTGAGCAACCCCGATATGAGGCTGCCTATCCAGTACGCCCTCACCTACCCTCTCCGCCGGAGCCTCGACTGCAAGCCTCTCGACTTTGCTGAACTGGGTTCACTTCACTTCCAAAAACCCGACCTGGAGAGGTTCCCCTGCCTGGGCATAGCACAGAGTCTGCTCGCGAAGGGAGGAAACGCCTGCTGCGCTATGAATGCGGCTAACGAGGCGGCAGTGGCCGCTTTCCTGCAGGGAAAAATCCGCTTCACCGACATTCCCAATATCATTTCAGACACCGTTGAAAAGTGTCAATTCATCGAAAAACCCGATTTCGAAGCGATTTACTGCACGAATTTTGAAGCATTCAGAATCGCCGAAGAGATCATAGGCAACAAATACGCTAGATAATGTCAACCGTCCTGATAAAAGTCGTCCAGGTCATCCTGGCGCTCTCCTTCCTGATTCTGGTCCACGAGTTAGGCCATTTCACCTTCGCCAAACTCTTCAAGACCAGGGTCAACAAATTCTACCTCTTCTTCAACCCGAAGTTCTCGATTGTCAAGTGCAAGAAGATCGACGGCAAACTGAAGTTCAAGTTCTTCTCAAAGAACGGGGACGAATGGGACCAGTACCCCTCCACCGAATACGGAATGGGCTGGCTGCCGCTGGGAGGCTACTGCGCCATAGCGGGAATGATCGACGAGACCACAGGCAAGGACGACCTTCCCGAGGTACCCCAGCCGTGGGAGTTCCGCACAAAGCCGGCATGGCAGCGTTTCTTCATAATGTTCGGAGGCGTGCTCTTCAACTTCATCCTCGCCATCATACTCTACGCCTGCATCCTGGGCACATGGGGCGAGCAGTATCTCAAGACGGAAGATGCCGTTTACGGCGTGGCTGTCAACGACTTGTCTTACGAGATGGGTTTCCGCGACGGGGACAGGATACTGAGCATCGACGGAGTTCCCACCGACAACTTCGCCACCCTTCAGGTGGATATGGTGCGCAGCAAGGCTCGGGAGGCGGTGGTCCTGCGTGATGGCGACACCCTCAGGATCGCCATCGACCCGGTCTATCTGCCCGCAATGCTCAACACCCCGGGCATGTTCGATCTTGCCTTCCCCTTCGTGGTTGCCGAGGTGCCGGAGAACTCCATCAACAAAGACTCCGACCTGCAGGCGGGGGATGCCGTGAAAGCCATCGACGGTGAGCCGATGTTCATCGTCCAGCAGATCAGGCGCGAGTTGCAGCGGCATAAGGGCGGAGAGGTGACGGCGACCCTCGAACGCAGCGGCGCCATGGTGGAATCAGCCCTCCAGGTGGACACCGCCGGATTGGTGGGAGTTGCCCTCGATGCCGATCCGGAGAAATATTTCAACGTCACGAAACGCACCTACAACGCTCTCAGCGCCATACCTGCCGGAGCCGCCAAGACCTGGAAGACCATCTCCAACTACGTCAAGGAGCTCGGGCTGATATTCTCCCCCAAGACCAAGGCCTACAAGTCGGTGGGCAGTTTCATAGCCATCGGCAAGATTTTCCCCGCCGCATGGGACTGGTACAAGTTCTGGAGCCTCGCGGCCCTCTTCTCAATAATGCTCGGAGTCCTCAACATACTGCCGATTCCCGCCCTTGACGGCGGCCATATCCTCTTCCTCCTGGTAGAGATGATAACAGGCAGGAAACCGGGCGACAAGTTCCTCGAAGTGGCCGAGACCATCGGAATGATCCTCCTGATAGCACTGATGGTACTGGCCTTCGGCAACGACATACGCGGATTATTCATTCATTAACAACATACCGGCTATGAGAAAAATAGCATTCCTTATCGCAACAGCCATACTCCTTCCCCTTCTTGCGGGATGCGAAGAGAACAAGGGCGGCGCCCTTCCCGCAATCTCCGGAAAGGCGGGCGAGATTATCGTGGTGGCCAACAAGGCTCAATGGGAAGCCGAGGTCGGCAACCGCATCCGCGGCGTCCTTGCTGCCGAATATGATTACCTGCCCCAGAAAGAGCCCCTCTTCAACCTGGCCAACGTTCCCGAGGCAAGCGTCAACAAACTCATCAAGGTTCACCGCAACCTCTTCTACCTCAACGTGGGAGAGGGCAAGACGACCGGCATGCAGGTGCGTAACGACGTTTATGCCAGCCCCCAGACCGTAGTGGTTGTGACGGCGCCCGACGACAATACCGCAGCCGAGTTCATCAAAGCCAACGGCGAGAGCATCGTGGAGGCCTTCGAGAAGGCCGAGCGCGACCGTCTCATCTCCAATGCAAAACTCTACGAGGAAGTTAAGCTCAGGGAGCTGGTTTCCAACAAGTTCGGCGGCTCGCCCATCTTCCCCAACGGCTATACGCTCAAGAAGCAGACCCCCGATTTCGTGTGGATTTCATACGAGACCTCCTACACCATCCAGGGCATCCTCATCTACAGCTATCCCTACGAGAACGACTCGCAGCTGACTATGGAGAAGCTCATACAGAAGCGCAACGAGGTGGTCAAGGAGAATGTCCCCGCAACGAGCGAGGGCAGCTACATGATCACCAACCCCACCATCGTTCCCGGCTTCAGGGAAGTTGAATACAACGGCATCAAGAAGGCCGAAGTCCGCAGCCTCTGGGATACCTACGGCGACTTCATGGGCGGCCCCTTCGTCTCGCAGGCATTCAGGAGCAAGGACGGCAACAGCATCATCGTGACCGAGGGTTTCGTCTATGCTCCGAAGTACAACAAACGCAATTATCTGCGTCAGGTGGAGTCAATCCTCTGCTCCTTTGAATGGAAGTAATTCAGAGAAAAAGCCCAAAAAATTTGTATTCGAGTTTTTTTTTCATACCTTTGCACTCCCTTACAGAAAAAGGGCCTTTTGGTGGGTTCGTATAACGGTTAGTACTCGAGATTTTCATTCTCGCAATAGGAGTTCGATTCTCCTACCCACTACGAAATATAAAAGAATAAATAATGGCAAACCACGCATCAGCAGACAAGCGCAACCGCCAGAGCGAGAAGCGCAGAGAGCATAACAGGTATTATGCTAAGACAACCCGCAACGCCATCAGGGCGCTGCGTAACACTACCGACAAAGCAGCAGCCGAGGCTTCAATGCCCAAGGTGTTCGCAATGATTGACAAACTTGCAAAAAGCAACATTATTCACAAAAATAAGGCTTCGAACCTCAAAAGCGGAATCGCAGTCTACGTCAACAAACTTTAAGCTGACACCATTTTTGTCATAATAGTTCAGGAAACTTCCCCTATATTGCGGGAAGTTTTTTTATACCCTTTTGACATTATGGCAAAGAACATCAAAGAGTGGCGGGAGGAAGAGAGGCCGAGAGAAAAGATGCTCGCCAAAGGGTGTGAATCCCTTACCTGCTCGGAACTGATTGCAATCCTGATACGCAGCGGCAGCCTCAGCCGGAGCGCAGTGGAACTTGGAGGAGATATCCTGGATATGGCCGGCGGACGGCTGGAGGCCCTTTCGAGGCTTACCTGTGAACAGCTTCTGAAGATCGACGGAGTCGGGAGCGCCAAGGCGCTCTCCGTTATGGCCGCCATGGAACTGGGGCGGCGGATGGCCTGCGAGACTCCGGAGCCGCTTCCGCTGATCAGCGACGCGCACACGATAGCCTCCATCATGATACCGCAGCTCTACGGACTCAGGCACGAGGAGTGCTGGGTGCTCTATCTCAACTCGGGAGGCCGTCTCACAGGGCGCGAAAGGACGAGCCTGGGCAGCTCCAGCGCCACCATCTTCGACATAAAGGCGATAGTCCGCAAAGCGGTGGACCGCTCCGCTGCCGGAATCGTCATAGTCCACAACCATCCCTCCGGAAGCCCGCTTCCCAGCCGCTGCGACATAGATGAAACGGCGGCCCTGCGCGATGCCGCCGCCCTGCTCGACATCAAACTTCTCGACCACGTCATCGTCTCCGGCAACTACTATTACAGCTTCAGTGAAGGAAAAAATTGTTATCTTCGCAACAACAACCTAAATAACGGCAAAAATGAAAGTAATCAACCTCGGTGAAACCAATTCGGTGATGAACCGCTTCGTAGCGGAGCTCCGTGACAAGACCGTTCAGAAGGACAGTATGCGCTTCAGGCGCAATCTCGAGCGGCTCGGAGAGATTTTCGCTTATGAGATCAGCAAGAAGTTAAAGTATGAAACCACCGAAGTGGAGACTCCCCTCGGAATCGCCGAGTGCAGCATCTGCAAGCAGCCGATTGTCCTGAGTACCATCCTGAGGGCCGGACTCCCGCTCCATCAGGGGCTGCTCAACTATTTCGACAAGGCTGAGAATTCTTTCATCGCCGCATACCGCAAATACGGCAAGGACAACAAGTTCAAGATCGAGCTGGAGTATGCTTCTTCCGTCTCCACCGACGGCAAGATCCTCATCATCGCCGACCCTATGCTGGCAACCGGTTCCTCGCTGGTGCTGGCGTACCAGAAGCTCGTAGAGAACGGCGAGCCGATTCACACCCACATCGTCTGCAGCATCGCATCGACCGACGGAATCGACTATCTTTCGAAGCATCTCCCCCACAAGTCCGTAACCCTCTGGGTCGCGGCTGTCGACGAGGTGCTGACCAACAAGTCGTACATCGTGCCGGGCCTCGGGGATGCCGGAGACCTCGCTTATGGAGTAAAACTCTGACAATCAGCCAGATCAGAGTTCTTTCCTGAGCCTTGCTATCGGAATCGAGAGTTGTTCGCGATACTTCGCGACCGTACGGCGGGCCACGTTATAGCCCTTCTCCTTGAGGACGCTCACCAGTTCCTCGTCGGTGAGGGGCTTTCTCTTGTCCTCCTCCTCGATGCTGGTGGTGAGGATCTTCTTGATCTCGCGGGTGGAGACCTCCTCCCCTTCGCTGTTGATGAGCCCCTCCGAGAAGAAGTATTTCAGCGGGAAGATGCCGAAGTGGGTCTGGATGTATTTGCTGTTGACCACCCTTGAGACGGTGGAGATGTCGAACCCCGTCTTTTCGGCTATATTCTTGAGAACCATGGGCTTGAGCTTGGTCTCGTCGCCATCGAGGAAGTAGTCGTGCTGGAATTCGAGTATGGCCTCCATAGTGCGCTGGAGGGTATTCTGGCGCTGCTTGATGGCCTCGATGAACCACCTTGCTGAGTCGAGTTTCTGCTTGACGAACGATACGGCCTCCTTCTCGCTTCTGGTCTTCGGGCCGCCCTTGTCATTGAGCATGTCGGCATAGTGCTTGTTGATGCGCAGTTCCGGAATCGAATACTTGGGAAGGGAGAGCACCAGCTCCCCGTCCTTTATCTCGAGCAGGAAATCGGGAACGATCTGCTGCGCTTGCTCGGAGTAGGAATCGTCAATCTGGCCGCCCGGCATAGGATTCAGATGGCGTATCTCGGCGATGGCGGCCTTCAGCTGTTCCTCGTCGATCCCCAGGCGGTTGATTATCTTGTTGTAATGCTTCTTGGTAAACTCGTCGAAGCAATCCTCCAGGATGGCCCTGGCATTGTTCACCGGCTCGCTTTCGGAAAGGACGTCCAGCTGCAGCAGCAGGCACTCGCGAAGGTCCCTGGCCCCTACTCCCGCGGGTTCGAAGCCCTGGATAATCTCGAGTATCTCCTCAAGTTCGTCTTCGGTGGTCTCGATTCCCGTCTTGAAACTGATGTCGTCGACGAGCGACTCCATATCGCGCCGCAGGTAGCCGTCGTTGCCTATCATTCCTATCATAAAGAGGGCAATCTGGTGCCTGCGCGCGTCGAGGCGGCAGAAACCAAGCTGGTTCTCAAGGCTCTGATGGAAACTCTCCTTTACCTGGAAGGTATTGTACTGGGGCTTCAGGTCCTTCCCCTGGTTGTTGATATAGAGCTTGTATGAAGGGGTATCGTCGTTGGTATATTCGTTGAGCGATACTTTCTTGGGGGCTCCGTCTTCATTCTCGGTATCATCCACCACCTCGTCCAGCACCGGGTTCTCCTCTATCTCCTTCTGGATACGCTGCTCCAGTTCCAGGCGGGGAAGCTCTATCAGCTTGATGGTCTGGATCTGCAGCGGCGAGAGGCGCTGAACCTGCTTGAGCTGAAGACTCTGGCCCTGCTTTACCATAACGAAGGATAGTTGATGTGCTCCTTGACGAGGAATGCCGAAGGGAACCACCCCTTGAGGCGCTCCGCAAAGAGCTGGGCCTCGTCACGGGAGCGGAAGTCGCCTACCGTGACCTTGAAATAGGGGGAGACGTATGACCTGTAAATGGATATTCCGGGATATGCGGCAGCGAATGCTCCTGCAACCGACTCGGAACGCTGACGGGCATTCTGGCTGTTGTCGAAGAAAATCCTCACCCTGTAACCGGTGATCTTGCGGCTGGAATTGCCGGCGACATGCCTTGCAAATGCAGCCTTGACCGCCTGCGACTGCTCGATATTGACCGTTCCGGAAGTCAGGGTCGACTTTGAGAGCACATCGAAGATATTCTTGCCCGAATAACTTATGTCCTCGCTGGGGAGAGGCTCATAAACGGGAAGGGAATCGGTGGCTGATGCCGTCTGGGTCGTATTCTGGGCCAGAAGGGCTGCGGACGAAAGAAGAGCCGCGAAGAGTATGGTCAGGGTCTTTTTCATTTCTTGAGCTTGCCGAGTAATTTGGAAAGAGGATACTGTTTCTCGTGGATGCGCTTCGAAATGGCGCCGGATTTCACGAGGGCGTCGATGTCGGCCTTCATAGTCTCGGGATCGAGGTTGCCCGAAACCATCACCAGCATCGGATTGAACAGGGTGGCGTCAAGCCTCAGGGGGACGAGGGTGTCGCTGTAAGGGAGAATCACCGCAGGCTCAAGCGCAGTGGCGTTTGCGAAACGCGAACCGTCTTCCTTGTATAGGACCGCGTCAAGCGACTCCAGCACGAACCGCGACTTGGTGGGGTTGGCCACGCCTATGTTGAGAAGGACCTCAGCCGTAACGCTGGCCTTGGCGTAGTTGAAATTGGTTACCGAGGCGATGTCGTACGACTTGAGCTGCAGCTGCTTGTAATCGTTCACCGAGCAGCCGGCGAGGGTCATCAGGGCGATGGCCGCAAGTATCAAAATCTTTTTCAAATTCCGCATTGTTATGCAAAGATATAAAAAAGTTATCTTTGCACTGCATAATAAACGAGGTATGGGTATGAAGGTCTTCATCGAAACTTACGGCTGCCAGATGAACGTCAACGACAGCGAGGTGGTGCTCTCCATCCTGCAGGATGCCGGGTACACGCGCTGTATGGATATCTCCGAAGCCGACCTTATCCTGGTCAACACCTGCTCGGTGAGGGACAATGCCGAGCAGCGGGTGCTGGGCCGTCTCGACGTCTTCCGCCTTGAGAAGAAAAAGAGGCCGGTGCTCGTCGGGGTACTGGGCTGCATGGCGGAGAGGCTCAAGGAGAAACTGCTTGAGAACGAGGCGGTCGATATAGTAGCAGGCCCCGATTCATACCGCGAGCTCCCCCGCCTTGTCTCGGCTGCAAGGCTCGAATCCAAGCAGATAGACACCCTCCTCTCACACGAGGAGACTTATGGCGACATCGCCCCGGTGAGGATGGACAGCAACGGCGTCTCGGCCTTCATCTCCATAATGAGGGGATGCAACAACGTCTGCTCCTACTGCATAGTCCCCTTCGTGCGCGGTGCGGAGCGCAGCCGCGACCCGGAAAGCATCCTGCGCGAAGCCAAAAGCCTGATAGAGAACGGCTACAAGGAGATCAACCTTCTCGGACAGAACGTGGATTCATACCGCTGGAAGAACCCGGAGAACCATGCCGACAGAGTGGATTTCGCAAGGCTGCTCGAGATGGTGGCGCTGCTCGACCCGACGGTACGCGTGCGCTTCGCCACCTCCCACCCCAAGGATATGTCCGACGGAGTGCTATACACGATGGCGATGTATGACAACATCTGCAAGCACATCCACCTCCCGGTTCAGTCGGGAAGCGACGTGATGCTCAAGAAAATGAACCGCAAATATACCCGCGAGAGCTACCTGGAGCGCATTTCGAAGATTCGCGAGATTCTTCCGGAGTGCTCCATAACCACCGACGTCATTGCCGGATTCTGCGGCGAGACCGAGGAGGACCACAGGCAGACCATCTCTCTCTTCAACGAGGTCAATTTCGATAGCGCCTTCATGTTCCAGTATTCCGAGCGTCCCGGCACGAAGGCGGCCCGTCAGTTTGCGGACGACGTGCCTCTCGAGGTCAAGACCGAAAGGCTGGAGGAGATCATCACCCTTCAGAACGAAATCTCCCTCGACAGGAATATTCTCTGCGTCGGAAACGTTTACGAAGTGCTCATAGAGGGGCCTTCGAAGCGCTCCCCGCTCGACCTGATGGGGCGCACCTCCGGCAACAAGACCTGCATCTTCCCCGCACGCGGACACAAAGCAGGAGAGTACGTCAACGTGCGCATACTCTCCTGTTCATCTGCCACCCTCAAGGGTGAAATTGTCGAAGACTAGTCGGCGAGGGTCCACTCGCAGCCGCCGTCCTTCGTATCCTTTATCTGGATTCCGATCGCCTTGAGTTCGTCCCTAATCTTGTCGCTCACGGCCCAGTTCTTTTCGGCCTTGGCGGTGCGGCGGAAATCTATCACCATATCCATCAACCCTTCGATTACCTTGGCCGAAGCGGAGTCGGACTGCTCCTCGACGAGGCCGAGCACACCTCCGACTATATCGGCGAAAAGCGACTTGAGAACGGACGCGTCCTCTTCGTTCAGTTTTACGCTTCCGTCCTTGGCGCTGTTGACCATCTTGACCGCTTCGAAAAGCGCCGAGAGGGCGTTGGGAGTATTGAGGTCATCCAGCAGGGCGTCGTAAACCTGCTCCTTTACGGCCTTCACCTGAGGTGCTGCCGGAGCTCCGGCCGTGACGGGGATGCCCTTCACATCCTTTGCCGCCTGCATCATCCTGCGGAGCCCCTTTTCCGCCGCCTGGAGCGCTTCGTTGCTGAAATCCAGGGTGCTGCGGTAGTGTGCCTGCAGTATGAAGAAGCGGACCGTCATAGGCGAATATGCCTGCTCCAGGAGGGGGTGCGAACCGCTGAAGAGTTCGTCGAGGGTGATGAAATTGCCCAGCGACTTGCCCATCTTCTGGCCGTTGATGGTGATCATATTGTTGTGCATCCAGTAATGGACGCCGCCGGTGCCGCGGGAAGCGACATTCTGCGCCAGCTCGCACTCATGGTGGGGGAACATAAGGTCCATTCCGCCGCCGTGGATGTCGAACTCCTCTCCGAGGTACTTCTCTCCCATCGCGGAGCACTCGAGATGCCAGCCGGGGAAGCCTTCGCTCCAGGGTGATGGCCAGTGCATTATGTGCTCCGGGGAGGCCTTCTTCCAGAGGGCGAAGTCCATCGGGGAGTGCTTGTCGTCCTGCCCGTCGAGGTTGCGGGTTCCCTCCTTGGTATCCTCCAGGTTGCGGCCTGAAAGCACTCCGTAGTGATGCTTTTCGTTGTACTTCTGCACGTCGAAATAGACCGAACCGTTGCTGATGTAGGCGAATCCGGCATCGAGTATCTTCTGCACGAGGGCGATCTGCTCGATGATGTGGCCGGAGGCGTGAGGCTCGATGGAGGGCGGCAGCACGTTGAGTTTCTTCATGGCCTCGTGGTAGCGCAGGGTATAGGTCTGCACCACTTCCATAGGCTCGAGGCTCTCCAGGCGGGCCTTCTTCGCTATCTTGTCCTCCCCTTCGTCGGCATCGTTCTCCAAATGGCCCACGTCGGTGATGTTGCGCACGTAGCGCACCTTGTAGCCGATATGCTTGAGCAGCCTGAAAAGGACGTCGTAGGTGACTCCGGGGCGCGCATGGCCCAGATGGGCGTCGCCATAGACGGTAGGGCCGCAGACATACATCCCCACCATGCCCGGATGGATGGGTTTGAAGAGTTCCTTGGTCCGTGAAAGGGTATTGTATATGTAGAAGTTGGGTATCATCGCAAATCGTTTTAGATGTGTCAAAGGTTCGAACGGAGGAAGCGCATAATCGTATATTCAGGCTCGTCATAGTGCCTGTGAAGTATGTCGAGGGTATCTCCGCTCTGCGTCAGGGTAAAAGTATAAGGTTCTCCGGAATGGCCGGCCGGGATGAGGCTCGAAGGCTCGTCGGGAATCAGGATCACTTCGAACGACGTTCCGTTCTTGGGGATGACCTCGGTTTTCCAGAATCCATACTCCGGCGAACCGACTGCCTCGGACTGGAACACCATGGCTCCGGTATATCCGAAACGGAGATAGGAAGTGACGGTAGTCTTGTCGGTAAAGCCGATCAGGGTTCCGTTCGTATCGAAGACTGAGACTGACTCCTCGAGCCAGGGATCCTTGCAGAGGGTATTGTTCTCGTCGAGGAAATCCAGCTTGCAGGAGACCGAAAGAAAGGCTACGGCCGCAATAATGGTGATTCTCAATAACGCTTTCATATTCTTCATCCTATTTCATTCCCATCTTGACCAGGAGTGCATCCGGCTCGGGATCGCGCCCCATAAAGTCACGGAAGAGGACGTCGGCATCAACCGTACCGCCCTTGGAGAGCAGCTTGTCGCGGAATTCGCCGGCCACCTCGCGGTTGAAGATGCCGCGCTCCTTGAAGAGCGAGAAGGCGTCGGCCTCGAGCACCTCGGCCCACTTATATGAATAGTATCCTGCCGAATAGCCCCCCGAGAAGATATGGTTGAACGCGGGTGAGAAGACTGCGCTGTCGACCGAAGGCATCATCGGGGTGCGGTTCACGATCTCCTGTTCGAAGGCGATTACGTCGAGATTTTCGGGAATGCTCTTGAGGGAGTGCCACTCCATATCCACCGTGCCGTAGTTGAGCTGGCGGATGCAGGCATATCCGGCAAGGAAGTTCCTGGCCTCCACGATCCTGTCGATGTACTCCTGCGGGATGGCTTCGCCGGTCTTGTAATGCTTCGCGAAGGTCTTGAGATACTCGGGTTCATAGGCCCAGTTCTCCATGATCTGGGAAGGCAGCTCCACGAAGTCGCGGTCCACGTTCGTACCGGTGAGGGAGTGATAGGTGCCCTCGGCCAGCATTCCGTGGAGGGCGTGGCCGAACTCGTGCAGGATGGTGGTAAGCTCGTCGAAGGTAATCAGCGAAGGCTCGTCTGCCGTAGGCTTGGTGAAGTTGGTCACCACGGAGACGAAGGGCCTCTCCTCCACCCCGTCCCTGACCGACATTCCGCGGAATTCAGTCATCCAGGCGCCTCCGCGCTTGCTTTCGCGGGGGAAGTAATCCATATAGAGGAGGGCCATGAAGCGGCCGTTCTCATCCTTGACCTCGAAAACCTTCACGTCGGGATGATAGACGGGGATGTCCTTACGCTCGGTGAATGTGAGGCCGTAGAGGGTGTTGGCAAGGCCGAATACAGCGGCCTGGACGCTGTCGAGCCTGAAATAGGGCTTGAGCAGCTCGTCGTTGAGAGAATACATCTCGTCGCGGTACTTTTCCGACCAGTATGAGAAATCCCAGGGCATCAGTTCCCCCTCGAAGCCGTTGACGTTGGCATACTTGCGGATCTCATCCACATCGCGGATTGCGAAGGGATAGGCCTTTTCGCGCAGGTTGGCGAGGAAGTCGTCCACCGTCCTGCGGCTCCTGGCCATGGTCTCCACGAGGGAATAATCGGCATAGGTCTCGTAGCCCAGGAGGTTGGCGATCTTCAACCTGAGATTCAGTATCTCCTTGATTGTTGGGATGTTGTCAAATTCACCGCCTACCGACTTGGTATTGTAGGCGCGCCAGAGTTTTTCGCGCAGGGCGCGGTTGGAACTGTACTTCATGAATGGACTGTAGCTCGGCTGGTCGAGAGTGAAAGTCCATCCCTCCTGCCCGCGGCTCTTCGCCTCGGCTGCCGCCATATCCTTCACGAAATCGGGCAGACCTTCAAGATCGGCATCGTCGGTGAGATTCATGACGAACGCGTTGGATGCGGAGAGCACGTTGCGGCCGAACTTCAGGGTGGCGAGGGAGAGAGCCTCGCTCAACTTGGAATACTCATCCTTCTGTTCGTCGGAGAGGTTGGCTCCGTTGCGCTCGAAACTGCGGTAGGTCTCATCCAGCAGCTTGCGCTGCTCAGGAGTGAGATCCATCCCTTCGCGCTGTTCGTATACGGTCTTCACGCGTTTGAAAAGGTCGGGATTGAGCAGGATGGAAACGCTGTATTCGGTAAGCATCGGGGAGACATCCTCCGCCGTCTGCTGCATCTCGGGGCTTGTACAGCACTCATTCAGATTGAAAAATATGTTGCTGATGCTCTCAAGACGGCCTCCGGCCCTTTCCAGAGCCTCGATGGTGTTGGCGAAGGTGGGCTCATCGGGATTCTCCGCGATGGCCTTTATCTCCTCCTTACCCTCTGCGATGGCAGCCTCGAAGGCCGGTTTGTAATGCCCGGTCTTGATCTTGTCGAATGCCGGAGCGCCGTAAGGGGCCTCCGAAGAAACAAGAAGCGGATTCTTCATAGTGCATGATGTGATTAAAGCGACAGCAATGAGCGTCGCACCCATAAGATTCTTCATCTTCAGTAGTCGTTTCATATCTTGCGAAGATATAAAAAAAACCGATTGCATATCTACTCGGAGAGAATCCTCACCCCGCGACGCCCCTCTATCCTGTAGGGAATGTCGTAACAGAAATAGACCGGACGCCCCAGGAATCTGCGGGAACAGGCGGTACAGTACTTCTCGGAAAACATCTTTTCCGCCATCTCAGAGCGCTCCAGACGGGTCTTGCCGCTCCTGCGGCACTCCGCGAGGATGGCGTGGTTGCGGTTGAGCAGGGAGTTGATCCTGTATGAATAAGCCTTCGACTGGCGCGAAGCTGAATTGTGATAACTGTTGCGGCAGGAGTCGCTGCAGAAACGCTTGTCGCTTCTCCCGGAAAAGACCTCGCCGCACTCAAGACAATAGCGTTGTTCCATATTGCGAATATAATACGCAGGGGCCGCTATTGGCATTACAAAAACAACGGCTGTGCATTATTGTAGGTAAAGTACGAAAAACCGATTATCGCCCATTCCGTTTGCAAACGTTTATAAACGGATATAGTCGCCTATAAATGTTTAGAGTATTGCTGTCGACCCCATGTCGCCTTTACTTTGCAGACACATAAAAAAACAACTATTATGGATAATTTATCATTGAACCGGGTAGAGCTGCGAGGAAGGATCGGGCAGGACCCGAGAATCGCCAAAGTGGGCGATTCGACAGTCGCAAGGTTTTCAGTTGCGACAAGTGAGATTTACAAGGACAGGAACGGAGACCTGAAGGAGGAGACCACCTGGCACAACGTATCGGCCTGGAACGGCCGTAACATCGCCGACTTTTCCGGGCTCAGGAAAGGAGTCCCCGTATCGGTGGTGGGGCGGATACGCAATGTCCGTTACACCTCCACCGAGGGAGAGGAGCGGCAGTACAGCGAAATCCAGGCATCCCGGCTCGCGATAGTGGATGCCGCCGAAGCCGCCCCGGCAGCCGTCTCCTGATCCGCCCCCCCGAAAAGGGGGGCTGACCTGTTGCGGCTGTGGCTGCAAATGCTTAACTTTGTAGGACATCATCAAAACAACGTTCCTATGAAAAAGAGCATTGCAATAATTATGGCTTTAATGGTAGTTCTGACAGGATGCCAGGTGACTAAGAATACAGCCATCACGCCTGGGAGCGGAAAGGTCTGGGTCGTGGCCCACAGGGGTTACCACCCTTCCGCAGAATATCCCGAAAACTCGATCGCCTCACTCAAATATGCCCAGAAACTTGGGGTCTACGGTTCGGAATTCGATGTCTGGTGTACTGCAGACGGGGGTCTCTACGTCAACCATGACAGGACCTTCAAGGGTGTGACCATTGCCAAATCCACCTCCGACGTGGTCGGGAACATCACCCTTTCCAATGGGGAGAAAATGCCCACCCTTCGGGCCTATCTGGAGCAGGGCAGGAAGGTCCCTTCCGTCAAGATGATCCTGGAGATCAAGAATGATGAAGCCACCGACGGAAGCGTGGCGCTCGTGAAGGAACTCAGGATGGAGAAACAGGTGGAGTGGATCTCCTTCTCGTACGAAGCCTGCAAGAGGGTTCACGAACTGCTCCCTAAGGCGATTGTGCAGTACCTAAACGGCGACAAATCGCCTTCGGAAGTGCTGGCTGACGGCATTACGGCAATAGACTACTCCTCGAAGGCGCTGAAAGCCCATCCGGAATGGATCCTCGAGGCGCACAAGAACGGTATGTTCGTCAACGTCTGGACGGTGAACTCCGATTTCGACTACTGGATTGGCCAAAGAGTGGATGTCATCACCACAAACGAATCCGAAGCATTGTTGAATCTGCTGAAAGAAAAACGCTGATATGAAGCTCGCCTGTTTCCTCCTGTCTGTATTGGCGGCGGCCGGTTCTGGCATATACCGGGCCGAGCCATTGCCGGACGCTGTCTGGGATGAATCCGTATGGATTTCCGTCGTCGACGCTCCCGTAGTCAAAGGCAAGGTCCAGTCCAACAGCAACTATCTTGCAGCCGACGGCGCAAGCTGGTTCCTCTCCGAAATGAAGAACCCCGGAAAGGTGGTCAGCGCCAGATGGATGGCCACCGGCCTGGGGGTATTCGAGCTGTATGTAAACGGAAAGCCTGTCGGCGAGGAGATTCTCAAGCCGGGTTTCACCCACGTCTATAAGACCAGGCTCTCCTTCACCTACGACATAACCCCTCTTTTCAGGAAGGGTAACGGAGCTGTAAATACACTCTCGGCCCAGGTCACCCCTGGATGGTGGGCAGACAAGATCTCAACCCCCGGTGGCCACGAGGGAATGCTGGGGCACAAATGCGCCTTCAGGGCCGTCCTGGAGCTGACTATGGCAGACGGAAGCAAGCGCTGTTACGGCACGAACCTTACCGACTGGAAGGCGGGAATCGCAGGCCCGGTGACCCACGCGGCAATATATGACGGCGAGACTTACGACGCCCGCATCAAGCCCGGCTACCTCACTCCGCAGAAGCTATCGGTACCTGAGCTCAACGAAGAGTTCAAGGGTGTAATCATCCCATCCAAAGGCGCCGAGGTATTCCTGAGGCCCGACATCGCCCTCAAGCCGGTGGAGGCCTATGTATGGAAGGATATAGAAGGGGCAGGAGAAAAGGCTTACGGAAAGGTTGTGAAACTCCGCCGGTACAGCGACGGCGAGACGATGATCATCAAGGAGGGAGAGACACTCGTCGTGGATTTCGGCCAGAATACTGCCGCAGTGCCCTCTTTCGTTTTCAAGGCGGCAGAAGGCACCACGCTCACCTGCCTGCCGGGAGAGTTGCTGAACGACGGCAACGGAGCACACAGCCGCGGTATGGACGGTCCGGAAGGGAGCGTCCACAGGCTCAATCTCCGCACCCCGGACGGGGCTTTCACGCTGAAATACACCTTCGGCGGGAATAATAGATATGTGGAATACGAACCGCACTGCACCTTCTTCGGATACCGCTATGTCTCCATTACGGCAACCGGAGAGGTAAAGATCCGCAGCATCCGCTCCGTTCCCGTCTCCTCCCTCACGGCAGAACTGGAGACGGGCACTCTCAAGACCGGCAACGATCTGATAAACAAGCTGATATCCAATACCCTGTGGGGCCAGAGGTCAAATTATCTCTCAGTCCCTACTGACTGTCCGCAGCGTAACGAGCGCCTCGGCTGGACCGCAGACACCCAGGTCTTCACCGAGACCGGAACCTTCTTCGCCAACACGGACGCCTTTTTCCACAAATGGATGAAGGATATGAGGGATTCGCAGTCCGAAACCGGTGGATTTCCCGGAGTGGCGCCCCTCGGCCAGTATGGCGGCAACATGATGCGGCTGGGATGGGCCGATGCGGGAGTAATAGTCCCCTGGACCCTCTGGAAGCAGTTCGGAGATGTCTCGATCATCAATGAGAACTGGGATGCGATGGTCCGTTATATGGATCATGTCAATGCCAACAGGTACGACCACACAGCGCTCTCAAAAGAGAACGGCAATTACCAGTGGGCCGACTGGCTCAGCTACGAGCCGCTCGAGAGCTGCAGCGGGAGGGGGTTCACAAAGGATGAGAAGGGCAAGAGGGTTCCGCTGCCCGAGGCCATCGAGTACTGGAACTATCTGGGCGCCAGCTATTGGGCCATAGATGCAGGGATGATGCGCGACATGGCGCGCGCTGCAGGAAAGGACGAGTCCGCTTACGTAATGATGGAGGCTGCGGCAAAGGCATACCTGCGCTGGCGGTTCCTCAACGGCGACGGCACCTTCAAGAGCGAAATCCTCAACACCATGCAGACCCCTGCCCTCTTCGCTCTCAGGAACAATCTGGTGGAAGGGGCGGCGAAAGAGAATATGGTAAAGCGGCTCAGGGAGAACTTCGCAGGGCACGACGGCTGTCTCCAGACCGGATTCCTGGGCACCTCGATACTGATGCAGACCCTCACCGACAACGGAATGGCCGATGTGGCCTACGACCTCCTTTTCCAGAGAAAGAACCCCAGCTGGCTCTACTCCGTGGACAACGGTGCAACCACTATCTGGGAGCGCTGGAACAGCTATACCCTCGAAAGCGGAATGGGCCCCAAGGGAATGAACAGCTTCAACCATTACGCCTACGGGTGCGTATGCGCCTGGATCTGGGAGACCGCGGCCGGCATCGCCACCGACACTGCCGGTCCCGGCTTCAGGCATATCATAATGAAACCCATCCCAGACAGGCGCCTCGGCACCATGGATGCCGTTTACAATTCCGCCGCAGGCCCCATCAGCAGTTCGTGGAGGTATGAAGGCGACCTTTGGACCTGGACATTCCAGATTCCCGAGGGCGCAACAGCCGCCGTCACCCTGCCCGGCTCCGGTGAAACCAGGGAATATGAAGCAGGAACCTATACCTTAAGCAAAAAACTCTGACCTATGAAAGAATCCAGGATAATTGAAGCCTACGGTATTGCCAGGGAGCGCTATGCCAATCTCGGCGTGGACACCGACAAGGCTATCGAACAGCTTGAGAAACAGCAGATTTCGCTCCATTGCTGGCAGACCGACGACGTTGCAGGTTTCGAACGCAACGCCGCCCTCTCGGGAGGGATCCAGACCACGGGAAACTACCCGGGCCGTGCACGCAATATAGATGAGGTGCGCAGGGATCTCGAATTCGTCAAGACACTGCTGGCCGGAAACCACAGGGTGAACCTGCACGAGATTTACGGCGACTTCCAGGGCAGGTTCGTGGACCGCGACCAGGTCGGCCCCGAGCACTTCCTGAGCTGGATTCAGTGGGCTCGCGAAAACGGGTTCAAGCTGGATTTCAACTCCACCTCCTTCTCTCACCCCAAGAGCGGAGACCTCTCGCTGAGCAACCCCGACCCGGCAATACGCGCATTCTGGATTGAACATACCAAGCGCTGCCGCCGCATTGCGGATGCGATGGGCAAGGCGCAGGGCGACCCCTGCATAATGAATATCTGGGTGCACGACGGTTCCAAGGATCTGACCGTAAACCGCAGGAAGTACCGCGAGCTGCTTGCCGCATCCCTGGATGAAATCCTTGCCGAGAAGCTTCCCGACATGAAATCCTGCGTCGAGGCCAAACTGTTCGGAATCGGCCTGGAGAGTTATACCGTGGGCTCCATGGACTTCTACGAAGGTTATTGCGCAACCCGCAAAGTCATCTACACTCTCGACACCGGCCACTATGAACCGACTGAAAACGTGGCCGACAAGGTTGCCTCGCTGCTTCTCTTCGTGCCGGAGTTGATGCTTCACGTAAGCCGCCCGGTGCGCTGGGATTCCGACCACGTGACCATCATGAACGACCAGACACAGGAGCTCTTCAAGGAGATCGTGAGGGCTGACGGACTTGACCGCGCACATGTCGGCCTGGACTACTTCGACGCCTCCATCAACCGCATAGGAGCGTATATTACGGGTACCCGGGCCACCCAGAAATGCATACTTTCGGCGCTCCTCGAGCCGCTCGCAAAGCTTCGCGAATATGAAGCCGCCGGCGAGGGATTCCAGCGCCTGGCACTCCTGGAAGAGGCAAAGACCCTCCCCTTCGGCGCCGTTTTCGACTACTTCAACCTGAAGAACGGAGTCCCTGTGGGAGAGGAGTACATCGCCGCTGTCGAGCGCTACGAGAAAGAGGTGACTTCCAAACGATAATCCCCAGTTCGCACAATGGAAGGAAGGCACACTTTTCTGGCTTTCGACTGCGGAGCTACCAGTTGCCGCGCCGTGCTTGCCACCTTCGGCCAGAGCGGCTTTTCCACGGAGGAGATTTACCGCTTCCCCAACGGCATAATCGAGTCTGGCGGCAGGTTTTATTGGGATATCGGCTCCATCTACCGAGGCTTTGTCACCTGCCTTAAAGAACTGGGAACCAAGGGCATAAAGCCTGATTCGATAGGCATCGACACCTGGGGAGTGGACTTCGGCTTCGTGGCCCCGGACGGCTCGATTATCGGAAATCCCCGCGCCTACAGGGACCCTTATACCGAGGGAATCCCGGAGGAGGTGTTCCGCATTTTACCGAGGGACGAGCTCTACAGGGCCACCGGCATCCAGATTCTCAACTTCAATTCGGTTTTCCAGCTCTACGCGCAGCAGAAAGAGGGGTTTGAGCCGCTGAAGGAGGCGCAATGCATCCTTTTCATCCCCGACCTTTTCTCCTATATGCTCACCGGCAGGATGGTGTGCGAATATACCGACGCCTCAACCTCGGGAATGATGGACCAGCAGAACCGCACCTTCAACAAGGCGCTTCTGGATCGGATCGGGGTGAGGAGCGACATACTTCTGCCCATCATCCCTCCCGGAACGCCCGTGGGCACCCTGAAGCCATCCCTGGCGGCGGAGACAGGGCTCGGAGAGGTGCCTGTGATAGCGGTTGCCGGCCACGACACAGCCTCCGCCATCGCAGCGGTACCGGCTGAGAACGAGCAGTTTGCATATCTCTCCAGCGGCACATGGAGCCTTATGGGAATCGAGGTGACTTCGCCCATTATAAGCGAAGAATCCTCGAGGCTCAACTTTACCAACGAAGGGGGAATCGAAGGGACTACCCGCTTCCTCAAGAACATCACCGGGATGTGGCTTCTGGAGCAGTGCCGCAAGGAATGGAAAGAGGCAGGCAGGGATTATTCCTATACGGAACTGATGGAAATGTCCCGCTGCGCTGCATCATTCCCGGGGCGCATCGACCCCGACGACCCCGCCTTTGCAAATCCCCCCGAAATGGTGAAAGCCATCTGCGGGAGGCTCCGCGAGAGGCATCCCGGAAATGCCGCCCCGTCAGATGCTGAGATTGTAAGCTGCATCTACCACAGCCTCACTGAGAGCTACAAAAGGGTGCTGGGGCAGTTGGGCAACTTTGCCCCCTTCCCCATCACGCAGCTCCACATCATCGGCGGAGGCAGTGCAAACGCACTGCTGAATCAGTGGACTGCGAACACGCTTGGCATACCCGTAGTCGCAGGTCCCACGGAAGCCACCGCAATAGGAAACATAATGGTCCAGGCGAAGGCTGCAGGACTAGTAGCTGACCGCTGGGAGATGAGGCGCATGATAGCGCAGACAGTCGATTTAAAAACTTTCAACCCTGAATAATATGAGCATCTTGTCAGGCAGGGAGGCCCTCAGGGCCGATATCTACAGCGCCGCAGAGGTTGCCGGCTACCTTTGGCAAAAGGGATGGGCCGAGCGCAACGGTGGCAACATAGTGCTGAATATCACGGAATTGGCAGACGAACGGATGAGGGCGATGCCAGCACTCTCCGAGCCGATAAGCATCGGACTTGAACTCCCGCTGCTCAAGGGTTGCTGGTTCTACTGCAAGGGGACCCAGAAACGGATGCGGGACCTTGCGCGTGACCCGATGGCGGGCGGCTCCGTCATACGGATCCTGCCCGACTGCAGGCACTATGAGATTGTGGCCGACTATCCTGTGATGCCGACATCGGAGCTCCCCTCCCACCTGGCTGTACACAACTATCTGATTGCGAAGGGATCCGTATGCCGGGCCTCCCTGCACACCCATCCGACAGAGCTGGTAGCCCTCACCCACTCCGGAAAGTGGCTGGACGAGAAGGCCGCGACAAAGATGCTGTGGTCCATGATACCCGAGACCAGGGCCTTCTGCCCGCACGGAGTCGGAATGGTACCCTATATGCTGCCCTCCTCCACCGCTCTTGCCGAGGCGACCATCGCAGCCCTGGAGAGGGGTTTTGACGTGGTGATGTGGGAGAAGCACGGGGTGTTTGCGGTCGATACCGATATTATGAGCGCATTCGACCAGGTGGACGTACTCAACAAGGCGGCACAGATATACATCGCCGCCCGCGGGATGGGTTTCGAGCCGGAGGGGCTGAGCGAAGAGCAGATGGAGGAGATGAAGGTGGAGTTTAAGTTGTAAAAAAGGCCGCCAGACGATGTCTGACGGCCTTTCGCTTGTGGA
>JAFZXU010000006.1 GCA_017616655.1 Bacteroidales bacterium
GAACAATGCCATTATCCAGGATACGGTGGTAATGGACGATCTGTATCGATAAACAGCAAACGGGGCGAAAACTGGTTATTCCTATTACTTTTCGCCCATATTAAACCAGTGATTATATGATTGTTTTGATTATTCTTGCTGTCGTCATGCTCATTATGGGCATAATAATCCTATTAGGAAAGGGGGACAATCTGATTGCCGGTTATAACACCGCATCGAAAGAAGAACGGTCGCAATACAGCATCAAGCGCCTTAGGGGCTTGATAGGAGGTTTCTTGCTCATATTGGCTCCAACGATGGTTCTCCTGCTTAGTGAAGAGTCAATAGCCGCTGGGTTCTCATTCATTGCCCTTACCTTCGTATTGTGTATCATTCTGGTGATTCTCGCCAATACTTGGGCGAAAAAAAAGAAAAACAAATGAAGTATGGCTTTTGATTTCAAAAAAGAGTATAAGGAGTTCTATCTCCCGGCGACTAAACCGGCAATCATTGAGATGCCCGCCATGAACTATCTGGCTGTCCGTGGCAAGGGTAATCCCAACGAAGAAGGAGGAGCCTATAAACAAGCCCTGGAGCAACTCTACGGCATCGCATATACGCTGAAGATGAGTTACAAGAGCGATTATCAGATTGAAGGTTTCTTCGAGTATGTCGTCCCTCCGCTCGAAGGTCTATGGTGGGCTGAGAATGGCGAGATAGATTATGCCAATAAAGAAGGATTCTGTTTCATCTCGATGATTCGGCTGCCCGATTTCATCATGGAGAAAGATGTTCACTGGGCCATCAGCGAAGCGACCCGAAAGAAGAAGATGGATTTCTCGAAGGTGGAGTTCCTCCGTTACGATGAGGGTCTGTGCGTGCAATGCATGCACATCGGCTCTTATGACGACGAACCGGCAACGATAAAAGAAATGGTGGAGTATGCCCGAAGCCAAGGATACCAGATTGCCATTGATGATGTCCGCCGGCATCACGAGATCTATCTTGGTGACCCGAGAAAAACGTTGGCAGATAAGCTGAAGACGGTTATCCGCTATCCCATCCGTTAAATTGTTATTGTCCCGAGTATTCAAGCCCCTTTCATCGGGACAATTCTGGGACAAATTTATACCAAAAACCCCACTGGATGCACTCCAATGGGGTTTTCTGGTGACTCCTACAGGATTCAAACCTGTAACCTTCTGATCCGTAGTCAGATGCTCTATTCAGTTGAGCTAAGGAGCCGGTATTATTATTCTGCTACAGCGGTTGCAGCTGCTGCGGAATACTTCTTCTCTTTGATGCGAGCCTTCTTACCGGTGAGGTCGCGGAGGTAGAAGATACGAGCCCTGCGGACTTTACCGATCTTGTTGACCTCGACGGACTCGATGAAAGGAGAATTCATGGGGAATATCCTCTCGACGCCGATTCCGTTCGACATCTTGCGTACGGTGAAGGTCTTGGTAGCTCCTGCGCCGCGCTTCTGGATGACGATACCGCGGAACTTCTGGAGACGCTCCTTGTTTTCCTCCTTAATCTTGTAGGTAACGGTTACGGTGTCACCTGCCTTGAAATCAGGAAGGGTCTTTACATCCTGTGCGCACGCTTCCTGTGCAATCTTCATTAAATCCATAATCTTCAATTTTTACGCAACGTAAGCGGCGGAATTCCGTGGACGCCAGAGGTTGCTCTCGTTTTTAGGGACTGCAAAAGTACGAACATTTTTCAATCGTGCAAAAATATTTCAACATTTTTTGCGATTTATAACACCCATGTTATAAAATCGTCAGCTGAACATCTTCTTGACACGCTCGAAAAGGTTCCTGTCGTCCTTGTCTGGATCTGGTTTGAAAGACTCGCTGGCACGCATCTGCTCGAGCATTTCGCGTTCGACCTTCGACACTTTCTTCGGCATCCAGACCTGGACGAATACAAGAAGGTCACCGGTTCCGTAGCCGTTGACATCTGGAATACCCTTACCGCGCAGACGCAGCATCTTGCCAGGCTGGGTACCGGGATCGATCTTGATCTTCAGTTTGCCGTCTATTCCGGGCACCTCCGCGTCGCAGCCAAGGATAGCATCGGGCGCGGATATATATAAGGTATAGATGAGATCGTTCTCCTCCCTTACCAGATTGGGGTCCTTCTCCTCCTCTATAAGCACGAGCAGGTTGCCGTTCACGCCGCCGTTGGGAGCAGCGTTACCCTTGCCCTGTACGGTGAGCTGCATACCTTCGGCAACTCCTGCGGGAATCTTGAAGGAAATCTCCTCAGAGCTCTTGACGAGTCCGCTGCCGTTGCACTTGCGGCAGGGATTGGTTATCTTCTTGCCGGTGCCGCCGCAGTGAGGGCAGGGCGACGAGGTCTGCATCTGTCCCAGAATCGTCTGCGTCACACGGGTGACCATTCCCGAGCCGTGACAGTTGTCGCAGGTGCGGATATCGGCCTCCGAAGCGGCTCCGCGTCCGTGACAGTCGGGGCATGCAACAGTTTTGTTGATCTTGACCTTCTTCTCGACTCCGTGCGCAATCTCCTTTAGGCTGAGTTTCACGCGTATGCGGATGTCGCTGCCGCGCTGGACGCGCCGTCCCGAAGACTGGCTTCCGCCGAAGCCGCTGAATCCTCCGAAGCTGCCGAATCCTCCGCCGAAGGCGCTTCCGAAGATATCGCCGAACTGCGAGAAGATATCCTCCATCGAGAATCCGCCTGCGCTGAAGCCGCCCTGGCCGTTCATTCCGGCGTGGCCGTACTGGTCGTAACGCGCCTTCTTCTGGGGGTCGCTAAGGACATCATAAGCCTCTGCCGCCTCCTTGAACTTCTCCTCTGCCTCCTTGTCGCCAGGATTCTTGTCGGGATGATACTGGATGGCCTTCTTGCGGTAGGCCTTCTTTATCTCGTCCGCGGTGGCGTTGCGGTCCACGCCAAGGACCTCGTAATAATCTCTTTTCTCTGCCATTTTCGGAAAACGTTAAATGCCCACCACTACCTTCGCGAAGCGGACAACCTTGTCACCCAGCTTGTAACCCTGCTGGACGACATCGATGACCTTATTCTTCATTGCGGGATCCTGTGTGGGGAACTGTGCTACAGCCTCGTGGAAATCGGTATTGAATTCAGAGCCGATCACATCCTCCATCTTGCTGAGTCCCTTCGACTTAAGGTAGGCAACAAGCTTGTTGTAGATAAGCTCTGTCCCTTCGATTGCGGACTCCGGCGCTTCAGACTTGTGGAGCATCTCCAAAGCCCTCTCGCAATCATCCACGACGGGCAGGAAGCCTTCCAGAATCCCCTTCCCTGCCGTATCGATCAATTCCAGACGCTCCTTCGCGGTACGGCGGCGGTAATTGTCAAACTCTGCCATAAGTCGCAGATACTTGTCTTTGGTCTCGCCAAGTTCCTGACGCAGTTTTTCAATCTCCTCCTCTGCAGCGTGCCTGCGCGCCTTCTTCTCTGCACGGCTCTCGTGCTTCGGCTGTGCGGCCTCAGCGGCTGCTGCAGCCTCTTCCGGAGCCTCTTCAACTCTCTTATTATCTTTTACTTCTTCCATATCTTGATATTTTATTATTCAAACGCACGCGGGGAGAAAGGCAAATAATCTGCCACACTCCCCGCAAGCGACAAAATGTCAGTCAAAACGCTACAACCCCCAATCCGTACGGTTGTAAGTATCCTTCGGTGCGTTCGGCACGTTGACAAAGAAGGTAAGGCCGGTCATAGCCTCCACCTGCTCCACGGTATAGGCGTCATTGATCGAAGGTACGTGACTTTGGTTGCCGTAATGTCCCAGCACGAAGGCTATGCACTTAAGCTCATCCCTCGAGCAGTTGCGCACATCCTTGCCGGTATTGCCGTTCTTGGTGCGCAAAAGCACCTTGTACCAGGCGGTAGGAATCTGGCTGCCGCTGGCAGTCCTGGGAGTAACGGTCACCCCATACCTGTCGGTGAATGTATCGAAGACGCAGCCTATAACCTGATACAGCGTATCCTGGCAAAGGAAACCGTCCACCTTATCCTCAAGTTTGTTCCAGGCGCCGCCACCGGTATTGAAGCCGCTGTTGAGCTGGGCGCCGATATTGGAATAGTAGAAAGCCTGGCGGTTGGTAGGAGCGGTTATGTTGCGGTCGGAAGAGCCCACCATATGGCCGCGGGTGTAACCGTCGAACGCTCCGTTCTGCGTGCACTTTATATTAGGGTCGGGCTGATATGCATTGGTGCGTTTGACATTGCCCTTATAGCAGTTGTGCATAGGAGCGGCAACCCACACGGGATGGATCTTGCTCTTGGAGTAGCAGCTCGAGAAGTTACGGATGCTGGCAGCGTCGGCGCGGAAGGTGTGCGAGTAGTAGAGATCTGAGTTGTTGTCGTCTATTCCGTCGCGGTTCCTGTCGGTCTGAGCGGGCAGTTCCGGCCAGCCATAGTCGGCCCCGCCGGTGGAAGGAGTGCCGCCCTCGGCATTGGTTGTGACGCTCTGAACGCTGCCGAGATAGGTGACTCCGTTCTCCACTATAAAAGCCGCATAGTAGTAGGTGGTGGAGGCCAGCAGACTGCTCAGAGTGGCGCTGAATGTGCCCATCTTCGCAGTGGGAGCCGATACTGTGACTTCCGCCACGAGGCTTGCCGCGTTGGTGCCGTACTTGAATCCCGCTGCGGAGGGTGCCGCATCGATACAGTTGTAGGAAGCCGAAATCGTAGCGGAAGAGGTTGTGATTCCGGTTGCCTGGGACGAGGTAGATACGCTTGTAACCTTGCCTCCCACCCGGTGGTAGAGGGTTACATCTTTCTGGCTGGAAGTATATGTGGTAAACCTGGGAGCACTTTCGTTATACTGAAGCTTTCCGCGGTCGGAGTTGGTGCTGGCAATAGGCGTAGATGCGCTGCCAGCCGTTATTGTCCAGGTAGTGGTGCCGCTCCCCCAGGACATATTCTTGACTGAAGTTGTACCCAGCAGCTTACCGCTGGCATTGGCGAAGGTCCATCCGGAGGAATTTCCGCCCAGGGTGAGGACAACTGCCGAAGCGGGAAGGTCGGTAATCTTCGAATAGTCGGAAGAGAAGGCAGCCGACTCGCTGCTCATTACGCTGCTTGAGATATCGCCAGCCACTTTACCTCCCTGAGGGTAGGCTATCACATATTCGTCATCAACTACGAGGTCGGCTGCGCGGGTAACCCTAATCCACCCCTCCTCCACCGGCGGAGCGGGAGATGCCTCCTGCACCACCTGGATTGTCTCGGAAACGGGGGTGCAGCCCTCCCTGGTAAGCGTAACGGTTATGCCGCCCGTGCGCTGAGCGGTAGTGGTATTGGCCGCTACGGTATAGCACACGCCGCCCTCCTCGTCGTCCCAGAAGGCGGTAGAGACGCATCCCGCATAGGAAACATCCACGTCCCATCCGTCGGCGTCGCTGAGCATAACCTCGGTAACCTCATTGACGACACCCGAAGCAGGCACTGTGACCTCTTCCGGCGCATCGATGGAGGGATAGCTCCACTTGCCGTCGGGAATCTCGAGGTCGAAGAGATTGACATTGTCGTTGCGCAGCAACTCGAGCGGCGTGGTGTTGTAGTATTTCGCGGTGCGGCCCGAAGCGTCCCTGAACTCGAGGTTCAGGGCGTTGTAGCTGCCGGGGAATACGGCCATATAGTAACGCTGCCCCTTCTCAAAGGCGCCATAGAGCGCGACTTCGTGCTTCCCTTCCAGGATGGTGAAGGAGGGATTTCCGCCGTTCCATCCAATCCTGGCGCTACCGGCAAGAGGGATGGAAGCGTCCTGGGCGCCGGTAGCCTTCAGGGTGATGGAGACAATGCCCTCGTTGCGCACCACGAAGCTCAAAATGGCCACCGCGTTGCGGAACGGGAGGTTTTCTCCGTCACTGCAAGCAACGGCAAGCGCTGCAGCAGGGTCGAATCCGCCCGCCACCGCCGTTTGCTGATGTGGCAACACTGCGGTTATCTCGCCTTTTGAATAGTCGCACGAAGCGGCCTCCTGAGCGGGATAGAGAGCATAGTAGTGCGGGCTCTCGGAGATCTCGCCGCTGAACACTGCGGTACTGCCCCCGGAGCCGAGACTCTTGCATCCGAACGCTGCCGATGAGCTTTCGGAAAAGACGCTGATATGGTCGGTCTGCAACCATATTATGGATCCGTCGGGGCCGAGGGAGACGCGGGTGGCGTCGTCGCGGCGGTCGAGGGTCAAATCGAGCGCAATATCGCGCGAAGCTTTGAATTCCATTTTTTTAAGAGGTCCCGGTTCGCCTTCAGGACGTACTGTTTCGCGGTGCGAGCAGGAGAAGAGGCCCAGCAACATAACTGCAGCAAGTGCAGACTTTAAGATTCTCGCTACCATTTCCCTGCCTCCCACCTATCCTTTCCGCCGTAATCGCGGCCGAGTCCGAAGTCCTCTCCGGTGGCGTTGCCGGAGACGCACACGAGCGAACCGGCGGCCAGGGCCAGCACCTCGCATTCCGGAGCGGTATAATTATCAATTCTTTTCATCTCTTTCCCCATCGATTAAACTCAGGTTCGAACTTCAAAGTTAATCTTTTTGACGGATAAATGTTATATTTGCAGAATAAGTACGACAATTATTCAAATAATAACAATATGGTATCATACAAAGAAATCGGCCTGGTCAACACCAGGGCAATGTTCGCAAAGGCGGTGAAGGGCGGATATGCCATCCCCGCATTCAATTTCAACAACATGGAACAGCTGCAGGCCATAATCCAGGCTGCGGCCGAAACCAAGTCTCCCGTTATCCTCCAGATATCCAAGGGAGCCCGTAATTATGCCAACCAGACCCTTCTGCGCTATATGGCGGAAGGTGCGGTCGCCTACGCGAAGGAGCTCGGATGGAAACGTCCCCAGATAGTGCTCCACCTCGACCACGGAGATTCCTACGAACTCTGCAAGAACTGCATCCAGATGGGATTCTCCTCCGTGATGATCGACGGCAGCGCCCTCCCCTACGACGAGAACGTGGCCCTCACCAAGAAGGTGGTCCGCTACGCTCACCGCTACGATGTTACGGTCGAGGCTGAGCTCGGCGTGCTGGCAGGCGTGGAAGATGAGGTCTCCGCAGAAGAGTCGCACTATACCAAACCCGAAGAGGTCATCGATTTCGTGACCAAGACCGGCTGCGACTCCCTGGCAATCTCCATCGGCACCTCGCACGGCGCATACAAGTTCAAGCCCGAACAGTGCACCCGCGACCCGAAGACCGGCAAGCTCGTTCCCCCGCCGCTGGCATTCGACGTTCTCAAGGCCATCGAAAAGAAGCTCCCCGGCTTCCCCATCGTGCTTCACGGCTCATCCTCCGTTCCCCAGGAGTATGTGGATATCATCAACTCCAACGGCGGCAAGCTGCCCGATGCAGTCGGCATCCCCGAGGAGCAGCTCCGCAAGGCCTCCAGGAGCGCCGTATGCAAGATCAACATCGACTCCGACTCCCGCCTCGCCCTCACTGCGGCAGTGCGCAAGACCCTGGCTGAGAAGCCTGCTGAATTCGACCCTCGCAAGTATCTCGGCCCTGCGCGCGACGAGATGAAGAAACTCTATATCCATAAGATAGTCAAGGTACTCGGCTCTGCCGGCAAAGCTAAGTGAATGAACGGACAGGTCATCATTTTCTCCGCCCCTTCCGGTTCGGGCAAGAGCACGGTGGTGAATCATCTGCTGAAATCGTTTGATTTCTTCGAGTTGTCCATCTCCGCCACTTCGCGTCCGCCCCGCGGCAAGGAGCAGGACGGTGTGGAATATTATTTCCTCACTCCCGAGGAGTTCCGCAAGCATATCGAGAACGACGATTTCGTCGAATATGAGGAGGTTTATGAAGACCGCTTCTACGGCACTCTGAAGTCGGAGGTGGCCCGTATCTGGAGACGCGGCCACATCATCCTTTTCGACGTAGATGTCAAGGGTGGAGTCAACCTGAAGAAATATTTCGGTGACGACGCACTCTCGGTATTCATTCAGGCTCCCTCGATCGAGGAGCTCAGGCGCAGGCTCAACAAGCGCGCCACAGACTCTCCCGAAGCCATCGAGGAGA
>JAFZXU010000066.1 GCA_017616655.1 Bacteroidales bacterium
AATAAAAGCCGGACTTTCGCCCGGCTTCTGTGGTACCAGCGGGAATTGAACCAGCGACACACGGATTTTCAGTCCGTTGCTCTACCAACTGAGCTATGGCACCGAATGGGACTGCAAAGGTAGAGTTTAATTCGATAATTCCAAAAAAATATTCTACTTTCGCATTATGACAGGAACCAATAATAAGGTTTACGCCGCCAAGTCGATTGTCGTGAAGTCCCGCCCAAAACCCGGGTCCGGAGCGAAGGCGGAGCAGCGCGCTGTACCAAGGCCGGCTGCCAAACTCTACGCCGACGTAATCCTGCCGCTGAAACTCGGCGGAAGGATGACCTATGCGGTTCCTGAAGGGATGGAGTGCATAACCCGCGGCACCTGGGTGGAGGTCAACCTGGCCGGCAGGATCTACTACGGCGTGGTCGACGCGTTCAAGGAACAGGCGCCCGGACTCGACCCTCTGAAGATACGTCCTCTCATCTCCCTGCCTCCGCTGCCGGCCGTTTCGGAAAAGGACCTGCACTTCTGGCGGACCCTCGCAGACTATTATATGTGCAGCGAAGGGGAGGTGCTCAAGGCTGCCTACCCCCAGAACGTCCGCAAACAGGCGGAGGTTAAATCGCGCAAGACCGCAGGAAAGAAGGGGGCGGAGGCCGCATCTTCGCTTCCGCAACTCTCTGCGGCCCAGGCAAAGGCGCTGGCAGTGGCAGAAGAGGCCCTATCTGCGAAAAAGACGGTCCTGGTGAACGGAGTTACCGGCTCGGGCAAGACCGAAATCTATATGCATCTTGCGATGCCGAGGATAGAGGCGGGCGGACAGGTGCTCTATCTGGTGCCTGAAATCGCCATGTCACGCCAGCTCCAGGAGAGGCTGGAATCAGTCTTCGGCGACAGACTGCTGGCATTCCACTCGAAGCTCACCGCGCCCCAGAAGAAAAAGGTGCTGGAGCGCCTCGCCGAAGGTGGCCCCTGCATCGTGCTGGGAACCAGGTCCGCTATATTCCTGCCGCTCTCAAACCTTAGAATGGTGATAGTGGACGAGGAGCACGACTCCTCCTATAAGCAGGACGATCCCGCCCCCCGCTACAACGGCCGCGACGCAGCTCTGCTGCTCGCTTCGCAGCGGGGCGCCTCCGTGGTCCTGGGCAGCGCGACGCCCTCCTACGAGGCGCTCTATAACGTAGCCGCCGGCAAGTATGTCCAGGTGGACCTCCTGCAGCGCTACCACCGCTCCCCGGAGGCCAAAGTGAAGATAATCGACACCCGCAAGGCGATGAGGCTCAAGGATATGAAGGGCTCCTTCTCGCGCGAGCTGCTCGCCGATATCCGCAAGACCCTCGAGAAGGGGGAGCAGGTGCTGGTGTTCCGTTCCCGCAGGGCATATTCTCCTGTGGTACAGTGCCTTCAGTGCGGCGATATTCCCAAGTGCCCCAAATGCAACGTTCCGCTGAGCTACCATAAATACAACAATACCCTCGAGTGCCACTACTGCGGCTGGCATACCCCGTTCGACGGTACCTGCAAGGCCTGCGGCTCTGCCGAAATGGCGCCCCGCGGCGCGGGAACCGAAAAACTTGAGGAGGAACTGAGGGAATACTTCCCTGAGGCGCGCGTCGAGCGCTTCGATGCCCAGACCACCGAGAGCAAGACGGCAGAGCGGGAGATGCTCACCGACTTCGCGGAGGGGAGGATAAATATTCTGGTCGGTACCCAGATGATTACCAAGGGGTTCGACTTCGCCAACCTGGCCCTTGTAGCTGTGGTTCAGGCCGATTCGCTCTTCTCCCTGCAGGATTTCAGGGCAGATGAGAGGGCACTCCAGCTGCTTGTGCAGCTGCGCGGAAGGGCGGGCAGGAGGGAGGCCTCCGGACGGATGGTAATCCAGACCTGCCAGCCTGACCACCCCGTGCTGAAGCGTCTTACCGGCAAGGCCGACCCGGAACAGGGCGTCATCGCCCTTGCGGAGCGCAGGATGTTCTCCTATCCTCCTTTCGTGAGGTTGATTGTCATCACCGTAAAAGAGCGCTCCGAGGGGCGTCTGTGGCATATCGAGCGCGATATCAGGGCAATCCTGAAGGAGTGCTCCGTTAATTCTGTCCTCGGCCCCGTAAGGCCGCCTGTGGAGAAGGTCGACAACCGCCTCATCAGCCAGTTCTGGCTCAAGCTTCCCCGCAACCGCTCCCTGGCCCTCACCAAGAACATCCTGAAGGTCAAGCTCGACGCCCTCCGACTGCGCTACGGAGCCGTGGATATCACGGTCGATGTCGATCCGCAGTAGGAATCCTTTGCCAATTCGCGCCAAATAGATATCTTCGCATTCCATATTTCCCCTTAAGTACCAATGGAAACCACCCTCCAGCGCATAAAGAGATGCATCAAGGAGGTCACCCCCTCCTCGATAAAGACCTGCATCTGGATGATCGAGATTACCGTCGGCGTCTCCTTTGCGATGATGCTGCTGAAGTATTTCAACATCCTTCCCTGGATATCGGAGCTCATCAGCCCGGTATTCAAATACTTCGGCCTTCCCGGCTCGGCCGCGCTGGCCTATCTGTCGGGCTATTTCGTAAACTGCTACTCGGCGATAGCCATCATCTCCTCCCTCGATATGGACTGGAGGGCCGTGACCATCATCGCCACGATGGTGCTCTGTTCGCATTCGATGATACTCGAGACGGCGGTGCTCCGCAAGACGGGCGCTTCCGCTGCGCGTATGGTGGTGGTCAGGACCCTGACCGCCCTGGCGCTGGGATTCATACTGAATCTCATCCTCCCGGGTTCGGCGCAGGAGATAGTGGATTCGGCGGCGCAGAAGTGGGAGATCCCGTTCTGGGATACGCTGCTGCAGTGGCTCGTCTCCACCCTGAAACTGGTGGTGCTGATGGTTGTCATCATCTTCGCGCTCAACATACTGCAGCGCATTCTGTCGGAATTCGGAATAATGGATGCGATAGCCCGCCTTTTCAGGCCGCTTATGTATGTGCTGGGACTTCCCTCGAACACCACCTTCCTCTGGCTTGTGGCCAATATCGTGGGACTCGGCTACGGCGCCGCCGCGATGCTGGATGAAATCGGCCGCGGAACCCTCTCTAACCGCGACGTGAAACTGCTCGACAGCCACATCTGCGTGAGCCACAGCAATGTGGAGGACCTTACGCTGATGGCTACCCTGGGCGGAGTATGGTGGATAATGCTGCTGATACGACTTGCGGCTGCCATCGTGCTGGTGTGGGAGCAGCGTCTGGAATTTTATATTAAGGATGGAATATCGCGAAAAAATAGTAAATTTGCGGTTTGAATAATACGCACCTTATGAGCAAGGAACAAGTAAAATGCCTCATCATCGGCAGCGGTCCTGCCGGCTATACGGCTGCTATCTACGCCTCCCGCGCAGGTATCGGCCCCGTCCTTTTCGAAGGACTCCAGCCCGGCGGACAGCTCACCACGACCACCACGGTCGAGAACTTCCCCGGTTATCCGCAGGGAGTCGACGGCACGCAGATGATGGCCGACCTCAGGGAGCAGGCGGTGCGTCTGGGCGCGGATGTGCGTCCTGGCTATGCCACCTCCGCCGACCTCTCGAAGCGTCCCTTCAAAGTGATGATCGACAACGATAAGGAGATAGAGGCTGAAACCCTGATCATTGCCACGGGTGCTGCCGCCAGGTATCTCGGGCTTCCTTCCGAGAACAAGTTCCGCGGAATGGGCGTATCGGCCTGCGCTACCTGCGACGGCTTCTTCTACCGCCGCAAGGACGTGGCCGTAGTGGGAGGCGGCGACACCGCGTGCGAAGAGGCTCTCTACCTCTCCACCCTCTGCCGCCAGGTCTATATGATAGTACGCAGGAATGTCTTCCGTGCTTCGAAGGCGATGCAGGAGAAGGTCTTCGCAGCCCCCAACATCGAAATCCTCTGGGAGTGCAATACCCAGGAGGTGCTCGGCGACGATTCAGGCGTCACCGGAGTCCGTCTCCTCCGTAAGGATGGAACGGTATTTGAGAAGAGTATCGACGGCTTTTTCCTGGCCATCGGCCACCATCCCAACTCCGACCTTTTCAAGGAGTGGGTCGCTACCGATGAGAACGGCTACATCATCACCGAAGGCAAATCTTCGCGCACCAGCGTGCCGGGCGTATTTGCCGCCGGGGATGTCCAGGACCCTACCTACAGGCAGGCTGTCAATGCCGCTGCGAGCGGATGCCGCGCGGCCCTTGACGCCGAGAAGTTTTTGATTGAAAACAAATGACGATGCGATTCAGAACAATAGCGGTTTCATTACTCCTGCTCCTTGCACTGACGGCTTGCAAGACGCAGTACAACCTGGTGCTTGAAGGCAACAACGTGAACGACAAGTACAAGATGGCATTCGAACTCTTCGAGGCCAAGAAGTACAGCAAGGCGGCGGATATGTTCGAGTCCCTCTCGGCCCTCACCAGAGGTATGCCGATGGAGGATACCGTTCAGTTCTACTGGGGTTTGAGCAATTACCGCTACGGCGACTATATCACCGCTGAGGGCAACCTGAACGAATTCATCGAGACCTTCCCCATCTCGCCCTTCATCGAGGAGGCGAAGTTCCTCAGGATAGACTGTCTCTACCGCAGCACCTACCGCTACGAACTCGACCAGAAGCCTACCTACCAGGCCCTTACGGTCATCAATAACTTCCTTAGGGACAACCCCGACTCGGACTATGAACCCCGTATCCTCGAGATGCGCGACGAACTCAACGAGCGCCTCGAGCTGAAGGCCTACAAGTCGGCCTACCTCTATTATCACATGGAGGACTATATGGCTGCACACCACGCCCTCAAGGCTGTCCTGAAGGAGAATGCCGACAACCGCTACCGTGAGGAAATCCTCTATTACACCGCGATGTCGGCCTACAAGTACGCCGAAAAGAGCGTCCCCTCCAAGCAGAGGGAGAGGTATCTCACCTTCGTTGACGACTACTTCAACGTGGTGAGCGAATTCCCCGAGACCAAGTATCGCAAGACCCTTGACGGCCTTTATGCCAAGACCCAGAAGTTCCTCAAGAACGAAGGGGAGGAGAATACTGACAAATAGAAAAACTACATATCACTATGGACGAAAACAAGACACAGGTTCCGACCAACACCATCACCCGCGAACTGAGGGATCTCGCAGCTCCCACGGGCAACATCTATGAGACGGTGATGATAATTGCCAAGAGGGCAAACCAGATTTCCGCAGATATCAAGCAGGAACTCAGCAAGAAGCTCGAGGAGTTCTCCTCTTATGCTGACACTCTGGAGGAGACCTTCGAAAACAGGGAGCAGATTGAGATTTCCCGTTACTACGAGAAACTCCCCAAGCCCAGCCTTACCGCTACCAAGGAGTTTGAGGACGGAGAGATCTTCTACCGCGTAGCCGAATAGGGGCTATCCGGGCAAAGATGCTTGACAGGCTCTACATACAGAATTATGCCCTGATTAGTTCGCTGGATATCACCTTCCCCGACAATCTGGTGGTGATAAGCGGAGAGACAGGCGCCGGCAAATCAATTTTGCTCGGCGCCTTGTCGCTTGTTCTCGGCCATAAGGCCGATGCCTCCGTCCTCGGCGACGCTACGAAAAACTGTGTCGTAGAGGCTTCATTCCTCGACAGGGAGGGCAACGAGACCATCCTCCGCAGGGTGGTTTCACCCCAGGGACGCTCCCGCGCCTTCCTCAATGACGAGCCGGTCACCCTCGATATACTGCGCGAGGCTTCCGCACCTCTGGTGGACCTCCATTCCCAGTTCGACCAGGCCCTGCTTTCATCTCCCGCATACCAGCTTTCGGTGCTGGACGCCTATGCCGGGATTACTGCCGAAACTGAGGCTTTCGGAGCCCTTTTCGACAGCTGGCAGGCCACTTTGAAGGAACTCTCCGAAACCGAAGCTGCGGTGGATCGCGACAAAGGGGAGAGGGACTATCTGGAATTCCAGCTGAGGCAGCTCGAAGAGGCCTCCCTGAAAGAGGGGGAACTCGAAGAGCTGGAACTGGAGCAGAAGCAGCTCGCATCCGTGGAGGATATCTCCCGCGAACTGGCCGCTGCCGGCAATGCCTTCGATTCGGGGGAGGACTCCGTAGATGGTCGCCTGCGCAGCGTGGAAACCGCGTTGGAGAGGCTTGCAGGCTTTCTTCCCACTGCGGATTCGCTTCGCGAAAGAATCTCTTCGGCAAGAGCCGAACTCAAGGATGTGGAGTATGAGACCGCCCGTCTTTCGGAGCGGGTGAAGTTCTCCCCCGAGCGGCTTCAGGAGGTGGACGACAGGCTTTCGCTGCTTTATTCCCTGATGCGGAAGCACGGGGTTTCGACGGTTGAGGCCCTTGTGGAGATGAGGGATTCCATTTCGTCACGGCTTGACGATTCCTCAAACCAGGAGGAGAACATCGAACAGCTGCGCCGCAGGTGCACCGAACTCGAGAAACAGTGCGGCGAGACTGCTGCAAAGCTTCACGAGGCAAGGGTTGCGGCGGCCGCAGGGTTCTCGGCTTCGCTTCAGGAGTCGGTCCGTACCCTCGAGATGCCTTCGGCAACCTTTGAGGCTTCCATTACCGCTGGCCGTCAGCTTTCGCGCACCGGTTCCGACGAGGTCCGCTTCCTCTTCTCGGCCAACAAGGGGCTTGCAGCAAGGGAGCTCTCGAAGTGCGCCTCCGGCGGCGAACTTTCGCGTATTATGCTCTGCCTCAAGGCCTTGATGTCGTCCTATATGGGGCTTCCCACAGTGATATTCGATGAGATAGATACCGGCGTCTCGGGCAGCGTGGCCCACAAGATGGGCGAGATGATAGTGGCGATGGGACGCAATATGCAGGTAGTGGCGATTACCCACCTTCCACAGGTCGCGAGCCGCGGCGACGCCCATTTCCTCGTAGAGAAGGGAGAAGGGGAGGATGGCAGGACCCATACCGGAATCCGCCGCATAGAGGGGGCGGAGAGGGAGCGCGAGATAGCCAGGATGCTGAGCGGCTCCTCAATCACGGACGAGGCGGTGGCAAACGCCCGTTCGCTTATGAAAGATACATTGTTTTAAGAGAAATCATATCAGACTATGCGAGTTATTATCCAAGAATCCTACGGGAAGATGTCGCAGTGGGCGGCCTCCTATATCGTAAAGCGTATCAATGCCTTCGGCCCCACGGCCGAGAAACCTTTCGTGCTCGGTCTGCCTACCGGTTCCACTCCTGTCGGCACCTACAGGGAGCTTATCCGTCTCTACAATGAGGGCAAGGTCTCTTTCAAGAATGTCGTGACATTCAATATGGATGAGTATGTCGGCATTCCCGAGGACCATCCCGAGAGCTACCACTCATTTATGTGGAGCAATTTCTTCTCGCATGTCGATATTCCTGCCGGGAATGTGAACATCCTGGACGGCAACGCTCCCGACCTGCAGGCGGAGTGCGAGCGCTATGAGGAGAAGATCGCCTCCTACGGTGGAATCGACCTCTTTATGGGCGGTATCGGCCCCGACGGCCATATCGCATTCAACGAGCCCGGCTCCTCTCTCACCTCCCGCACCAGGATCAAGTCGCTGACCACCGATACAATCATCGCCAACTCCCGCTTCTTCGACAACGACATCAACAAGGTCCCCAAGACCGCGCTGACAGTGGGAGTGGGCACCGTGATGGATGCCCGCGAGGTGATGATCCTCGTCAACGGCCACAACAAGGCGCGCGCCCTTGCCCAGGTAGTGGAGGGCGGAGTGACCCATATGTGGACCGTTTCAGTGCTGCAGATGCACCGCAACGGCATAATCGTATGCGACGACGCCTCCACCGTGGAACTCAAGGTGGGAACGGTCAATTACTTCAAGGATATAGAGAAGAACAACCTCGACCCTACCGCACTTCTATAGAGAAGTCGTTCTGATACTCGACGTCCCTCGTGCGGATGTTGACGTATCCTCCCTCGTCGGAGATCCTGCGGAAGAGGATGTTGCTTTGGAGAAGATTCAGGGTGTAATAGGGGACAAACTCCCTGAAGGCACCCTGAAGGTCGTTTATAGCCGAGATGAAGAAGTAGAAGATGTCGTAGCCGCTGAAGGCGTACTGGCTCGGCTCGGTGTGATACAGCGCCCTGTATTTCAGAATGAAATTCTGGGTAGCGGTATCCTTGTAATCCACGAAATAGCCCGTGGAGAGGCTGGCGCCCAGCTTGTAAAGCAGATCGGCGTCGATGGTCTCGAAGTTGCGCACCTTGTTGCTCACATAGACGGAGAGTCCGGGGCAGGACTTCTTGACAAGGCTCATATTGCGCACGACGTCGGAGGCGAAGGCCTCGCTCTCCGATGCGATGATCACATAATTGTTCTCGTTGGCCTTCATCGCCCTCTTGAGGGAGTCGGTGATGACTCTTCCCCTCTGGACGTTGTAGCTGATCTTCTTGTAGGGGATGCCGAACTCCTCGAGGGCCTTGGTCACCTGGGTGCAGAACTGCTCCTCTTCCGGGCTGTGGAAGACGGTGACCCTGCCTCCCTCTTCGACGGGGATGCTCTCCACGAGGTTGGCGGCCTGGATGTAGTGCGGGGTGGGAACCTGGAAGAAGAGAGGCTCGCTCTCAGCTATCTCGCCCGCCTTCTGGTCGAGGGGGGAGACCAGCGGAACCCCGGCCAGCCTGCACTGGGGCAGGACTTTCTTGAGGTCGGCGGCTGCGAAGGGGCCTATGACGGCGTCATATCCGTCAATGGCCTGTGCGAAGGCGTCGCCGGTGAAACTGGTGGCAGACAGATCGACCACCTTGAGCTTGACGCTCACTCCCTCCGCCTTCTTGGCGTCGATGGCCATCAGCGCGCCGCTGTAGAAATCCATGCAGTCCCTTGCGGGCTCCTGGGAATTGGAGTTTAGGGGCAGTACGAGGGCGAGCTTGACCGGCTTCCTGAAGGGGTGGAAGGAAAAAAGCTGGGCCGCCGCATCATTCAGAGCGGCGGAACCCAGCATAATTGCCGTTATCGATATTAGCAGTCGCTTGAACACTATTCGTCCTTGGTGCTGACGTTCCTGGTCTTGACGTATTCAGCGTTGAGTCCTTCGAGAATCTCCTTGGTGATGTCGAGGGCGGGGTTGCCGATCATCACGGTGTTGGTGGTGCCGCTGGTGGTGAGGATGGCTGCGAAGTTGTGGGTTTCGTTGTACTCCTCAAGGTAGGTCTTGACGGCGTCCATCACGCGGTTCATCATAACGTCGTTCTCCTCGAGGATCTCGCCCTGCTTCTGCTGTGCGATGTTCTGGAGATCCTGCTGCCTCTGGAGGAGGGACTGCTGCTGCTTCTCGGCTGCCGAACGGGTGAGAAGACCCTTGTTGATCTGGTTCTCGAATGCCTTCATGTCGCTCTCCAGCTTGCGGCCGCGGCGGTTGATGTCGTCCTCGATGGACTGCTTCTTCGACTCGAGCTCGCTGCTCAGGTCGCTGTACATGTCATAGTTGAGAATGAGGGAATCGAGCTGGATGTAAACGATGTCGCCTGCCACTGCGGTTATCTCTTCGCCGTCAACGGGAGCGGGTTTGTGGCAGCCCTTTTTGCCGACGAGAGTGAATACCAGCGCGCAGGCTGCAACAAGCACTGCGAGAATGCTGAGAATAAATGATGCTTTTTTCATGATCTATTGTTCTTGTTTCTATTCTTTTTGGGGTCGTGTAAAACGCACAAATATAACTAAAAATTATTTAACTCCGCCAAATAAGCCTTGACCGTGGCCTCGAGGCCCATGTAGAGGGCGTCGCTGATGAGGGCGTGGCCGATCGAAACCTCCGAGAGGGAGGGGATGGTCTGCGCGAAGTAGCGGAGATTGTCGAGGTTCAGGTCGTGGCCGGCGTTTATCTCGAGTCCGCAGCGGACAGCCTCCTCTGCGGCGAAATAGTATTTCTCGATGGCCTTTTCGCGGTCCTTGTGGTAGTCGCGCGCGTAGCTCTCGGTGTAGAGTTCTATCCTCTTGCAGCCCGTCTCGGCGGCGTAGCGTATCATTTCTATGTCGGGATCGATGAAGATGGAGGTGCGGATGCCGACCGAATTGAACAGCTGGCATATCTCGCTGAGGTAGCCGAGGTTGTGCTTGGTGTCCCAGCCCGCGTTTGAGGTCAGGACATTCTCGGCGTCGGGGACGAGGGTGACCTGTGCGGGCCTCACCTCGAGCACGAGGCGGATGAAGGAGTCTATAGGATTGCCTTCGATGTTGAATTCGGTTGTCAGCAGCGGCTTGAGTTCGCGCACGTCGCTGTATCGGATATGGCGCTCGTCGGGACGGGGATGGACTGTGATGCCCTGGGCTCCGAAGCGCTCTATGTCGAGCGCCGCCTTGATTACGTCGGGGAGGTTTCCGCCCCTGGCGTTGCGGAGGGTGGCAATCTTGTTGATGTTGACGCTCAGCTTTGTCATAATATTTCTCTTTTTTTACAAAAGTATGCCAAAAATAAGTAATTTTGATAAATAATTGGGCAGAGATATGAAGATTGCACTTACCGGCCGTCTGGCCAACCCCCGCATCGCTGAGCGGATACTCCGGCTGACAGCCCTTCTCGAGGCCAGGGGAGCCTCGCTGTGCTGCTCTTCGGAGCTTGCAGAGATGCTTGAAAAGGCTGCCGGCACCCCCTGTGCGCCGAAGGAGAGATTCTCCGGAGGGCTTCCGGCGGATGTCTCGATGCTTCTGGCCCTGGGCGGCGACGGTACGTTTCTGGGATCCCTTGAACTTCTTGCGGGGCGCGACATTCCCGTAGCCGGCATCAATTTAGGCCGGCTCGGATTCCTCACCTCGGCCGCTATGGATTCCGATTCACCCGAGTGGGTCGACGACCTTCTTCAGGGGCGTTATTCCTTGATAGAGCGGGAGATACTGAAAGTAGAAGGCACTGATGCACTGCCGGATGGATTCTTCCCCTACGCACTCAATGAATTCTCCCTCCACAGGGAACAGGGGGGGATGCTCCCGGTTTGCATTACTGTAGACGGCAGCCCGCTTCCCACCTTCTGGGCCGACGGAGTGCTGATAGCAACCCCTACGGGCAGCACCGCCTACTCCCTGAGCCTCGGCGGTCCGGTGGTCTTCCCTGGTTCAGGAGTCACCCTTATCACCCCCCTCGCACCGCACAATCTCAATGTCCGCCCTCTGGTCATCCCACCAGGCGCCACCGTAGGTGTCTCTTTCCCCGATTCGCAGGGAAATGTTATCCTTACGGCCGACAGCCGCCCGGTGGTCATACCCTGCGGGGAGACCCTTTCGATAAAGCGCGGGGAATTCACCCTGAAGTGCATTTCATTCGGCGACAACAATTTTATTAAAGCCCTGACTACCAAGCTTTTCTGGGGCGAAGACAGAAGGAATAACACTATATGAGCGAAAATGTAACCGTGCCTGTGCACGTGACGATCATAATGGACGGCAACGGCCGCTGGGCGCGCCAGAGGGGAGGGGAGAGGCTGATGGGGCACCGCAACGGAGTCAAGAGCGTAAGGGAGTCCTGCGAATTCGCAGTCGAGAAGGGAATAAAATATCTGAGTCTCTACGCCTTTTCGGAGGAGAACTGGAGCCGTCCGAAAGAGGAGGTCGAAGGGCTTATGGCCTTGATGGTCAAGTCGGTCCTCGAAGAGAGGGAGACCTTCCGCAAGAACAATATCCGTTTCAGGGTGATCGGCCACCGCGAGCGCCTCTCCCCGGAGCTGCTGGAGAAGATAGACGAGGCCCAGGCCGAGACCGCCGGAAATACCGGGCTCACCCTTATCGTAATGCTGAGTTACAGCGGCAAATGGGACCTTGTCAACGCCGCTTCCCGCTATGCGGCGGACGCCTGCGAGGCGGTTCGCCGCGGGGAGACCCCTCCGCAGTTGGATGAAGCCCTTTTCAGTTCGTATCTTTGTACGGCCGGGATACCGGACCCGGATCTTCTCATCCGCACCAGCGGAGAGCAGCGCATCAGCAATTATATGCTTTGGCAGTGCGCCTACACCGAATTTTATTTCACCGATGTCTTGTGGCCTGATTTTCGCAAATCAGACTTTGCCGACGCTCTGGATGCGTTCTCGAAGCGTGACAGGAGATATGGTAAAATAAAGTAGGTAATACCAAAAATAAAGCATAAATTTGCAGACTGTTTCGACCAATCCGATAATGAAGATAAAACGGCTATTAGCAGCTATCCTTCTTCTCGTTCCATCGCTTCTGAAAGCGCAGGATATTACCGTTGATTTCAACGCTCCAGCCACTTATGTGGTAGGCGGCCTTGAGGTCACGGGTCTCAAGTATCTTTCGAAAAACCAGGTTTCCGCGATACTTGGCATCTCCGTCGGCGACAAGGTCACCGTTCCCGGCGAAGCCGTTTCCGACGCGTTGAAACGCATCTGGCTTCAGGGCGCTGCATCGGATATCGGTTTTTACATCGACTCCATAGTCCCCACCCGCGATACGGCTTTCTTCCGTCTCGATATAGCGGAACTCCCGAGAGTGCTCAAGTGGGACTACAAAGGGGTCAGGAAAGGGGAGAAGGACGATCTTAAGGAGCGCCTCAATCTCCGCCGCGGAGGGCAGCTCTCCGAGTACGTCAAGGAGTCTTCGGTCGATGTCATCAAGAAATTCTACAAGGAGAAGGGTTTCCTGAATGTCGAGGTGGACATCCTCGAGGAGCCCGACTCCATCATCAACAACGCAATCAAGGTGACCTTCGACGTCCACAAGGGCGACAAGGTCAAGATACGCGAGATCTCATACGAAGGCAACGACGAGCTGAGCAAATTCAAGCTCGACCGCAAGATGAAGAAGACCAAGGACCGCTCCTGGTACAACTTCTTCAACTCCAAGAAGTTCAAGGAAGACGAGTACGACAACGACAAGAAGTCCCTCGTGGAGGCCTTCAACGAGCAGGGATACCGTGACGCCAAGATCCTCAAGGATTCGATCTACTTCTTCGAGGACGGCAAGATGGGTATCCACTTCGTTATGGACAAGGGCAAGAAGTATTACTTCCGCAATATCACCTGGACGGGCAATTCCAAATACACCGAGGAGGAGCTGAACTCCCTCCTCCGCATCGAGAAGGGCTCCATATACGATGTTGTCAACATGGAGCACAGGCTTTACGGCGGCGGCAAGGAGAACGAATACACAATCTCCAAGCTCTACCGCGATCAGGGGTACCTTTTCTTCAACGTCACTCCGGTCGAGCTCAACATCGACGGCGACTCGGTCGACGTGGAGATGCGTATGGTGGAGGGCAAGCCCGCAACCTTCAACAAGATCATAATCAACGGCAATACCATCACCAACGAGAAGGTGGTGCGCCGTGCCGTCTTCACCCGTCCGGGATATCTCTTCCGCCAGACCGATTTCGAGCGTTCCGTGCGTGAAATCGCCTCTATGGGCAACTTTGACGCCGAGGTGGCTGCCGACCCTGCAAAGGGATACAGCATCATCCCCAACCAGCTCAACAACACCGTGGACATCGCCTACAACGTGGAGGAGAAGTCCAACAGCCAGCTGGAACTCTCCGGAGGCTGGGGAAGCGGAATGTTCGTGGGTACCGTCGGCGTTAGCTTCAACAACTTCTCGACTGCCAACATATTGCGCAAGGAGAGCTGGAAGCCGGTGCCGCTTGGAGACGCCCAGCAGCTCGCCTTCAGGTTCCAGACCAACGGAAAATACTATACCGCCCTCACTGCCAGCTTCGTGGAGCCCTGGCTCATCGGCAAGAAGCCTACGCAGCTGAGTTTCTCGGCTTACTATACCAAGCAGACGAACTCCTATTTCTCCTATTATTATAATGTGCTCAACAGCGACCAGTATATGGAGGTTTACGGAGCTTCGCTCGGAATCGGCGACCGCCTCGAGTGGCCCGACAACTATTTCGTGCTCTACAACCAGCTGGGATGGCAGTCTTACAGGTTGAAGGACTGGAACTCCTATTTCATCTACAACACCGGAGTCTCCCACAACATCAGCTGGTCCATCAACCTCACCCGCAACTCCACCGACCAGATGCTCTATCCCCGTTCCGGTTCCGACTTCACCTTCGGAGTTCAGCTGACCCCGCCGTGGTCGATGATGAAGAAGGGATGGCGCGACGTGGACTACAGTTCCCTCACCGTGCAGGAGCACTACAACTGGATTGAATATAACAAGTGGACCTTCAAGGGCGCCGTTTACACCAAGCTGGTGGGCGACCTCGTGCTGATGGCACGCGCGCAGTTCGGATACCTCGGATACTACAACCGCAAGTGGGGTTACTCCCCGTTCGAGGGTTATATGGTCGGCGGCGACGGAATGTCGGGTTACAACATCTACGGCTCCGACATCATCGCCCTCCGCGGATATGAGAATTACTCGCTGACCCCTTACCGCAACGGCGTCTATAACGGAAACGTTTACGACAAGTTCACCGTCGAGCTGCGTTACCCCGTTATCATGCAGCCCTCCTCGACCATCTACGCGCTCGCATTCCTCGAGGGCGGTAACTGCTGGGAGAACATCCAGCAGTTCAACCCCTTCCAGATCAAGCGCAGCGCCGGAGTCGGCGTCCGCATCTACCTTCCGATCGTCGGCCTTCTCGGTATCGACTGGGGATGGGGCTTCGATGCGGCTTCGGGTGCCGACAAGAGCCAGTTCCACTTCATGATAGGACAACAACTGTAAAAATGACGAATATGAAGAGATTGTTTTTTACCCTTGTTATCGCAATTGCCGCTATTCTTCCGGCAAATGCACAGAAAGTCGGATTCATCGACACCGATTCTGTTCTGAACGCCCTTCCCGATTATCAGGCTGCCGTCAAGAAGCTTGACTCCCAGGCAGAGCAGTACCGCCAGCAGCTCGATGCCGAGCTTCAGGTCATAGACCAGATCTACAATGCATACCAGAACCAGAAGTCGCGTCTTACGACCGCACAGCGTTCCAGTATCGAAAACGATATCATCACCCGCGAACAGCAGCTCAAGGCCAACCAGGAGAAGTATTTCGGATCAGAAGGGCTGATGGCCCAGAACTCCGAGAAGCTTCTCGCTCCGATCCGCACCAGGGTCGAGAAGGCTGTCGCACAGTATGCTTCGGCCAACGGCTACTCCCTCATCCTCGACCTCGCAGTAACTGCGGGTGTGGTTTACAAGAAGGATTCGGACGACCTTACCAAGGCAATTATCAAAATGTTAAAATAGTAAAGAAATGAAAAAGCTCACATTTGCAATTCTGCTTTTCGCAGGCATTTCAGTCCTCGCCGGAGCGCAGAATCTCAAATTCGGACACATCAATTCCAGCGAACTCGTCTCCCTCATGTCGGAGATGGATTCCGCCAGGGTCAGGCTCCAGGCCTTTCAGACCGACCTCGAGGAGACCCTTCAGGGAATGGAGGACGAGTACAATGCCAAGTTGACAGAATATCAGCGCAAGAGCGCGACCTGGTCGGCAACCGTCAAGGAGGCCAAGGAGGCTGACATCCAGAGCCTCGTGCAGCGCATCCAGCAGTTCCAGCAGACCGCATCCCAGGACATGCAGCAGCAGCAGCAGATCCTTATGTCCCCCGTGGTGAAGAAGGCCCAGGAAGCTATCGAGAAGGTGGCCAAGGCCAACAACCTGATCTATGTCTTCGACACCTCCACCGGCGCTACCGTATATACCGACGACACCCAGAGTATGGACCTCCTTCCTCTCGCGAAGAAGGAACTCGGAATCCCCGCAGAGAAGGTGGCTCCGTCACAGATTCCTGCAGCCAATGCAGCTCCCGCAAAGTAACACGCTCAAACTAAACCACTTAAATACTAAAATTCAATCTTAATTATGCAACACAAAGTTATTGACACCAATGATGTCGTAATCCGTTTTGCTGGTGACTCCGGAGATGGAATGCAGTTGACAGGTACTCTCTTCGCAGATGCCTCCGCGCTGTATGGAAATGAGATTTCCACCTTCCCCGACTATCCTGCAGAGATCCGTGCTCCCCACGGAACAGTATCGGGCGTTTCCGGTTTCCAGGTCCATATCGGACAGAGCGGCGTCACCACCCCGGGCGATTTCGCCGATGCCCTCGTGGCGATGAACCCCGCTGCCCTCAAGGCCAATGCAAAATGGGCAAAGCCCAACGCAACCATCATCATCGATACCGATTCGTTCGACGAGGCCAACATCAAGCGCGCCGGTTTCGAGACTGACGACCCCATCGCAGAGCTCAAGATCGAGGACCGTACGATCGTCGCCGCCGCCATCACCTCCCTCACCAAGGAGAGCCTCAAGGACAGCGGCCTCAGCCTCAAGGATATGGAGCGTTGCAAGAACATGTTCACCCTCGGTATGGTATTCTTCATGTTCAACCGTCCGCTTGAATATACCGATGCATACCTCGTGAAGAAGTTCGGAAAGAAGAAGCCCGAGATGGTCGAAATCAACAAGAAGGTCATCCGCGACGGTTTCAACTATGCAGAGAACATCCAGGCAATAGCTAATACTTACAATATCGCTCCGGCAAAGCAGGAGCCCGGCGTCTACCGCAACATCAACGGTAACCAGGCTACCGCATGGGGCCTCATCGCAGCTTCCGAGAAGAGCGGAATTCCCCTCTTCTGCGGTTCCTACCCTATCACCCCCGCCACCAACATCCTCGAGGAGCTTGCAATCCACAAGAACCTCGGCGTGAAGACGGTCCAGTGCGAGGACGAGATCGCAGGTATCTGCACCGCAATCGGCGCATCCTTCGCAGGCAACCTGGCAGTGACCACCACCTCCGGCCCCGGTATCTCCCTCAAGAGCGAGGCTATGGGTCTGGCGATGATCACCGAGCTCCCTCTCGTCATCGTGGACGTCCAGCGCAGCGGCCCTTCGACCGGTATCCCTACCAAGACCGAGCAGACCGACCTCAACCAGGTCCTCTACGGCCGTAACGGCGAGTGCCCCATCTGCGTTGTCGCAGCTCACTCCCCGAGCCACTGCTTCGACGCCGCATTCAATGCAGCAAAGCTGGCTCTCGAACACATGATGCCTGTCGTCCTCCTCTCCGAGGGCTTCCTCGGCAACGGTTCCGAGCCCTGGAAGATTCCTTCAATGAAGGATTATCCCGAAATCAAGGCTCCCGTCATCGACTCCTGCGAAGGCAAGTTCCAGCCCTACAGGAGGAATCCCGAGACCATGGCACGCTACTGGGCAGTTCCCGGCAAACCCGGCCTCGAGCACCGCGTCGGCGGTCTTGAGAAGAACACCGTAGGTGTCATCTCCTCCGATCCTGAAAACCACGAGAAGATGGTTGCTGAGCGCGCAGAGAAGGTTCAGCGCGTAGCCAACTACATTCCCGACCAGACCGTCCTCGGTCCCGCAAAGGCAGAGACCCTCATCATCGGATGGGGCGGTACTTTCGGACACCTCCTCTCCGCTTACCACGAGCTCAAGAATGAAGGCAAGGATGTCGCCCTCACCCACTTCGACTATATCCTCCCTCTTCCCAAGAACACTGCAGAGATTTTTGCAAACTACAAGAACCTCGTAGTCTGCGAGCTCAACAGCGGACAGTTCGCCAACTACCTGAGGGGCCAGTTCCCGCAGTTCCAGTTCAAGCAGATCAACAAGGTCCAGGGACAGCCCTTCATCGTGAAGGAAATCGTTGACGGTATCAATAAACTTTAATCAGGAGGACAACAGCTATGAAATATACAGCACAAGACTTCAAGAGCAACCAGGAACCCCGTTGGTGCCCGGGTTGCGGTGACCATGCCATCCTCGCAGCTCTCACCAGGGCTCTCCCTACCGTCTGCGAAGATCTCGGTTACAGCAAGGAGAGGGTAGTAGTCATTTCCGGTATCGGATGCTCGTCCCGTCTGCCTTACTATGTGGATACCTACGGATTCCACAGTATCCACGGCCGTGCGATGCCGATCGCTACCGGCGTGAAGGTCGCCAACCCCACCCTCAGCGTCTGGGAGGCTACCGGTGACGGTGACGCCCTCGCTATCGGAGGCAACCACTTCATCCACGCTATCCGCCGTAACATCGACATCAACGTCATCCTCTTCAACAACCAGATCTACGGTCTGACCAAGGGACAGTATTCCCCGACCTCCAAGCTGGGACAGATCACCAAGACCTCTCCCTACGGAACCGTCGAGAATCCTTTCACTCCCGGCGCTCTCGTACTCGGCGCACGCGGCACCTTCTTCGCCCGCAGCCTCGATGCGGAGATGGTTCTCAACCAGGAGATATTCGTCGCAGCCGCAAAGCACGACGGTTGCTCCATCTGCGAGATGCTGACCAACTGCGTCATCTTCAACGACGGCGCACACAGCCAGATTGCTGACCGCGAGGTCCGCGCAGACCGCACCATCGTCCTCCGCCACGGCCAGCCCATGGTCTTCGGCAAGAACAAGGACAAGGGTCTTATCATGGAGAACGGCAAGCTCAAGGTGGTCACCATCGGCGAGGACGGCATCACCGTCGACAAACTCCTCGTTCACGACGCACACTGCGCGGATACCTCCGTACAGAGCCAGCTCATCAACATGAAGTACCCCGACTTCCCCGTGGCTCTCGGTGTCATCCGCGACGTTGCGGAGCCTACCTACGACGACCGCGTACGCGACCAGCTCGCAGAGGTCAAGGCAAAGTCACCTATCACCTGCGTGGACGATCTCCTTATGAGCGGTTCCACCTGGACAGTAAAATAGCAACCAATTCAAACATCAAACAAAAACAATATTTAAACTGTTATTATGAAAGCAGCTGACATCATGGCGAAGCTTCGTGAGAAGCACGCTGAAGAGAAAGAGTTCCTCCAGGCAGCTGAGGAGGTCCTCGACTCTATCGAAGAAATCTACAACCAGCATCCCGAGTTCGAGAAGGCTAAGATCGTCGAGCGCATCGTGGAGCCTGACCGCATTTTCACCTTCCGCGTAGCGTGGGTAGATGACAAGGGCGAAGTCCAGGTCAACCTCGGTTACCGCGTTCAGTTCAACAGCGCGATCGGTCCCTACAAGGGCGGTCTCCGTTTCCACAAGGCAGTCAACCTTTCGATGCTGAAGTTCCTCGGTTTCGAGCAGATCTTCAAGAACTCCCTCACCACCCTCCCTATGGGCGGTGCTAAGGGCGGTTCCGACTTCGATCCCGTTGGCAAGAGCGATGCAGAAATCATGCGTTTCTGCCAGGCATTCATGCTTGAGCTCTGGAAGTGCATCGGTCCCGACACCGACGTCCCTGCAGGTGACGTAGGCGTTGGCGGTCGCGAAATCGGCTACATGTACGGTATGTACAAGAAGCTCGCTCGCGAGTACAACACTGGTGTCCTCACCGGTAAGGGCGCTACCTGGGGTGGCTCCATCCTCCGTCCCGAGGCTACCGGTTTCGGTGCTCTCTATTTCGTGGAGAACCTCCTCAAGGAGCACGGCAAGGATATCAAGGGCAAGAAGGTCGCTCTCTCCGGCTTCGGCAACGTGGCTTGGGGTGCAGCTATCAA
>JAFZXU010000067.1 GCA_017616655.1 Bacteroidales bacterium
CTCTACCTTTTCATCCCGCTAATCGCTGTCCAGAGATATATTGTTAGCCGGAGCGGAATGAAGTATTCAGAGTTTGTCGGGAATGCTCTGCACACTCTGTTCGGGAAAAAGGAGAAATAGTATCGTAGTAGATACGTATCTTCGGTAAATTCCAATTTATCTATCACTCGGTTCCAACTGGTGACCAAAAGGTGACCAAATTTGGGGAATGCAAAAAGAAAGACTTTGTATGATGCTTGAGAATCAGCAACTTACAAAGTCTATTCTGTACCCGGAGCCGGGGTCGAACCGGCACAGCCATTACAGCCACTGGTGTTTGAGACCAGCGCGTCTACCGATTCCGCCATCCGGGCTTTCGATAGTGGCGCAAAGGTATGATTTTCTTTCCTGTTTTGCAAAAACCCCTTCAGGACGCCGCTCTGGGGGCAATGTTAATAACTTGTGAAATACTCACGCAAAACGATCATTTATTATCGGAGTTTCAGGTTTAATTTTGTCAACACAACGCCTAAACCCCCAGAATGCCGGAATCGCGGCTGGATGGCGTCAGAAGCAAGACTTTTACAGAAACAAGACATAATACAGGAATGGATTCCGTTACAGATCTTTACATTGTCAAGAGAGACGGCAAGAGCGTGCCCTTCTCGATAGACAAAATCAAAAACGCAATACGCAAAGCGTTCCTTGCCACGAACAGCTATGCCACCGAGGATGTCATCACCAACATCCTCAGCAGGGTGAGCATAACCAACGGCATGCACGTGGAGGATATCCAGAACCAGGTGGAGCTTTCGCTCATGGTGGAGAAGTATTATGCCGTTGCAAAGCACTATATGCTCTATCGTCAGCAGCATACGGAGGACCGTGAGGTCCGCGACCGCCTCAAGTTCCTCATCGACTACTGCGATGCGACCAACGCTGCTACCGGGAGCAAATTCGATGCAAACGCCAACATCGAGAAGAAGAATATCGCCACCCTTATCGGCGAACTTCCCAAACAGAGTTTCATCCGTCTCAACCGAAGGATGCTGACCGACCGCATAAAGGAGATGTACGGCAAGGAGCTTTCGGACAAGTATCTCGAACTCCTCAGCAAGCATTTCATCTACAAGAACGACGAGACCAGTCTCGCCAACTACTGCGCCAGCATCACGATGTACCCCTGGCTGCTCAACGGCACACTGCCCGTTGGCGGCAACTCCACCAGACCTACCAACCTGAAATCCTTCTGCGGCGGCTTCGCCAACCTGGTATTCATTGTATCCAGTATGTTGAGCGGCGCCTGCGCGACCCCCGAGTTCCTGATGTACATGAACTACTTCATAGGACTCGAATATGGCAAGGACTACTATCTCCACGCCGACAAGGTAGTGGATCTCTCAACCAAGCAGCGCTCGATAGACAAGGTCATCACCGACTGTTTCGAGCAGATTGTCTATACCATCAACCAGCCCACGGGCGCACGTAACTTCCAGGCCGTGTTCTGGAATATCTCCTACTACGACCGCTACTACTTCGAGAGCATCTTCGGCGAGTTCCGCTTCCCCGACGGAAGCCGTCCCGACTGGGATTCCCTCAACTGGCTCCAGAAGCGTTTTATGAAGTGGTTCAACAAGGAGCGCACCAAGGCTATCCTCACCTTCCCCGTGGAGACCATGGCCCTCCTCTGCGAGAACGGCGACGCCAAGGATCCCGAGTATGCGGACTGGACCGCCCAGATGTATTCCGAAGGCCACTCCTTCTTCACCTATATGAGCGACAATGCCGATTCGCTGGCATCCTGCTGCCGCTTGCGCAACGAGATTCAGGACAACGGCTTCAGCTACACCCTCGGCGCCGGCGGAGTCTCAACCGGCAGCAAGAGCGTGCTGACCATCAACCTGAACCGCTGCGTCCAGTATGCACAGCGCCAGGGAATGCCCTACCTCAAGTATGTCGAGGAGGTGGTAGACCTGATGCACAAGGTGCAGATAGCATATAACGAGAACCTTAAGAGCCTGATGGAGAAGGGCATGCTGCCTCTCTTCGACTCCGGCTTCATCAACCTGAGCCGCCAGTACCTGACCATCGGCGTCAACGGACTCGTTGAGGCTGCCGAATATCTCGGCCTCGAGATCAACGACAACCCCGGTTACCTCAAGTTCGTGCAGGATGTCCTCGGCCTCATCGAGACCTACAACAAGAAGTACCGTACCAAGGACCTGATGTTCAACTGCGAGATGATTCCCGCGGAGAATGTGGGCGTCAAGCACGCGAAGTGGGACAAGGAGGACGGCTACGAAGTGCCCCGCGACTGCTACAACAGCTACTTCTACGTGGTGGAGGACGACTCGCTCAACATCCTCGACAAGTTCCGCCTGCACGGCCGCCAGTACATCGAGCATCTCACCGGCGGTTCGGCGCTCCACATGAACCTCGAGGAGCACCTGAGCAAAGAGCAGTACCGCCAGCTGCTGAGGGTCGCCGCGAAGGAGGGATGCAACTACTTCACCTTCAACATTCCCAACACCATCTGCAACGACTGCGGCCACATCGACAAGCGCTACCTTGAAGAGTGCCCCGTCTGCCACAGCAAGAACGTCGATTACGCTACCCGCATCATCGGCTATATGAAGCGTATCAGCTGCTTCTCCCAGGCACGCCAGAAAGAGGCTGCTAAGCGCTATTACAGCAAGGCTTCCTCGCTGAAGAAAGATGCTTAAATACCACAATTTCGATATAGTTTTTCAGGAGATACCGGACGAAACAACGCTAGCAGTCAATATTACGGGTTGTCCGTACAGGTGCCCGGGTTGTCACAGTCCCCATCTCCGGGAAGATACAGGGGAGCCTCTCACGCAGGAGGCTCTCCTTTCAATTCTTGAGCGCTACGGAGCGGGAATCACCTGCATCTGCCTTATGGGCGGCGACGCCCGTCCGCTGGAGGTGCAGGAGCTTGCAGGCTGGATCAAAAACTCCCTGGAATACCGCAGCGCATGGTATTCCGGCGCAGAGGAGATTCCTGAAGGGGTGGATCCGCGCAATTTCGATTACATCAAGATCGGACCCTATGTGGAGGCCGCCGGCGGACTGAAGAGCGCCACGACCAACCAGCGGCTCTACAGGGTGGGGGAGGACGGATCCCTGACGGACATCACCGCAAAGTTCCTTAAACAGAACAAACCGATGCAATAGGGCATGAAATAAAGCCGCTGATATATTTCAGCGGCTTTTTTTAGATTCCCGCCTTCGCGGGAATGACGTTTTTTTCGCGGGGAATTACTTCACGTGTGCGAATTCCACATCCTTCTCGGCGCGCTCTGCGAACGCTTTGTTAGCGCTTGCCTTTGCGAGCTCGCTCTTGGCCGTCTCGACGTCACCCTTGCGGGCAGCGATGATAGCCTTGTAGTAAGCCATCCTCATGCAGTTGTGGCTGGCAGCCTTGTCGGAAGCGGTCTTGAGGTCGTTGTTGAGGATTGCGGCGAGAACTGCATTGTGGTTGTTGACATCCTTGAGTTTAGCAGCCGCATCGGCGTACTTGCCGTTGAGGATGTCGATTACGGCGGCATTCTCGTTGGCAACCTTGCCGGCCTTGTCGAAGTACCTTGCAGCTTCGTCGTTGTTGCCTGCGCGCATCGCAACCACACCCATGATGTTGTTGTAAGCGTCACCGGTCTTGTCGTTGATAGCCTTTAGGTAGTCCTTTGCGTTGTTATCCTCGTTCTTGAGGAGGCTGATGACTGCTGCGTTGTACTTTGCGCGGTCGCTGTCAAACTTTGCGATGGCCTTCTTGTAAGCTGCAAGCTTCGCATCGTTGTCCTTGACGAGTGTAGCGGCGCGGAGGAGAGCCTCTTCGTCGAGAACGTTGGCATTGTTCTCGAGGAGGTCGGTGAGCTCTTCAGCGGTGTAGTTCGTGTACTCCACGTTGGTGATGAAGCGTGCGCGGCGGAGTTCAGGAAGGATTTCGTCTGCGAGAGAGGTATAGACCGAAGACATGTTCTTGATCTCGCGCTCGCGGACGTTGGGATCGCTGTACATCGAGAGGACGCGGAGGATCAGATCCTTGTCTTCGATGTTGGACTTCTCCACGAGCTCCTTGAAGCCTTCCCAGTCCTCACCGATGCTGCGGGTGGAAACGTTGCCGGCATCGACCTTCTTGGTGAGCTTTTCAAAAGCCTTCTTCGCGCTCTTTTCGCGGTCTGCGGAGAGTTTGTTGTTGAGGCCGATAGGGCCTTCGGGAGATGCGTAAGCTACGATTTCGGTACCCTTGACATTCTTGCGGGCGTCATCCTGCAGAGCCTTGAGGGCATTGAGGAAGTTTGCTATGTCAGCGCTCTTGAGCTCTGAATTGCGGACCTCGGAGCTGTTGACCTTGTAGAGGATCTGAGCCTCTTCCTGCATGGGGATGACTTCCATATAGTTGTCAGCCAGCAGGGGAAGATTCTCCTTGCCAGACCTGTCTACAAGCATATAGGTGGTGTTGGCGCCGTCTGCGATCTTGATGTCGGCGGGATAGACATATTCGTTGCCCTTGTAGTAAACCTTTGCGCGTGCCACGAGCTCGGATTTTTCCATTCCGGGAACATAGTCGAAGCTGACCTTCTCGGTGATTGTAGCGCCGTTCTTGTGGTCGACCACCTTGTAGTTGTCGGCTACCTTGTCGCCCTGATAGGTGAAGGGCTTGCCGACCGCCTCACCTCCGACATAGAGGATGACGGGAGTCACCTCGAGGGTTGCCTTGGGGAGGAAGTAGTCTGCAGGGAAGTTGACGGAGATGGTGGCGTCGATCTTGTCTGCCACGACCTCGAGAACCTCGGGAACGCACTTGATCTTGATTTGTTCAGCGGCCTCTGCCATCTTGGCAGCGTTGTTGCAGGAAGCGGCGAGCATAACCACGCCGGCTGCGAGCAGAATGTTTCTGAAAGTCTTTTTCATGTCAAAAGATTATGTAATTAGTTTGTCGTTTCCAATAAATGCAAATATAATCCTATTTTTCGAATTTGCCGCCAATAATATGCCATGCTTTGCACCTCTTTAATAATGATGCTCTTTTTTTGTAACTTTGCCGGATATGGAGTTGAATCAGATAAAACAGAGATTCGGGATAATAGGCAATGACGAGGCTCTCGACAGGGCTATCGGCATCGCCCGGCAGGTGGCCGCCACCGACCTCTCCGTGCTCATTACGGGCGAAAGCGGAGTGGGCAAGGAGGTCATTCCCCAGATAATACACAACAACAGCCCCCGCAAGCACGGCGTCTATATCGCCGTAAACTGCGGTGCCATTCCGGAAGGAACCATCGATTCGGAGCTTTTCGGTCACGAGAAGGGCTCCTTCACCGGGGCTACGGATACCCGCAAGGGTTATTTCGAGGAGGCCGACGGCGGCACTTTGTTCCTCGACGAGGTGGCGGAACTGCCCCTTTCGACCCAGGTGCGCCTGCTGCGCGTGCTGCAGACCGGCGAATTCATCAAGGTGGGTTCCTCCAAGGTGCAGAAGACCAATGTCCGCGTGATAGCGGCCACAAACGTCAACCTTCTGAGGGCCATCCAGGCGGGAAAGTTCCGCGAGGATCTCTATTACCGCCTCAATACCGTTCCCATCTCGGTGCCGCCGCTGCGTGAGCGCAAGGGCGACATCTACCTGCTATTCAGGAAGTTCGCCCTCGACTTCGCAGACCGCTATATGATGCCCGTCATCCGGCTCACCCCCGATGCGCGCACTATGCTCGAGAACTACCGCTGGCCCGGCAACGTGCGCCAGCTCAAGAGCGTGGCTGAGCAGATTTCCATCCTCGAGCACGACCGCGAGATAGGCGCCGCGACCCTGGCGAAGTATCTTCCCGATACCGCCGCTGCCCTCCCCGTGAGGATTTCCGACACCCGCCCGGATGCCGACTATGCCGCCGAGAGGGACCTTATCTTCAAGATTCTCTTCAAGTTGCGCCAGGATGTGGACGAACTCAAGTCGGGTATCGCAACCTCTTCCCGCGAGGAGGCTCCCGTGATAGAGCCGCCTGCCCCTTCGATCATCATCAAACCGGAAGATGTCAGGTCGGTGGAGCAGGAGGTGGAGCAGCTCCAGGAGGAGGTCCACGCCCTCGAAAATGTTTCGATCCACGACGTCAACGCCGAACTCATAAAGCGCGCCCTCGCCAAGAACGGCGGGCGCAGGAAGGATGCGGCACGCGACCTGGGCATCTCGGAACGCACCCTCTACCGTAAAATAAAGGAACTCGGATTATGAGAAAGTCCCTTGCCATATTGGCCCTCGCCTTTGCCGCGCTCCTCTGCGAAGGCTGCGGCATCTACTCCTTCAGCGGCACCTCCATCCAGCCCGACGTGAAAACCATCACAATCGAACCGGTTGTCAACAAGGCCATGAAGGTCAACCCTTCGCTCGCCAGCACCCTCTTCGAGCAGATGTGCGACAAGTACAAGAAGCTCACAAAGTTGGAGCAGGTAGAGGAGGACGGTGACCTCAACGTCCTGGCTACCATAGAGTCGTACCAGGTCTCCGCAGCCGCCGTCACCGCCAACGAAGTCGCGGCCCTCAACCGCCTGACCGTCACCGTCAAGGTGAAATTCGTCAACGAGAAGCACCCGGAGGAGAATTTCGAGAAGAGTTTCGCCGCATACGAGGATTACGACTCCACAAACTCCCTCGACGCCGTCGAGGCGCAGCTCTGCGACACCATAGTCGAGAAGCTCATAGAGGATATTTTCAATGCCACCGTGGCCAACTGGTAGGATGGATCTCTCTTCCCTCTCCCGTACCGAACTGGAGGCGCTCCTTGAAGAGTACCCCTGGTTCTCCCTTGCCAGGAGGGAGTATGCCCGTCGGCTGAAGGAGCCTGCAGCGGCTAAGCAGCGGGTGATGGTGGTAGGAGGGGACTATTTCGAAAAGCAGGAATACGATGCCATGGAGGCGGCGGGGCAGACCTTCGACACCTCGACCCTGGCATCCTCCGCAGTGGCGGGAAATCCCGTCAGAGAAGAAGATTTCTGCACCGAGACGCTCGCCCGCATCTACCTCGAACAGGAGTTTTATCAAAGGGCCATAGAGATTTACGAAAAACTAATTTTGCAATATCCCCAAAAAAGTGCTTACTTTGCAGCCCTTATCGATAAAGCAAAAAATATAAAACAATAGTACTATGCACGCTGCATACATAACCATTTCGATTATCATAGTCATCGCCAGCATCCTCCTGACCCTGGTGGTTCTCGTTCAGAACTCCAAGGGCGGCGGACTCGCAGCAAACTTTGCCGCAGGCAACCAGACTTTCGGCGTCCGCCAGACCGCTGACTTCCTTGAGAAGCTCACCTGGGGCCTTGCAGCCACTATCCTCGTACTCTGCATTCTGGCTACTTTCCTGGTTCCCAGGAAGAGTGTCCACAATTCGCAGGTGAAGGATCAGATTGAGCGCAACGAGGCGGCAGCCGGCCAGCCCGAACTTCCCGTGGGTACCTACCCCGTGGATGGTGACTAAAGTTCCTGCGCGTGTAAGGGGCGCGACAGTAATCGTTTAAGGACGTCTGGGAAGGCGTCCTTTTTTTGTGTGCAAAAAAAATATTTGAAAAATTTTTGTACTTTGTGATACAAGGTATTGAAAAAGTTTTATATCTTTGCACCGTAAACAATTTTAAACAACCAAGAACTATGAAGAAAATCGTTTCCGCAGGTATCGGAGGACGCAATTTTTCGATGGAAGAGGACGCTTACGCTAAGCTGAAGTCCTATCTCAACGAATTCCGCCGTCGCGCGGATATGGGCAACATGACCTCCGAGGTCATGGATGATGTGGAGGCCCGCATCAGCGAACTCTTTTCTTCCCGTATCTATACCAGTAAGGAATCAGTTTCCCTCCAGATGGTGGAGGATGTAATTTCACAGCTCGGGATGCCGGACGGCAATTCCGATAACGAAAACCAATCAGAAGAACCTAAAAAAGAGAAAAAAATGGAAGGGACAAAGAAGTTTTACCGCGACCCCGACACCAAGGCCATCGGCGGTGTATGCAGCGGTCTTGCGGCCTATTTTGACATTGACGTGATGATAGTACGCATTATTTTCATCGCGCTTCTTCTGGCCGGAACAGCAGGTTTCTGGGCATATATCATCCTCTGGCTCGTGGCTCCACTCGCCAGGACCTCTGCACAGAAGTGCGAGCTGAGGGGGCTTCCCGTAACTGCCGACAATATGGCGAAATTCACCTCAAGCAAGTAAGCTGTCATGGAGAACATTTCTGAAAACATACGCATCCAGATGCGCAAGGGACTGCTGGAATACTGCATCCTCCGCATCCTCAGCAACGAAGAGGCCTACGCCTCCTCCATCATCGAGGCCCTCAAGGGGGCGAAGATGATTGTGGTGGAAGGCACTCTCTATCCTCTGCTGATCCGTCTCAAGAATCAGCAGCTGCTCTCCTACCGCTGGGAGGAATCCACCCAGGGTCCGCCCCGCAAGTATTATATGATTACCGACAAGGGCCGCGCCCAGCTCGAAGAGATGGATGCCGCCTGGAGCGATCTTGTGGAATCCATTAACCATCTCAAGAAATGAACAGGGTCGAAAAACTGAGCATAGGCGGTTATGCCTTCAACCTGGAGGAGGATGCCGCAAAGATGGTGACCGAATATGTGGAAAATCTCCGCAAGTGCTACAGCGGCACTTCGGATGCCTCCGAGATAGTTGAAGCCTTCGAAGACCGCATCTGCGAGATGCTCCTCGAAAACCACCCCTCCGACAGCGTGGTCACTGTTGCCGATATAGAGGCGGTGAAAGCGGCCCTGGGCACTCCCGAAGCCATAGTCTCCTCTTCCGAAGGGGAGGATTCCGGCTTCTCCGGCGCTGCCGGGCCCGCAGAAAAGCCGCAATGGTGGAAGAACGACACCAGGAAACGAATCTTCCGTCCCAGGACCGGACGCATCTTCGGAGGCGTCTGCAGCGGCCTGGCAGCCTATTTCAACATCGATGTGACGGCTTTGCGCATCATCTGGGCGCTGATGCTCTGCACGGGATTGTTCTTCGATTCCATCGGCATCTTCTCCGGAATCTCCGGATTCGCCCTGCTGGGCTACCTGCTGCTCTGGATCTGCATGCCCCGCGCCACCGAATCGCAGGAGATGCTCTACGCCAAAAATCACGACAACGGCGAGCGCAACCAGGCACTCTACATCTTCGGCCGCATCCTGAAGGTCTGCATAGGACTGCTCTTCATCCTTACCGGTTCCGTCGGAATGGCCGTCGGAGTGGCTGCGATTTCCGGCCTGAACCTTCTGGATCTGGCCACGACGGCTGCACCTGCCATAAACGACATCCTCGACGTCCTGCCCGGCCTGGTCAGCGTCAAGGCCATAAAGACATTGCCTCTGGTCCTGGCGGTCTGCTACTTCATTCCCTGCATCCTGTTCCTCTACGAGGGTATCAGGCTCTGCTTCGGATTCCGCAGCCCCTCGTGGCATCCCGGCCTCATCCTGACCATCATCTGGATTATCGCCGTCATTTCATTCTGCCTTTTGATAGGCCTCTCCGTCATTCCTTCATTAACAGCATAAATCATTCGTTATGAAAAAGATACTTATTTCTCTCATCGCAGCGTTCGCGTTGTTGACGCCCTCGATGGCACAGTACAGGACACAGAAATACAAGGCCGAAGGCTTCACCGCCCTTACGGTCTCCAACGCCTTCGAGGTGCAGCTCGTAAAGTCCGACAAATACGGAGTCACCCTCGACTTCCCCGAGGATTGCGCCGATTACATCCTCGTCTCCAAGCAGGGCGGCACCCTTGTCATCGCCCTCAAGAACAAGACTCCCAGAAAGTTCCGCAACGGCAACTACAAATTCAAGGCTACCGTTTCGATGCCTGAAATCTATGGAATCTATCTCTCCGGTGCTGCGAAACTCGCTACTGACGATATGTTCCTTATGAATATGCGTCCCCTCGAGATCCATCTCTCCGGCGCGAGCCGCATCACTAAGCTTGCGGTTGACGGCCCTTCGGTGGAACTCGAGCTTTCCGGCGCTTCTAAGGCTGAGATAAATCTCAATGCAGCAGAGGTCGAGGCCGATGTGAATGGAGCCTCCAAGCTGATTCTGACCGGTACTGTGGATGATCTTTCGATGGACCTGACCGGCGCCTCTACCGTGAACACGAAGAACGTCAACGCGGCAAAGGTCGACGTGGAGTGCAACGGCGCTTCCAAGGCTTATGTCTATGTGGAGAAGATGCTCAAGGTCGATCTTTCCGGCGCATCAAGGTGCGAATACATCGCCCCTGAAGGAGTCGACCTGAGGGTTGACAGCGTCACAGGCGCTTCCACCCTGAAGAGGGTGCAGTAATCAATCGAGTTTGAGAACGGCCATAAAGGCTGACTGAGGCACTTCGACCTGTCCGATCTGCCTCATTCTCTTTTTACCGGCCTTCTGCTTTTCAAGCAGTTTGCGCTTACGGGTGATGTCGCCGCCATAACACTTGGCGGTGACATCTTTTCTGACCTGACGCACCGTCTCGCGGGCGATGATCTTGGCGCCTATGGCGGCCTGGATGGCTATGTCGAACTGCTGGCGCGGGATGAGTTCCTTCAGCTTCTCGCAGATCTTGCGGCCGAATTCGTATGCGTGGTCCTGGTGGATGAGGGTGGAAAGGGCGTCGGCCGGCTCTCCGTTGAGCAGGATGTCGAGCTTCACCAGCTTGGCCGGGCGGAAGCCAATCAGATGGTAATCGAAGGATGCGTATCCCTTTGAAATGCTCTTGAGTTTGTCGTAGAAGTCGAAGACAATTTCGGATAGGGGCATCTCGTAGGTGAGTTCCACGCGGTCCGCGGTGAGGTAGTGCTGCCCCTTGAGAATGCCGCGCTTGTCGAGGCAGAGTTTCATTATAGGGCCGTAAAACTCTGATTTTGAGATAATCTGTGCTGAGATATAGGGTTCCTCGATATGGTCGATAAGGGTTGGTGCGGGAAGGCCCGAAGGGTTGTGCACGTCGAGCACCTGTCCTTGCGTGGTGAATACCTTGTAGGAAACGTTGGGCACGGTGGTCACCACGTCCATGTCGAACTCGCGGAAGAGGCGTTCCTGCACGATTTCGAGGTGCAGCAGGCCGAGGAAGCCGCAGCGGAATCCGAATCCCAGCGCGAGTGAACTCTCCGGCTCGAAAACCAGCGAGGCGTCATTCAGCTGGAACTTTTCCAGAGAAGCGCGAAGGTCCTCATATTCATCCGCCGTAACGGGGAACATACCCGCATAAAGCATCGGCTTCACATCCTCGAATCCGGCAATAGCCTTGTCGCAAGGTCTTTCGAGGTGGGTTATGGTATCTCCTACCTTCACCTCCACGGCCGTTTTTATACCGGAGATGATATATCCCACGCTGCCGCAGGGAATCTCGTCGCGCGGGCAGAGCTTCATCTTGAGCACGCCCACCTCGTCGGCGACATACTCCTTGCCGGTGTTGAAGAACTTTACCTTGTCGCCGGTGCGGATGGAGCCGTTCTCCACCTTGAAGTAGGCAATGATGCCGCGGAAGGCGTTGAACACCGAGTCGAAGATGAGTGCCTGCAGGGGCGCTTCAGGGTCGCCCTGCGGGGCGGGTATGCGGTCCACTATGGCATCGAGGATCGGGGCCACGCCCTCTCCCGTACGGGCCGAGGCCAGGAGAACGTCGTCAGGGTCGCATCCGAGCAGGTCCACCACCTGGTCGCGCACCACGTCCACCATCGCCGCGTCCATGTCGATCTTGTTGAGGACCGGGATTATCTCCAGGTCGTGCTCGATGGCGAGATAGAGGTTGGAGATGGTCTGCGCCTGGATGCCCTGGGTGGCGTCCACCACCAGCAGCGCTCCCTCGCAGGAGGCGATTGCGCGGGAGACCTCATATGAAAAGTCCACGTGGCCCGGAGTGTCGATGAGGTTGAGGATGTAGTTCTCCCCGCCGCGCTTGTACTCCATCTGGATTGCGTGGCTCTTGATGGTGATGCCCTTCTCCCTCTCGAGGTCCATCGAATCCAAGACCTGGTTCTCCATATCCCTGGTATCAAGGGTATTGGTGAGCTCGAGCAGCCTGTCCGCCAGGGTGCTCTTGCCGTGGTCTATATGCGCTATTATGCAGAAATTGCGGATGTTCTTCATTTCCGTGGTTCAAGTCCTGCAAAGATAATCATATTCCGTTAATCGCAGATTATCCTTATCTTTGTAGATAACTCAATTCTCTGATTATGTTTAGGTTTATTTATAAGTTCTTTTATTTGGTTTTCGTAGGTATTATCATTGTCGGGTGCTCTTTATTTGACGATGGTTTTTTTGAAACGAAAACGGATAAAGTCACAAGAGAGTACGTTGATTCCCACAGGCGTATAACCATCACAGAGATACCGGAGTTAACAGATGGTAAAATCCTGGGTAAAAAACTGCCAAACCCCTATTCGATGGATGTTATGTCCGAAGCCTGGGAGATATTGCATCCCCTTACCCGCGAGGACCCTGATACGACTGAACATAATCTTGAAGCCACTCATATTTATATAAGGATGCTTCCTGAAGATGCGTCTGACGTTGATTGGTTACTTGAATCGGACTACGAGTTTTTCAATTATCCCCTTGATTACGAGATTCTGGGAGATCCTGACGAGTATCACGATCCGTCGTTGCTCGACAGCACCGTCACCTGGCTATATACCGTGATGCCCATAGACGCGTCGCTTCCTCCTATGGATTATGAAATCGTTGATGTCTGTTATATTCCGGACGATGAGCCTCAGAATAATAACCCGAACGGCCTGACTCCGATTGAGCAGATAGCCTTCGGTCTTATTGGTGGCTCTGAACTCAACGATTTGGGAGATATAGATTGGGAGGAGCCGGAACCGGGAGACGGTACACATCCCGGAGGCGGAACTGGAGGCAACGGAAATCTCCTGCAAGGCGATTTGACATATCGTGATAGCCTTTTGCATGAGACAGTTGGTATCAAATGTGTCAAAGTGACCCTTCGCCAAGGAGTCAAAACACAATCAGTATATACCGATGAAAATGGTCATTATCAAATGCCCAATGTGTTTGGAGCGTCTCCAAAACTAATAGTTACATTCCAAAACTCCGAAGGCTTCTCGTGCCATTATGGATATCGCTTATACAATGGACGGTATACAAAGTCGATTGGAATCGGCTTGTCATGGTCAATAGATTCGATAGAAGAAAACAAGAGTTGGGCTATGGCAATCATTAATAATACAGCATACGAATGGTATAAGTACTGTGAAACTAATTATATTCAAAAACCTGCAAGTGATCTGAGAATAAAAGCTATAGAATCTGGTGAAAAAGTAGCGGCCACTTTAATGATGAAACACGGTATGGCTTTTTATGCAACTATCGCTCAAATCATAGAGTTTTTAAATGGTATTAATAGCGGACATATATGCACTGGGCCACGGCTCTCATTATTGAGTTTAACTCTACAGCTTTTTTTACCGGATATTATGGTTTGTGGTGCAGAACAACGATCTTCTTCATCCTTTTATGGCTCCGTTATGCATGAATTATCTCATGCATCACATTTCCAACAACTTGGTACAACAAACCCGGCAAGATGCCTTTGGTGGAGAGATGTATTCAGCTATGAGGCGTCCTGTCTGATTAATTATTCTGAACCCTATGGCTTTTCTACGGATTTTGGCAATGGACTATGTGGTGTAACAGAGATGTGGGCTCATGCCGCAAGTGACGTACTCTTAAAGAATAAGTATAACGCTTATTATCCCACTAAATACTGGTTTAAGAATAAAGCTTTGGAGCATCTTTTTGATAATGGTATTATATCCATAAAAAATGCCTTTGATGTTTTGTCACCACAAGTCACGAATATTGATATGTTTCAATACCAGTTGCAACAAGCATTCCCTCAACATTCTTACGTGATTGATACAACTTTTTCTAGCCCAACTTTTTTGCCATGAAACAATTAGTCAAAGTCTTGTTGTTTTTATTGTGTTGTTCTTTTCTTTCAGGATGCTTTAGTATTGACAATTATAGTTATCTTCGTTGTAGCATAATTAATAGGTGTTCTGATACGTTAGGTGTAAAAACAATAGGCGTTGCACCAAATCCCGATATTTCCGGTCTCGTAAGAGAGAATCAACTTGATTATTTCAAGCCAGAATCTGGAAAATGTATTTATTCGTTTTCTTGGGAATATTATGATACTGTTGATTACAGGGATCATTTCAATGATATATTTGCTGCGCAGGATGCTCGTATAGAGATTTATGATAAAAACGGAATTCTGTTGCGTTGTTGGAAAGAATCAGATAAGGACACTGAGCCAGACAATATCTTTAACATTGACAATTGGCGCGTCAGTCACTCAAATCATCAGCTTAAAAAATTGTGTGGCGAGGTATATGGGGAGCAGGATGAATTCTATTGCGATTATTTCATCACTCCGGAAATGCTGGGTCTGAAAGAATAACGCATTTTATTCCATATTTCTTTCGTAGAGATTGATTATCTTTGTAGATAACTCAAATCTCTGTTTATGGATTACACTTTCGAACAGATATCCTCGCAGGTCAGGAGGGATATCGTGCGTATGGTGGCAAAGGCGGCCTCCGGCCATCCGGGCGGCTCGCTCAGCAGCACCGATATAATGACCTATCTCTTCTTCAGGGAGATGCAGGTGAGCCCCGAAACCTGGAAACGCAACGGGCAGGGACTCGACATGTTCTTCCTCTCGGCGGGCCACATCACCCCCGTTTATTACAGCGTACTGGCCCGCAGGGGCTACTTCCCGGTTGAGGAACTCAACACCTTCCGTCTCTTCGGCACCCGTCTGCAGGGCCATCCCTGCGTGGAGAAGGGGCTTCCCGGCGTGAACCAGGCCGCAGGCAGCCTCGGACAGGGGCTTTCCGTTGCTGCAGGAGCGGCGGCAGGCAAGAAGATCGCAGGCGACCCCCACAGGGTATTCTGCCTCGTAGGCGACGGCGAGAGCGAAGAGGGTCAGATATGGGAAGCTGCGCTCGTTGCAGCCCACCACAAGCTCGACAACCTCGTGGCAATCACCGACTGGAACGGGCAGCAGATAGACGGCAGCACCGAGGATGTGGCAGGACTGGGCGACCTCGAATCCAAGTGGAAAGCTTTCGGCTGGGAGGTGATAGTCGCCGACGGACATTGCTTCAAGTCTATCGAAAAAGCCTTTGCAGAGGCCCGCGAGAAGGGCGGCAATGGCAAACCCGTTATGATCCTCTTCCGTACCGAAATGGGCCACGGAGTGGACTTTATGGCCGGTACCCACAAGTGGCACGGCAAGAACCCTTCGCCCGAGCAGTGCGAGGAGGCAATGAAACAACTTCAGGAAACAATGGGAGACTTTTAATATGAAAGAATATATCGACACTGGAAAGAAAGATACCCGTTCGGGTTTCGGAGCGGGACTGGCCGAACTCGGCCGCACCAATCCCAGGGTGGTGGCGCTGACCGCCGACCTCAAAGGCTCCCTCAAGATGGACGAATTCGCCGCTGAGCATCCGGAGCGCTATTTCGAGTGCGGCATCGCCGAGGCGAATATGATAGGTATGGCTGCAGGCCTTGCCATCGACGGTTTCGTCCCCTTCGCCGGCACCTTTGCCAACTTCGCGACCGCCCGCGTCTATGACCAGATACGCCAGAGCGTCTGCTACTCCAATACCAACGTCAAGATTGCGGCATCCCACGCCGGCATCACCCTCGGAGAGGACGGCGCGACCCACCAGACCCTCGAGGACATCGGAATGATGCGTATGCTGCCCGGTATGACGGTGCTCTGTCCCTGCGACTATAACCAGACAAAGGCTGCCACTATCGCCGCAGCGGAATGGGAAGGTCCGGTTTACCTGCGCTTCGGCCGTCCTTCGGTGCCCAATTTCACTGACCCTGACGAGAAGTTCGTGATAGGAAAGGCGCAGCAGCTCTCGGAGGGAAGCGGAGTCACCATACTGGCCACCGGACACCTTGTATGGGAGGCAATCCAGGCCGTCAAGGAGTTGGAAGCCAAAGGCGTGAGCGTCGATCTCTTCAATATCCACACCATAAAGCCGCTCGACGAGGAGGCGATCCTCCGTTCCGTGGCAAAGACCGGAAAAGTGGTCTGTGCAGAGGAACACCTCATCGCTGGCGGCCTCGGAGAGGCGGTTGCAGGCCTTCTTGCCCGAAACAACCCCGTTCCGATGCGCTTCGTGGCCATCAACGATACCTTCGGCCAGAGCGGCAAACCCGCCCAGCTGATGCAGGCCTACGGCCTCGACGCCGCCCACATAGTGGAGGCAGCGCTCTCCCTGTAATAAATGAACGACGAGCAGATCATAGAGCTTTACAAGGCGGGGGAGAAGCGGCAGGCTTTCAACCTGATGGTGCGCGGTTATTCAGAGCGGCTATACTGGATAATCCGCGGCATCGTGCAGACCCACGCCGATACCGACGACGCCCTCCAGAATACCTGGGTGAGCGTCTGGAACGCCCTCGACACATTCCGCGAGGACTCGAAGCTCTATACCTGGCTCTATCGCATCGCTACAAACGAGGCCCTTTCGCTGCTGAAGAAGAACCGCCTGCGCGCCGCCCTCTCCTTCAGCGACTTTTCCGCCCAGGTGGAGAACACCCTGCAGGCCGACCCAACCTTCAACGGCGACAAGCTGCAGCTTGCCCTTCAGAAGGCTATCGCAACGCTGCCGCCCCGCCAGAAGGCGGTCTTCACGATGAGGTATTTCGACGAGATGCCCTATGAAGAGATGGCCGAGATCCTCGGAGTGACCGAGAGCAGCCTCAAGACCTCCTACCACATCGCGCGGGAGAAGGTTCTGGAAAGGATCAAAAAAAATGATATCGAAGATTAAACCTTTTATAATCAACGGAGTCTAATGGATGTAATGAAAAAAGTAGGTGATATTTTGGATGAGGCACAGCAGAACAAGAGGCCTTTCGACCTTCCCGTCAGTTATTTCGAGGGTCTCGAGGAGCGTGTTTCGTCCAAAATCGGCAAGCAAGAACAGGGCGGCGGATTTTTCAGAATCCTGAAACCTGCCGTCCTTCTTGCCTGTTCGTTTGTATTCGTGCTGCTTATCGGATACGGGGTGCTTTCCGTCACACACACCTCGGGCAGCGATATCAGGCAGGCTGTGGAGGCTTCGCAGGTGACTCCAGATGATCCCGAAGCCGAGGTCATTATCGAGTATCTGGCCCAGAACATCAGCCTGGATGACATTCAGGAATACATGTTTTCGGAATCTGATAACAATTAACGATAGATGAGAAAATTAGCATTAGCCCTTGCGGCGCTCATCATTATGGGTGCCGGTTGCTTTGCCCAGGAAAAGAAGACGGGCTCAAAGAATAATAATTGGGAAGAGATCAAGGCCGAGAAGGTCGGTTTCATTACCGATAAACTTGACCTTACCGTTGAGGAGGCGCAGGTATTCTGGCCTGTTTACAACGCTTATGAGAAGGAGACGGCAGCGGCCAACAAGGCTGCCCGCAAGGCTCTTATGTCTTTGAAAGTCAAGGAGGGAGAGAAGGTCTCCGATGCCGAGATGACACAGCGCCTGAATACCTATGTGGCGGCCAAGGAGAAGGTTGCGGAGGTCCTGGCAACCTATAATCGTGAATTCCTGAAAGTTCTCGCTCCCGCCAAGGTGGCCAAGCTTTATCAGGCCGAGGAGCAGTTCACCCACAAGCTGATAGACCGCTTCGCAAAGAAGAAGTATCACCAGCCCGGGCCTGTGAAGCCGGGTCCCGTAAAGCCAGTAAGGCCCGTTCAGCCGAAGTCGAAGCAGGACGGAGGTTCAACTCAGCCCGAGAATTAGAATTTCAGATAAAAATCGCGGGTGAGAGATTTATACTCTTCGGTATAGCCTTCACCCTCCTGAATGAAGAGTTCCTCTATGAGGGGCTCTTTTTTTTGCCTGGAAAACTCCATCATAACCCTTTTGGGAGCCTTTCCCTTCTTGGTCGAGACCCGGCAGATGCGCACGGGGAAGAGTCCCGCCTCCAGCGCCGTCCCGGCGAGGTTTTCAGCCTCTTCGGCGGGGTAGATCACGGCCAGTCTGCCTTCATCAGAGAGGAGGCAGGAGGCCTCAGCGGCCAGTTCGCGGAAGGTCAGCGTGTCGCTGTGCCTGGCGTCGCTGCGCCTTTCATCGGGGGCCTTGAGAGAGCCGGTGAAAAAGGGCGGATTGCTGATTATCAGGTCGTATTTGCAGCGGAGGAAGGAGAGCGGATGGGCTTCAGAGCCACCCAGGCCTCGGAAATCCCCGCGGAAGGCGGCCATCCTGGTACGCCAGGGGGAGGCGTTGAAGTTGGCTGCAGCCTCCTTCGCGGAGGGGGCGTCGATGTCGATGCCGACGACGACGGATTCCCGGTCAAGCCGGGAATGACGGGAAGTGCGTTGGGCCAGCATAAGGGCTATTACGCCGGTGCCTGTGCCCACGTCGAGAATGTGCTTCTCGGTGCCGTCCAGATGCACCCAGGCGCCGAGCAGCACGCCGTCGGTCCCCACCTTCTGGGCGGAGAGTTCATTCGATACGGTAAACTGCTTGAATTTAAATGAACCGGCCATCTTTCATCTCCAGCGCCCTGTCGGAGAGGCGGGCGAGGTCGTGGTCGTGAGTGACGATTATTATGGTAATGCCGTGGGCGTCACGGAGTTTAAAAAAGAGCTGGTGGAGTTCCTCCTTGGTCTTGCTGTCGAGGTTGCCCGAAGGCTCGTCGGCAAAGAGGACGGCGGGGGAGTTGATCAGGGCGCGGGCCACGGCCACCCTCTGCTGCTCTCCGCCGCTGAGTTCGGAGGGTTTGTGGGTGAGGCGTTCGCCCAGTCCAAGCTCGCGGAGCAGCTCTTCGGCCCTGCGGGCTGCGTCACGGCGGGAAGAGCGCGCAATCAGCGCGGGAATCATCACATTCTCGAGCGCCGTGAACTCGGGAAGGAGATTGTGCGACTGGAAGACGAATCCGATCCGCCTGTTGCGGAATTCGGAGAGCTGCCGGTCGGAAAGGGAATAGATATCGACGCCGTCGATGGTGACGGTGCCGGAATCGGGTTTGGAGAGGGATCCGAGTATCTGGAGGAGGGTGCTCTTGCCGGCGCCGCTGGCGCCCACGATGCTCACCACCTCCGCATCGGAGGCCTCAAAACAAATATCCTTCAGGACCCTGAGGGTCCCGAAGGATTTGTCGATATGGCTGGCTTTGATCATCAGGAGAATTAATCCTCTTCCTGCTGTTCTGCCTCGTATGCCTTGAGGAGCTTGTCCTGGACGTCGGCGGGTACCTGCTGGTACTCGATGAAGTCCATCGTGAAGGTTGCGCGACCGGAAGTCAGCGAACTGAGGGTAGTGGAGTAGCGGTAGAGCTCTGCGAGAGGAACGCGTGCCTTGAGGACCTGGAAGCCCTTTTCGGTGCTCATACCTTCCATGATGCCGCGACGGTTCTGGAGGTCGCTCATAACGTCACCGACGCAGTCGCCGGGAACCATGATCTCGACCATGTAGATAGGCTCGAGAATCTTGGGAGCCGCATTCTTGAAGGCCTCGCGGAAAGCGTTACGGCCTGCGATGATGAAGGCGATTTCCTTGGAATCCACCGGGTGCATCTTACCGTCATAGACGAAGACGCGGATGTCGCGTGCGTAGGAACCGGTAAGAGGACCCTCCTCCAGACGCTGGACGATACCCTTCTTGATAGCGGGCATGAAGTTGGCGTCGATTGCACCGCCGACCACGCAGTTGTAGAACTCCCACTTGCCGCCCCAGGCGAGATCGAACTCCTCCTTGGACTTGATGTTCATCACCTGCTCCTTGCCGTCGATCTTGAACTTGCCTGCGGTTTCCACACCCTCTACGATAGGCTCGATGAGCATGGTAACCTCACCGAACTGGCCTGCACCGCCGGACTGCTTCTTGTGGCGGTAGGTTGCGGTAGCGACCTTGGTGATGGTCTCACGGTAAGGAATCTTGGGAGCGATGAACTCGATATCGATCTTGTAGTCGTTGTTGATGCGCCACTTGAGGATATTGATGTGCTGCTCGCCCTGGCAGTTGATGATGGTCTGCTTGAGCTCCTTGGAGTATTCCACTACGATAGTGGGATCCTCCGCGCTGAGGCGGTTGAGAGCCTCGCCGAGCTTCTCCTCATCCTTCTCGTCCTTTGCCTTGATGGCTGCGCGGTACTTGGACTGGGGGAACTCCACGGGAGGAACCACCACGTCGTAACCGGGCTGGTTGAGGGTCTGGTCGGTCTTGACGGTCTTGAGCTTGACGGTACATCCGAGGTCGCCGGCGTTGAGCTCGGTGACTTTCTCCTTCTTCTTGCCTGCTACGGCATAGAGGGCGGAGATGCGCTCCTTGGCGCCGGTCTCGGGGTTGACCACATCCTGTCCTTCAGCAATCTTGCCGGACATCACGCGGAAATAGGTGACATCGCCGAGATGCTGCTCGAGAGCGGTCTTGTAAACGAAGAGGGAGGTGGGCTTGGTGCCGTCCTGTTGCGGGGCGGGAGCCACCTCGATCATGAATTCCATGATGCGCTTTACGCCGATATCCTTCTTTGCGGAGAGGCAGAAGACGGGATAGAGGCTGCCGCTGGTGAAACCGATGTTGAGGCCTTTGTGCATCTCCTCTTCGGTGAGGTCACCTGCGTCGAAGAACTTTTCCATCAGCTCCTCGTCGGCCTCTGCGGCCATTTCGACGAGGGCTGCGCGCATCTCCTCGGCCTTTGATGCCTCGGATGCGGGAATCTCGCACTCCTCGCGGGTGCCGTTGTCATCCTTGAACTTGTACATCTTCATCTTGAGTATGTCGATGAAGCTGTCGAAGTTTACACCTGCGTTCACAGGGTACTGGACCACTACCGGCTTGCTTCCGAATGCCTGGTGGAGGGAGTCGATGGTGCCGTCCCAGTTGGCCTTGTCGGCGTCGAGCTGGTTGACTGCGATGGCGACGGGCATCTTGTATTTCTCGGCGTAGCGGCCGTGGATCTCGGTACCGACCTCGACGCCCTGCTGTGCGTTGACGACCATGATGCCTGCGTCACAAACCTTGAATGCGGAGATAAGGCCTCCGATGTAGTCGTCGGCGCCGGGAGCGTCGATGATGTTGAGTTTGTGGTCCATGAACTCGGCATAGAGGGGAGTCGCATAAATGGAGCGCTGGTAGAGCTGCTCCACTTCGGTATTGTCTGATACGGTGGTCTTGGCCTCGACGGTGCCTCTGCGGTCGATGACCTTGCCTTCGAACATCATGGTCTCCGCAAGCGTGGTCTTACCGCTGCGGGTACCTCCAAGCAGGACGATGTTACGGATGCTTTTGGTAGCGTAGTTTTTCATTTGCGTGATTTATTATTGTTTATTTCTAATTTTCAAGGTGTTTTGACACAATCTGCAAATATAGGTATTTAATTGGTTTTCACAAATACGAATAATTGCCGAACTTTGCGGGAAATGGTACGCAGGATACTCATAGTTCCGGATAAATTCAAGGGCGCGGCGACCGCTTCCCAAGTGGCCGGTGCGCTTGAATCCTTCCTGCGCCGACGTTCGGTTTTCGGCAGGGACGAAGAGCGCCTTGTCATCGACAAACTTCCGATGGCGGACGGCGGAGACGGCTCCCTGGAGGTTCTTCGCGATTCGCTGGGCGGCAGTAGCGAAACCCTTGAAATCGGGTGTGAAGACGCCCTCGGCAGGCCCGTGAAGGCTCCGGTGCTCTTCTGGGAGGATTCCGCCTTCATCGAGATGGCGAAGGTGTGCGGACTTGCGATGCTTTCCCGCGAGGAGCGCAATCCCGAGAAGACCACCACCCGCGGGCTGGGCCATGTGATGCTGGATGCGGCCCGAAGGGGCGTCAGGCGCATAGTCCTGGGTATCGGCGGCAGCGCCACCAACGACGCCGGAGCCGGGATGCTGGAGACCTGTCCTCCCTCCGCCCTTGAAGGGGTGGATCTGCTGGTGGCCTGCGACGTGGACAATCCCCTCCTCGGCCCGGACGGCGCCACGATGGTTTACGGTCCGCAGAAAGGGGCCGACGAGGCTATGCTGGAGCGGCTCGAACGCCGCATGGAGGAATTTGCCAGACTTCACAGCCTCGATGTCTCCCTTCCGGGCGGAGGTGCGGCCGGCGGTATCGGCGCCACCCTTCACTGCCTTTACGGAGCGCAGCTCACTCCCGGATGGCGCCTTTTCGGAGATATGGCTTCGCTCGAAGAGCGCATCGCAGCCGCAGACCTTGTGCTTACGGCCGAGGGGCGTGCGGATGGCCAGAGCCTGAACGGGAAGCTTTTGAGCGGCATCTCTTCGCTCTGTCTCAAGCATAAAAAGGAGCTGAAGGTGGTCTGCGGAAAGAATTTCATCCAACCCCGCCTCTGGCGTCAGGCTGGAATCCGCGATATCCTCGCTCTGCATGAGGTGGAGCCCGATACCCGCAAGTCGATAGAGGGCACGGTGCGTCTGCTTTCCGGTGAAGGCCTTCTGCTTGCCGGATGCGACGAAGCAGGCCGCGGATGCCTTGCAGGGCCGGTTTTCGCTGCCGCGGTGATTCTTCCCGAAGATTTCTACGACTCGCGTCTGAACGACAGCAAGCAGATGTCGGAAGCCGACCGCAACGCTCTTCGGGAGCGCATCGAAAAGGAGGCGATTGCCTGGAAGGTGGTGGCCGTCTCACCCGAAGAGATCGACCGTATCAATATCCTGAATGCCTCGATCGAAGGTATGCAGCGGGCCCTGGACGGCCTGGAGGTGCGTCCGCAGGCGGTTTTCGTGGACGGCAACCGCTTCAAGCCCTATTTTTCCCCCGACGGAACGAAGATTCCTTATCACTGCGTGGTTCACGGGGATGCGAAGGTTGCCGCAATAGCCGCCGCCTCGGTTCTGGCCAAGACGCACCGCGACGAGTATATGCGCCGGATTGCCAGGGATTATCCGCAGTACGGATGGGACCGCAATATGGCCTATCCCACCCCGGAGCACCGCGAGGCAATCCGCAGATATGGTATAACGCCCCATCACAGGCGCAGTTACGCGCTTCTGCCGGAGGGGGAGAATCTGCTTTTCTGACGATGTACGACGATTACGACCTGATATGTGTTCTCGGCCCGACGGCCTCCGGAAAGACCCGCTATGCGGTTCTGCTTGCGCGCGAGTTTGACGGGGAAATCCTTTCTGGCGATTCCCGGCAGGTTTACCGCGGTATGGATATCGGTACGGGCAAGGATCTGGCCGATTACGGGGAGATTCCGTATCATCTGATCGACATCGTTGACGCCGGCACCAAGTACAATATCTACGAGTATCAGCACGATTTCGAGAAGGCTTATCAGGATGTGGTTTCGCGCGGGAAGCGGGCGATCCTGTGCGGCGGCAGCGGGCTTTACATCGAGGCTGCAACCTGCGGTTATTATCTTCCTGACGTTCCTGCGGACCCGGTTTTACGGGCCGAACTGGACGCTCTTACGATGGAGGAGCTCGAGGCTCGCTACGAGGCCATCCGCAAGCCGCACAATACCACCGATTATGATACCAGGCAGCGGCTTATCCGCGCCCTGGAGATTGCGATTTACGAGGAGTCGCATCCGGTGACGCATACTTCATTCCTGCCGAAGAAGACAAAATACATCGGCATCTCCGTCTCCCGCGAGGTGCGCAACGCGCGTATCGACGCCCGGCTTGAGGCGCGCCTGAAGGAAGGTATGGTGGAGGAGGTGAAACGCCTTCTCGACAGCGGCATCCCGGCGGAGAATCTGCTTTACTACGGGCTTGAGTATAAGTTTGTTACGCTGTATCTGACGGGACAGTTGCCTTATGACGAGATGGTGGAAAAGCTCCGCATCGCGATCCATCAGTTCGCCAAGCGCCAGATGACCTGGTTCCGCGGCATGGAGCGCCGCGGCATCGCTATCGACTGGATCGAAATCTAGCCCGGGCCCTTCCTTATCGGCTTCGGGATGTTCCCCTTTAAACCTTCCGCTTCGCTTCATCCCTCCCACTTCGTGGGCCCCTCCCTCTAACGTTGCCGAGGGTGGCACGGGTTTGAAGTGAAACATCCGCTCCGCCAAAGGAGGGCCTAAATTATAATATCGTCATGCCCGACCTGATCGGGCATCTCTTCTTCACTGATGATGTTTTATGGGCTGATTTGATGTTTGACCACTGAGTGACAAATAATCTTAATAATGAATTATGTGCTATTCTCAGCGGAAATGCCCGCAAATTTGATGGTTTCCGCTGGATATAGAGATGTTTTTATTATATTTGCAGCGGAAATATAAATAGATGGCCATGATTATAGGACGCGAAAAAGAGCAACAGGAGCTACTTGGCCTTTTGGACAAGGAGGAGTCTCAGTTTTGTGCAGTATATGGAAGGAGACGTGTCGGCAAGACATACCTTGTCCGGGAAACCTTCAATTACCAATTCTGCTTCCAACACACGGGGGTCGCAAGAGGGACATTGCGGCAACAGTTGACGGCATTCCGCAACTCTCTGACCGCTGCCGGAATGAAGTGTGCCATCCCCAAGACCTGGATTGATGCGTTCGAACTGCTGAAACAGCTCATAAACGTTGCTCCGGCCGGGAAAAAAGTCCTGTTCATCGACGAATTGCCCTGGATGGATACGCCTAAGGGAAACTTAATCGGTGCATTGGAGAGTTTCTGGAACGGATGGGCAACGGCGCGCAAGGAGAAGGACATCGTACTCATCGTCTGCGGCAGCGCCACCTCATGGATCAGCAAGAAACTGCTGAAAGACAAGGGGGGCCTCAGGGGAAGGCTTACGAGCCGCATCAAGGTTGTTCCCTTCACGCTCCATGAGTGCGAACTATTTGCTCAAGGCGCCAATCTGGTACTTGCGAGGAAAGACATTTTGGAACTCTACATGATTCTTGGCGGCATCCCCTACTATTGGAGCTTCCTGAAAAAGGGGATGAGTGCCGCGCAGAACATCGACCAGATGTTTTTCTCGGAGACGGCTCAGTTGCGTGACGAGTTTGACGCGTTGTATTCCGTCCTGTTCAAAAGCCCGAAAAATTACCTCAAGGTCATCGAATGCCTCAGCGACGGCAGGAAGTCAGGCATGACCAGGGACGATATCCTGCGAGAGAGCAAGCTCTCGGACGGGGGCACGTTCACTACCATACTGGAAGATTTGGAAGAGTGCGGTTTCATCCGCCGTTTCGCATCTGCCGATACTGCCGAGACGAACGCCCTGTACCAGATGGTGGACAATTACACGCTCTTCTATTATCTGTGCATCAGGAAGAACGCCTTCAGTGATGAGCACTATTGGTCGAATACCTTCACGTCGTCGTCGCACAACACCTGGAAGGGATACGCCTTCGAGCGTGTATGCCTCCAGCATATCCGGCAGATCAAGGCTGCCCTCGGCATCTCCGGCGTCCAGACAAACGTCTGTTCGTGGTTCACTAAGGGGACGGAGAACAGGCGAGGGGCGCAGATAGACCTTGTCATGCAGCGTGCCGACGGTTTCACCGACCTTTGTGAAATGAAGCATTCGACGACAGTCTTCACAATCGACAGGGATTATGCTCAGGATCTGGAGAACAAGGTTGACGCTTATCGTCAATTGTCAAAGGACAAACGCACGGTTCACCTGGTCATGGTCACAGCGAACGGAATCGCCCGCAACAGTTATATGAACATGATTCAGAACGAGATTACGTTAGACGACCTGTATGTCGTATAAATCACATAATTAATGTTTCAATAATTGAACAGTTATGAAAAAATTTCTTCTTTGGGTTATCGGAATCCTTGCGGCGTTGTGCGTGGCGGTGATGTGTATCTGGGGCGGGGAGATCCGCACACTGAAAACCGTAAGTCAGGTGGGCGAGAATCCCTACCTCTACACGATGGAATACAAGGCGGCTTACGACCTTGACGACGTTGTTTCCAAGGATGTGGATACAAACGCCGAATTGCTTGATTATGTCATCAAGCGCATCGGAAAGGGCATTCCCATCAAGATCAAGAGCGCTCAGGTGGCCGACGAGAACGGCGATTTGGAGTTGATGAACTGCACCAGTTTCCAGGCCACCAAGGCCGACGGTGAAGGCTACTGGTACGGCCGCAACTACGATTATTTCAAGAATCCCACAATGGTTACCATCTCCAGGCCGAAGAAGGGTTATGCCTCGATTGCGGTGAGCGATATGTCGCACTTCGGGTACGGTCTGGAAAAACTCCCAGTATCATTTGCCAAGAAACTGAACTGCCTGGCCGCCATCTACGCTCCCGTGGACGGCATAAATGAGAAGGGTCTCTGTACCTCCATCATGGCCCTGCCCAAGCAGGCATCGCAGCAGGAGACCGAAAAGCACGATGTAGGTACGACTATGATAATGCGCCTGTGGCTCGACCGCTGCGCTACGGTCGAAGAGGCGCTGGCAATGCTGGAAACGGTGGATATCAGGCACGACGCTTCTGTCGGTTCGGGCTATCATTATATGGTGGCCGATGCCGGAGGGGACGTGGCCGTGATAGAGTTCGACAAGGAGGAAGGCTGGAAGACCATGATAGTCCGCAAGCCCGCGGAAGAGAAGTATATGCTGGTCACCAACCATCTGCTCTCCCCCAAGTATTACACCACCGAACCCGATATCGCGGTCGGAAATCCCCACAGCCGCAGCTGGTGGCGTTACGAGACTGCCGGGAACTACCTGAAGCAGCACTATGGCATCCTCACTTTCGAGGAGGCCCAGGAGTGTCTCGCCCAGGTTCACTGGGTCGATCTTCCTATCCCCGGCGGAAAGGTCGAGGATACCCAGTACAGCAACGTCTATGACCAGAAGAATATCACCCTGGCCCTGCGGAGTTGGTACGACTACGATACCACGGTAAACTTCGAACTGTAAAAGAAAAGCCCGCGGTCAGCGGGCTTTTTCATCAGTTATTTCTTTTTCTCCTCCACTGGTGGCAGATTCACTCCCACTGTGTAAGGTACGCCGTTGAGGACATCGAGACGGCCGGTGTAGCGTACGCCCCAGGCGGTCTCAACCGCAGTGACGGTGGTGTTGCAGAAGACTGATATATAGTACTTTCCGGGCTTCGGAGCGGGGATTATGAGGGCCTTGTTCGCATTGAGGGAGATATCCATATACTTTGCATTCTCCTTGAAGGCGAATTCGTCCGGATTGACGAAGAGATACATCTCGAAATCCTCGAATCCCCTGACGCTGCGGAGTTCGACCTTGAGGGTGTCGATTCCTTCGGGTACCTCCACCGTGAAGTGGTGATACTGCTTGTCTCCGATCTTGGTGAAAGCCGGGTCGGCATCGCGGGTGCCCTTGTTCATAAGGCGGGGTTCTCCGATGGTCAGCTCGCCCTTCACGCGTGCGGGTGCGTTACCTTCAATAGCATATTTCACCATCGCGCCCATCAGCTGCAGGCGGTCGCCGTAGTTGACTCCCTCGGGATGCGAACCGCAGGAGATGACGCGGCCCCACTCCTCCTTCTCCTTTACGGACCAGATCACGGGCTTGCCGTTGAACTCGCGTTTGGTCTTGATGTTCGAAGTGTCGAAACGGGCCAGGACCTCGCCGTTGGCGGGCCAGAGGGTATCCTCCACTGCGTGGCAGCCTCCGTTGTGGAAGACGCTGTCCACATACATGTCGCCTCCGAAGTCATAATACTTCAGCAGCGCGCTGCCGGGTTCGATCTTGACGCCGGTGGGAGTTCTGGTCAGCAGGGTGTTGCGTACCACGCCGGGCCAGATGCCGATATATTCGGGGCTGTAGTCCTTCACGCCGTCATCCATCAGCTTGTAGTGGCAGGGGAAGAAGGCTCCTGCGCAGGAACCCAGATAGCTGCCGCCGGCGTGTACGAAGTCGATGAATACCTGCCTTCCGGCATCGCCGAGGGCGTGTGATAGGTTCATCGCGTTGCCGCCGTTCATATAGACCATCCTGAAGCGGGGAGAGCCGTCGGGATAGAGCAGGCAGCCGTTTTCATCCACTGCGGAGCTTACGAGAAGTTCGTTCTGGAGAATGGTGTCGGTTGCGGAGAGTTCTGCGGAGGCGCTGGAGATGAATGCCTCCATCTGGAGTCCCAGATACCTGGCCACGGGAAGGTCTTTCCTGGAGGTGACTCCGATGCCGCTGTCCATGAAGATGTCCTTGTAATAGCCCTTGTCGTTGGTCTGGACCTTTACTGCAGGCTCAGCTTTTTTGACCGCCTTCTTCCTTGCGGAAGCCTCAGTGGCTCCCGCAAGGAGAAAGAGCGCCATAAGGGAAAAAGCAGCGCAAACCCTGAGAGTTGAGCGTTTCATACTATTCTGCCATTGTTACGAGATTGCGGTCGCCATAGCCGTTGTCGACGCGGGCGCAGGCAGGCCAGAATTTGTTGTCGCGTACCCATTCGAGGGGATATGCAGCCTGTTCGCGGGGATATGCGTGGCTCCAGCTGTCGGAGCAGCACTCCTCTGCGGTGTGAGGCGACATCTTGACGGGGTTGTCCTCCTTGTCGAGTTTGCCGGCCTTGATATCCTCGCACTCGCGGACGATGTATTTGAGAGTTTCCACGAAGCGGTCGAGTTCGGAGAGCGGTTCGCTCTCGGTAGGCTCGATCATAAGGGTCTCGTGTACGGGGAATGAGAGGGTCGGGGCGTGGAATCCGAAGTCCATAAGGCGCTTGGCAACGTCGGTTGCGTCCACTCCGTACTCTGCCTTGAAGTGCTGCAGGTCGATGATGCACTCGTGTGCGACGCGGCCGGTAGCTCCGGTGTAGAGGGTCTTGAGCTCGGGCATCAGCTTGGCCGACATGTAGTTTGCGTTGAGGATGGCAATCTCCGAAGCCTTGCGCAGTCCGTCGGGGCCGAGCAACTTGATGTAGGCGTGGGTGATGGGGAGCAGGAAGGGGCTGCCGTAAGGAGCCGCGCCTACCGCATCCATTCCCTTGCCGCCGCACTCGGGAACCACTGGATGGCCGGGAAGGTACGGGGTGAGGGCCTTTGTAGCGCAGATGGGGCCTACGCCGGGACCGCCGCCGCCGTGAGGCATAGCGAAGGTCTTGTGGAGGTTGAGGTGGCATACGTCGGCTCCGATGGTGCCGGGGTTGGTGAGGCCTACCTGTGCGTTCATGTTGGCGCCGTCCATGTAGAGGAGGCCGCCGTTGCGGTGGATGATGTCCACGATTTCGCGGATCCTGACCTCGAACACGCCGTGGGTCGAAGGATAGGTGATCATCATTCCGGCGAGGTTTGCGCCTGCAGCGTCAGCCTTCTCGCGGAGCTCGTCCACGTTGATGTTGCCGTGTTCGTCGCAGCTTACCAGCACGATGTTGAAGCCTGCCATAGCAGCAGAAGCGGGGTTGGTGCCGTGTGCCGAGGTGGGGATGATCATGATGTTGCGGTCCGCGCCTCCGTTGGCCCGGAAGTAGCGGCGGATGGTCATCAGACCGGCATACTCGCCTGCCGCGCCGCTGTTGGGCTGGAGCGAGCAGCCGTAGAAACCGGTGATGACGGCCAGGTCGTGCTCGAGATCCCTGATGATCTGCATCGAGCCTTCGCACTGGTCGACGGGAGCATAAGGGTGCACGTTGCCGAGTTCGCTCCAGGAGAGGGGCATCATCTCGACTGCGGCGTTGAGCTTCATCGTGCAGGAGCCCAGCGGAATCATCGAGTGGGTGAGGGAGATGTCCTTGCGCTCGAGTTTCTTGATGTAGCGCATCATCTCGGTCTCGGAGTGGTAGGTGTTGAAGATCTTCTGGGTGAGGATCGGGGTTTCGCGCTTCATGAATGCGGGAGCCTCGGGCTTTGCGGGGCAACCCTCCTTGCATCCGAATACCTCGCCGAGCGCCTTGGCCTCAGCGCAGTTGGAGAGTTCGTCGAAGCTTATGCGGATCTTTCCGTCAGCGGTGTAGAAGAAGTTGAATCCTGCTGCGAGTGCCTTTGTACGAATCTTTTCGACGTCTGCACCGACGATTTCGATGGTGTCGAAGAAGTTCTCGTTGGTGAGTATGTAGCCGGCTTCCTTCAGCTTGGCTGCGAATGCGTGTGCATAGCCGTAGGCGTTCATCGCGATTTCGGTGATGCCCTTGGGGCCGTGCCATACTGCGAACATTCCGGTCATCGAGGCCAGAAGCGCTGTTGCGGTGCAGATATTGGAGGTCGCCCTCTCCCTCTTGATGTGCTGTTCGCGGGTCTGGAGGGCAAGGCGGTAGCCCTTCTTGCCGAGACGGTCCACCGAGATGCCGATTATGCGGCCGGGAAGGTTGCGGCGGTACTGGTCGGAGCAAGCCATATATCCTGCCACGGGGCCTCCGAAGCCCATTGGGAGGCCGAATCTCTGCGCGCCTCCGCAGGCGATGTCGGCACCCCAGGCAGCGGGTTCCTTCAGGAGCGCGAGGGCTAGGAGGTCGCACTCGGCGGTGACGAGGGCGCCGGCGGCGTGGGCCTTTTCACAGAATGCGGAGTAGTCGCATACCTCGCCGTCTGCGGCGGGATACTGCACGATCGCGCCGTAGCATTTCTCTTCGAATTCGTAGTTCTTCCACTCGCCCATACGGATTTCGATGCCGAGTCCCGTTGCGCGGGTCCTGAGCACGGAAAGAATCTGGGGGAAGATCTTCTCATCGATAAAGACCACGTTCTTGCCCGCCTTCACGGCGTCGCGGCTGCGGAGCTCGAACATCATCCTCATCGCCTCGGCCGTTGCGGTGGCGTCGTCGAGCATAGAGCAGTTGGAGAGGTTGAATCCGGTGAGGGAGGAGATCATGGTCTGGAAATTGACCAGCGCCTCGAGGCGTCCCTGGGAGATTTCAGCCTGGTAGGGAGTGTAGGAGGTGTACCAGCTGGGGTTCTCGAAGATGTTGCGCATTATAACTGCGGGCGAAGCGGTGCCGTAGAAGCCCATTCCGATGAGGCTGCGGAAGTTCTTGTTCTTCGCGGCGGTCTTCTTGAGGGCGGCGGTGTATTCATGTTCGCTGACAGCCGCATCCAGCTTCAGCGGCTCCTTGAGCATTATGTCCTGCGGAACTGTCTGGCTGATAAGCTCTTCGAGCGAGGAGCACCCGAGGGCCCTGAGCATCTCTTTCTGCTCGGCCTCTCTCGGGCCATTGTGTCTTTCTGTGAAATTCAGAGGCATTGTTTTGAAGTTTTATATGATTATTTGTTGATTATCTTCTTTAATTTATTGTAAAAGACATATTATTGACGGCCTTCATAATCTAATCTTATAAAGATGAAAAGTAAGATGGTGAAGGCCCAGAGGGAGGAACCTCCGTAGCTGATGAAGGGTAGCGGGATGCCGATGACAGGCATGAGGCCTATCGTCATTCCTATATTGATGACCACGTGCATAAGGATACACGACGCGGCACAGTAACCGTAAATCCGGGCGAAACGGCTCTTCTGCCGCTCGGCAGAATTATAGAGCCGCATAATCAGCGCGACATAACAGATAATGACGACCAGCGCGCCGAAGAATCCCCACTCCTCGCCCACGGTGCAGAAAATAAAATCGGTACTCTGTTCAGGCACGAAATCGAAACGGGTCTGAGTGCCGTGAAGGAACCCCTTGCCTATGATGCCGCCCGAACCGATGGCGATCTTCGACTGATGCACGTTGTAGCCTGCGCCCATAGGGTCGTCCTTGATGCCCAGGAGCGTCTCGATGCGGAGCCGCTGGTGATCCTGCAGCACGTGGTCGAAGACGAAATCCACCGAGAAGATTAGCGCAAGGCCGAGCAGATAGGCCACGAGCGCCCCTCGAAGGTGGTCGCTGCGCTTGCGGTAGAGTGATCTGATGATAAGGAAAACTGCCACCGGAACGGTCAGGATCGTGAGCCAGAGCGCCGGAGAGAAGGTGTTGAAGACACCCGAAACCGCCTCGATGCGCCCCAGTCTCGGCAGGAACGAAACGATTATGATGGCGATGATGCCGATGGCGCTGTTGACTATGAAATTGCGGGAGTGGAACGAAACGTAGAGCACGATCATTCCTATGAAAATCAGGATGGTGGCAAAAGGTGAAGTCACCAGGGTAAGGATGAAGAGCGCTATCGCAAGGAGGCCCGAAAGGATGATCCAGGGGGTCATTCCCTCGCGGTAGAAGGCCAGCAGGAAACCTACATAGACAAGCGCCAGGCCGGCCTCCTTCTCCGCCAGGATCAGCACTGCGGGCACCGCAATCACCGCGAAGGCGGAAATCGCGTCAAGCCGGTTGGTGAACCTGAAGCTGAACTTCTCCATCAGAGCCGCAAGGGCGATGGCCGTAAAAATCTTCGAAAACTCCGCCGGCTGTATCTGGAACGGGCCGAAGGCGAGCCACGACTTTGAGCCGTTGATCTCCTTTCCCATAACGATCACCGCCAGCAACGAGAGTATCATGAAGGCGTACATCCACCAGGCGAAGACGCTGTAAAAGCGGGCCGGTATGACATAGATGATAAAGAGCGCAATGATTACGGCGGAGGTGATCCAGATAATCTGCATGCCGTACTTGGCCTGCCAGTCGAACCCTGCGAAGGCATCGCCGAGGGAGGACGAGAAGATGTTCATCCACCCGAAGAGGACCAGGAAGATATAGCACCCGATGAGGACCCAGTCCAGTTTCTTGTTGAGAACAGCCTTCGGCGTCATTTCTTCTTAACTCTCACTTTATGCATCAGGCTCGTCGAGGTGATGCGGTTTTCAAGATCCTTCCTCTGGGGTGAAATCTCCCCCTTGAGATACATCTCCACCAGCAGCGAAGCGATGGGGGCCGCCCAGGTCGCGCCGAAGCCGGCATTCTCCACATAGGCCGCGACAGCTATCTTCGGATCGTCCATCGGGGCGAAGCAGATGAAGACGGAGTGCTCGTCTCCGTGGGGGTTCTGGGCCGTTCCGGTCTTTCCGCAGACGGTGATTCCGGGAATCTGCGCCACCCTCGCGGTGGAACCGGGACCGCCGTTTACGGCCATCTGCATACCCTTTATGACCTCCTTGAAATAGGATGTGTCGACCATCGTATAGCGGCGCTCCTTGAAGCGCTCATCTATGGGCATCTCGGGCGTATCTTTCTGGATATGAGGGGTATAGAAATAACCCCTGTTGGCCACCGTGGCCGCGAAATTGGCAAGGTGGAGGGGCGTGCACCCGATTTCGCCCTGTCCGATGGAGAGGGAGATGATGGAGAGGGACTTCCACTTGTTCTTGCCGTGAAGTTTGTCATAACGCTCGGCGGTCGGCATGGTTCCGGCCTGCTCCGAAGGGATGTCGGTGCCCAGCTTGGTGCCGAACCCGAAACTTTCGGTATACTCTTTCCATTTGTTGAACGCCTCCCTGACGCTGCCGTACTTGGGGTTGTCGATGATGTTGCGGAAGACGTGGCAGAAATAGGCGTTGCACGACATCTGGATGGCCTGGTAGAAATCGAGCGGACTCGGGTGGCCGTGGCAGCCCACCTTCAGCTTGCCCACTATGAAGCCGCGGTTGCAGGAGTAACGGTTGGCCGGGGTGACCACCTTCTCCTGCAGTCCGATCAGGGCGTTGACCACCTTGAAGCAGGAGCCCGGAGGCTGGGGGGACATCACGGCGCGGTTGTACATCGGCCGGTAGGGGTTCGAGACTATCTCGTTGTAGTATTTGTTGATCTCTGCCAGCTTGTCGGTGCTGATGCCCGGGCTGGAGACCATTGTCAGGATCTCGCCGGTGGAGGGCTCAATAGCCACCAGTGAGCCGACCTTGTTGCGCATCAGCTTCTCGCCGTAGGCCTGCAGGGGGGCGTCGATGGTGGTGGTGACATCCTTGCCGGCCACCGCCGCCACGTCCTTCTCGCCGTCGCGGTAGTGCTCCTTTATCTGGTTGTGCGCGTCGCGAAGGTAGATGGTATAGCCTTTCTGTCCGCGCAGGATCTCCTCATAGGCCTCTTCCATTCCGGTGCGGCCCGCATAGTCGCCGCTGCGGTATTCGGGGTGTTTGCGGATGTAGTCCTGGTCCACCTCGGAGATATAGCCCAGCAGGTTGCCGCCGGCGTTGTAGTTGTAGGTGCGCGAGGTTCTCGGCACCCCCTCGAAGCCGGGGAACATAAATCCCTTCTCCACGAAGACGTTGTACTGCTCGCCGGAAATCTGCTTGAGTATGGTCATCGACTGGTATCCTATCTTGCGGCGGTTGGCCTTGTAGAAGCGGAACCTCTCGTTGATGTAGGAGGTGTCGACGTCGAAGATGCGGCAGAACTCGAGGGTGTCGAACTCCGGTACGTTGTAGGGGGTTACGTGGATGTCGTAGGTTATCTTGTTGCCCACTATTATGCGCCCTTCGCGGTCCCTTATCAGGCCGCGTGCGGGATAGCGGGTCTCGAACTTGAGGGCGTTGTTCTGGGCGCTTTCGCGGTATTCGGAGTTGATGATCTGGATGGAGAAGAGCTTGATGACGATGATGGCGAAGATGACCAGCACGCCGATCAGCAGAACGTCCTTCCTGTCAGAATTGATGTCCATCGCCTACTCCCTGTCCATGATAGAGTTGCTGATGATAGCCATGAGGGCGACGTTGATCACCAGGCTGATGAGTATCCTGAGCAGGATGAAGAAGAACGGCCTGAGCGAGACACACTCGAGCAGGGTGTAGGTCACCATGTAGATGCCGGTGCAGACGGCCAGGTAGCCGATGTAGTTGAATATGCCGACGTTGCGCATCGAGGGGACCTCTATGTTGTAGCGGTGCTCCTTGTTGACCGTCCTCTGGAAGACGGAGCCCTTGAACGCTGCCAGCATCGTGGCTGCCGCGGCGTTGAGGCCCAGCACTCCGTTGGCGAAGACGTCGAGCAGCAGTCCGATGGCGAAGCCGGCGAGCATCGTGACGCGGATGTCGGTCTTCATCGGGATGTTTATCACCAGCAGCGGGATGAGGCAGATGTAGATGTAAGCCCCGAGCTCCACATAGTTGCAGATCAGCACCTGGAGGATGAAAATCAGCACGAAGAGTATTATGTTCCAGAGCCCGCTTCTCATTTCTCAAGCTGTTTTATCTGTCCTGCATTGTTGTTGGCCACCACATAGACGTGCTGGAGCGCCCCGAAATTCTGGAAGAGCTCCACGTTGATGTCTATGGAGACGCCGTTGTCGAATACCTTGGTAACCTTGCCGAGAGGTATGTCCGGCGGATATATGGTGGAAAATCCGCTGGTGAGGATGGTGTCTCCCGGATTGACCTCCGTATGCTCGGGAATCTCCGTCATGCGGGCCTGCCTGACGGAACGACCCTTCCAGGCGAGGGGGCCGAAGGTGCCGTTGCCCGCTATCTTGGCGCTGACCCTCTGGTCGGCGCTCAGGAATGAGATCACCTGCGAATAGTCGTCCTGCACGGCGTTGACCACGCCCACCACTCCGTTGTCTGTAATCACTCCCATACCCGTCTCGATGCCGTCGTTACGTCCGCGGTTGAGGACTATGAAGTTGTGCTGCTTGTTGGTGGAATTCTTCACCACCCTTGCCAGGATGTAGGTGTATCCCGCTTTGCTGCTTACCGAATCCACGGCGTCCGCCGCCGTCTTGTAAAGGTCGAGTTCCTGCCTGAGGGCGAGGTTCTCCTGTGCGAGCTTCTCGTTCTCCACCCGGTAGTTGATGAAGTACTGCACCTTGCGGGAGGTCTTCCACATCGAGGTCTGGGTGTTGCGGATGGCCCCCATGATGCGGTAGCGCTGCACTATGCTGTTGTTTGACGCCATCATTATCGAGAGTATCTCGAGGGCGAGGAACAGCAGCACGGTGGAGATGAGGGAGATAAGCTCGGAGCGCCTCATCTGGACGTTATCTCATCAGGAAGTTGAAACGGTTGGAGTTCTTCAATGCGGTGCAGGTGCCCCTTGCGACTGCGCGCAGAGGGTCTTCCGCAACGTGGAACGGTATGTTGATCTTCTTTGCCAGACGCTTGTCGAGGCCCCTGAGGAGGGCTCCGCCGCCGGTGAGGAAGATACCCTTCTTGACGATATCGCCGTAGAGCTCGGGAGGGGTCTGCTCCAGTACGGAGAGGACTGCCTGTTCTATACGGACGAGGGACATGTCGAGGCAGTGGGCGATTTCCTGCGAGGAGACGGATGCCTCCACGGGGTGGACCGTCATCAGGTTCGGGCCGCTGACGATGCAGGGCTCGAGGGGTTCGTCGAGGTCGGAGATGGCGGCGCCGACTTCGATCTTTATGCGCTCCGCGGTGATTTCACCCACCTTGATGTTGTACTGCTGGCGCATGTACTGCTGGATGTCGCTGGTGAAGACGTCGCCTGCGGTCTTGATGCTCTCGTCGGCCACGATGCCTCCGAGGGAGATGACCGCCACCTCGGTGGTACCGCCTCCGATATCGACTATCATGCTGCCGGAAGGAGCCGTGACGTCGACTCCGATACCGAGGGCTGCGGCCATGGGCTCGAAGATGAGGGCTACGTCGCGTCCGCCGGAGCGCTCCGCTGCGTCACGGACGGCGCGGATCTCCACCGGAGTGGAACCGGAGGGGATGCAGACCACCATCTTGAGGCTGGGGGCGAAGAAGCTCTTCTTGTAGTTGATCATCCCGATGAAGCCGCGGATCATCATCTCGGCGGCGTCGAAATCGGCGATCACTCCGTCCTTCAGGGGGCGTACGGTGCGGATGTTGGGGCTCGTGCGCTCGTGCATCTCCTTTGCCTTGGAGCCGACGGCGATGAGTTTTCCGGTGAGTTTATCTATTGCGACGATGGAAGGCTCGTCGATCACTTTCTTGTCGTTCATGAAAATGACGGTATTGGCCGTTCCAAGGTCTATAGCGAGGTCTTGAGTAAGAAAATTGAGTGCCATTTGGGGTTAATAGGATTAGCGGTTAGTACGAATAGCAAAAATACTCAAAAAAAGTTCTACATTTGCACAACTGCAATATTTTTTACAAAAATATTTGATGGACAGGAAAAAGTATGCCGTAATAATGGCCGGGGGCGAAGGCCTGAGGATGGGCGCGGCGGTCCCGAAACAATTTCTGGAACTGGGCGGAAAACCGATCCTGCGCCTCACCGTCGAGCGCTTCCTGGAGTACGACCCCTCGATAGGGCTGGTAATCGTGCTGCCCGCCTCCGGAAAGGAGATGTGGAAGGAGTACTGCGCCTCCACCGGATTCCTCGAGCGCTATTCGATGGCCACCGGCGGGATAACTCGTTTCCACTCGGTTCAGAACGCATTGAAATATGTTCCCGACGGGGCTCTGGTGGCAGTTCATGACGGCGTGAGGCCCTTCGTGACGAAGAAGTTCCTGGCGCGGATGTTCGATGCCGCCCGGCGTTGCGAGGCGGTGATTCCGGTGATTACGGCAATAGATTCGCTGCGCGAGGTGGAGCCTTCCGGGAGCTCCTTCCCGATAGACCGTTCGAAGGTCGTGGCGGTCCAGACCCCGCAGGTTTTCCGCTCCGAGATTCTCAAGTCGGCATACACACAGGCCTACTCCACCTCTTTCACCGACGATGCGTCGGTAGTGGAGGCGGCGGGCTTCAGGATAACGCTGTGTGAAGGCCTCAGGGGCAATTTCAAGATAACCACCCCCGAGGATTTCGAAATCGCATCGGCGCTCTGCCGGTGAGGATTATTTTTTCTTCTTGGTCTTTTCCGAGTAATTGTCAACCCAGATCTGGCGGTCGATCGCCTGGTTGAGCGAAAGCCAGGTTTCGGTCTTGCGGATACCGGGAATGCTGGTGAGTTTGTTGCAGATCACATCCATGAGGTGATTGTGGTCGGAGCAATAAATCTTAAGCAACATTCCGAATTCTCCCGTGATGAAGTGGCATTCGACAACTTCTGGAATAACTCTCAAAGCCTCTATGGTATTGTCCAGGTCGCCGTTAGACAGAGATACTGCGATGTAGGCACAAACATTGAGGCCAAGGGTGGAAGGCTTTACAAGAAGGCGGGAGCCGGTAATGACCCCGCTGTTTTCCATCTTCTTGACTCTCTGATGTATAGCTGCTCCGGAAACGCCGCATTCGCGGGCTATTTCCAGATAGGGCATCCTTGCGTTTTTGACAAGGAATTTGAGAATTTTTTTGTCGGTGTCGTCAATGTGGTAAACCGACGGCTTGGGAATGGTTTTCATAGAGAGCAAAAGTAGTTAAAAAATGAAACATTGTAATACTTTTTTGAAAAAAAATCAATGTTCCGTCTTTACAAATACTCTACAACCGATGATTCGGCCGAAACGGCGGCTCAGGCCTTCCTGCGCCCCTTGCCGATAATCTCGAGAGCCTTCTCGAGATCGATGGAGGCGGGGTCTGTTCCGCGTGGTATCTTATAATTTGAACCCGCATGCTTGATGTAGGGGCCGTATTTACCGCTGAGAATCTGTATGTCCTGCTCCTTGAACTCGGCAATAGGGCCTCTGGACGCCGATTTCTGCTCGTCGGCGAGAATCAGCCCGACTGCTTCCGATTCGGTAATGGTGTAGGGGCTGAGACTCTTCGGAATGGAGACGAATCTGGCCTTTCCGGCCTTGGGGTCTATGTATTTCACATACGGGCCGAGTTTGCCGATGGCCACGGTCATGTCGTTGCCCTGGTACTTGCCCGGGCAGCGTGGGAGCTGCAGCAGCCTGAGAGCCTCTTCGAGGGTTATGCTCTCGATGAGCATACCGTCCGGAAGGGAGGCGAAACGCCTGTCGGCGTCGTCGTTGCCGCCCAGCTGGACGATGGCTCCGTAGCGGGCGATCCTGGCAATCACGGGCTTTCCGGTTGCAGGGTCGGTGCCGATAATGCGTTCGGTCTTGCGGGCCTTCTCCACTAGGCTCTCCTCGACGCTCTTGTGGAAGGCTGAGTAGAAGTCGGTGATGACCTTGTTCCAGACCTTCTTGCCGCCTGCTATCCTGTCAAAATCCTCCTCCACCCGGGCTGTGAAACCGTAGTCCACGATGTCGGGGAAAGACTCTGTCAGATAGTCGGTTACGGCGATGCCGATATTCTCCGGAAAGAGCTTTTTCTTCTCGCCTCCGGTCTTCTCCTTCCTGATTGCCGGGGTGATGACGCCGCCCCGCAGTTTGAGGAGGCGGATCTCGCGCTCTTCGGCGGGTTTGTCACCCTTCATCACGTATCCCCTGTCCATGATTGTCTTGATGGTGGGGGCGTAGGTAGAAGGGCGGCCTATGCCCAGCTCCTCGAGTTTCTTGACCAGGGTAGGCTCGCTGTATCGGGGAGGACACTGGGTGAAGGATTCGGTCGCGGTCATCTCCGATGCGGAGAGGGCGGTTCCCCTTGAAAGATGAGGGATTACGGGTGTCTCGGCGGCCGTCTCCTCGTCGTCGGTGCTTTCGAAGTAAAGCTTCAGGAAACCGTCGAAAAGGATCTTGTCGCTCTGGGCGGTGAACTTTTCCGGGAATCTGTCGGAGGAGATGGAGACGGTGGTGCGCTCTATGCGGGCGTCAGCCATCTGCGATGCTACCGTTCTCTTCCAGATGAGTTCATACAGCCTCTTTTCGGTCGCAGTGCCGTTTATTTCGGGATTATTAATATATGTAGGGCGGATTGCTTCGTGCGCCTCCTGGGCCCCTTTAGCCTTGGTCTTGTAATTCCTGGGACGGGAATACTCCTCTCCGAAGTTGTTGCAGATCACATCTTTGGAGGCGGCGATTGCCAGGGCGGAGAGGTTGGTGGAGTCGGTTCTCATATAGGTGATGAGTCCGGCTTCGTAGAGCCTTTGTGCGGTGGACATCGTCTGGCTTACGGAGAATCCCAGTTTGCGACCCGCCTCCTGCTGCAGCAGCGAGGTGGTAAAGGGGGCTGCGGGGCTGCGGAATGTCTCTTTTTTCTCCACTGAGGAGATGGTGAAAGAGGCTCCGTTGCACTTCTCGAGGAATGCCCTCGCTTCCGCCTCGGTGGCGAATTTATGGTCGAGGGTAGCCTTGACGAGAGCTCCTTCGGGGGTGATGAAGTCGGCGTCGATGCGATAGAATCCCTGCGCCTTGAAGGCGTTGATCTCCCTCTCGCGGTCCACTATGAGTCTTACGGCCACAGATTGGACGCGGCCTGCGGAAAGGCCTCCCTTGATCTTCTTCCAGAGGACGGGGGAGAGTTCGTATCCCACGAGTCGGTCGAGCACGCGGCGTGCCTGCTGCGCCTTGACGAGGTTCATATCTATGTCGCGGGGGTTCTTCACCGCATTGAGGATGGCGTTCTTCGTGATTTCGTGGAAAACGATCCTGCGGGTGGAGGCGGGGTCGAGTTTCAGGGTGTCGGCAAGATGCCATGCGATTGCCTCTCCCTCGCGGTCTTCATCGGATGCAAGCCACACGGTGTCGGCCTTGGCTGCCGCCGCCGAAAGCTCCCTGATAACCTTCTCCTTATCTGCGGGCACGATGTATCTGGGCTCGAAAGAGCCTTTTACATCGATGCTCAGCTTGTCGGCGGGCAGGTCCCGGACGTGTCCGAAACTTGCCTTCACCGTATAATCATCTCCCAGAAATTTGTTTATCGTCTTGGCCTTCGCAGGCGACTCGACTATGACAAGATTCGCTCCCATATTCCAACTTCGCTTTGTTTCTTTTTGTTCAAGAGACTGCAAAGTAAGGGATAAAGTGGGCATATTTCAAAATAATTATTCCTATTTTTGCACAATGCGAAAGCTTTAACGTAGTTAAAAAACCGCCGGACAAAATATGGATACAGAGAAACAGAAAAAGCTGAAGAAATGGTTCTGGGGCATCATCCTGGTGCCGATAGGACTCTTTGCCCTGATGCTCCTGCTGGTAGCCCTCTTCGCGGAGATACCTTCGTTCGAGGAGCTTGAGGATCCCGACAGCAACCTTGCCACCCTCCTCATTTCGGAAGACGGCAAGACCTTCAGTACATACCATCTGGAAAACCGTTCGTACGTCAAGTTCGAAGACCTGCCGCAGTCGCTGATCGATGCCGCGGTCACCACCGAGGACTCCCGTTTCTATAAACATTCGGGCATAGATTTCCGCGGCCTCGCACGCGTCGGAGTCAAGACCATCCTGCTGGGCAATTCCAGCCAGGGCGGCGGTTCGACCATAACCCAGCAGCTGGCCAAGTCGCTCTACCCGAGGGACGAGATGAACAGCAAGATTCCCGGCGTCAAATACATCAAACTGGTGATTACCAAGCTGAAGGAGTGGATTACCGCAGTCAAGCTGGAGCGCAACTACACCAAGAACGAGATAGTGACGATGTATCTCAACACCATCTTCTTCGGCAGCAACGCATACGGCATACGCGCCGCGGCCAACACCTTCTTCTCGAAGGATCCGGGCGAGCTGACGGTGGAGGAGGGGGCCTGCCTGGTGGGAATGGTCAACAAGCCCACCCGCTACAACCCCGCCATCAATCCCGAACGGTCGCTCGAGAGGCGCAACCACGTTCTTGGCAGGATGGTGAAGAACGGCTACCTTTCCCAGCACGACTGCGATTCCATCTCGCAGATTCCAATCGAGCTGGTATATCAGCAGCAGGACCACAACTCCGGCATCGGCGCCTACTTCCGCGATATGCTCCGCAAGACAATGAACGCAAAGGAGCCGAAGCGCTCCTCCTACAAGCAGGTTGAGGATTATCGCGTGGATTCTCTCCTCTGGAAGAACGACCCTCTCTACGGCTGGCTCAACAAGAACCTCAAGCCCGACGGCACCCAGTACAACCTCGACAAGGACGGTCTGCGCATCTATACCACCATCGACTCCAGGATGCAGAAATATGCGGAGGAGGCCGTTGCGGAGCACCTCGGCGGAGAACTGCAGAAGGCCTTCTACAACGATTTGAAATACAAGCGCCACGCTCCCTTCTCCAACGACATTCCCGAAGAGACCATCGAAACGGTGATGAAGCAGGCCGTCCGCTGGAGCGACCGCTACGTAGGAATGAAGGCCGAGGGAATTCCCGAGAACGAGATCCTCGCCTCCTTCGAGAAGCCGGTCAACATGCGCGTCTTCGCCTGGAACAAGAACCACTACGTGGACACCCTGATGACCCCGTACGACTCCATTAAATATTATAAGTCGATTCTCCGCAGCGCCCTGATAGCAATGGAGCCCCACACCGGCAAGGTGAAGGCCTATGTCGGAGGCCCGGACTACCGTTTCTTCAAATACGACAACGGCCGCCAGGGTAAGCGCCAGGTGGGTTCCACCATCAAGCCCTTCCTCTATACCCTGGCTATGCAGGAGGGATACAACCCCTGCTCCCAGGTGGTCAACGTCCCCTATTCCTTTACCATAGGGGAGACGGTCTGGACCCCGCACAGCACCGACAAGGCGACCTATATCGGCCGCACCGTCACCCTCAAGTGGGGCCTCACCCACAGTTCCAACAACATATCGGCATACCTGATGAAGCAGTTCGGCCCCGAGTCGATGGTCAATATGTGCCGCAAGCTGGGCATCGGCAGCTATCTCGACCCCGTCTATTCGCTCTGCGTGGGCTCCTGCGACCTCTCCGTTTATGAGATGGTCGCAGCCTACAACACCTATCCCAGCCGCGGCGTCTATACCTACCCGATGCTGGTCAACCGCATCGAAGACAAGGACGGCAACGTGCTGGCCAACTTCTCCTCCCGCAAGAGGGAGGCTATCGGAGACCCCACCGCCTACCTTATGGTCAACCTGATGCTGGGCGTGGTCAACGAGGGTACTGCGAGCCGCCTGAAGTGGAAATACGGCATCTCCAACGTGGCGGGCAAGACGGGTACCACCAACGACCAGTCCGACGGCTGGTTCATAGGCTATAGTCCCAAGCTCACGGCCGGCGTATGGGTGGGCGCGGAGGACCGCCAGGTCCACTTCGAGAGCCTCGCCCTCGGCGGCGGCTCCAATATGGCGCTGCCCATCTTCGGACTCTTCTTCAAGAAGATTTACAACGATCCCTCCATAAACATCAACTCCGACGACACCTTCGTCCCGCCTCTCGGCTGGAAGGCAAGTTTCGCCTGCACCGGCTCCTCTTCCGACGACCTGGGCATCTCCGGAGTCGATGACAACGGCTATTTCGACTGATGACTTACAGGGAATTCATCTTGTCGGCGGTCTCGCGCCTGGCTCCGCTCTACCACGTGGAGGAGGCCCGCGCAGCCGCTTCGGCACTGCTGTGCCACTTTCTCGACATCAAACCCTACAAATGCCTCTCGGAGCCCGATACCCTTATCGGCGCGCGGGAGGAGGAAATTGAGGAGGCCCTCGTCCGGATGGAGCAGGGGTGCCCCCTGCAGTATGTCACCGGCTATGCCGAATTCTGCGGGATGCGCATCCGCGTCGCTCCCGGCGTGCTCATTCCACGTCCCGAGACGGAGGAACTGGCCGCTATGGTGATGAACGACTGCGAAAATATGGAACTCGAAGAGGAGCAGCAGTTCAACATCCTGGATATGTGCACCGGAAGCGGCTGTATAGCCTACGCCATGGCAAGGGAATTTCCCGCCGCCCAGGTCTTCGGTTGCGACCTCTCCGACGATGCCCTCGCAGTGGCCTGCCGCCAGCGGGTGAAGCTCTCAGGAGCCCGCCCCGTCTTCTTCAGGGCGGATATCCTCCAGGCCCCGCCCGCAGGCCTTCCGAAGTTCGACATCATAGTCTCGAATCCCCCCTATGTGAGGGAGTCCGAGAAGGCTCAGATGCGTCGCAACGTGCTCGACTACGAGCCTGCGGAAGCCCTCTTCGTCCCCGACGACGACCCGCTCCGCTACTACCGCGCAATCCGTTCCTGGTGTGATGCGATGCTCGCTCCCGGCGGCCGTATCTATCTGGAAGTCAACGAGTCGCTGGCAAACGAAACCGCCGCGCTCTTCGAGGGCGCAGCGGTTCGTCAGGATCTTTCGGGCAAGGACCGTTTCGTGGTCGTCGTCCGCTAATCGTTTACCGTAAGGGTTTCGCCCTCGCTGTGGGCGATGATGACGGCTCCGCAGGCGTCGCCGTAGGAGTTTATCATCGTACGCGGCATATCGCAGAACTGCTCCACCGCAAGCACTATTCCCACACCTTCGAGAGGCAGTCCTACCGCTCCGAGGACAATGGCGAGCATCACCATTCCCGCCATAGGGATTCCGGCGGTGCCGATAGCCGCCAGCAGGGCGGTCAGGACGATTACTATCTGCTGCACTATGGTCAGGTCGATGCCGTATGCCTGGGCTATGAAAATGGCCGCCACGCACTCGTAGAGGGCCGTTCCGTTCATATTGATGGTGCTGCCCAGAGGGAGCACGAAGCTGGCGATCTTGGGCGAGACGCCGCACTTTTCCTGCGAGTCGCGGATGTTGATGGGAAGGGCGGCTCCCGAGGAGCAGGTCGAGAAGGCGGTAAGTATGGCGCTCGACATCTTAGAGATGTGTTTCCAGGGGTTCTGCTTGCCGAGGAAACGCACCAGCGCGGGAAGCACGACCCCGCCCTGCAGCAGTAGTCCGCCCCAGACGCACAGCACGAAGACGCCGAGGCTCTTGAGCATCGAGAGCAGCGCGGCGGGGTTGTCAGCCTGCTTGCCCACGATGTTGGCCACGATGGCGAAGACGCCGTAGGGGGCCAGTTTTATGATGGCGAAGGTTATCTTCATTATCACCTCGTAGACCGACGTCAGTACGTCGGAAAGGGTGTCGCTGTAGCGCTTTTCGACCTTCGTCATGAAGAGGCCGAAGATGATGGCGAAGAAGATGATGGGCAGAAGGTCGCCCTTGGCGCCCGATTCGAAGACGTTGGCGGGCACGATGTGGACGATCTGGTCGATGAATGAGACCTTTTCCGCATTGTCGGCCACGGCTCCCACCGTAGAGACCTGCTCGGAGAGGTTGAGTTCCGCCCCCACGCCGGGTTTCACGATATTCACCAGCGTAAGGCCGATGGTGGCCGCAATCAGGGTGGTGACCACGTAATAGGCAATCGTCTTGCCGGCGATGCGTCCCAGCGCCGCCGTGGTGCCCATTCCGGCCACGCCCATCGCGATGGAGGTGAAGACCAGCGGAATGACGATCATCCTCAGGGCGCGGAGGAACATGTCGCCCGCCCACTTTATGTAGGGAGACCAGTTCTCGTAAGGAGTTATCTTGCACAGCAGGATGCCGGCCACGACACCCAAACCTATGCCGATCAGAATCTTCCAGTGGAGCGCAATACCCTTGCGCCCGGCCTTTCCAGTGGTTTCGTTCATTGCTGCCATATTATAAAGGTGTACAAAATTAGAAAAACTTTGGTTATCATCGAAAATTGGATTATTTTTGGCGGATAAATATGAACTATATTGCAACTTATAATCATTTATTTCAAATCATTGGAGGAAACCTATGGATAAAATCAAGAATCTCGCGGATCTCCGCAAGATGAAAGAAGGTATGCTAGGCAAGATGTCAATGCGTGAAAACAGCAACTCTTCCGAAGCTATCATTCAAATCAAGGTCGGTATGGCCACCAGCGGTATCGCCTCGGGTGCGAAGGAAACCATGAACTATCTCATCAGCGAGATCGACAAGCGTCAGATCAAGGCTCTCGTGATGCAGGTCGGCGATATGGGTTACTGCCACTCCGAGCCCACTGTCGAAGTCACCATCCCCGGAAAGGATCCCGTCGTCTTCGGCAATGTCAACATCGCCCGCGCACAGGAGCTTATCGAGAAGTATATTCTCAATGGCGAGCTCATCGAAGGCATCCTGCCGGCTAACTACAGATCAATCTAAAACCTAACCACCCCAAAAGAGCGATTATGGCTATTAAAATGCACATTTTGGTATGCGGTGGTACAGGTTGCACCGCATCCGGAAGCAAAGAGGTCATCGAGGAACTCAACAAGGAGCTCGTCGCACACGACCTCACCGATTTCGCAAAAGTGGTCGTCACCGGCTGCTTCGGTTTCTGCGAAAGGGGACCCATCGTCAAGATAATCCCTGACAACACGTTCTATACACGAGTTAAACCTGAGGACGCAAAAGAGATCATCGAGGAGCACATCATCAAGGGCCGCAAGGTTCAGCGCCTCCTCTATGTCGCTCCCGACACCAACCAGAGCGTGACCGACTCCAAGCATATGGAGTTCTACAAGAAGCAGGTCCGCATCGCGCTGCGCAACTGCGGTTTCATCGATCCTGAAAACATCGACGAGAGTATCGCACGCGACGGCTATGCAGCCCTCGGCAAGTGCCTCACCGAGATGACCCCTGCAGAGGTTATCGAGGAAATCAAGAAGTCCGGCCTCCGCGGACGCGGCGGCGCAGGTTTCCCCACCGGCCTGAAGTGGGAGATCGCATCCAAGAGCCGCGTAGGCGAGCAGAAGTATGTGGTCTGCAACGCCGACGAGGGTGACCCGGGCGCATTCATGGACCGTTCCCTCCTCGAGGGCGACCCTCACTCCATCCTCGAGGCTATGGCTATCTGCGGTTACTGCATCGGAGCAAATCACGGTCTTATCTACATCCGTGCGGAGTATCCCCTTGCAATCCACCGTCTGCAAGTCGCTATCGACCAGGCTCGTGAGTACGGCCTCCTCGGTAAGAACATCTTCGGCACAGACTTCGATTTCGACATTATCCTCCGTTACGGTGCAGGTGCATTCGTTTGCGGTGAGGAGACTGCTTTGATCCACTCCATGGAAGGTCTGCGCGGCGAACCTACCTTCAAACCCCCGTTCCCGGCAGTGGAAGGTTA
>JAFZXU010000068.1 GCA_017616655.1 Bacteroidales bacterium
GACGGTTATTTCCTCTTCGATATGATCCATCTGAAGAAGGCAAATCAGTGGCAGTATGCTAAAAAAGGCATAGATATAGCGCTCGGAAAGTAAATTTATTTATTATCTTTACATCCGATATAGAAATTCATTACTAACCTTATAACATTTTATTAACCAAACACAATTTCATGAAAAAGATTTTGTTAGCAATTTTTGGTGCAGCACTCCTTATGGTCGGTTGTACCAAAGAGATTGAGACTGCTGTCAATGACATCAACTCTCGTCTCACCGCTCTCGAGACTCAGGTAGCAGCCAACAAGGCCGCCATCGAGAAACTCCAGGCTGGCGCTGTGATCCAGAAAGTCGAGCAGACTGCAACTGGTTGGACCATCACCCTCAGCGACAATTCCGTTCTCACCCTTTACAACGGAACAAACGGTACTGACGGTGCTCCCGGTGCTCCCGGTGCCGCTGGTAAAGACGGTGCTCCCGGTGCAGATGGAGATGCCTTCTTCTCAAGCGTTGAAGTTGACGGCGACACAGTCATCATCAAGCTCGTAGACGGAACCACCTTCGTTCTGCCTCTGTATGTCGAGTTCGAGCTCCAGCTCCTCACAGAAGATGCAGTCCTGAAGCCCGCAGCCACCACCCCGATCGCTTACCGCGTTAAGGGCGAAACCCCTGAGACCAAGCTTCACATCGTCGCAGGTGGAGAGTATGTCGCAGAGCTCAGCGAGAATTCTCCTGAGATTCTCATCACTGCTCCTGCAGTGCTCACTCCTAACCACATCGTTGTGATGGCAGACCGCGGAGACGGCAAGGTTTCCGTGAAGACCATCAACATCGTTGGCCAGGAACTCAATGTCACCACCGACTTTGCACGCGCTGCATACTTCTGGGGCGACAGCTTCAAGGAGAAAGTCGTCTCCAACGTTCCTGTTACCTTCTCCTCCGACGTTCCTTGGCTCACCTTCGAGGGAACCAAAGCAACTGAAGAGTATGAGGTCACCGTCAAGGTAGCCGTTACTCCTTCCTGCAAGGCTCGTACAGGCCACGTCCTCGTGAAGGATCCCGAAGGAAATGTCGTTCAGGATCTCGCGGTTGAGCAGGGTGGTTGCACCACTTTCTTCCTCAACAACAAGGCTGGTTACGCAACATGGGAAGCTGCAGCAGCAGCTCTCGAGACCGCAGCGGCCGGCAGCGATCAGATTCTTGCCGACGGAACCGTCCAGGTTATCGTTTCTCAGGACGCTGTGATCGACCGTGTCGTTTTCCCTGCAAATGATGCTATCAAGAAGATCGAGATCATGCCTCGTTTCTACGGCGTTCCCGCTGCAGATCCCACCAAGATCATCGTCAAGGGTGTTACCATCCCCGGCGGTGTCGAGGCAAGCATCCACGATGTTGTTATCCGTCCTGACGGAACCGGCAAGCTCGACGATCTCAACCCTGGTTATGGAACAGGTATCGCTATCCGCAAGAACAACAGCGTTGCCAACAAAGTTACCATCAACAATGTTGTCTTAGACGGTACTGATGAGAACTACACGGCCACAACCCCGACCATGATCTTCGATAACGGATCGATTGAAGGCTCTGTGATCAACATTACCAACTGCCGCGCTGACTTCGGCGGCTGCCGCGGACTCCAGCTCTATGGTGCAGGTAAGTACACTCTTGACCACAACACCTTCGCAAATGCATACTCATCCTACATGGCCAGACTGTATGCCACTGTGGATGTCACCATCACCAACAACGTGTTCGACACTGGTGAGAACCTCTTCAACCTCTACGTGTTCGGCCCGAAGGTTACTCCTGCTATCGTGGCAGACACTGCAGGTAAGCTCACATCCGAGGATTCCAACACCTATTCCTCCAAGGTCGTCCGTCTCTACACCGGTAAGACCGGCTATGCTAAGAATGCCAATGACGAAGTCGTAGCGACAGCAGACGGAACTGCTTCCATCTATCCTGCAACAAAGGGCGGCAGCGGTATCGTCACTCTCGGCGCTATCAAGTATCCTACACTCTCTGCAGCTATCGCAGCGGCTCCGAACGGAGCAGTTATCGAAATGGGCGAAGGCTCGATCGACGACAACGTGAAGATCGCCAACGGCAAGAACCTCACCATCAAGGGTGCAGGCCGCGACAAGTCCGTCATCAACGGTAACCTCGAAATCGCTGGTTCTCTCCTCATCCAGGATCTTACCCTCAAGACCAAGGAAGGCGTGACCACCAAGGATCTTGGCGTAAAGGTCAGCGGAGACAACTACGAGTGGGGCCACATCTATCTCGCACGTGTTGAGAACGGCGCAAGCGACGTAACCTTCGACAACGTCCTCTTCGACGCTACCACCGAAGTTGCAGACTTCGCAAGCACAATGTCCATGCTCTGGATCTCCCAGGCAACCAACATCACTGTCCAGAACTGCGTATTCAATGCAGTCGCCGGCGGTGCATACTGCCCGAACCAGACCCACATGGCAGACGTTCTCTGGAAGAACAATGTCTTCAACGGACTCGGAAAGAAAGCTTGGGCTATCCGCGTTATGGATCAGACCTATGCAACCATCACCGGAAACGAGTTCAACATCGCAGGTGAGGCTATCGAGCTCTACAGCGACTTCCTCAACTACAAGGGCTCGCTCATCATGGGCGACGGCGTTGCTGATGACAACTACTATGGCTCAGGCGTGACAGCGGCTATCTACAGCGCATATCCTCTCGCAGACTACCTCTTCAACGGTGTGACCATTAAGCCTACGAACCTTGCATTCAACGCTCCTACCACCAGCGGTAAGAGGGAGACCAAGCTCTCGCTCGTTTGGGCACACATGGACGATGAAGCATGGGCAGCTAATGTCCCGACCCTCGCCAATGTCCGTAACATGGCAATGAACGCCAACGGCATGTATCTCGCCAGCACCGACGGACGCATCTACACCCTCGCACTTGCTGACGGTGCAGTTGCCAAGGATCAGGCTATGACCCTCACCGACGGTCTCTTCAAGATCGACGGTATGGCATCTCTGGACGACGGCACCATCGTCATGTCCGACATGGTCAATGCGGCCAACTCTGTCTTCAAGATCTTCACCTATGATGGAGACAAGCTTGACACCCTTGCCAAGTGGACCAATGTCGCAATCGATGGTCTTGCACCTCGTCTCGGTGACATGATCTCCGTTTCCGGAACCAAGGACGACATCCGCGTCGTTACCCTCGACTATGCCGCTGGTTCAGCACGTACTTTCTTCTGGACCCTCGCCCCTGGCCAGGTCAAGGATAAGTATTCCAGCATGATCTACCACGGAAACGGTGGCTTCAACACCGCTGGCACAAAGCCCGGTATCGGAACACAGACCCTCTACAAAGGCACCACCTACTATGTCGCATTCGACGGCGGTTCCTTCGCTGACGCTATCGTCACCGCCAACCCGAACACTTGGGGCGGACAGTTCGTTGCAAATGCGAACCTCACCGACCTCGGAGTCAAGGAGACCCGTGGAACTAGCTTCTTCGTAGCAGACGGCAAGGAGTACATGGCTGTCATGGAGATGAGGAACTACAACGGTTCCAACTCTTACGGTGCAGTCGTCCGCGTGTATCCTCTGCCTACAGGCGACCTCGTTGCTGACCTCGCAAATGCAACCGCAGTTGCATCTTACGAGTTCCCGTCAAGCACCGCCAACGGAAATGCTTGCGGTAACCTCGATGTCATCACCGTGGACGGAAAGGTCTACATCGGAATCGGCGTTCGCAGCACCGGTGCAGCTCTCCTCGAGTTCAAGTTCTAATTCTTGATTTTAATCACTATCTTTGGAGAGTGGCCCTCGGGTCACTCTCCATTTTTTAATGACATTATGAAACGCATAACCCTTTCCTTGATCGCGCTTCTTGCGCTGGTTTCCTGTACTCAAAGTGTTGATGTTCTTGTCGTGGGCGGCGGAGCCTCCGGCACTGCGGCCGGAATTCAGGCCGCGCGCAGCGGAGCGCGGACGCTGATAGTGGAAGAGACGCCCTGGCTCGGCGGCATGCTCACGTCCGCCGGCGTGTCCGCCATCGACGGCAATTACCGCCTTCGCGGCGGCATCTTCCGCGAGTTCACTGACGCCCTGGCCGAGCATTATGGCGGCTATGAGAAGCTGAAGACCGGTTGGGTCAGCAACATACTCTTCGAGCCGAAGGTGGGCGAGCAGGCCCTCGAGGAGCTGGTCGCGGCCGAAAAGAAGCTGGCGGTGCTGAAAGGGTTGAGGTTCGAGGGCGCAGAGAAGCTCGCCAAGGGCTGGGAGGTTCGTTTCGAGGACGCGGCCGGAAGGGAGAGGACCGTGCGCTGCAAGGTGCTCATAGACGGCACGGAGCTCGGCGATGTGGCCAAAGCGTGCGGCGTGGCCTACCATATAGGATTCGACCCGCGCGCGTACACGGGCGAGGCCATGGCCCTCGAAGAGGGTAACGATATCGTGCAGGATATGACCATGGTCATGACGATCAAGGACTACGGCCCGGACGCGGATATGACGATCCCCATGCCCGAGGGGTACGACCAGAGCATGTTCGTGAACTGCTGCGAGAACCCGCTGAACGATCCTTCGATCTCGAAGGGCCAGCCGCTGTGGTCGCCTGCGATGATGCTCTCTTATGGTCTGCTGCCCGGCGGGGAGATGATGATCAACTGGCCGGTGGAGGCGAACGACTTCTACGCCAATATTATCGATATGTCGCGCGAGGAGAGGGATTCCGTGATCGCGATTGCGAAGCAGCGCACGCTCGGATTCCTGTACTTCCTGCAGACCGGCCTGGGGATGAAGAGCCTTGGCTTGGCGGACGAGTATCCGTCCGAGGATGGGCTCGCGCTGTTCCCGTACTACCGCGAGAGCCGCCGCATCGAGGGCGAGCATCTCTTCACCCTGGACGAGGCCCGCGAGCGCTATTCGACCAACGCCTACCGAACCGGCGTGTGCGTGGGCGATTACCCGGTGGACCACCATCACCACGCCCACCCGTCGTGGGAGTCGCTGCCGAAGATGATCTTCGCGCCTATCCCTTCGTTCACCCTGTCCATGGGCTCGCTAGTGCCGTTGCAGGTAGAAGATTTGATAGTTGCCGAAAAGTCCGTCAGTGTGACCAACCTGATCAATGGCAGCACCCGCCTGCAGCCGGTGGTGACTGAGATAGGCCAGACGGCGGGAATAATCGCGGCGCTTGCCGTTAAGCGCGGCTGCGCGGTCCGTTCAGTGGATGTGCGTTCGGTCCAGAAGGAGCTTCTGGCCGCGGGCGCTTACCTGCAGCCCTGGCTGGATCTCAAGCCCGGCGAGGCCGGCTTCGAGGAGATCCAGCGCATCGGCTGCACGGGCATCCTCCGCGGCGTCGGCAAGAATGTCGGCTGGGCCAACGAATCCTGGTTCCGCACCGACGAACCTTTGAAGTGGTCAGAGCTGTATCTGGAAGACTATTATCCTTTGGTTTGTCGTGGCTCCTCTGACTGTGATTCTTCCTCGGAATGTCATCCCTCCGTCGACTGTCATTCCCGACTTGATCGGGAATCTTCCGACCTCGTGACCAAGGGCGCCTTCGGAGACCTTCTTCGTGAGCTCGGCGC
>JAFZXU010000069.1 GCA_017616655.1 Bacteroidales bacterium
GCGCAAGGTCCTTGCTTCCAAGATTTCTTCGGGTGTGGTGCTGATGCTGGGCAACAGCGAGGCGGGCTTCAACTACACCGACAATACCTATCCATTCCGCCAGGACAGCACCTTCCTCTACTATTTCGGCCTCGACAAGCCGGATCTGGCAGCGGTCATCGACGTTGAGAGCGGCGAGGAGATAATCTTCGGCGACGACGTCGAGATCGGCGATATCATCTGGATGGGTCCCCAGCCCTTCCTGAAGGACCAGGCCGCAGAGGTGGGCGTCGCGAAGACCGCCCCGTTGGCAAAACTGGAGGATTACGTCAAGGAGGCAGCTGCAAAGGGCCGCACGGTGCACTTCATCCCGCAGTACCGCTACCACAATATGATCCAGCTCAACCGTATGCTGGGCATGCCTTTCGAGGATATGAAGAAGGCCCCGAGTCTCGAACTCATTCTCGCCGTGGTCAGCCAGAGGCTCATCAAGGAGCCTTGCGAGATCGAGGAGATCGAGAAGGCCTGCGACCTCGGCTACGCGATGCATTACACCGCTATGAAGATGATGAAGCCCGGAATGGTGGAGCAGGAACTGGTGGGCGTTATGGAGGGCGTATGCCTCTCCGGCGGCTATATGACCTCGTTTGCGACGATTCTCTCGCAGCACGGCGAGACGCTGCACAACCACAAGCACGACGGCATCCTCACCCCCGGCAAGCTCTGCGTCATTGACGCCGGCGCCGAGATCGCGTCGCACTACGCATCCGACTTCACCCGTACCCTGCCTGTAGGCGGCAAGTTCACCCAGAGGCAGAAGGATGTCTATACAATAGTGGCCACTGCAAACCAGTACGCCCTCGAGGCGGCCCGCCCCGGCATAACCTACAAGGATGTCCATCTCGGTGCATCCAAGATCATCCTACAGGGCCTCTCCAACCTCGGCCTGGTCCACGGTGACATCGAGGAGATGGCTGCCGCAGGCGTTCAGGGCCTCTTTATGCCTCACGGCCTCGGTCACAATATGGGACTCGACGTCCACGATATGGAGAATCTCGGCGAGAACTACGTAGGCTACGGCCCCGGCCAGGAGCGCGCCAAACAACTCGGCCTCGGTTCCCTCCGTATGGCCCGTATGCTGGAGCCCGGCCAGGTCATCACCGACGAGCCCGGCATCTACTTCATCCCCGCCCTCATCGAGAAATGGAAGAAGGAGGGCACCAACGCGCAGTATGTGGACTTCGCCCGCCTCGAATCCTACTACGACTTCGGCGGCATCCGTCTGGAGGACGACATCCTCATCACCCAGAACGGCGCCCGCCTGCTCGGCCGCAAGCGCCTCCCCATCGGAGTGGAGCAGGTCGAGGAAGCAATGAAAGACAATTAAAAACAGTATCACGATATGAAAAAACTCCTCCTCACCGCAGCCGTGGCGCTGGTTTCAGTGGCAGCCGTGGCACAGTCGATAGGCCCGAACGAACTGAAGGCCATCCAGGGCAGCTTCAAGAAGGACCCCGCAACGGTGGCCTTGCAGAACATCATTTCCCACAACACCGACGTCAACGCCCTTTCGCAGAGCCTGACCAATGCCAAGCTTGACGACTATTTCAAGTACAGCGTGGATGTCAAGGGTATCACCAACCAGCGCAGCTCCGGCCGCTGCTGGCTCTTCGCTTCCCTCAACGAACTCCGTCCCGTGGCAGCCGAGAAGCTGAATCTCAAGGAGTTCTATTTCTCGCAGAACTACGATTCCTTCTGGGATCTCTTCGAGAAGAGCAACCTCTTCCTGGAGAATATCATTGCCACTGCAGGCAAGGACATCAACGATCAGGAAGTGGTGAACTACCTGAAGACTCCAGTCGGTGACGGCGGCGTATGGAACCTCTTCGTGGACGTGGCCGAGAAATACGGCGTTGTTCCCGCCGACGTGATGCCCGAGACCGAGCACTCCAACAACACCGGCAATATGCGCAAGATCCTCAACGAGAAGCTTCGCGACGGCGCCTGGACCCTCCGCACCATGTATGCGCAGGGCTTCAAGGAGAAGGCCCTCCGCACCGAGAAGGTGGAGATCCTCAAGCAAGTTTACCGCATCCTCGCTCTTTGTCTCGGCGAACCCCCGACAAAGTTCACCTGGCGCTACACCGACAAGGACGGCAAACTTCAGACCCTCACCACCACCCCTCAGGAGTTCTACGCTATGATCGCTCCCAAGGACTTCAACATGAAGACCATGGTGATGATAATGAACGACCCCACCCGCGAGTACTACAAGCTCTATGAGATCGATTCCTACCGCAACACCTACGAGGGCTTCAACTGGATCTACCTGAACCTCCCCAACAAGGATATCAAGCCTATGGCGCTGGCCTCCATCAAGGACAACCGCCCGCTCTACATCTCCTGCGACGTCGGCAAGTACTCCAGCCGCCAGGACGGAACCCTCGATATCGGCCTCTACGACTATCAGAAGCTCTTCGGCATCGACATCAAGATGGATAAGAAGGCCCGCATCCTGACCCGCCAGAGCGGCTCCACCCACGC
>JAFZXU010000070.1 GCA_017616655.1 Bacteroidales bacterium
TCCGAAGGGAACTCGTAGAGGAACTTCGACTGCACGCCCGGGTCGTTGTAGATGTCGATGTTCTCGGAATAGGGATAGAACGCATAGTAGGGAGGAGTCTGAGCGGCCGGTGCGGGGCCGGTGAAGTCGCCTGTCGTGCTGCCGCCTTCGCCCACGAGCTCATACTTGAGTTCCTTGCCGGCGTCGAACAGGGCGATGGCGTCACCCTTGACCCAGTTGTGACGGAAGGTAACGTTGTCGTCGGTGACGATCTCGGTACGGGTTGCCTCGTCGGAGGTTACGTGCAGGGTGTTCTTGCCGAACGGGAATCCGTTTTCGTCAACCCTGGTGCAGCCGGCCACGATAGCGACCGCTGCAACTGCCATTGTGAACAATAATTTCTTCATAGCCTCTCCTCCTAGAATTTGAAGTTCTCGAAATCGCTCCAGTCGAAAGCCTTGTCGTACTTTCCGGGAATCGATCCGGAGTTCTCCGTGCCGCCGGATCCGGCGATGAAGCTCTCCGTGAGGATCGTCTTTACGCAGACTTCAGGCGCTGCGTAACTGCCGTTGGTGTGGTTTTTCATGGGGTAATACTAATAATTGAATTGCCTTTTTGAAAAGATGAAATAATCGGTTAAAATTACAAAAAATTGCGATAATCCACTATATTTGCGAAAAATAACCCTTTAAGGAAACACACTATGGCAATGCAGATCAATGACGCCAACTTCGAAGAGGTCAAGGCCTCCGCAGGCGAAAAACCTATGGTAATAGACTTCTGGGCAACCTGGTGCGGCCCCTGCCGCATGATTGCCCCCATCGTCGACGAGATGGCCGAGAAGTATGCAGACCAGGTCGTAATCGGCAAATGCGACGTGGACCAGAGTACCGATCTTCCGATGAAATATGGCATCCGCAACATCCCCACGCTTCTTTTCTTCAAGAACGGGGAGCTGGTCGACAAGTCGGTGGGAGCCATTCCGAAGAACGAGCTGGAAGATAAGATCAAGGCCCTCCTGTAATGAGAAAGTCCACTGCCACATTGCTTGCCATTGTGGCAGTGCTCTGTTTTTCAAGCACTGCCGCAAAGGCTGAAGGCTTCCTGATAAAGGGTGGCTTCAACTATTCGCACTTCGACCCCGAAAACATCGGTGCCTACAACGCCTGGTTTGCCGGCGTCGGATACCAGACATACGGCTGGAACGGTTTCGCCCTTCAGCCGGAGCTTGTATATCGCGTCAACGGCGCAAAGTTCGAAGATGCTGCAACGCTCAGGATGAACTACCTTGAACTCCCCGTCAACATACAGTGGGGCATCGACCTGCTTGTGGCAAAGCCTTATATTTTCGTGGCACCCTTCGTGGGATGCAATCTGGGCAACGTGGTTACTCCCGAGGGGCATTTCAGCGACGCCACGATCCGCAATGCCGTCCGTCTGCTCGATTACGGCTGCGGTGCCGGCTTCGGCATCGATTTCTGGTATCTTCAGCTTACCGCAAAGTACAACTGGATGTTTGGCCCCGTGGCGGACTGGGGCGCCTTTGTGGACAGTCTCGCCGGGGTGAAGATAAATATGGCCACCTTCGAGGTGGCCCTTGCCATAAAATTCTAGCTACTGGTTTCTGGTGTCTGTCTTGTAGGCCTGCTCGTAGGGAGTCTGGTCCCAGTCGGGCTCGGCCGGCGGCATCGTGCCGTCCAGCCGGAACGCCATATAGGTGATGGGAATCCCCTTTGCAAGGAAACTGCTTTCGTAGAAGGTCTTGATCGAGAGGATTTCGTCGGCAAACCCGTGGCCGTAGATGTCGTCGTCCGAGGCCAGTATCGTCATCCCGTTCTGCCTGCAGAGCTCTTCGGTGTAGAAGTGCAGCAGGCGGCTGTCGGTCTTCAGATGGATGATGCCTCCGGGAGCCAGGAACCTGGCGTAACGGGTCAGGAATCCCGGGCTGGTGAGCCTCTTGCGGGCCTTTTTCTCCTGCGGGTCGGCGAAAGTGATCCATATCTCTGCCACCTCCCCGGGGGCGAAAAGCGACTCTATGAACTCGATCCGCGTGCGCAGGAAGGCCACGTTGGGCATAGTGTGCTCAGTGGCGTATTTCGCCCCCTTCCATAGCCTCGCCCCCTTGATGTCGATGCCTATGAAATTGCGCTCCGGAAAGCGTTCGGCCAGCGAAACGGTGTATTCTCCCTTGCCGCATCCCAGCTCCAGCACTATGGGATTGGAGTTGTGGAACATGTCGCGCCCCCAGTTCCCCTTGATGGGGTGGTCGCGTCGAAGAACCTCCTCCGTGCGCGGCTGAATCAGGCAGGAGAAGGTCTCGTTTTCCCTGAATCTCTTGAGTTTGTCCTTCGATCCCATTACTCCGCGGTCCGTTTGTAGGAGAATCCCATTCCGTAGATATGGCGCAGCATTCTGTGTTCCATCGGCCTGATGACCACCTGCCAGGTTCCGGTATCCTCACCGGGAAGTATCCTGTCGCGGTAGGGCCAGTCGATATCCACCACCGCTCCGCCGCTGTGCTGCACCTTGATCCTGTCGCCGTCCGAAGCCAGCGGCATCTCTATGCGCTCCATCGCCCGTTCCCCGGAGGGGGAGACGATTCCCACAAGCAGGGGGATGGATTCCGCCTTGATGCGGGAGGCGTCGTAACGGCAGGCGATGCGGGCTGAATATGCGGCCTGCGGCTCGTCCATCATCATCTCGTAGCGGAAGACGAAGGTGTCAGGGGCGTTCGATGGGGTATAGATGAAATCGAGCATCTCTGTCGGCTTGCGGCAGGAGGCGGCAATGCAGAGAAGCAGGATTAACGCCGATATGAGCCTGATTTTCATTTGTGTCGGTTCTGGCGGTTGCGGTTGTTGCGGTGCTTCTTCCTGCGCTCGTCGAAGCGGGTGATGCTGTCGTCGCCGATGGCGCTAACGAAGTCGGTCTCGTGCTCCCCTTCGTCCCTGTCCTGCAGGGATTCCGGATGGATTCCCTTATGGTTGAGGGCCATTACCTCGCCCACCTCCTCGAAGGAGAGGGGCCAGATCTTGGCCAGGTTGTCGCGGTCGTAGGAGAAGTACATTATGCCGCGAAGGACGTCGGTCTTGACCAGATACGCCTTGCCGTCCTTGAATTCCAGGGGTTCGTGCAACTGCGGCATACCCTTCTGGGCGTCGATATAGACCGAAGCCTCGTAGTTGATGCAGCACTTGAGCTTGCTGCACTGTCCGGCTAGCTTCTGCGGGTTGAGGGAGAGGTCCTGACAGCGTGCCGCCTGTGTGGTAATCGACTGGAAATCAGAGATATGTCCCGAGCAGCAAAGGGGCCTTCCGCAGACTCCGAGGCCGCCTATGAGGCCCGCTTCCTGACGCGCTCCGATCTGTTTCATCTCGATGCGGATGTTGAATTCCGCCGCGAAATCCTTGATGAGCTGGCGGAAGTCCACACGCTCGTCGGCTATGTAGTAGAAAATGGCCTTGGTGCCGTCGCCCTGGAACTCCACATCGCCGATCTTCATGTCGAGGCCGAGGCCGGCGGCTATCTGGCGGGCGCGGATCATCGTGTCGTGCTCCCGTGCGATGGCTTCCTGCCAGCGCTCTATGTCGAGAATCTTCGCCTTGCGGTAGATTTTCTTGTATTCGTAGGTCTCGGGATTGTACTTGCGGCGGGCCATCTGGCGGAACACGAGCGGCCCGGAAAGGGTCACTATTCCCACGTCGTGGCCGGTCTGCGCCTCCACCACCACGAGGTCGCCCTCCTTGATGAGCTGACCCGATTCGTTGCGGTAGAAGAGTTTGCGGGTGTTCTTGAACCTGACTTCGAATATATTCTTGCTGCTGTCCTCGGGAATTCCCTCCAGCCAGTTGAAATCCTCCAGCTTGCAGCAGCTTCTGTCGTAATCCACATTGAGTTCGCCGATAGGGGAGCGCTCTATCCGGCATCCGCGCGAACAGTCGTATGTGGTAATTCCCTTCTCGTTTATATTGTCTTCCATATTACATTGATAATAACAGGATGTTGCAGAGGTTGCAGAACGTCAGTTTGGGATTGACGTTGCTCTCGACCGATGCAATAGCCCCTTCGAGTGCCTTGAAGGCCGTTTCGTAAAACCCGGGTTTCAGCTTTGCGGCGAGGTCGCGGACCGTTCCGGCATCCTCGGCATCCAGCTCCGCGAGGTTCTCCAACGAAGAGGCGGTCATATATATTTTCCTGATGAATCCTTCGGCATAGAAGCACCACTCCTTCTGCCTTTCGCGCCCCATCTCGGAGAGCGCCTCCCAGACGGGAAAGGTGTCTATGACGCTTTTTGCCGTTCCGGCGTTGAAAAGCTGGAGCAGCAGTTCGCGGTACTCCGGCTTGACGCGGGCGTAGATGCCCGCCGCTTCGCGCTCCTCCTTTGAAAGGGGCATAAGCCTGATATGCTGGCACCTGGAGCGTATTGTGGAGATTATCCTCTCCGGAGCGTGGGAGACCAGCAGGAAGAGGGTGCCTGCCGGGGGCTCCTCCAGCAGTTTGAGGAGCTTGTTGGCGGCATCCTGGTTCATCTTCTCCGGCAGATAGATGATGACGGTCTTGTATCTGCCTTCGAATGCCCTCAGGGAGAGTTTTTCGAAGAGCCGCTTGGCCTCGCTGGCGCTGATAATGCCGTTTTTGTTGTCGATTTCGATGGTGTCGTAGAGGTCTTCCTCCCCGAAATAGGGGTTTGTCAGGACCATCTGCCTGAAACTCTCGAGGAAATAATCCGAAATCGGGGCCTTCTTCTCCGATTCGGAGAGGCTCTTTGAGGCTGCCACCGGAAAGACGAAATGGAGGTCCGGGTGGATCAGCTTGCCATATTTGTGGCAGGAGTCGCAGACACCGCAGCTCTCGCCTCCGGATGGGTGTTCGCAGTTGACATAGGTGGCGACGGCGAGGGCCATCGCCATGGCGCCCCAGCTGCCGTCTTCCGAAAAGAGGATGGCGTGTGGAAGGCGGTCGTTGTCAACCATCTGGGTGATAAGCGCCTTCAGCGGTTCGTTGCCTATGACTTGCGAAAAAAGCATAACCTACAAAATTACAATCATTTCGCAATTTTTGCAATCGAATTCGAGTTTGAGCCGGTATCCCGAGTTGCACAGATACAGCGGCTCTTTGGGGATGCTGGCGGGTTTCTGCCTGGGGCAGAGACCCATTTCGTGCCTGATGCAGTATCTGGTGCGCATCACTTCGCCCTTCGGGGGGCGGGGGAAGGTCAGCGAGGCGGCGTTCAAAGCTTTGGGAAGAGCCTTTTCGCGCTTCTCAACAATGGCCTGTTCCAGTTTTGCGGCCAGCGTTCGCCGCATCTCGTTCAGTTGCGATGCGGGGTAGAATCGCGGAGCGTCCCACTCCACGGTGCCGACCGAGAAATCGAAGATGCCGGCCTTCTTGCCCAGCTGACGCCTTACCGTCTCTTCGGCAGTCTGCGGAGTACGGGCGGTTTCAGCCGTGTCTTCGAACTTCAAAACGGCCTCGAACCCCTCGGAGGCGTGGGCGCGGAGGGTGGTCACGCCGTCCTTTGAGGAGTAGTCAATTGTGGCCTCTATGAGCCTCTGCGGCATATTCTTCTCCAGTTCGCGGTCGAAGCGCAGGTCGAAGTTGCGGTAAACCTTCATCCCTTTTTTCAGGGATGAGGCGTCGCGGACTGTGATGTCACGGCCGCTGACGACCTCGGCGCGCATTCCCGCCACCTCCACTCCGCCGGAGACGAAGGTGAGTCCGTCGCCGTTGGCCACCTTCTTGCCTCCGTCGAGGGTAACGATGTTGCCGCGCACTGCCGCCACCTGGCCCAGCAGCTCTCCGATGGCCTTGGCCGAGTCTTCGCTGTTCCATTTGCCCCGCTTTCCGTCGATAAAGAGGGATGTGTAGCCGCGGTTGAAGGTCTTCTCCGGATCGGGCGTGAAGCCTCCGCGCACCCTGCCGAGCGAGGCACGGCTGTAGCCGGGATGGTTTGCTATGAAGGCGTTGAGCGCCATGTCGTAGTGGCGCACTATATTCTTGACGTAGGAGGCGTTCTTGAGCCGGCCCTCTATCTTGAATGAGCTGATTCCCGCATCCACCAGTTTCGCGATATGGCCGTCCAGCCGGAAATCCTTGAGCGACAGGAGGCTCTTTTCCTTTGCCAGCACATTGCCGTCGGCATCGGTAAGGTCGTAGGTGGAGCGGCAGGGCTGGGCGCAGCAGCCGCGGTTGGCGCTGCGGTCGAGCAGTTTTTCACTCAGGTAGCACTGCCCGCTGTAACAGACGCAGAGTGCCCCGTGCACGAAAAACTCAAGGTCGCAGGAGACTGCGTTGCGGATGGCGGCAATCTGCTCCAGGGAGAGCTGTCGCTCGAGTATCAGGCGGCTGAATCCCGCCTTCTCAAGTTCGCGCGCCCTTTCCGGAGTGCGGATTACGGACTGGGTGGAGGCGAAAAGCCGAACCGGAGGCAGTTTGAGTTCCAAAACAGCCGGATCCTGCACTATGAAGGCGTCGATTCCGGCTTCGTAGAGCTCCTGCATCATCTTTTCCGCAGCCGGACGCTCGCTCTCTTCAATCAGGGTGTTGACGGTGGCATAAACTCCGGCTCCGAACCGGTGGGCATAGGCGCAAAGTTCCGCTATTTCGCCGATGGCGTTTGCGGCGGCATAGCGCGCGCCGAAAGCGGGCCCTGCGATATATACGGCATCGGCACCGCAGTCAATAGCCGCGATGCCGATGTCCTTTGTCCTGGCCGGAGCTAGAAGTTCTAGTTGCATTTGAGCACTGTGAGCTGGTATCTTGCAGCCTCACCGAACTTCTCGTCCTGAGCAATCTCCTTGAAGTATCCGCAAGCCTTTGCATTGTCGCCGATAGCAGCGAGAGCGGTGCCGAGCTGATACATAGTCTGGACCTTGTCCTTTGCGTTGGGGCTGAGGGCGAGATATGCCTCGAATGCCTCAGCGGCGACCTTGTTCTGCTTCAGCTGGGAAGCGGCGTTGCCGATGATCTTCTGTGCGCTGGGGTTGTTGGCATTGTTCTCGGCGGACTTCTGAGCGAACTCGAGGGCGTCCTTCCAGTTCTTTGCCTTGAAGGCAACGTTCGCCTTGCGGAGGAAAGCGTTGGAAAGCTGCTTCTTTGCCATATCGAGATTGGGAGCATCCTCTGCGAAGAGCTCCTGTGCCTTCTCGAGGCAGGTGATCGCCTCATCGAAAGAGCCGCTGTTGCTCAAGGCCATACCCTGGCGCAGGAAAGCCACGCCGTTGGTGGGATCCATATCGGTAATCTCCTTGTATGCGGCTGCGGCCTCTGCGAACTGCTTTGCGTTGAGCAGTGCGTTGGCATTTGCCAGAAGCTGGGTGTTCTTGAGGTTGGCAATCAGCGATTCAGCCTCTGCCGCCACTGCATCCTTTCCATAATTCTTTGCGAGCTCGGCGGTCTTGGTGAAGAGCTCTATAGCTTTGGGCAGATTGTTTTCGTTAGCGAATCCCTTTGCAATCGACAGGTAAAGATCGGGAATGATACCTTTGCAGTTATTCGCAACTTCGGCACCTTCTGCGCCAAGTGCGTTTGCTGCCTCGAGAGCCTGCTCGAACTGTGCGAGCGCCTCGACCTTCTTGTCTTCACTCAGAAGAGCTGCCGCCGCGTTATAGAGTTCGGTGACCTGACCCAGGTCCTGAGCGGCTGCGAAGCCCATTGTACTAGCGGTGACGATAAGAGTAAGGAGTAACTTTTTCATTGTCGTTTAGTTTTTTTTGTGGGTTCAAAAGTAGCAACTATTGTTTAATTTTGCAAAAGATATGCCGAACGAAAGATCAGCCATAATCGAGATAGGCGACGTCCTGGTCTCCTCCGAAGTGGTCACGGAGTTCTTCTGCTGCGATTACGCCGCCTGCAAGGGAGTCTGCTGCATCGAGGGTGACAGCGGCGCGCCGCTCAGGGAAGAGGAGGCCGTTATTCTAGAAAGGGAATACATTAATTATAAGGATTTTATGTCCCCCGAAGGGCGGGAGCGCATCGCGCAGACCGGTTTTTTCGAGGTGGATACCGACGGCGACCTGGTCACTCCGCTCCTCAAGGGGAAGGAGGAGTGCGCATATACCCGTTTCGAGGGCGACAACTGCCTCTGCGCCATAGAGAAGGCCCATCTGGCCGGCCGCTGCCGCTTCGTGAAGCCCATCTCATGCCGCCTCTATCCCATCCGCGTATCGGTCTTTTCAAACGGCACAAAGGCCCTCAACCTGCACAGGTGGGAGATATGCCGCTGCGCCTTCGAGAAGGGGCGCCGCGAAGGTATCAGGGTTTATGAATTCTTGAAAAAGCCTCTTGCCGACGCATTCGGCGAGGAGTTTTATTCGGCGCTGGAGTCGCTCTCCCGCTCCGCAATCTTGTAGTTGATGTTGCGCACTATGCGGTCCAGGTCGCGCCTGTAGCCCTTGAGTATCATCGGGCTGTCGCTCTTATAGACCGTTATGCGGTCTTCGAAGAAGCGGGAGAGGCGGTCTGCGGAACGCTCCATCCTGAATGCGATAAACTTGTCGGTCTCCTCCTCGATAATGTAACCCAGGCTGCGGAAGACCTCCACCACGATGCTGCGGTAGTCGGCGAAGGGGCCGCGGAGCTGGATCTTGCGTGAAATGAAGCTGAGTGCGGGATAGATTGCAGCCACCGCCACGAAGAATATCGCGAGTTTGGGAATAGCCCCCTCTTCGAATATCTGGGCATAGGGAACCTCGCCGCCCTTCCGGATGGTGAGGAACCAGATCAGGCCTGTAATCACGAAGAACACTATCAGGAACTCTATCAGGAACTTGAAGGCACGGCGTAGGTACTGCATAATTTTTGCTGTCTAAGTTTTCGCTACGGCAAATTTAACTATTTTTGCAAGTATTATAACGAAAAATGGTATGAAAGACGAAGAACTTGATGAAGAGATGCTCGAGTTCGAGCGCAAATACGGCAAAGAGGAAGACGCGAAGAAGGCCGATTCCGGCTCCCTCCGCACTGCGGTCATAGCACTCGGCGTCGTGGCGGGCCTGCTGCTCGCCGTCCTGGCCGGAGTCCTTATCAATAAGGCGAAGCTGGTCCGCGACCTCAACAGCGAGAAGGCCGACCTGACATCCGAACTCATGGCCTTGCAGAGCGATTATGACTCCATAAGCACCAATAATGCGGCAATCAATGACTCCCTTGCAGTGGAGAAGGAGAAGGTGGGGCAGCTTATCGAGCGCCTCCAGAAGACGGAGGCCACCAACCGTGCCAAGATCCGCCAGTATGAGAAGGAGATAGGCACGCTCCGTACAATAATGAAGGGTTATATAGCGCAGATCGACTCGCTCAACACCCTCAACGCCTCGCTGCGCCACGAAGCGGCCGATGCCCGCAAGGATGCCGCCGAGAGCCGTCAGAAATACGACAAGCTCGTCACCAGGACCGACGAACTGGCCGCCAAGGCCTCCGTGGGCGCGGTGGTCAAGGGTCGCGGAGTATCGCTCGTGGCAATCAACTCCTCCAACAAGGTCACCGACCGCAGCAGCCGTGTGGTCAAGCTGAAGGCCTGCCTGAGCCTCATCGAGAACTCCATCGCCGAGAAGGGACCGAGGATCGTATATATCATAGTTACAGGACCAGACGGCACCCTGATGACGGGAGACCAGTCGAGACCGTTCAGCGTGGGCGGAGAGCAGAAGATGTGCACTGCATCCCGCGAGGTCGACTATCAGGGTGACGAGATTGAGGTCTGCATCTACTACACCAACCCCGATCCTTTCGTGAAGGGCGTCTACAACGTGGAAGTCTTCTCCAACGAAACCCGCCTCGGCTCGGCCGACGTGCTGCTGAAGTAGGCTTTACGATCCTGCCCGATGGCCGGCCTCTACCTCCATATCCCCTTCTGCGCCTCCTTCTGCATCTATTGCGATTTCTATTCGGAGGTGGCGCCCGACAGGGTGGAGGCTTATCTGGAAGCCCTTTCCCGCGAGGCCGAGGCTAGAAAGAATGAATTGAGCGTCCCCCCTTCGACGGTTTATATCGGAGGAGGGACGCCTTCTTTGCTCTCGGAAGCGCAGTTCCCGCGCCTTTGCGGGATACTGCAGGATCATTTCGACCTCTCCGCAGTGGAAGAGTTTACCGTTGAGGCAAATCCGGACGATGTCACGCCGGAAAAGCTGTCGCTATGGCGCAGCTGCGGGGTGAACCGTCTGAGCCTCGGGGTGCAGTCCTTCTGTGACGGCCATCTGAAATGGATGCGCCGCCGTCACGATGCCGCCCGTGCCCGCGCCGCTTTCCGTCTGGCACGCGAGGCCGGGTTCGGAAATATCTCACTCGATTTGATCTTCGGTTATGCCGGGCTCTCCTCTCCGGAGTGGAAATCGTCAGTGGATGAGGCCGTTGCGTTGCGGCCGCAACATATTTCCTGTTACCAGATGATGCTCGAAGAGGGGACTCCGCTGTCCGCTTTGGCGGCGTCCGGGCGTTACTGCGAGCCGCCCCAGGAGGAGTGCGCCGCGCAGTACGCTTTTCTGCAGAAGCGGCTTGCCGAGGCAGGTTATATCCAATATGAGATATCGAATTTCGCGCTGCCCGGATGCGAGTCGAAGCACAATTCAGCCTACTGGCGGCGGGAGCCCTATCTTGGGCTTGGCCCGGCAGCCCATTCGTTCGACGGCGACCGCCGCCGCAGCTGGAACGATCCCGACCTGGAGGGCTGGATTGGTGTCTGGAACCCCGCCTCTGAAGGCCAGCGCGCGGCAGAACCTTTCTTGCCGCAAAGCGTTGCTTCGCGGCAAGAAGAACCTGCCGCTCCACAACGCCACCGCACAGATTCTTTTGAAATCCTCTCAGACAAAGATGTTTTTAACGAGACAGTGATGCTCTCGCTGCGAACCGCCCGAGGTCTCGACCTCGCGGAGCTAGACCCGCAGTTGCTTGAGGAGACCCGCCCCGCATTCGAGCGCGCCGTCGCCTGCGGCAATCTGGTCCGCACCCCCGACGGCCGACTCCGCATCCCCCCGGAGCGCTTTTTTATCTCCGATTTTGCAATAATCGGGGAGATTATATAAGCCTTAAATTTATTGAATATTCTTTGTTTTACTTTGGATTTTGGCTAAATTTGCAAGTGAAACAATGGATTTTTATATGGTGATTACTATGGAATACAAACGAATTCTATCTTTTGATGACGCTGGAAATGATAGCCTGTTCCTATGGGGAGCACGCCAGGTAGGCAAAAGTACGCTTGTCAAAAATTGCTTTCCAAATGCGATCCTTTATGATCTGCTCAAGAGTGATGAATACGAAAGATTAGCGCGTAGGCCTGCTCTTCTTCGTGAAGAATTGGAAAAGAAAGGAGAGGGAACTGTTGTTATTGTGGATGAGATCCAAAAGGTTCCGCCTCTGCTGGACGAAGTGCATTGGTTGATGGAGAACAGGGGGATTCGTTTCATATTATGCGGTTCCAGTGCACGCAAACTAAAACGCGTTGGAACGAATCTTCTGGGTGGCAGGGCTCTCAAGTACACTCTGCATCCTCTCGTGAGCGCAGAGATTCCTGACTTCGACCTCATCCGGGCAATCAACAACGGCATGATCCCGCGGCACTATATGATTCAGAATCCGAAGAAACGCCTGCAGTCATACATCGGTACATATCTCAAGGAGGAAATACAGAATGAAGCGGTTGTACGCCAGCTCTCGTCATTCAACCGTTTCCTTGAGATAGCTTCACAGACAGACGGTGAGATCGTCAATTATTCAAACATCGCATCCGACTGCGGGGTCAGTGCCACGACGGTCAAGGAGTATTTCAACATCCTTGAGCAAACCCTCATCGGTTTTATGGTTCCCTCTTTTACCAAATCCAAGAAGCGTCGTGCAGTCGTGGCTCCCAGATTTTACTATTTCGATGTCGGAATCGTGAATTATCTGCTACATCGTTCTGCCCTTGAACCCGGATCGACCGATTTCGGCCACGCCTTTGAGCATCTGATTATCCAAGAGATTCAAGCTTATTTGGATTATCACGACTATGAGAACAGCCTGGCATATTGGCGCACGGACAGCGGCTATGAAGTCGATGCTGTTCTCGGAGACGCGAAGGTCGCCATCGAAATCAAAAGTACGGATGAGGTGCAATCCAAGCACACCAAAGGATTGAAGGCCTTTATTGAAGAGTTTCCGAACACAAGACCGATTATCGTCTCACGGGACAGGGCTCCGAGGACGTTAAACGGGATAGATATATTTCCTGTCGAAATCTTCTTGAAAATGCTCTGGAATGGAGCCATCTATTGAAAAACCGTTATTTGTAATAATCGGGGAGATTCTGTAGCGGAGAGGACGAGAATCGTAAATCAAGTACGAACCCCTTCACAAACCCTTGCAGGAATGCTTTCTATTGCGTATCTTTGCAAACGACGTTGCTCGCCTTTGAGCATTTTTGGGCCATTTTTGGGCCACGATTTTAACAAAGAGACGCCATGAAGATCAAGAGAA
>JAFZXU010000007.1 GCA_017616655.1 Bacteroidales bacterium
CGCATTGTCTATCGTGACGTAGAGAATAAAAAGAGTAAACGGAACGAAGACTATCAGGATGAGTTCGACTATGTTTCCGGGGCAGGAATTGCCATCGAGGTGAAAGCCGTCTCTTCTCCGGTCTTCCCGCTTAAGGAATCCGAGAGCAAGAATCTGCTTAAGTTCTACATGAATGACGTCGGGCTTCTTACCAATGAACTCTACAAGTACAACATCGACGCTGTGATGAACGATCGTCTCAGCGTAAATCTGGGAAGCGTCTATGAAAGCGTTGTCGCCTCTGAACTGAGAGCTCATTGCCCGGGGCAACTATACTACTACGACAACAAATCTCATGGTGAGGTGGAATTCCTCCTGGATGACTATGACAACGCAGCCATCCTGCCGGTCGAAGTAAAATCAGGGAAGGACTATACGGTTCACCGTGCGCTCAATGCTTTCCTGGCGAATCCCGATTACCATGTCCATGACGCTTTCGTTCTGTCTAACGAACGTATCATAAAGAAAGACAGGTTCATCACCTATCTTCCCATCTATTTTGCTCCCTTTATTCAGAGCAATTACGGAGGTCGTGGGCGAAGTCTCTGACGCCTTTCTGTTCGCTGCTTTGGGATGGGGTGTAAGTTGCTGTATATCAACGTTTTGCTTACATTTGGGTGTCAATTTTTTAGCACCCAAATGTAATCTATCGGCTGATAGTCATATAGTTATGCTCCAGCGTTGATTTGGCCGCTCCGCCTCCCAGTCGGGCCTTGGCGATTCGACAGTCTTTTCGTTATCTGCTGAATCATAGCGAGTTAGCTACCACGCTCAATCGTATGTTCCAAGAGAATCGTTGAGAAAGGCGGCGAAGCACATGCCGGGGCCATCAGATTCCCGCCTTCGCGGGAATGACGAGTTTGGGGGTAGAATGAATCAGACGAATCTGCGCTGGGACTCTATTGAAGCGTTAGGCGAATTGAACGGAAAGGAGGTCGTGGGCGAAGTTGCGGACGCCTTTCTGTATACGGGCTACGGTCTTTCTGGAGGGCTTGCTTCTGCCGTGGAGATAGTGTCCCAATTGGGTCTGGTTAACGCCGGTGATGCGTTCGAGGCCGGCCAGACTGAAGGCTTTCACGTATTCTTGAAGAAAACTGGCCGTGTCATAGAAGAACTCGTAGTGAATCTCTTCAAACGGCTTGTTGTGACGCTGATAATACAACCGGATATCATCGTAGGCCTTTCTGAAGTCTTCGATGGCCTCTTCCACGGTTTTACCCTCACCGTTACAACCATAATCAAGCCCTGCTTCTTCCATATATGCTGAATATCCGAATTCAGCTTTCTCGACAAAAACCTTTACCTGTTTCATAATCACAATTATTTAAGTCCCGCATCTTTCATTATCTGATTCAATGTTCCCGGAGGAACTTCTTGAGCGCCATGATTGCTTAATCTGAAAGTCCTTCCTGTTTTCGGACTATGCCAAAGAGGTTGTCCGTTAGCCTGCTCTCCGGTATCATAACAACCAATCTTCTTGAGTCGTCTGATCAATTCGCTGTATTTCATTCGCTCGCCACAAAGATAGGAATTTTCCTATTATTTTCAAAAGACAGTAATAATTGTTCAGGGCTAAGTTACAGCCTCTCAAAGCCCTTGTCAAATGATACGCATACAAAAAATGATTATTGGTCAATTTTGTCTGCGACGAGCAAAAACGGTTATTTTTATGTTCAGAAACCGACATTTATTCCGGCGGAGAGGCCGGGCATGAATTCTGCGTTACGGAGAAACTCCAGGGTCGGGGCAAAGAATATGCTTGTGTTTCCGAAGAGGCGCAGGGCTATTCCGGGTGAGATGCTGGCTCTCCATGTCCAGTAGGGAGTCTTTGGGAATCCGCCTTCGGGTGAAGGGGTTCCGCTGATCTTGTACACACATTCTCCACCCAGCGTTGCCTCGCCCATAACAAAGAAGCGCCGCTTCTCTCCCAGGGGAAGATACAGCCTATAGAAGGCGTACAGGGGAATCTTGCTGACTTGAGCCGGATAGGCATCCCAGAATTCCATGCCGTATCCGCTGCCCAGACCGAACACATTGTCATTGATGCGGGCTCCGGCGGTAATATTGTACGAACCATGAAATATGGACAAGAAGGCATTTGCTGAAAATTCGGCCGACCATCTGGGCGTTTCGTCATCCTGGGCGAAAGCGACTGATGAAACCATAATGGCGGCGAGGATGCAAAGTGCTCTTTTCATAGAATGATGAGTTGACAAAGATTTTCGCTATAATATAAATAGCCGGACACCTTCAATTATTGCATCAAAAATAGTATTATTATTCGTAAATTGCACTGTTTACAGAAATACCAAGTATTATGAAAAGAATCCACATTTCCCTGATAATGAGCCTTATGGTTGCCGCGGCGGTGATGCTGGCGGCAGGGTGCAACGACAATGCCGACAAGGCGATCCGTACAAAAGTACCGGCCCGTCCCGCAGGCCAGAGCGACGTAATCGGCCTGACCGCTGAACCTCTGGAGACCGTCCGGATAGGCGTGGTGGGGCTCGGAATGCGCGGAAGCGATGCCGTGGAGCGGCTCTCCGTGGTGCCCGGCGCCGTTGTCACCGCGATCTGCGACCTGCTTCCCGAAAGGGTGGAGGCGAGCGCAGATGCCCTCGAAAAGATGGGGAAGCCCGCTCCCACGGGCACCTATACCGGCTCGGAACTCTCCTGGAAGGGGCTCTGCGAGCAGGAGGATGTGGATCTGGTATATATCTGCACCGACTGGCTGAACCATTATCCCATTGCAATGTATGCGATGGAGTGCGGAAAGCACGTGGCCGTCGAGGTGCCGGCGGCCCTCGACCTGGAGGAGATATGGGGCCTCATAAACCAGTCGGAGAAGACCAGGAAACACTGCATGATGCTTGAGAACTGCGTCTATGACTTCTTCGAGATGACCACCCTCGAAATGGCCCGTCGCGGCCTCTTCGGCGAAGTAATCCATGTGGAGGGCGCCTATTGCCATAATCTGGACCCATACTGGGACGAGTACTGGAACAACTGGAGGCTCGATTATAACCAGAAGAATCGCGGTGACGTCTATCCCACCCACGGTCTCGGCCCGGTCTGCCAGCTGCTCGACATCCACCGCAGCGACAGGATGAAGACCCTCGTGGCGATGGATACCAAGTCGTTCAACGGCATCCGCAAGGCTGAGGAGAAGAGGGGCGGAGAGTGCACCGAATTCGCCAACGGCGACGAGACCTCGACCCTCATCCGCACCGAGAAGGGCAAGACCATCCTGATAGAGCACGACGTGATGACGCCGCGTCCCTACAGCCGTATGTATCAGGTGGTTGGAACCGAAGGCTATGCATCCAAGTATCCCGTGAAGCAGTACTGCTTCCGCGACGCGGAGAATCCCAAGAAGGAGAAGACGATAACCGGCGACGAGCTTGCCGCGCTGCAGGAGGAGTGCCGTCCTGCTCTCCTGACTCCGGAATTCGAGGCTCTCGCAAAGGAGGTGGGCGGCCACGGCGGTATGGATTTCATAATGGACTACCGTCTCGTCTATTGCCTGCGCAACGGCCTGCCGCTCGACATGGACGTATATGACCTGGCGGAGTGGTGCAGCATAGCTCCCCTTTCGCGCCTCTCGCTCGAGCACGGATCGATGCCCGTCGAAGTCCCCGACTTCACCCGCGGAGCCTGGAATAAATGATGCGCAAAACCGCCTTCTGTCTGCTTGTGGCGGCACTCTTGCTTTGCTGCGGCACCCTCGGTGCAACCCCTCCGGGGGCGGATGAGGATACGGTAAAGGTCTATAACCTCGAGGAGGTGTCGGTCACCGGCAGCCGTACGCAGATGACCCTGGGCACCAGCGCGCGCATCGTCACGGTGCTCGACAGCCTCTCCATTGCGAATCTTCCGGCCCAGACCGTCAACGACCTGCTCAAATATGCGGTCGGGGTGGATGTGCGCCAGCGGGGCGTGATGGGAATGCAGACCGACATCAGCGTGCGCGGAGGCACCTTCGACCAGATTGCAATCCTTCTGAACGGCATCAACATCTCCGACCCGCAGACCGGCCACAACGCCGCCGATTTCCCCGTGGGAACGGATGAAATCGACCATATCGAGATACTCGAGGGGCCCGCTGCGCGTGTCTATGGCACATCTTCGCTAGTAGGGGCCATAAACATAATAACCCGCAGGCCGGAATCCGACGGGATGAAGGTCCACTTCGGCGGCGGGTCGTATATGTCGATGGATGCGGGCGCTTCTATCAGCTTCCGCAGGGGAGCATTCTCTTCGCTGCTGACCCTCGACGGTCTGCGGACCGACGGCTACACCCGCAATTCGAAGGATGGCCTGAACGGCGACGCCAATGCCCTGAAGGCCTTCTGGAACGGCCGATGGGAGGGGCGGGTGGCCGATTTGAGCCTGCAGGCAGGATTTTCCAACAAGAATTTCGGCTCCAATACATTCTACAGCGCAAAGTTCGACGACCAGTTCGAGCATACAGCCAAAAGTTTCGTGGCGCTGAGTGCCGAGACCAGGGGCGCTTTCCGTTTCAAGCCTTCGTTATACTGGAACTACGCATTCGACCGCTTCGAGCTCTTCCGCGGCAACGAGGCGGCCTGTCCCTTCAACTACCACAAGACCAACGTGCTGGGTGCCAATCTGGGAGCGGCCCTGACCTCCCGCTTCGGGGAGAGTTCCTTCGGAGTGGAACTGCGCAGCGAAGGCATCGTAAGCACCAATCTCGGCGAGCCGTTGGAGAAACCTTCGGGACATTATGTCAGGGGACGGAGCCGCACCAGCTATAATATCTATCTGGAACACAGCCTGATACTGCAGCGCTTCACCGTTTCGGGAGGGCTTTCGGCAATCGGCAACACCCTTTCAAAATCCCCCTTCGGCCTCTATCCCGGCCTTGATGCCAGTTTCCGCATTTCGGACTCCTGGAAACTCTACACATCGGTCAATACCTCCCTGCGGAACCCCACATTCACAGATCTCTACTATTCGGCAGGCGGCCATTCGGCCGACAAGAATCTCAATCCCGAGAGGATGACCTCCCTCGAGGGCGGGCTGAAATACATGAAATCGGGTTTCCGCGCCGTGGCGAGCCTCTACTACCACCACGGCACCGACATGATCGACTGGATCAGGGATCTCAACGAAGGGGAGGATGCCCTCTGGCGCTCGGTAAACCATACCACGGTAAACACCCTTGGCGAGGAGTTTACGCTGACTTTCGACTTCCCGGTGATGACGGGAAATCCGGAGTTTTTCCTTTCCGCCCTGAATCTGGGCTATGGTCATATCAGCCAGGACAAGGCGCCGGAGCCGAACCTCCAGTCGGCCTATGCGTTGGAGTATCTTCGCAACAAGGTCACCGCTCAGGCGGATTTCAGGCTGTCACAGGCCTTCAGCCTGAATCTCTCCTGCCGCCGGATTGACCGCGCGGGCGGCTATGAGCCCTATACGCTGCTGGGAGCCCGCCTCAACTGGGTCTCCGGCCCGTTCCGTCTCTATGCCGAAGGTGACAACCTGCTGAATGTAAGTTACTACGACCATTTCAACGTCCCCCAGCCGGGTATCTGGCTCCGGGCCGGCATGTCAATCGACATTTCGCTTGGAAAAGATTGGTGGCTGTAGCGGTATTCTTTTAATTATTAGGGCGTTATCAACGATGGCGCCTTTTTTATTTGTTTTTTTGCGAAAGATTGGTTATATTTGTTAACCTGCTAATGGTAGTTTTTAACGGTACAGACTATTACCTTTTCTTTATATACATTATGAAAAACCGAGAAAAAGAAGTGTATGGTACCCCTTCTGTCGAGGTTATGGAAGGGTTGCCGGCAGTTCTTCTGTGCAACAGCAACGTAAACGGCGGTAACACGGAAGACCTGTTTTTCGAAGATTGGCAAAAGCTGCTGGGAGGAGGCGGAGTGTTATGAAAAATCGCAGCTTACTCTGGGCTCTTGCTGCCCTTGTGCTTGCATCCTGCGTCAACGATGCGGCAAACATCGAAAAGATCAACCTGAAGGACGAGCATGTCCTGACGGCAAGTCTTGAAAACCCGGGCTCCACCAGGACCTCCGTGGAGGCCGGCGGAACCAAGGTTCTCTGGGGAGTGAAGGAGAATATCTCCGTTTTCCTCGGAACCACCAACTACAAATTCACCTCCCTGAATACATCTCCGGCCGCTTCTGCCAATTTCGAAGGAACGCCGAGCCTTTCGGGTGTCAGCGAAAGCAACCCCATCAACGCGCTCTCTCCCTATAAGGCGGAGGCCAAGATATCTGGAGGAGTTATCTATTACAATCTTCCTGCTTCCCAGCAGGCGGTCGAGAACAGCTACAACCCGAACGCCCATGCCCTTGTGGCATATTCCCCCACTACGGACATTTCGTTCTACAATGTAACAGGCGGTATCCGTTTCACCCTCAAGCAATCGGGTATAACCGACATTACCCTCAGGGGAAACAATTCTGAGACGCTGGCCGGCGACCTCCAGGTCAAGGCATCCGGTGCCACTCCGATAATACAGAATGTTACCTCGGCTGTCAAGGAAATCAAGCTTCTGCCCCCTACGGGAGGGTTCAAGACCGGCGTGTGGTATTATATCACCACCATTCCCGTGAAACTGTCCAAAGGCTTTACGATCGACTTCAAGGCCGGCAAATTGGCTGCGACCTTCACCACAAGCCAGTCCGTTACTGTGCCCAGGGGCGGTTACGGCTCTATTTCCGAAATCGACAAGAACCTCACCTTTACCGATCCCACCGTCCACGTGACTTCGGTGACCGTCGATCCTACTACCTGGAAGATGCTTCCCGGCGAGACCAAGCAGCTTACCGCTACCGTGCTTCCCGAGAACGCTACCGACAAGAGCATCAAGTGGAGTTCCAACAAGACCGATGTGGCTACCGTCGACCAGAACGGAGTCGTGACTGCAGTCGCTACCGGTACTGCTGTCATCGTGGCGTTGTCGAATGACGGATACAAGACCGGAACCTGCTCCGTGACGGTCAATCCTCTCTTTTCTGAATTCAAGACACAGTTCGCCGAGGGTACCGGTTTCTCGACCCTCGGAAACGTCATCCACTATAAATACGGGACGAAGTACGGCTCGAATGCCAATGAGTTCTATGTATTCCCCTGGAGCGGAAACAATGATATCCTGGTGGATTCCGACGCTTCCCACTTCACCTGTACCTCTTCGAAGAGTGGCAACGTATCTGTAAGTGTGGTAAAGGTCGGTGAAGGCTGTGCTTTCCTTGTCAAGCCGCTCAATAACCCGACCCAGACAAGCGAGTCGTGGAGTGAGCTTACATTCAATTACAAGGACTCGAAAGGAAAGACGACTACGAAGACAACCCGCCTTGTGCTTTTCCCGTCCGCCGCTACATCTGCTTTCTCCTATTCTTGGTATACTCTCTATAATCACGATGGATCAAACACAAGGCCTGATTTCAACACCGGCAGCTCCTTTACTCATACTATGACAAAGGCCTCCGACGAAAGCTACCTCAGAGTCTTTGTTTCCAGTGATGCTTCCAACAAGTTTTCTGTAGCCGATACCAAGGATATAGCGACGTATGAATTCACCACTTCCAATTCTTCGATAGTCAAGAAGACGGATAAGTCAGGTATAAACGGTAGCAGTGACAAGATTCCTTTTGTCGAGTATTCCTTCCTGACTATCGGTACTTCCAATATCGGATTGAAGTATATCGACTACAAGGGCAACAAGCTCGAGAAGACCATCAAAGTAACGGTCAACAAGAGCTTCCTTGCTTCGGACGACTATATCGACCCCAGCACGACAAAGTCCAACAACTCTTCATCCAACAGGTATTTCCTTCCTGTGAGCAGCGGCCTCGGGTTATATATCAGGAAAGCCTCCGGTACAGCGTATGGCGTAGATGATATTACCGGTGTCACCTGGACGACGAGCAACTCCTCCTATGCAACTATTACTACAAACTCGTCTCAGGGCAATCGGTATATTATGGTTTCCGGCAAGGCGCCGGGCGATGTAACCATTACGGCAACCGGTGCGGACGGTTCCAAGAAGTATTTCTATATTACCGTATACAAGCCTGTTACCGGTATCACTCCGAACTCTACCACTTACAAGATAGGACTCGGCACCGCCCATACGATGAATTACACAGGAGAGGATTACACGGTCGTTCCAGCCGACGCCACCTATAGTTCATCGAGCTACTTCAAGTGGAAATCCTTGAACACCAATGTTGTTTCTATGACCTCCGATGTCATCACCGGCGTTGGTGTCGGCACCACTACCGTCCAGGCCGCACCGAAACCGAAATATGATACTTATTACGATGCCCGCAAGATTCAGGTAGTGGACTACAGGCTCAAGGTCACCAACGGCAATTCCAGAACTGCGCCGATAAACAAACTGTATGCAAACAGCGATATCATTACCGTGGAGGTAGGCTCTGAAGCCGTTGTCTGCTACGCTTCAACCGGTGGTTCTACCTATACCTGGGATGGCACTTGTGCTTTCAAGACCGGTACTACAAACACAAGTATTGTTACCGCCACCGGAGGAACTAAGCAGTATGCCACCATCAAGGGCGTTTCAGCAGGAACTGCTTATATAGACCTGGATTATACCGGCAGCAACGGCCGCATATTGCAGCGCTATCAGGTAAAGGTCGTTCCCAAGTTCACCTGGGCAAGCGGAGATATTGCAAGCAACAGCTCTACTGCCAGAACCTATTCATCTCCCTTCTACCTGAAGGTAGGCGGTACGGTCGTAGTAAAGGCCTACCACGGTTCATCGGAGTATGGCAGCTCCGTGGCCGAAGCTATTACCTGGAGCAGCGCCAATACCTCGCTTGCAACAGTTTCCCCTCTCAATGGCAGCCAGACCACTGTCACCGGCAAGGGCAACGGCTATGTTGAAATCATCGGTACGGATTCCAACGGCAATACAAGGTCGTTCTGGGCTTATGTCAATACACCTGTGACTTCCATTACCATGAAGGATCCCTACGTGGTTGGTAAGAATTACAACACTACAAGGAAATTCGTAGCAGGTACCGACTTTACTGTTAACCCCAGCAATGCAAATCCGCTTAAGTTTAATTGGAAGTCAACCAATACCTCTATTGCCACCGTAGATGAAAACGGCAATGTTTCGGTTCTTGCCGGTGGAGCGGGGTCAGCCACCATCCAGGTCCAGCCGTTTCCGAATCTCGCTAATCTGGCCTATCAAAATGCCCGCACCGTCAAGGTGGTTTACTGGAGAATGTATGCGCCTTATTCAAATTGCACATCATCCGGCTCTGTCCAGGCAAGTGACGGAACGGTCTCCGGCGGCACCCAGGGCTTCACGAGTGGCAGTACCCTCATTATAGATAAAGGGAAGCAGGTGAATCTCAAGTTCTATAATGTCTCTGACGGGCACAAGGTAGGTGACGGCGCCTATACTTTCACCAACTCCAACAGCAGCGTCGTATCTGTTACCTCAACCAATATATCTACTGATAACGGCAGTTATATAACGGTAAAGGGTCTCAAAGCCGGTACTGTCGATATGTCGCTTACTCTTAATACGGTCAACTCATACTTTACCATGAGTTTCAAGGTAAAGGTGGTTGAATAGTCGTTCCTCTTATAATTACGGCGGCCTGTCCTTTTGGGGGCAGGCCGCTGTTTTTTTTCGCGACAGGCTGGCTGTCAGATTCGGTTGACCTCCATCGAAAGTTCGACTGCGAACTTGTCGTAAACGTCGGCGATGATGGTCCGGGCGAGATTCAGGATTTCTTCGCCGGTGGCTCCGCCGAGGTTGACCAGCACCAGCGGCTGCTTTTCATAGACTCCTGCGCGGCCGATACTCTGCCCCTTCCAGCCCGCATTGTCTATCAGCCAGGCGGCGGAGAGCTTTACCAGCCCCTCGCCGGCACTGTAGCGCGGCATATCGGGATAGAGCAGTGAGAGTGTGTCGGCGCGCGGCCCGGGCACTACGGGATTGACGAAGAAGCTGCCGGCGTTGCCGAGGACCTTCGGGTCGGGCAACTTGGAATCGCGGAGGGCGATAACTGCCTCGCGTACCTCTGCAGCCGAAGGCGTGCGGCCCTCGAAAGCCTGCTCCAGCGCCCTGTAGCCCAGGTTCGGCTTCCATACGCGCGACAGGCGGAAGACCACGGAAGTTACGATGTAGCGCTTGTTTTCGGGCCTCTTGAAGATGCTGTCGCGATAGGCGTAGCCGCACTCGGCGGCCTTGAAAACCCGTATCTCCCCGCTTTCGGCATCAACGGTCCGCACTTCGCTTATCAGGCGGCAGACCTCAGCCCCGTAGGCGCCGATATTCTGCACGGCGGAGGCTCCGACTTCGCCCGGGATCCCGGAGAGATTCTCCGCGCCGTAGAGGCCGTTGGCGATGCACCGCTCCACGAAGGAGTCCCAGTTGAGGCCGGCTCCGGCGCGCACCTCGGCGCTCTCCCCGTCATCTGAAAGAATCTCGAAGCCGGGTATGGCGCTGTGCAGTACCGTGCCGTGGAAGTCGCTGCAGAAGAGGAGGTTGCTGCCGGCACCGATATTGAGCAGCGGGCGCTCCAGGCGGGGCAGGGCGGCGAGCAGTTCCTCCTCCGAGCCGTACTCGAAGAACCAGTCGGCCTTCACGTCGATTGCGAAGGTGTTGTGGCTGAGAAGGGAGTGGCCGCGGATGGGATCTGCCATTATTCGACCCTCGTGATATGTGCGCCGAGAGCCCTCAGACGGCCCTCGATGTTCTCGTATCCGCGGTCGATCTGCTGCACGTTGTTGATGCGGCTCGTTCCTGCGGCGCCGAGTGCGGCGATCAGCAGCGCGATGCCGGCGCGGATGTCGGGGGAGGTCATGGTCCTGCCGCGCAGGTTGCGCTTGTGGTTGTGGCCGATTACGACGGCCCTGTGCGGGTCGCAGAGAATGATCTGCGCTCCCATGTCGATGAGGTTGTCCACGAAGAAGAGGCGGCTCTCGAACATCTTCTGATGTATCAGCACGCTGCCCTTCGACTGCGTGGCCACCACCAGCATCACGCTCAGCAGGTCGGGGGTAAGTCCCGGCCAGGGGGCGTCGGCGATGGTCATTATGGAGCCGTCGAGGAAGGTGTCGATGCCGTACTCCTCCTGCGCGGGGATGAAGATGTCGTCACCGCGCTGTTCCAGCTTGATTCCCAGGCGTCTGAAGGCTTCGGGAATGATACCGAGGTTCTCGTAGGAGACCTCCTTGATGGTCAGTTCGCTCCTGGTCATCGCAGCCATTCCGATGAAGGAACCCACCTCGATCATATCGGGCAGGATGCGGTGCGACGCGCCGTGAAGCTCCCTGACTCCCTCGATGGTGAGGAGGTTCGAGCCGATGCCGCTGATACGGGCTCCCATAGCGCAGAGAAGCCTGCAGAGCTGCTGCACGTAGGGTTCGCAGGCGGCATTGTAGATTACAGTGGTCCCCTCGGCAAGCACCGCCGCCATCACGATGTTGGCCGTACCGGTGACGGAGGCCTCGTCAAGCAGCATCCTGGTGCCCTTGAGTCTGTCGGCCTTGAGGGTGTAGGTGAAATTGGTGCGGTCGTATTCGAACGATGCGCCCAGCTGCTTCATTCCCTCGAAGTGGGTGTCGAGCCTGCGGCGTCCGATCTTGTCGCCTCCGGGCTTGGAGGTGACGGCCCAGCCGAAGCGGCCCAGCATCGGGCCGACAAGCATTATCGAGCCGCGCAGGGCCTCGGTACGCTTGAGGTAGTCGGCGCTGCGGATGTAGTCGAAGTCGGGATTGGCTGCCTTGAAGGCGTATTTCCCCTTGTCGAGCCTGCGCACTTCGACTCCCATCTGCGAGAGCAGGGAGATCAGGTTGTTGACATCCAGGATGTCCGGGATGTTCTCGACCGTCACCTCCTCCGCAGTCAGCAGAGTGGCGCAGAGTATCTGCAGGGCCTCGTTCTTGGCCCCCTGGGGATGGATTTCGCCGGAGAGGGGATGCCCTCCTTCTATGATGAATGATGCCATATTACTTCAGGCCGCGGGCCCTCAGGAGCGCGTCCGGATCGGGCTCTGCGCCGCGGAAGGTCTTGTAAAGGGTCATAGGCTCTTCGCTGCCGCCCTTCTCGAGGATGTTCTCCTTGAAGCTCTTTGCGGTCTCGGGATCGAAGATGCCCTTCTGCATGAAGAGTTCGAAGGCGTCCTTGTCGAGTACCTCTGCCCAGAGATAGCTGTAGTAGCCGGCGCTGTAGCCGCTGTTGAAGATATGGTTGAAGTAGGTGGTGCGGTAGCGGGGAATTATCTCGCCGATAAGGCCCATCTCGTCGCACGCCTTCTTTTCGAATTCCTCGATGTCGATGCCTTCGACGGACGCAAGTTCATGCCACTTCATGTCGAGGATCGAAGCCGCGCAGAGCTCGGTGGTCATGAATCCCTGGTTGAAGTTGCCGGCAGCCTGGATCTTGGCCACGAGTTCGTCGGGAATCACTTCGCCGGTCTGGTAGTGCTTTGCATAGCCTGCGAGGACCTCCTTGTCGAATGCCCAGTTCTCGTTGATCTGCGAAGGGAGCTCCACGAAGTCGCGCGCTACGGAGGTGCCGCTCACCATGCTGTAGTGGCACTGGCTGAGCAGGCCGTGAAGCGCGTGGCCGAACTCGTGGAACATCGTCTCCACATTGTCGATGCTCAGCAGCGAGGGCTTGTCGGCGGTAGGCTTGTTGAAATTGCCGACGTTTACTATGATGGGGCGCACCATCTCGCCCTCGGGGGTGACATACTGGTCGCGGATGTTGTTCATCCACGCGCCGCCGCGCTTGCTCTCGCGGGGGAAGTAGTCGGTGGTGAGGATGCCGATGAGGGAGCCGTCTTCAGCGTCAGTCACCTTGAAGGCCTCCATATCGGGGTGGTACTTGGGAGCGTTCTCGATCTTCTCGAAGTTGATGCCGTAGAGGCGCGATGCGGTGTTGAAGACGCCTTCGCGTACGTTCTCCATCTTGAAATAGGGCTTCACCTGCTCCTCGTCGAGGTCATACTTGGCCTTGCGCACCTTCTCGGCATAGTAGAACCAGTCCCATGCCTCGATCTTTGAGCCCTCGGGAAGCTTGCCGGCCTTTATGTCCTCGTCCATCACCAGCTGCATGTCGATGACCTCTTTCTTGGCCTGCGCCACCGCATACTTGAAGATGTTGGCGAGGAATGCGTCCACCGTTTCGGGGGTCTTCGCCATCTTGTCGCTGAGGATCCATGCGGCGGGGTTGTCGTAGCCCAGCAGCTTCGCCTTCTCCTCCTTGAGGGTCAGGATCCTGAGAAGGGTTTCCTTGGTATCGTTCTCGTTGCCGTTGTTGCCGCGGTTGGAGTATGCGCGGAACATCTCCTCACGCTTTGCGCGGTCCTCTTCGTTGGTCATCGCCTCGGTGTATTCGGAGATCGCCACGCCGAATTTCTCCTTGAAGGCGTTGTTCTCCTTGAGGAGCATGTTGCCGAACTTGTTGCCGAGGGTGGAGAGCTCGGTGTTGATCTCCATCATGCGTGCCTGGCCGGCCTCGTCGAGCGCGATACCGTTGTCTGCAAAGGAGCGGTATGCCTTGTCGAGAACCATCTCCTGCTCGCGGGTGAGGCCGAGTTCAGCCTTGCGGTTGTTAAGGTCCTCAACCTTTGCGAAGAGCGCCTTGTTGAAGGTTATCTCGTTCTCGTGCTGCGAGAGTTTCACCATTGCTTCATCCACGATCTTCTCGAGGGTGGGGGTGATGTCGGTCTCGGCGAGGTTGAATAGCACGCCGATGACCTTGTTGAGGATCTGGCCGGAGTTGTCGTATGCGCCGATGACGTTGTCGAAGGTCGGAGCATCGGGGTTGTCAATAATTGCCTGTATCTCAGCATTGTGCTGCTTGATTCCCTCCTCGATTGCAGGAAGGTAATGGGCCTCCTTTATCTTTTCGAAGGGAGGAATGCCGTAAGGGGTGTCCCACTCCGTGAGGAAGGGGTTCTTTTTGTTGCAGGATGTCATAAGCAGGGCCGCAAAGGCCAGGATTGCAAAAAGTCGTTTCATATATGATATATCGATTGTTTTTCGCTAAAGATTAATCTACAAAATTACAACAAATAAAGGTAATACAAAAAAATGCTATCTTTGCGGCGATTATGACACTGTTGCTCGTATTTCTGCTTGGAGCGATGGCCATATCGTTCCTCTGCTCAATCCTCGAGGCCACGCTTATGTCCACGCCGCTCTCCTTCATAACGATGAAGGAGGAGGAAGGTTATAAGCCCGCCACAAAGTTCAAGCAATACAAGCAGGAGACCGGCAGGCCGATTGCTGCCATCCTGAGCCTCAACACGATAGCCAATACCATCGGTGCCGCCGGGGTGGGCTGGCAGGCCAATGAGCTGTGGGGCGACAAGTGGTTCGCCCTGGTCAGCGTAGTCGTCACCCTCCTGATCCTCATCTTCTCCGAGATAATCCCCAAGACCATCGGCACCACGCAGTGGAAGCATCTGATGGGCTTCACCACCCGCTGCCTGAACGTGCTTGTGGTGGTGCTCTATCCCTTCGTGATAGTCTTCGAGTGGTTCTCGGGCCTCATTTCGCATCCCACCGACGACGCCGCCGTCTCCCGCGAGGAGGTGAGCGCCATGGCGAACGTCGCCGAGGAGGAAGAGGAGATCGACGAGGACGAGAATGCCGTCATCCAGAATCTCTTCAAGATGGACGACATCCCCGCCTACCAGGCGATGACCCCGCGCGTCGTCGCCGCCATCGCCCCCGAGTCGATGACCGTCAAGGCCTTCTACCGCAGCAAGGAGTACCGCCACCACAGCAGGATTCCCGTCTATGCGGAAAGCGACGAATACATCACAGGCTACATCCTGCGCATGGATGCGCTCCAGCTGCTGGCCGACGACAAGTTCGACCGCACCCTCGGCTCGATCCGCCGCGACGTGGAGCTCTACAACGAGGAGACCCCGCTCGGCCAGATCTGGGACGAGATGCTCTCCAAGAACGAGCAGATTTCCTGCATCATAGACGAATACGGCGCATTCCAGGGCATCCTGACCCTCGAGGACGTCATCGAGACGCTCCTCGGCTCCGAGATTGTGGACGAGAACGACATCGTGCCCGATATGCAGGCGCTGGCGCGCGAGCGCTGGAAGAAACAGCAGAAAGACTGACGATTCTTTCACAAACCATGAACCAGATAAACGAAATTCCCGTCCTGCTGCTGACAGGTTATCTCGGCAGCGGAAAGACCACTTTGCTCAACCGCATCCTCTCCAACCGCAAGGGCATCCGCTTCGCGGTGATTGTCAACGATTTGGGAGAGGTCAACATAGATGCCGACCTCATCCAGCAGGGAGGCGTCGTGGGACGCAGGGACGACAGCCTCGTGGCGCTCCAGAACGGATGCATCTGCTGCACCCTCAAGATGGATCTCGTGCAGCAGCTCCACGATATCGCAGCGATGAAGCGCTTCGATTACATCGTGATAGAGGCGAGCGGAATCTGCGAGCCGGAGCCCATCGCCATCACCATCAATTCCATCCCTACGGCCTATCCCGCTATGGCGCGCGACGGCCTGGCGGTGCTCGACTGCATAGTCACGGTGGTGGACGCGCTCAGGATGAAGGACGAGTTCGCCTGCGGCAACGACCTGCTCGGCGGCCATTTCGAAGAGGAGGATATCAAGAGCCTGGTCATCCAGCAGATAGAATTCTGCAACATCGTGCTGCTCAACAAGGCCTCCGAGGTGTCGAAGGATGAGCTCGCGCGCATCAAGGAAATAGTCCGCGCCCTGCAGCCCAGGGCCGAGATTCTGGAATGCGACTACTGCGACGTGGACCTCGACCTTCTGGTGGGCACCGGAATGTTCGATTTCGACGACGTCGTTACCTCCGCCGCCTGGCTGAATGAGATTGAAAAACACGAGGAACCGGAGGAGCATCACCACGAGCACCATCACCATCACGACGATGAGGGCGAGGCTGAGGAGTACGGCATCGGCACATTCGTCTATTATCGCCGCGAAGCCTTCGACATGAACAAATTCGACAGCTTCATCGCCAAAAAGTGGCCTCGCGAAGTGATCCGCGCCAAGGGTCTCTGCTACTTCACCGACGAACCCGACACCTGCTTCATATTCGAGCAGGCGGGCAGGCAGGTGTCACTCAAGGATGCCGGCCTCTGGTACGCCACAATGCCGGAGGATGAGCTGCGCGAGAGGATGGCCTGGGACAAGGGCCTACAAAGGGACTGGGACCCCGTCTACGGCGACAGGATGCAGAAGATCGTCTTCATCGGCCAGCATCTCGACAAAGAGGCCATCACCGCCGGCCTCGACTTCTGCCTGGAGAAATAGTCAGCACGCGGAAATAAAAAGCGGTCGGGATTTCCCGACCGCTTTTGCTTTATTCAATCTCAAACCCTACTGCAGCGCGTTGAAGATGCTGGTGAGGGAGGAGAGGGTGGTGGAGACGCCTGCGGAGTTGCTGGTCAGTGCGGAGGGAGCTCCGGTAGCGGCTGCAGATGCGGCGCTGGTAATTGCCGACGTGTCGATATTTGCCAGCGTCTTCAATCCGCTCAGGACGCTTGCCACGTTGTTCTTGTTGACAAGGTTGGCCGAGCCTTCGATGAGGCCTGCGGAGAACTGGTCGGTGAATGATGCCGTAGCGTTGCCGAGGCCGCCGATGTTGCCCAGGATCTGACCGAGGTTGATCAGGTTGGTGAGATTCGAAAGGTCGATGCCTCCGGTGGTCTTGAAGATGTTGTAGAGGGCTGCGAGGGCGCTTCCGGTGCTGGAGCCGCTGGTCGTAGCGTTGGATGCTGTGCCGGTCAGGAGTGAGCAGGACGAAAGGATCGTGATTGCTGCGATGCCGGCTGCGATGTGCTTTAACAGTTTCATAAGCGTCTGGTTTCGAATGATTACGCCGTAAATATACTAAAAATTATGCCAATCCGGCAATCAGGCGCGCAAGGGTCTCCTTGGCGTCGCCCAGCTCGAGGTAGACGCCCTTTCCGCGGGTATAGAGAGGATTCTCCACTCCGGCGTATCCGGGCTTGAGGTCGAAGTTGCAGACGATCACCTCGGGAGCCTCGTCCACGTTGAGGACGGGCATTCCGTAGATGGGAGTGCCTTCGGCGTTGCGTGCGGCGGGGTTGAGGACGTCGTTCGCTCCGATGACCACCACTGCGTCGGCGTTCTTGAAGTCGCCGTTGATGGCCTCCATCTCATAGAGTTTCTCATAGTCCACGTCGGCCTCGGCCAGCAGCACGTTCATGTGGCCCGGCATGCGGCCTGCCACAGGGTGGATGGCGTAGCGTACGCGCGCGCCGCGGCTCTCCAGCTTGTCGGCAAGCTGACGCACCTGATGCTGGGCCTGTGCGAGGGCCATTCCGTATCCGGGAACTATGATTACATCCTTGGCTGCTGCGAGCACGCTTGCGGCGGTGGGCCCCTTCGGCGCGGGAGCTTCGGCGGCTGCGGGCTTCTGTGCCTCAGCGGCGTCGACCTGTGCGGTAAGGGTCGCTACGCGGCCTTCCAGGTTCTTTACAAGTTCCTCAAGTTCTTTTATTTTTTTCTCTAAGTCCATAACTCGTTTGACTAATGCTTCGTTTTGTGAATCGGTTGCTTGTTGTTTCGGAGCGGATTTCTTCCCTCCGCCAAGGAGAATGCTGAGAAGGCTGCGGTTCATCGCGCGGCACATAATCTGCGTCAAAAGCAGGCCGGACGCTCCCACTATGCCGCCCACGGCGACAAGGAAGACATCGCTGATGGCCATGCCGGCTATCGAACCCGCAACGCCCGAAAGGGAGTTGAGCAGCGAGATGGTGATCGGCATGTCGGCTCCGCCCACGCGGACGGAGAACCAGAGGCCGAAGAGGGAGGCCGCCACCAGGGTGCAGACAAGGCACAGGGTCATCGCGCCTTCGCCGACGAACGCTCCGGCTATCACGAAGCCGAGGGTAACCACCAGGAAGAGCAGCGTGCAGACCGAGTGGCCTTTCCATACGATGGGCTTCTGGGGCAGCACGCGGTGCAGCTTGCCGGCAGCCACAAGGCTTCCCACAAGCGTAATCATACCCACGGCCACCGCCAGGAGGGCGGTAACCTGCACGAAGGGCCAGAAGCCGCCGGCGTCGATCGCCGCAATCTGATCCTCGCTGAATCCTATGCGCAGCGCGGAGAGGATGCCTACCAGGGCCGATGCGCCGCCGCCGAGGCCGTTGAAGAGGGCTACGGTCTGCGGCATCTGGATCATCTGCACCCTGCGGGCCATCGTACTTCCGATGAGCGCGCCTATAAGGATGGCGACATAGACGGTCCAAACAGAGACCACGCCTGCGAAGAGCAGGGTCGCCACCACGCCGATGAGCATCGCGAGGGCGGAGAGCAGGTTTCCTGCCACCGCCGTCTTGACCTTGCTCATCATCGAGATGCCGGCGAGCACCAGAAGCGCCGTAAACGCGCTTATGATTATCTGAATCGTCGACATCCCGGTTTACTTTTTCTTCTTGTTGAACATCATCAGCATCCGGTGGGTCACACCGAAGCCGCCGAATACGTTGACGGCAGCCAGCACTATGGCCAGGCAGCCGACAATCTGCGCCACCGCTCCGTTACCGGCAATGAATGCGATGCCGGTGGCGGCGATGGCTCCCACTATCGTCACTCCCGAGAGGGCGTTCATTCCCGACATGAGGGGAGTATGCAACAGGCTCGGCACATTCCTGATGATGAAATAGCCGAGCACTGTGCAGACGATAAATACCGAAATCAGTATAAGAGGGTGGATCATAAGCCCATAGCCTCGCGGGCACCCTGGTGTACGAGTTCGCCGTCGATGCAGACGAGGGTCTTCTGGACGATCTCGTCGTTGCGGTCGAGGACGAACTTGCCGTCCTTGACGAGGAACGATACGAGATTGTAGAGGTTGTTGGAGAACATCCAGGTGGAGCTGGTAGGCAGCAGGCCGGGGATGTTCTTCACGCCCATGAGGGTGACGCCGTACTTCTTCTCGATGCCGCCCTTAGGGGTAAGTTCGCAGTTACCGCCCTGGTCGATGGAGATATCTACGATGACGGAACCCTTCTTCATACCCTTGACCATATCTTCGGTGATGATGATAGGCGCAATCTTGCCGGGGATAAGGGCCGAGCAGAAGACGATATCCATATCCTGGATGGTCTCCTTGAGGGCTTCCTGCTCCTGGATGAGGACGTCTGCGGGAAGACGGTTCGCATAGCCGCCTTCAGCGATTGCCAGTTCTGCGGGAACGGTTGTGTCGACAACCTTTGCACCGAGGGAACCTGCGTTCTCGGATGCCATAGGGCGGATATCTGCCGCATAGGTGATGGCGCCGAGGCGCTTTGCGGTTGCGAGGGCCTGGAGGCCTGCCACGCCCACTCCGATGACCATGACCTTAGCAGGCTTGATCTGGCCCACTGCGGTGAACATCTGGGGAACGAAGGTGGTGAGCATGTTGGCTGCCATCAGGATGCCTTTGTAACCTGCGCAGGTGCTCATAGAGGTGAGGGCGTCCATATTCTGGGCACGGGAGATGCGGGGAATACCGTCGAGGGTGATGGCGGTAACCTTCTTTGCTGCAAGGCGTTTTACCATTTCGTGGTTGACGGGTGATGCGGGGTGGATGAAGGTGATGAGGATCTGGCCTTCGTGCATCATATCCACTTCGTGCTTCTGCTTCGCCTCGTTCATCAGGGGCTCCTTGACCTTGAGGATCATCTCGGCGCGATCGTAGATCTCCTGGGGATCGTCGATCATCTTTGCGCCTTCCCTGATGTAATCCTCGTCGTGGTAAAGGGCGCCGTCACCTGCGTGACGCTCCACGAGTACTTCAAAACCGTCTTTGACGAATTTGCCCACGGTTTCGGGCGTTGCTGCTACACGAGCCTCGTCGTGCATGATTTCTTTGGGAATACCAATAATCATAGTGAATCAATATTAAGTTGTTGTATGTTTTTGACATTTGGCCGTTAAAGGTATGAATTATAATGTCAAAGTATTCCTGTTGTTGAAAAAAACTTTTAATCCAACCCGGAACGCAACTTTTCGACATACTTGTCTATGCGGCGCATTTGCCTGGGAATCTGGATGTTCTGCGGGCAGGACTGGACGCATTTGCCGCATCCGATGCAGTGGTCTGCCTGTGCCAGACGGGGCACGCTCCTGTCGTATCCCACGAGGAATGCGCGGCGCGCCTTGCGGTACTCCGGATCCTGTTCGTCGGTCTTGACGTTGCCTTCGTTGACGCACTTGTTGTAGTGGGCGAAGATGGCGGGAATGTCGAGTCCGAAGGGGCAGGGCATGCAGTACTGGCACCCCGTGCAGGGCACCAGCGGGAAGTTGACGTAGTCCACCGCGATCTCCTCGAGCATTGCAAGCTCCTCTTCGGAGAGTGGCTTCAGGGGTGAGAAGGTGCGCAGGTTGTCCACCAGGTTTTCCATATAGGTCATGCCGCTGAGGGCGGTGAGGACCCTGGGATAGGTGCCGCAGAAACGGAACGCCCAGGAGGCGATGCTCGACTGCGGATCCTTTTCGAGGAGACGGGCAGCGGAGTGTTCGTTGAGGTTGGCCAGGGCGCCGCCTCGGAGGGGCTCCATTATTATTACCGGAATCTCGCGCCTGTCAAGTTCCTGGTACAGATAGGAGGCGTTGGTGTTGCGGCCGCCGAAGCCCTCCGCCTGGTTCCAGTCGATATAGTTCATCTGGATCTGCACGAAGTCCCAGTGGACCTTTTCATGCATCTCCATAAGGTAATCGAAGACCTCGCGGTCGCCGTGGAACGAGAATCCGAGATTGCGGATCCTGCCCTTCTCCCTCTCTCCGAGAAGGAAATCGAGCACTCCGTTGTCGAGGAAGCGCTTCTTGAAGATTTCCGAACCGGCCACTCCGTTGCGGGCTCCGGAGATGGTGTGGAGCAGATAGTAGTCTATAAAGTCCACCTTCAGCCTCTTGAATGACTGCTCGTACATGTCGAGTGCCTCCTGCCTGGGGTAGGGGGCGCGGGTGTTGGTCATCTTGGTGGCGATGAAATACTCGTTGCGGTCGTGCCTCTGGAGGGCGATGGCCGTAGCCTCCTCCGACTTGCCGCGGAGATACTTGGGAGCCGTATCGAAGTAGTTGACGCCGTTCGCTATGGCATAGTCGACGAGTTTGTTGACCTCCTCCTGGATGATGGTTTCGGTGCCGTCGTCATTCTTTTTGGTGGGCCATCTCATGCAGCCGTAGCCGAGAATGGAGACCTTGTCTTCGCGCGGGCCGATGCGGTAGGTCATGTTGCCTTCAGGGCCGATGGTGTTGCGCGCGGCCGCATTTTCGCCCTTCACGGCGCAGGCAGCAGCCACGGCGGCAACTGCGAGGGAACTCTCTCCGAGCTTGCGGAAGAAGTCCCTTCTGGATATGTTGTTCTCTTGTTTTTTCATTTTCGGGTCCTCCTTATGCAAGACTGTGGATTTCATTGCCTTCGACATAGATGGCGCTGACGGGGCGCGAAGGGCAGTGGTATTCGCAGGAACCGCAGCCGATGCAACGCTCTGCAATCACTGCGGGAACCTTGAGGTCGCTTCCTTCAAGCGGAACGAGTTTGATGGCGCCTGCGGGGCAGTGCCTTGCGCAGTTGCCGCATTCCACCTCATGGGTCCTGACGACGCAGTTCTCTGGGATCACTACGGCGTGGCCGACGCGGATGGCGGCCTTCTCTTCAATTGCGATGGGCTTGATGGCGCCTGCGGGACACACTTCGGAGCAGGTCTTGCAGTTGATGCGGCAGAAACCCTTCTCGAAGGACATCTCAGGCTGCATCAGGGTGGCGAGGTCCGTTGAGGGACGGAGCACTCCGTAAGGGCATTTGGTGACGCACAACTGGCAGGAAACGCATTTGTCCGAGAAGTTCCTGAGGCTTTGCGATCCGGCCGGCTTGACCGGAGTCTTGCGGGCGGGGGTGAGTTTCTCCTGCAACATAGCGGAACCGGTTTTCACCTTGTCCCTCTTTGCCTCCAGGGTGGCGGCGGAGAGAAGCATTGCACCGGCGGCGAGGAAGCCGCGGCGCGACCGGTCGACCTCTTCCGGCTTGTTTTTCTTTGATTTCATAAGGAATACGGGTTTATAGGAAATAGCGCCTTGACGGCAGTTCTCAAGGCAGTCGAAGCATACTACGCATCGGCTGTAGTCGATTCTGTGCTCCTTCGGGTTGATGCAGGAACACTTGCATCTGCGGGCACAGAGGGTGCAGCCGGTGCACTTGTCGGTGTCGATCACCGGCTTGAAGAGGGAGAATCTGGAAATCAGGCCCAGTACCGTGCCCACGGGGCAGACGGAGTTGCACCAGGTGCGGCCGCCCCTCCAGGCCAGGATGAATACCAGTACGAAAACCACTGACGCAGCTATGAAGGTCGGCAGGCTCTTCATCCAGACTTCGGTGGGATAGAAGGCGTAGCTGCCGGCGCGCTGGGAAATTGCCGCGAAGAGGTTGTTGCACCACCCGTAAACGGGGGCCATCAGCTCGGTGGCTATCTTTCCGTAGGCGCTGTAAGGCGCGATGAGGCAGGCTATGGCGTTGAGCCCCAATACCATAAGAATGATGAAGAGGGCCAGGAATCCGTAGCGGAGCCAGGGGTTGGCCTTCTTGAACGAGTAACGGTTCCTCCGGGAGTTTCCGTGAATCCAGGCGATGATATCCTGCATTATTCCCATGGGGCAGACGACGGAACAGTAGATGCGGCCGAAGAGGATGGTGAGCAGCACGAGCCCTGCGATGACCGCCGCGTTGAGGGCGAGAAGGGCCTCGAGGGCCTGGATCTTCGCCGTCCAGCCGAGCCAGGCGTGAAGGGCTCCGGTGAAATCCAGAAACAGGAGTGTCAAAGCCGCGAAACAGATTGCGGCCAGGATGATTCGTAAGGTGCGGAGCATATCGGTCGTAAAAGGTTGATATGCAAATTTATCATTTATTTGGAGTATTTACGTGGTATTACAAAAAAAATTATTAACTTTGGAGTCAGCCTATTTTGGCTAATTGTGTGACAATCAAAATGTTAAAATATTTTTAAATCAGATTAAAATGAAAAGAATGAGTAAATTGTTCGCAGCAGCGGTCCTCGGACTTCTCGCGACATTCTCTGTTTCCGCAAATCCCTGGCGTATTTGCAACGACAATGTTGAGGTTAAGGTTGTAAGCCTCGTACCCTCGGCTGACGAGACCCAGCTGGTCGTCGGATATGAGACTACTATCTATCCCGACGCCATCACCGAGTGCGAGTCCCTCATCCTCACTCCGGTCATCAAGAACGGCGACCGCAAGCATCTCTTCGAGGTGCTCGTAATCAACGGCAACGGCCGCCGCGGCATCCAGAACAAGTGGCTGGCAAACCAGATTTATGGCGTATGCGATCCCAACTACGTCCGCGTCTTCACCATGAAGGACGGCGAGACCCTTCGCATCCAGAGCAGCTACACCATTCCCTGGGAGGAGTGGATGGACGGAGCAAGGTTCACCTACACTTCACAGAAGGCTACCTACACACCCAACTGCATCGTTCCTTATCCTGGCGAAGAGGACATCTGCGGCGTTCCTCACTATGACAACCCGTTCGATATCACTCCCGAATTCGTTGACATCCCCGCGGTCGCTGACGGTGAGCACCACCTCAAGACCCGCATCTACTATCCTGTCAACGTGACCAAGAGGGTTGACGAATACTTCGAGAATGCACACGCTCTCGCTATCCTGAACACCCTGGACAACGAGAACTTCGAGGTTACCAAGATCAACATCGAAGGCTGGGCATCTCCCGAGGCAACCGTTCCTTACAACAACAACCTCTCCGTCCGCCGTGCACAGACGATGAAGAAGATCATCTCCGACAAGTACAACTTCGACAAGGAGATCTACACCACCGAAGGCAAGGGCGAGTTCTGGGATTACGCTATCAACTATATCAACACCACCTCCGAGCCCGTGGTCGCTGAGAACCGCGCAGCTCTCCAGGATGCGATTGCAAACATCGCAGACCTCGACAAGCGTGAGGCAGCCATCAAGAAGGTTGCAGGCGGCAAGCCTTACAAGGCAATCTTCGACGCAACCTATCCTCGTTCCCGTTTCGCTGACTGCGAAGTCTTCTTCAAGCTCCTCAAGATGGACAAGGACGCACTGCAGGCTATCTACAATGCAGATCCCGAGCAGCTTGACCCTGAAGAGTATGCAGGACTCGTAGCGGCAGGCGCAGATGAAGAGGTTCTCGAGAAGGCTCTCAGCCTCTATCCCGACGATGAGGCTCTCAACGCTATCGCAGGCCAGAAGGCAATCGAGGCAGGCGACATCGACAAGGCCATCAAGTGCTTCAGCAAGGCAGGCGAGTCGGCAGAGGTGATGAACAACCTCGGCGGTTGCTATCTGATCAAGGGCGACGTTGACAATGCCGCCAAGTGCTATGAGAAGGCAAAGGAACTCTCCGTTGCAGCTCAGAACGCACAGGAGCTCAAGGAGCTCAAGATCAACAAGAAGTACTTCAACGACTAATCCGAAGGACTTCAGCACACCCGTTTATGAAGGTACTGCCACCCAACGGCAGTACCTTCTTTTGCCCGGGTGGTGAAATTGGTAGACACGCGGGACTTAAACTAATTTGAGTGCATTCTCCGAAAGGAGAAATGTAGAATATCGTAAAGTCAGGGAAGCCTTAACGGACGACGCCGATGGTAATCCTGAGCCAAGCCTCGAAGGAGGAAGGTGCAGAGACTATACACGATACACCTAAGTAGAAATATATGGTGAAGAGATAGTCCGGACCACAAAAGTCAAAGCTATGGTTTTGATTGTAACGAAAGTTATAGTGGTGTGAAAATCCCGTGGCCAGGAATGGCCTTACGGGTTCGATTCCCGTCCCGGGCACAACGACAAGACACTAATTCTTTGAAAATCAAAGAGTTGGTGTTTTTCTTTTGGGAAAATTCCCGACTTTTTCCCGAGATAGGCCGATTTTTATGCAAAAACCCCCGCCAAATCTCTCAATCTGGCCGGGGTCACAAATGATTCTTGTTGCAGAGCAACACCACAAAGATAACTATTTTTTCATAAACCTCCTAAAGCAACCGCCTCGCATCCTTTGCAGATTCTGCCACGATCCGAGAGTTTAGCGAAAATGTAGCGAATATACCCTCACGGCTTTGTCGTGGCTTTGTCGCAAAATAGTCGCAAAAGCATTTACCCGTCAAGTCCGGATCGCTCGGAGAAAACCGTAAACCCTCTCCGGGTGTCCCCGACTAAATCTATACAAATCCCGGTTCTGCCGTTACGATTCTTTCGCACCCATAAATCTACATTCGGGTCTTTTAGGTCGTTGCCGTTATGCCTACAAAGCATCAAGACAATATCGGCATCTTGTTCGATACTCCCGGAGTCACGCAAATCTCGCAGCTCAGGAGGCCGCCCCTCTGCATCCGACAATCTGTTTAACTGACAGAGAACAACAATCGGTATTCCGCAATCCATCGCAAGAGTCTTGAATCTCCGTGTTCGCTCCGTGAGAACTTGATAAGCCGTGAGCCTGGAATTGGTGTCGGATATGATATGCAAATGGTCAACAAATGCAATCGAACACCGCCCCCTCTGGTGCTGCAACATAATATCGTTGCAGATTTCATCCATAGTCCTCAACCTGGTGTTAAACCACAACGGCAAACCATCAAAGATATTGCAGGCCCGTTGCAATTTCTCCATATCCATCGCTTGCACGGCTGCATCGTTCGCAATATCCGATTGCCTAACCACACCCGTTGACAAAACGAGCCGTTGCCCTAGATCCCTATTCGGCATCTCTAGAGAATAGACCGTTGCGGGAAATCCTTTGCGACTCGCCTCAACCGCCATTTGTAGCATAACGGCAGATTTACCCACAGAGGGCCGGGCCGCTAGTATTGTAAGACTCCCGTTTGACCATCCTCCGATTATTGTTTCATCTAGATTGTGAAAGCCCGTAGGAATCTTCGAAATCATTCCGTTCGCTTGATTTTGCAGAGCAAAGGAATAGTCGAACAATACATCTTTCACGGCCTGGGTTGTTGCCCTCGTTCTGGTCTTGCTTGACAGATCCTCCAACAGTTCCCCCGGCATAGAAATAACCCGCCCGTAATCGCTGCCGGGGTCGCTTGATTTCAGTAAGATTTCATAGGCTCGGGAGAATATGAATCTTCGTGTTGCCATCTCTGCCAGAGCTGCGAAATGGTCCCGTATCTGTGTATCCGTATAGCCGGGCTCAAGCCTGACAAACTCAGTAAAAGAGGCCGTGTCAATCTTGGGTTGTACGGTTGAAAGGTCAATCGTGTCACCCTTGTCAAACATATCGTTGAGGACTGTCCAGATTTTCCGGTATTCCTCAACCGTGAACATCGAAGAGTCCAGACCGTTGCGGGCTATTGTCAAGAGTCCCGGAGTGTAGATTAAATCTATCAGCACCTGACTCTCTAGCCGCCTGGTGTCGGGCATATTCAGTCCCTCCACATTGAGGGGTTGTTGCTTGTTGTATTGATATCCTCTCATATCGTAATTCATATCGTAAAACTTGTAAACTCTCGCTGCTATTGCCGCTGCAAAAACGAACATTTTGCCGTTAATTTGCCGTAAACCAAGTCGCTAACCAAGTCGCAAAACCGGGTTGCATATTGTAATTCATATTGCAATCTTATGTCGTTAACCAAGTCGTTAATCATCGTAACCGTAGTGGTGTGAATCATCCTCTTCGGAGAGTTTAGACGGGTGTGACTTTTGCCATCTTTGGTATCGATCCGGAGTGTTGTCGTATTCGATCCCTTGATAGTTCTTTTCAATGGCCTCGTTCATCAAAATAATGGCAAAATCTACATCGTACCCTTTCAGTTTATCAAGACTCTTTTGCAGAGCGGAGTCGGTCTTTTTCCTCCACTTTGGTTGCTGCCTCAACTCGTTCCAGGTCTTGACAAATTCGGAGTTATCAGGATACGGGAGAATCAAAGATTGTCCCCCGCTTTTGCGGGACTTACTAACCTTTTCATTCTCATTTTCATTCTCATTATCATTATGGCCCCCGTTCGGTTTTTCCGAAACCATTCGGTTTTCTTGAAACCGTTCGGTTTTCTTTGGTCTGCCTCCGAGTTTGCCATTGGCGGCATTGATTCCGCATTTCTTGTCATATTTCTCGTTATCATATTTGAATTGATTAACTAGAAACTTGAAAGCGATTATTATATCCCTCTCCGGCTCCGGCCAATATAGACCATCCCCGGGCTCCGAGCTTTCCGCAATCTGCCATTGGAACAAATGCCGAAACAATCGGCCGAGTTGTTCATTTGAGAGATCCGAGATTGGCTCAAATTGCGACTTGTAAAGCACGAAACTATCTCGGTCTTTGTGTGGCTCTCGTTTCATTGTCCGACCTCCTCATCAATGATTTTTTTGCACCGCCTCCAGGAGCCCTCCAGGTGTCCCGGAACGGATATGCCGCCATCGTTATAACGGCTTTGAATATAGGACTTGATTGCACCCCAAAGGGCAAACACATCATCAACGGGCATCGTTGACCATTCCCGCTTAACCAGATTGACACAGTATGCCAAAGCCATCGCCTCGTTCATTTCAACGAGCCCGATTCTTACGGTTATCTTTCTCATATCTCACCCTCCAAAATCTTATCAATATCTGTGGAACGATAACGGTTTTCGCCTCCGACTTTGACGGGTACAAGATACCCGCTTTTCTGCCATCGCCATAGTGTTGACGGAGCAACGGATAATTTCTCTAGCACGGCATCCCTAGTTAGGTATGTAATGGCCCGTTTCTCTGCGATTTCTCGCTCCAGGTCCAAGCGGACTTTGTTTATCAACCTGGTGTTGGCCTCAACTAGATCCTCGGCCCTGACTGCAATAATGGTCCCGGGGCACTCCCGAGCAAGTTCAATGATATTTGTCATTGTCTTTATGTTTTACTGTTGAGGTCCTCAGCCCCGACCGTCAATCGGATCGGCTCACCTCTTGACCGCCCTGAGCGGGTGACGGATTACCGCTCAAACGGTGTTACAAAGGTACGGTGTGCCCATCGGCTAGAATGGCGAAAAAAGGGCCCTCAATGGGCCCACAAAAAAGGCCCGGCTCTATGCCAGGCCATCCCGCTCAAAGTCGGTTTTATATTAGACTTTTTTAATCGGTCTATGATAGGCTTTTTTTAATTGTTTCTTTGTCACCGGGCTCCCGTTTTTTGTAAAGAGTTCATCGGCATATCTCCAGGGAGAATTAAAAGTGTTGGGCTCAAACTCTGCGAGTCTATTATCTACGAATCTCGCCAAATCCTGAATGGTCCCATTCCACTCAAAAGGAGGGGTTATGTCACCGTTTTCGATTGCCTCGTTATACTTGGGATTTTCAATGAGAGAACGCACGAAAGCCGGGTAGTATTTTACGGGTGAAATTGGTATCCGCTCCACAATATCACGGAGCCTATCAAATAGACCGTTTAAGCCCTTAAAACCCTCGTGTTCTATTGGAGTGTTTGTAGTAGATAAAAATAACTGTTGAGCTTGTGAAAGATCCGATATTGTGCGTGGTGCCAGATTCTTTGAATCGGTCGTATAATCATTCACCGCCTCGGTCGCTAGTTCAATGGCACGGTCAATCCCTTTGCTTACCCGGTGAACAAACAAATAAGGATTGATCCCGGCAATATGGCCCATTATAGTTTTGGGCTCATCCTCTCCGTGTACTATTGTAACCCTCGGGGCATCCCTTAGCAAGTTAGCCGCTTTGGTCAGCCGTTCGAGCGACTTTGTGAGATTGTCGTAGTCGGTGTTTTTCATATCAGTTCCCCCGGATTGGTTGAGGTTGCCCAAAACCTTACATTGTCGCAAATCGCTTTTTCGATAATCCTCCCGGCTGCATCAAAGGCCGCATTGTCGGACTCGCTCAGCGGGTTTTCATCCTCGTTAACGATTGCAAGATAGTAGTTCTCCCGAGCTGCCTCAACAGCTCTCAAAGCCATCAACAGATTGGCCGTTTTAGGGCCGATTTTGAAAGAGTTCTCGTTGCTCATAGTGTGAATCATTTATGTCGTAAATTCATAATTTTTGCCGAGATTTTGCCTTTTCTTCCGCAGCGATTCCGCAGCGATTCCGCAAAGGTTACGCAAAGGTTACGCAAAGGTTACGCAAAACATTTTCGGGGTCGGATTATTCAAGCATTGAAACAAGTTCTTTCCTCATTTCCTCATCAATGTCACGGTATCTCGCAAATGCCTTAGATCCCTCGGTGTGTCCTGACAATTTGCCTATCAAATTCGGGTCTTTGACTTGCTTGTATAGGTTGCCAATAAAACACCTCCGGGCTAGGTGGGAACTTGCAACCTCGTTCAACGGTCGTTTCTCCTCCTCCCTGGTAGTCGGGTTGAGGATCGTGACCATCCGAGTCAATCCGCAGAGCTTGAAAAACTCTTTGATTGCATAGTTGTAGTTCTGGTCGGATATGCACGGCAATAGCATTTTGCCGGGTGTATCCTTGTACCGTTCCAGGATCTCCCGAGCAACGGAGTTGAGGGGCACTCGGACCGTTACGGGGTGACCGTCTTTTGTCTTTCTCGGAATGTATTCAACCGCTCCGTCAATAACCGATCCTTTGGTGAGATTTCTAAGGTCGGACACCCTGCATCCGATAACGCATTGAAACACGAAGATATCTCGTTGAATTGCAAGTTGAGGTCGGTCGCTCAGGTCGTATTCAAACAGTCGGTTTCGCTCTTCGATTGTGATATAGTACGGAGTGCCATAGAGGGGTTGAGGTCCTGAGAAATTGCGAAACGGGTTGTTGCTTGTTATCCCCTGGTTGACCGCCCAGAGAAAGAAAGACCGAAAATGTTTCACAAACTCGCAGATTGCATTCTGTCCTCGCTCAGCGGGCAGCCTAGATTCTGGCACGGCTTGAAACGCATCCTTGTATCGGCTATCAAGAAACTCAACCCGCTTATTGCCCTCCCGGTCGGTGGTCGTTTCAATGTAGGTGTGTTCCTCGTTCAAAAAATCCACATATTCCCCGATTATTTCCCCGCTGACCTCATCAATGGAAAGAGTTAACCCGTAACCCTTATAAAGCAAAAACCGCTTAAATGCCCGATAATTCACCAAATGGTGACTAATGTTCGACACGGAGGTTTTTCGCTCATCAATGAATCTCTTTAGCACATCCAACACGGCCCGAGATTTCTCGCTCCCGGGAAAGTTGTATTGTTTTATGAGGTCCTGCAGCCAGGCAGCCTCGATCCCCTTTTTGCCCGCTCCGGCCTCAATGAATGAATCGTTGATTAGTTTCTTGACCCGCTCCAACTTTGCGTTGACATCGGTGAGTTCGCTTGTAAGCCGTTTCGCATCGGGGCTCATAACTCGCACCCTGGGAATGGTCACCCGCTCCCGGTCTGCATTCCAATACTGAGGTTGAACGAAGATATTCGTTTTTGCGTATTGGTCTATTTTGCCGTGAAAGAATCGAACTAGAATCTCGCTGAGTCCGGTGGCCCGGTCGCATTTGCTAGAGAGTCGGAATTTTACTGTTGCCATACTAGAATCATTTGTTGAAACAAAGATAGTAATTTTTCCCGAGATTTTCCCGACTTACTCGGGAATTTATGAAATTATTTGCAATTCTTTGAAATTTGCCGCCTCAACACAAAACGCAATATAAGATTATAGAAATGGGCTTTTTCGGCACTCTGTCAACATTTGCGATTGCAATCATTCGATTCCCGTCCCGGGCACAAAAAATAGCGGCATTCCGCCGCTATTTTTGTGCCCTTTGGGCACCTGTTTAAACGGGGGATACCTCCCCCGCACCCCGCGTGCTTCGCACGGTTTTTCGTGCCGGGACGGGAATAATGAGTATATTTGTTATTATGAAAAGGCATCATTATTCGAAAGAAGAAGTAGAGAAGGCTGTGGCAGAGAATAAGTCATATGCCGGAGTACTCAGGCAGTTTGGTTTAAGGCCTTCTGGAGCTAATTACCGAACAATTCACGATTTAATAGACAATTATTCTTTGGACACCTCACATTTTACCGGACAAGGATGGAATGTGAGTCAAGTCTTCAAACCTCAAAAAGAATACTCTTTAGAAGAGATACTCATTGAGAATTCTCCATATCGTTGCAACAGGCGGCTAAAAACTCGTCTAATCAAAGTTGGTTTTAAGGAAAGAAAGTGCGAAAGATGTGGGTTAACGCAATGGCAAGGCAATGAGATTCCGCTGGAGATACATCATATCAACGGAAAGAATACTGACAATCGTTTGGCGAATCTTCAGTTCTTATGCCCTAATTGCCATGCGCTGACAGAGCATTATCGAGGTCAGGCCAAGAAAAGACGATAACTTATTTTTCTATCTTTTTTCGCCATTTTTGTAAAGTCGTGCGTTTATATATATGACAGAGGATGAAAGAACAGGAACTCGCATCGGCTTGCAGGAAGGGAGACAGGGCTGCTTTTGCCACTCTGTTCGAGGAATACTCTCCCATGCTGATGAAGGTCTGTCGGCGCTATACGGGAAACGACAATGACGCCGCAGATGTGTTCCAGGAGGGATTTGCCAAGATCATTGAAAAGTTCGGGAACTTCGAATACCGGGGCGAGGGCTCTCTGAAAGCCTGGCTTGTCAGGGTGATGATGAACTGCTCGGTCTCTTTCCTTCGTAAAAGAAGGCGCGATTCTCTCATCAGGGAGCCTCTGGAGGAAGACAGGCTGCTTCTCGCCGATTCGATAGAACTGGACGAGAACGAGGTGAGCCGGATTCCCGATGATGTTCTACTGGATTCCGTGACGGAGCTCACGCCGGGTTGCAGGACAGTCTTCAATATGAGTGTGTTCGAAGGGCTGGGCCACGAAGAGATAGGAAAGATTCTCGGAATTGGAAAGACAGCTTCGGTATCGAGGCTTTACAGGGCCAGGAAACTTCTGGCAGAACGGATTAAAGAATATTATAAAAAAGTAGATAATGTCTGAAAATTGGTTGAATACGCTGAAAGAGAAGGTTGAGAACGCCGGTGGCGAAGTCTCTCCCGGAGGGTTCGACGCCATCTGGAATACGGTTCAGAAAAGGAAGCGTTCCCGGAGGATTCTCGCCGTCAGCCTTGCCGCCGCAGCGGCGGTGGCGGCCGTTCTGATACCTGCGCTTTCTCTGCGTTCAGTCGACGGGGAGATGGCAGTTCCGCACCGGAATCAGGCTATGACCGCTGATGTGCCGGAAACTGCTGCGGATCCTGCTCCTGCGGTTACCGTTCCTTTGAAAGCGAAGAGAGTCGCTGCATTGCCGGAAGTTCCATCAGATTCTTCATGTTGTAAGGCCGGCGATGCAGTGGTTCTCGCAGCAAGGAATGAAGAGGCCTCCGCCCAGCCTGAAGACACGCACAATGAGTCGCGCGACGAGACTCGCAAGGAGACCCGCGAAAAGACCCTTACTGAAAGCGGGATGGCATACCTTGCGCAGGTAACGAAGGAGGATGAAAAGCCCTCCCGCCGCCACAGAATGCACATCTCCGTTTCGGGGGCCACTCCCGGGAACGGACAAATGTCCGCCAATACGAATCCACATATGCAATATGTAAGTGTTATCCGCAAGGATGACTCTCCGGAGTCTCAATTAGAATACGTGATTGAATCAAAAGCTGGACCTGAGGGAGATCGGAGAGAGACAATAATGTCTTACGCTGTATTCGACCAGTATAAGCACAGTATGCCGCTGAATTTCAGGCTTCTCGCCGCATACGATCTTAACGATGCCCTTTCAGTTGAAAGCGGACTATCCTATTCTTACCATCATTCCACATTCTCGTCCGAAGCCGGCGTCGAAACCCTGAACAGACATTTTATCGGCATTCCGCTGGGAATGAAGTATGACTTCCTTACCTATGGGCCGGCATCTTTTTATGCCAGGGCGGGCGGTCTAGTGGAAAAATGCGTATCGGGTGATATCGGGCCGCTCTTCTGGTCTGTTGAATCTTCTCTTGGAACACAGTTGAATGTCGTTGGCAACTTGAATATCTTCCTCGAAGGGGGCGGCTCTTATCACTTCGACAACGGTACCGGAGTCATCACCATTTATGGCGTCAAGCCTTCGATGTTCACCTTCCAGGCCGGCGCAAGGATGGGTTTTTAAAAAGATTAATAATTGAAAATAAATAATCGCCTTATGAAAAAAGTTGTTTTATTGGCCGTGTCTCTGTTTCTCTTCACCTCGTGCGCAGACATCTTCTGCGACATCGTGAACAACTGGGATGCCCGCAAGGAGGCTAAAAATGATAAGGAAGGTGCAGGTAAACTTCCTTATGCCGTGACCAAGGATGAAGTTAATATGTACGTGATTTCCAAGAGCGGATGGGATGAGGTTTATTGGCCTGCACCTCATCATTATGCTGAATATTCAGACTGGCTTTATCGCCCTCATTTTTGGCAGATGGAAGCAATGGTAACTCCTTATCCTTCTTCTGATAATCCTTTAGTTTATATAGTTCAATATCCACAAATAGTAATTGACAGCACAACACATTTAACTAAGTGGGGCAATAAAGATATAGAAGCAGCCCTCGCCGCTAAAGAGCATTGTGCAAGTTGGGAGGTAATTTCTTCTGATAAACGACTTGCTCCTGTACTTATTGCAGGAGAAGGTGGATTCCCGTACAAGCGCCCTATAGTAATGGCATTATTAAATGACTATTGTTCAGAATTGAAGATACTTCAATCTAATATGGATACCCTTGGAAACCATAGTGCAAGGATTGCTTTTTGGAGTGGCATTAAAGCATCGGGTGGAAGGGTTTATTATGAAAGGATGCATAATTATCCATCTAGTTATGATCCTGGTTATAAGTATCCTTTGGGTTTTTATTGGGATACTCCTTCATTTTGGCTTCCATTGTGGAAGGATAGTATATTAGATAATGGCATTGAAGCAGGAGGTGGCGGTAGTGATACATTTGCAGGTGGAGCACATTTCTATCCTTTGTATAACTCATTTGACAATTCTAATTGGGGAACCCCGTTAGACAATCCAGCATCTTTTATTATGAACAAATATCCTGTAGGAGGTTATAAGCATGGTCGTTATGTGAGATTATCTTATACTGCCGACGTTAATTATCAAGTTAGAGAAGATGTTGTAACATTCATAACTTATTATTGTTTGCTTCCCGAAAAGACGGGTAGTTTATATCCCATCTGGTGCCAGAATCCGGAGGATTGGAAATAAGAAATAACAAATAACAATAATAATCAAATAATCTCATAATGATGAATAAGACTTCCACTATTAGTATTATCGTACTGATAGTGCTCTCATTATCAGCTGTTTCTTGCTCTATCGATCCTATTTCTCCGACGGAAGATAACGACCAGCTGGCTACCAGGAGTTTTGACCAACTGAAGCCTGAGGATTTTCGCGTTACCCGCGCTGATTTGGAAGCTTATCTTTGCCTTGTTGCAAATGGCAATGGGAAAGATTTATCAAATGATGCAGTAGGGCCTGGACCACAATGTCTTGTTTCCGATCGAAAGCAATGCTACTATAAAGAAATAAAAGTCAGAGCTTATCCGAATGATATCAGTCCCGCTTTCTATATTGTGAACTATCCCTTCGACAGGTGGGAGATAATATCGACAGATAAGAGGACCTCTCCGGTTTTGGCTGCAGGAAAGGGCCGGTTTGTCCTGGATTCTGTCAATATGAATATGAAGGGCTGGTTGAAGAGTATGTCAAATAGGATACAGTATCTCAAAAAGAATAGTTGTCCAGTCAAAAATGCAGAGGAGCGGGTAACGATCTGGAACCATAAAATCGCTGAAGGAAACAGATGGAGGAAAGCCTACGGATTAATAGAGACGGTAAGGCCCGATGTGGAACAATTATCTTTGCAGACAGATTCTTCCGTCCTTACCAGATCAGGTTCTGCCCCCGACACTTCATATCATCCTGCTCCGGGACACTACCAGCTTAATACATTTGATAATTATACATTCAGCAGCCAGAGCCGTCTGACCAGTACGACCTGGGGCGGTGGCGCTCCATATAATCAGTATTGTCCTATCTACAGCGATATTCCGTCAATGCATGCGAATGCAGGCAGTGAAGCTGTAGCGGGAGGCCAGATGGTTTATTATATGCATTATAACTGCGATCTCTGCCCTGAAGTGTACAGTGCTGCTTTTTGCACGGCCCATATCGGCGATGAC
>JAFZXU010000071.1 GCA_017616655.1 Bacteroidales bacterium
GGCTGCCCGAAAGGCAGCCGTTTCCTTTTTCATTTCCCTGCTGAAAGATACTCCTTCAGGGCCTTTACATATTCTGCAAAGGCCTCCTGGCCTTGCGGAGTAATCCGGCAGGTGGTGCGCGGCATCTTGCCCTTGAAGCCCTTCTCCACCGTGATGTAACCGGCGGCGGCAAGTTTGTCGATCTGCACGCTCAGGTTTCCGGAGGTGGCGCCGGTCTGCGTCTTGAGGTAGGTGAAGTCAGCCTCCTCCACCCCGGCCAGGATGGAGATCACGGCGAGCCTCAGTTCCGAGTGCAGAAGCGGATCCAGTTTCGGTAACATGGCTTACTTGTTCTGAAGTTTCATTATCAGACCGGTCACGAGGAGAAGGACACCGCCCAAAGTAAAGATCAGGAGCTGGGCATCATTCTCTACCAGCATTGCAAATACGGCTCCGCAGACACCCAGAAGGAAGCCGCAGATGATTATGGGCCAGTTTTTCAAGAGGACGCCCGACATACACTCCGCCAGTCCGAGAATGATTACAATAATAAGAGAGACGTTCATCGGAACCAGGCAGACGGCGATGGCGCTGAGGGTGACGGCGAATGCTCCGAATACAGACCAGACGCCGCTGAGCATCTTGCTCACTTCGTTCTGAGGCACTGCGACATTGTATTTGCCCATCATCGCGGCTACGGGGTAGCCGATTGCCGGCATTGCGAACCACAGGAAGTTCCACTGCGGCTTTCCGGTGAAATGCCACAGCAGATAGATGACAAGGGACGTTACTGTGAGCAACGCTCCCCAAAGCATAAAGTACTTTGCGCTGTTGCGAATGATATCCTTCCTGCTCTTGTTGAAGGATTCGCTGATAAGCTTGAGGCTCTCCTGAGCCGTCATTTCTTTGTTCTGTTCCATTGTATCAATGATTTAACTTGTTTACGGGCCAAGCACAGCTGCGCAGTCTGCCTCAACCGCACCACAAAGATAAACTACTTTATTTTATAAACCAAATATTTTTTGAATTATTTTTCTTTACGTCATGCCCGCGAAGGCGGGCATCTGATGGGCCCCACCTTGGAAAAACGGACAAAAAACCCTATTTCTGCTCCAGCCTCTTGATATATTCCCTCAGCGCGTCGTCTTCGCAGTAGACGTAGCAGCCTTTCTGGCCTCGGGTCAGCAGGGTTTTGTAGGTATTGAGGATCAGCTTTGAAGCGACCTCGTCAGACGAGGAACGGATGCCGGAAGAGTGGTCGTCGGAGGAGATTGCCTTTTTGTTGGTTTTGACACGTCCGGAAGCGGTATCGTAGAACAAGTCCTTCCCTATCAGGACTCCGACGTAGTCAAACTCAAGCCCCTGTGCCGTATGAATACATCCGACCTCCTCGAAAGAGCCGGGATTGATTGCCCAGATCCTGTCATTTGCCAGATTCCATTTGGCCGCGAATCCGTCAGGCAGGGTAATGTCAATATCTCCCCTCTTGTTCTTGACATTCCAGTCATAGCAATAGCCGGCAACCATTCGGGCCTTATTGTTTATTAAGTTCTTCTCTCTCAGAGCCTCACGCATCTTACTCGGGCTGTCGAAGATCCGGAAATCATAATTAAGTTCCGAGAGGCTGACATCCACCCGCTCCTCCCCTCTTTGAAGGAGATTGTCTATGAACTGGATGTATGCATCGCTGCCGTTGCATCTGAACTGGGAAACCAGTTTCGTCTCCTTATTCATAATAATACGGCAGTCCAACTCGTCGCACCAGCGCCTGATTTCGCCGATACTGCCTATGTCGCTTGCCGTAACCGACTGATCCTCATCTATAAGGAATATGGTCAGGAGCGAGGCGTTGATACACTCTTTAACCTGATTCTCTCCGCCCCAGTCGCCATACATTTTTTTAACAAGCCGGTGCGCCTCGTCCACAATAAGGCAGTCATAATCATTCTCGCCGCATTTATTCAAGCCAAATGGGGAGCGGAACAGATGGGCGATATCAACGTACCTGTCGGCCCTGTTCCCTGAAAGGAGTGACAAGAAGGCCTGCCTCGGCGCACTGTTCTTTGTCACATAAGCCGTATTGAGGCTGTCGTTGATGAACTTCATCAAGAGATTGATTGCAAGCACGGATTTGCCCGTTCCGGGGCCGCCCTGAATGACAACAGCCCTCTTTTTCCCGTCCTTCTGACATTGCAACATCGTCCGGAGGCACATATCGTAGCAGACAGCCTGCTCATCGAGGAGCGTAAACTCCGGAACCCCGGCAACCATTGACGAGAGGGCATCCTGAAGGGACTTTGTTGGACGGATGCGGCCGTTCTCAATTATATAGAGAAGGTCACCGTTCCTGGACTTCCGAGTAACATACTCCTTTATGAAATCCGAGAACTTCCTTGCCTCGCCGCTGATGAAGAACGGCGCCGCAGTGAACCACTCCTCATAAATATCAGCCGACAGGACCGACCTGTAGCGCGGTTCGTAGTTATGCAGATATGCGCAGGGTATCAGCTTGATATGATTGTCCTGGATGCTTTGAGAATAGTTCTCCAGGCATCGGGAATAGGAATATGCCTGATAAGAGGGATGGCACACAATGCGATTGTCATTGGCCACATATGTCCTGACGCTATAATGCATGTAGTCATCGACTATCTCCGCCTTGGTCCATTGCTTCAATTCAACGACGATCACATTATCCCTGTCCTGGCCGTCGGAACCCATAATGATGAAGTCAACCCGCTTGGAAGTCTGGGGTATATTATACTCTATGGCTATCTGCACATCATCGGCAATCTCACTGTCATCTACGATGTTGCGCATAAACTGCATGGAGTTCTTCCAGGACATGAACTCCCTGTCCTGGCCGGCATTCAAGCCCTTTTCCCTGATCAGACTCTGGATTTTCATCGCAATGACGTCATTTCTGACATCCTCGACGAATCCCCGTTTGGTTCCGCTGTAAACAATCATAATGCACTGTCTATAAGCCGATATGCACCAAAGAACAGACAGCACGCATGCGCGCTATCCCAACAAAATGATGCAATAAGAGCAATACTATTCTTCTTCGAACCAAAATTAATGAAATAATCTCATCAAAGTGCTGCTAGCGGTCCAAATAATGGGACACTGTGAGCAAAAACGCCCTAATTTGCTCTTAGTGGTCCAAAAAGTGGGACACTAGGCGCACTGCGGCGCCGGCAGGAGGCGGAGCGGAAGCGGGAATGCTTTACCACCGGGGAGGCGTGGCCACCCCCGGCCACGGGGAGGGGGAGGGGCCCGCCGGAGACAAGTTTCCGCGAAGCGGGGACGCGGGATACGGTGGGAGGGGCCGGAGTGAGCGGAGCGAACGGAGTCCTCCCCGGTGGTATAGCATCCCGCAAGCGGAGCCGACAAAGCCGGAGCCGAAGCACAAAAAACTCCGACCTTTGCGGGGCCGGAGCTTTTCATGATCGGTCGAGCCGGAATTACTGCTTCGAAGGAGTGATGTCTTCCCAAGCGTACTCGTAGATTTCGGGATCGCCGCCGTCGTAAACCTTGGAAACCTTGGTAACGAAGCCGTCAGCATCCTTGGTATAGGTCTGGACTGCGATAGCGCCGCTGCCGTCCCAGGTAGCCTGGTCGAGGAGGTACTTCGAAGGCTTGCCGCAAAGGCCGATCTCGAACATCCAGCGGGGAACATCTGCCTTGTCGGTAGCGTCAGGGAAAATACCTGCGATGTTCTCCTCTGCGAGGAATGTCTGAAGCTTCCACTCTTCGCCGGAATCCTTGACGCGGGACCACTTCACGAGGTTGCCGTCAGCCCAGACGCAGTTGGCCTTGACCTGATTCTTGTCGGTACGCATAACCTTGGTCAGATGACCCTCGGCGTCATAGGTGAAGCCCCAGGTGTCACCCCACTCGTTTGCCTGAGTGGTAAGGAAACCGTTGGAACCGAGCTCGAAAGTCCAGTCACCCTTCTCCTCACCGTCCTTGACATACTTGGCGGTAGCCTTGTTGCCGTTCCAGGTGAAAGTCCAGGTACGCTCACCCTCGTTGCGGTTGACAAGAGCAATCTTGCCGTCAGCATTGTAGGTGAAAACATACTTGTCCCACTGGTCGCCGCACATGGTGAGGCGCTTCTGGATCTTGGGATCCTCCTTGCCGCAGCCGCTGAGGCATACGACAGCAATCATTGCGATTGCATAAAAAAGCTTTTTCATCTTTAAATTGATTAGAGTAAGTGATTAAGTATTTAGAAGTTAAATAGAATTGACTTGATATATTCAATGCCTGTCAAAAAATCGGTGCGCGCATCGTCCATCTTGTTCCGGCATCTGTATTCAAAAGGCACGCCGCCCCTCTTGCAGGCCTTGTAAAGCGCATTCGCGGTTTCGAAATAGGGGCCGTCGTCGGTAGCGCCGATATAATAACTGCGGTCGGTAGAAACGGAAAACTCCCCGAGAGCCTCGGCGCTCTCCAGATAAACCGCGCTGAAGAGCGACTGCTTCTTCATAGCCTCGGTGCCCGCCTTGCCCACGGCAAGCACCTGATAACGGTCGGCGGGATAAATATCCTTATAATAACTCACCCATTCGGAGAGATTGCGGACAGCCAGGTCGCAGGGAAGAAGGACGAACTTCTTGGAAGGCATACCGCGCTGGATGATGGCCATCGCGTCGCGGATCCAGCCGGCATCCATCCCCTCGTAGGCGATGTAGAGTGCAGTGCCACCCTTGTTGCCGGCATCGATATAACCCTTGGAGAGGTGGACGCCCTCCGAGGTGAAACTGCATTCTGCAGGAACGTTCGGCTCCATAAGATTCTTCTGCCAGGAGGTCTCGCCCGCCATAAGCGCTGAGAACCAGGGAAGTATCTCCTCAAGGGCCGCGCGCCAGTAAGAGGTGGAATGGCCGCCGTTGCCCACGCGGTACTCGTGCGCATAGCCGTTCTCGCGCATAAGTGCGTGAAGGTCGTCATTGGCGAAAAGAAGCTGCTGCTCGTCGTCGCCGCAGGTCAGGAACCAGTGGACGGAAGAATACTTCGACTTGTTTTCGGCCGTGAACTGATGCAGGGGGCAGTGAGCCTTGTAGTAATCGGTAAGGCGCGCCTCGCCGCTCATTCCTACGCCGCCGAACACCTTGCCCCACTGATTGTCCCATCCGCTCTGTGACTCGGTCATATACTGCTCGTCGGTGCGGAAAGACATCGAGAGGGGCGCGCTCATCGAGAAGAGGTCGGGATACTTCATAGCGGTCACCATGGCGCCGAAACCGCCCATGGAATAACCCGTGAGGGCACGGTGGTTGCGGTCGGCGATTGTGCGGTAGGTAGCGTCGATATAAGGAACCATCTCCGTGGCCAGCATCTTCATATAGGGGAAGGTGCCGTCGTAACGGTCGCACCAGTAGGTCTTCCATCCGTTCGGGAAAACATAGATCATCGGCTCCAGGCCTTCGTCCTCCAGGCTTGTGATCTTGGCCTCTCCCTTCATATAGGTGCCGTTCCAGGAGGTATTGTCGTCGCCGTAGCCGTGCAGGCAGTAAACGACGGGATAACGCTTGGTCGTGTTCTGGTTATAATCGCGCGGCAGCAGGATATCGTAGGTCACCATGGTGTTGAGCTCCTTGCTGGTGAAAGTAAGGCCCGTACTGTAGCGCGGAAGCTCCACGGGATCCACCGGAGGCAGGGGGCGGTGCTTCGTGCAGCCGCAGGATGAAAGCGCCAGCAGGGCGCTGATAAAGAGAATGATATGCTTATTCATTATCATAGACAACCATTTCGGAAGCATATATTTCATAATCGGGATGAGGATTGTTGAGACGGAGCGTCAGCACATGCTCGCCGCTCTCGAAACAATACTTCGAGAATATCTCGTACTTGCGTGTGATATAATCTATCGGCATCTTAAAGTGCTCTACCTCAACGCCGTCCAGCAATGCTGTAATATCGGCCACATAACTGTCGCCGGCATGACCCGTCTTGCGTACGCTGCCCTCGACCACGATGCTGTTGCCCTTGAAAGCGAGGTCCGCCTTGTCCGTAAAGGCCAGCTTGAGAACCCTCTTCTCCACGGGAACAATACCTTCGAAACTCTGCTCGTAGCGCACGGCATTCGGAGTTTCCACCTCCATATAGATGCAGTTTTGCTCCTGTTTGTCACTTTGGGATGCCACTTTTTTCACCAGGTCGAAGTTCGCCTTGCATACATCTTCGAGGCTGAGGCTTGTGTAGGGGAAGGGAATATCCTTGATGCGCTCGGCCCCCTTCTTCCACTCGTCGGGAAGGGCGTCATAGCCGTACATAACGCCCAGGATGCCTGCCGCGGAGGCGGGATTGCAGTCAGAATCGTTGCCGCAGCGGGTGGAGATGTCCATAGTCCTGAAGAGGTCGCCTCCGCCGTAGAGGAGGCCGATCACCACGAATGCCGAATTGATGGTGGCGTCGATGTTGAAGCCGTTCCATACCCCTTCGGGGCAGCCTACGTCGTTGGCGTGGCGGTTGGTGACCTCGAACCAGCACTGCTTCCAGTCGTCGGGATACTGCTTCCAGTATTTGATGACGTCGGAGATGGTGCTGTGGAACTTGGTCCCTTCGGGGATGGTCTTCAGCGCCTCCGTGACAATCGTGGGAATGTCGTCGCAAACATAGGCGAGGCAGTACATCGCGCCGATATAGACGCCGCCGTACCAGCCGTCGCCGTAGTTCATGATGTGGCCGATGCGGTCGCTGAGCTCCGAAGCCTTGTTAACCTGGCCCGGATAGAGCATTCCGATGAAGTCGGCCTCGATCTGGAAGTCGATGTCGTCGGCGTGGGGATTGTACATCCAGTGGCCCGATTCGGGGGCTCCGCGGCCGTTCAGGATGTTGTAGCGGGCCGCCTGGTTGGCGTGCCACAGCTTGAAATCGGCGTTGGCGAAGGCGTCCGCATACCTCTCCGCAGGGGCATCTATGCCGTATTCGAGCATCGTCTCGAGGAAGGTGAGGTCCATATAGACATCGTCATACAGGCCCGGATCCTCGATATAGGTGTCGTAGATATAGTCGTCGTACCAGGGGATGGGAATCTCTTCCATTATGATGCCGCCCTTGTACTTGAACTCGGTGGGGCCGCCGTAGGTGCAGCCGATGGTCTGTCCGTACCAGCCGCCGCGGATCTTGTCCATCAGGACGGAGTTATCCATCTTCAGGGTCTCGCCGTAGGGGACCCTGGGAGCGGAGGTGCAGGCCGTAATCAGCACCAGAAGCGGCAATAGAACTCTTTTCATATCAGTTGTGATAATACGGATCGGTAACCGGCTGGTCGCCGTAATACTGGATTGCGTTTATGCGAAGCAGATAGGTGTCGGGCCTGGGGTTGCGCCATACCATCTTCACGGTGTGGCGGCCCTGCTTCATCTGATATTTCCAGGCGGGCTCCAGTTTGCGCGAAGTGCCCTTCATGGGGAGCCGGGAGACCTGGTCCAGCTCGCCGTCGATCCAGACCTCGATCTCCGCCACATAATCGTCGTTCTCCTCGGCCAGGGCGAAGACCTCGCTGCCCACGTGCTTCTTGCTCACGCGGGCCGCATAATCGGCGGTGATGCCGCGCAGGCAGACCAGGTTGCCCCAGATCACAAAACCGTTGCCGGAGAAGTCGAACTCATAGGTGCCGCTCATCCAGTCGTCCTTCTGGACGCGGTATATAGGATAGGTGTCCACGAAATTCTGCTCCAGCGGAAGCACCTCCACGGTCTTCAGAGGGATGGTGACATCGCTCTCCCCCACCTCGCCTCCGTTGAGTTCAATCAGCTTGAGCGCCTGGTTGAAGGAGTACTGAGAACCCTTCGCAAGGGAGACGTCGGTCCCCTCGAAATCGAGGTCCCATATCTCCATTACGGGCTCCTTCCAGAAGGCGGGAATGGCGTCGAGGCCCAGCACCACGCCCAGCACTCCGCCCACGGTGGCGGGGTTGCAGTCGGAATCCTGGCCGCAGCGGGTAGCGATCTCAAGCGAACGGCCGAAGTCGCCGCCGCCGTAGAGCAGGCCCATCGCGACATAGGCGGAATTGATCTTGGCGTCGATGTTGAAACTCAGGAAGACACCCTTGGGGCAGCCGCGGTCGCAATCCCATTTCTTGAGGAGTTCGAACCACGCCTGCTTCCAGTCCTTCGGATACTTCCTGTGAAGCAGCCTGACGTCGTTTATGCACTGCCAGAAGGTGCTCTCCTTCGGGATTCCCTCGAGAGCCATATCCACTATTCGGGCGGGATCCTTCTCCACGAAGGCCGCGCTGTAGAGGCCGGAGACGAATGCGCCGCCGTAGAAACCGTCGCCGCTGTTCATGATATGGCCAACGCGGCCGGCGATGTCAAGCGCCTGCGGCAGCATTCCGGGGGACATCAGGCCGATGAAGTCCGCCTCGATCTGGAAATCTAGGTCGTCGGCATGAGGATTGTTGAGCCAGTTGCCGGACTCGGGCGGCATTATGCCCTGACGGATATTGTAGCGGCCCGCCTGGTTGGCGTGGGCAAGATGGTAGGGAGCGTAGGCAAATCGCATTCCGAGCTGCTCGCTGGTAGCGTCGAGGCCCAGCTGCTCGAACGCCTCCGCGAAGGTGAGGTCGTTATAGACGTCGTCGAAGAGGCCCGGCTTGCGGTCCCACCAGTACTTCACGTATCCCTCGCCCCAGCCGATGGGCTGGCTGTCGGGGATAAGGGTGCCTGTGAACTTGAACTCCGTGGGAGCGCCGTACACCACACCTATGGTCTGGCCCGCCCAGCCGCCGCGGATCTTGTCCATCAGCGCGTCGCGGTTCAGGGTGACGCTTTCGGGCGCCTTGGGAGCGCAGCCCGCCAGGAGAAGCAGAAAGAGCGCTACAATGCTACTTCGCTTCATAAACCTGCAGTTCGGTTATCGAGATGAAGGACGAGACGTCCTTGGTATATTTGTTCCAGTGAATAAGCACCGCATCGTCGCCTATCACGCGGATGGCGGTTGTGGTCACCTTGGGGAAGGTGAAGATGAACTCGCCGTTGTGGGGCTGGATGAAGACTGCGTCGCTTTCGGGCCAGGCGGGAGTCACTTCAGCCTCGATGGGCTGCCACTCGCCGCTTTCGTCCAGATACTCCGGATGGAGGTTGCTGTACCATCCGCCGAACTCCTCGAGCGGGCCGTAGTGGAACGAAATCATATCTGTCGTTACGGGCTCGTCCCAGCGGTAGCCGAAGTAGTCGCGCTTGGGAGCGTTGGACTTTTCGCCCAGCGAATAGAATGCAGCTCCGGGGCCGCCGACCACGCCATCGTTGATCACATCCACGGTGTAGGCGCGGTAAGTCTTGGGGATCGTCAGCCAGCAGGAGTCGAGGGTCGCAACGTCGGTCTCGCGGGTAAGTGCCAGGATCTCGGCAGCTTCGGGAGCCAGGTTGCGTCCGCGGTCGGCGGGAAGTGTGAAGGTGCTTGCAGCCACCGGAGCCGCCTTGTAGCGGGCCCTGGTGTTGATGGTGTATATCCTCTCCCCGTTCTCCTCGCGTACGCTGCCGCCGCGGGCCAGGATAATCTTCTCGGCCAGCACCACCGTGCGCTCGATGATATCCTCGATGGATGCATCGGGCATATCGTAGCGGGTCACGTTGATGTAGCGGTCGTTGAAGGGTTTGGTCCAGTGGGGGAACGCCTCGGGCATCGCGCGGTCCAGGGGAACGCTCTCCACTCCGTTTATCACGCCGAGGAGACCGCAGATGGTGGCGGTCTGGTTGTCGCAGTCGAAGCCGAGGGCGCACCCTACATTCAGCGTCTTCTCGATGTCACCGTCGCCGTAAAGCAGGGCGAGGATGCCCATGGCACCGTTAAGGTCGGCATTCCAGATGCTCCTGGTGATATCCGGCTCATTCACATAGAGTTCGTCGGCAATCACCTTGCGGGAAGCCTTCCAGTCGTCGGGATTCTTCTTCCAGAGGTCGAGGCATTCGTCGATAATGCGGCGGAAGCGGTCGCCCTTGGGAAGATACGCCTTGGCGTGACGGATGAGGGTAGGGATGTCGCTCTCGAAGAAGGCCTCGGAGTACATCGCGCCATAGACCACGGTGGGAGATACCGCCCAGTCGTCGGAGGTGATGCGGGCCGCCCAGTCGGAGATGCCTGCCGCATAGGCGGGCATTCCGGGTGCGGTGTAGGCCCATATCTCGTTGATGAGCTGGGGGTCGATCTGGAACCAGTGCGGGTTGTACTCCTTCTTGCCGGTGTATGGCGGAGTGAAGCCGTAGTGCATCAGGCCGAGCGCGGCGCGGTTGGCGAGCCATACGCGGTCGCGGATGTGATACATCCACCCCTCTTTCACCTGGTCGTAATCGATGTCGATGCCGTTTTTCTCCATCATCAGCAGATAGAGATACTCCACGTCGGTGTCGTCGTCGGAGAAGGCGCCGTCCACGGCCGTCATCTTGGTTATCGCCTTGTTGAAGACGAAGGGGCCTTCGCCGGGTTCGTCCACGAACTTGTTTTCGTATTCGAGGCCGTAGATGTTGCCCACCATCTGGCCGATCCACGCACCCGCGATCTTGTCTTTCAGCTGGGTGCGGGTAATCTCCTTCTTTCCACAACCGGTGAAGGAGAGCACCATCAAAGCGATGAGGAGAATCGGGAATATGCGTTTCATATCAGTTCTTCAGGTTAGGATTGGCTGCCACAGCCGACTTGGGGTACGGAAGGGTGAGGTCGGAAGCATCCTTCGCGGGCTTTGCCCACCACGCCTCGAGGTACTTGTCGAAGCGGATCATATCCTGGCGCTGCCATCCCTCGATGGCAAGCTCGTGCGCGCGCTCCCAGTAGAGATTGTCGAGCGTGAGCTGCGCAGCGGTGAAGGGCTGCAGTCCTGCGCGGGTGCGGATCCTCTGGAAATCAGCCACGTTCGCCGCCTCTGCGGCGCGGTTCTGGCGGACCAGGGCCTCAACGTACATAAGCACCACGTCGGCGTAGCGGATCAGGAAGAAGTCGTTGTCCATACCCACCTGACCTCCCGTGAGGCGGCCGTCGGTCTGATAATCCCATTTCGCTATGCGGGCGCCCTGAAGCGCGTCGCGGCGCGCATCCTTGCCATATACGCTCTCGGGCATGTCGGGATCGATGACGTAGGGCACTCCGGGAGCGTACTCCACGGGGTTGCCGTCCTTGTCGTAGACCTGTCCGTAGAGCCAGGTGTCCTTCTTGCGGGTGTCGCCGGGCTCGTAGCTTGCCATGAAGTCGGGTTCCGCGCAAAGGCCGTCCCAGGCCGACGCCTTAATGCCGAGCGGCTCGCAGAGGTCTGCGGGAAGCGTGGACATATAGATGATGAAGGCGTTGTGGTCGCTGGTGGTATAGACGGTGCTGTAGGGAATCGCGAAGATCTGCTCGGGGCAGGTCTCGTTATAGATCTTGAAATTGTCCTTGTAAGTATCCGCAAGGCGGTAGTTGCCGCGGCTGATGATGTCGTTGCAGACCTCCTCGGCCTCTTTCCACATAGGTTTGCCTATCCACTTCTCCGCATTCAGGTAGAGCTTCGCCAGGATTGCGTCAGCCGCGCCGCGGGTGATGCGGCCGTAGTATTCGCCGGTAGGCTCCACCTGCAGGAAGTCGATATTGTCCTTGATCTCCTTCTCGATGAAGTCGAACATGAAGGCGCGGTCCTTCTTCTCGGGATAGCCCTTCTCCTTCTTGGTGATGGAGAAAGGCACGCTGCCCCAGTTGTCGATGCCGCAGAGGTAGTAGTATGCGCGGAGGGTCTTGACCTCGGCTACCACGCGGTCCTTGGCCGCGAAGTCCTTGTCGACGCTGTCGAACATGTCGAGGACGTCGTTGCAGGCGGTCACGCCGTTGGTCCAGTATTCCCAGGCCATCTCGAGCAGGCGGTTGCTGGAGGGGATGCTGTGCACGTGGACGTCATTGTAGCGGCCGTCGTCCCACCATCCTCCGTTGGGGTTGACGGGAACGCACACCTCGTTGGTGTTCTGGATCACGAAGGTCCAGAGGCTCTTCTCGGTGCCCCAGTGCTGCAGCGAGGAATAAGCGCGTGCCGAGTATTTTACGAACTGCTCTTCGGTGGTGAAGAAGTTCTCCTTGGAAATCTTGGAGAAGATCTCCTCGTCCAGATTGGTGCAGGAGGTCAGTGCCACTGCGCCGAGTATCATCGTGAATAATAACTTTTTCATACCGCAGAGTGTTTAGAAGGTTAGATTGACTCCAAGGGAGAAGGTCATCGTACGGGGATAGTAGCTGGTACTCTCGATACCCGGGGTAAGGCCGGAGAGGCTCACTTCGGGGTCAACGCCCTTGTAGCCGGTCAGGCAGTAAAGGTTCTGTCCGGAGACGAAGACGCGTGCCGAGTGCAGGTACTTGTTGTGGAACGGCAGGTCGTAGCTGACCGAAATGTTGTCCAGCTTCATATAGGATGCATCCTCGATGTACTTGTCGGAGTAGCGGATCTCGCCGGTGTAGGCGGTGTTGTCGAGCCAAGATGCGAGAATGTTGCGCAGACCGATCTGCTGCAGGTTCTCATAGGTAGCGCGGTAGCTGTTGAATACCTTGCCGCCGATAGCACCGCGCAGGGTCATTCCGAAGGTCCACTGGCGGTAGCGCAGGGTGTTGCTCCAGCCGAGGGTGACGGCGGGATATGCGCTGCCTATGCGGCTCCACTTAGCCACGGGCACCTTGCCCTGGAACTCATCCTTGAGCACGTCGCGGCCGTCGGGGCCGACGCTGTCCCACCTCGGGGCGTAGAAGGAACCGAGGCTCTCCCCTTCTATCAGACGTTGTACATATGCGCCCACAGGGGTTGCGATCCAGCCGATTTCGTAATCCTGGTTCTGGAACTCCTCGTTGGTGAAGGAGATGAGTTTGTTGCGGTTGTGCGCCGCCACAAGGTTGGTGGTCCACACCAGGTTGTGGGTCTTGACAGGGGTTGCGTAGAGCGAGAGCTCGATACCGGTGTTGCTGATGGAACCCACGTTGGTGAAGAGGGTCTTGTAGTCGTACGGAGGCACCGGCACGTTGTATTCATACAGCAGGTCGGTGGTCAGGCGGTAGTAGTAATCCAGGGTACCGCCGATGCGTCCCTTGAGGAAGGAGAAGTCGAGACCGACGTTGAACTCGCTCTTGCGCTCCCAGCGCAGCTCGGGGTTGGCGTTGGAGGCCGGGGCGTAGGAGTTGATCCACTCTCCGTTGTAATAGAAGCTAGTACTGGAGGACATCAGCATCAAGGACTTGTAGTTGGAGAAGTCCTGGTTGCCGGTGACTCCGAATCCGGTACGCAACTTGAGTTCGCTGATCCAGTCGATATCCTTCATCCACTCCTCCTGGCTGATGCGCCAGCCGAGGCTCACTGCGGGGAACCATCCCCACTTGTGGTTCTTGCCGAAGCGGGTGCTGCCGTCGCGGCGCAGCGAGACGGATGCGAGGTAGCGCTCCTGGTAGTTCCAGAGCACGCGGCCGAAGAAGGCGATGTAGCGGTTGGAGGAGCGGTTGGTGTACTGGTCGGCGAGGCCCTGCTTGAGGGCGGTGCCGATTCCCATGTTGTTGGCCTTATAGAAATCGGAGTCGAAACCGAAGTTCTCCATGTTGGAGGACCAGTTCATCTGCTTCTGCCAGGTGTATCCGAGGATGCCCTGGAAGGAGTGGTCCCCGAACATGCGGGAATACTGCAAAGTACTCTCCCACTGCAGGTTGTCGTAAGCGTTGGCGGATGCGTAAGCCACGCCGCCCTTGCCCACACTGCCGGGATAGTAGGAGGTCTTGTATTCGCTGCCGAAGTATTTCTCGTCGGAATAGCTCAGGAAGTTGTCCCACTTGAGGCCGGGAACGGGAAGGATGTTCAGGGTCGCACGGCCGCTGGCGGTGACGGTGCTGGTCTCGTTGGATGCGAAACGCTCGTTGATCATCGCCACGGGGTTCTGGTAGTCCGATTCGGGCAGGGTGAAGTAACCGCCGTAGCGGGTTGCCGTCTCATCGTAGATGGGTTCGGTAGGGTTGTGGATGAAGGCCTGGCGGAATGCGCCGTAGTTGGCGGGGGAAGAGACCCTCTTCACATATCCGAGGTTGAAGTCCATGTCGAGCCACCCCTCGAGGGCGTGCTGCACTATGTTGGTCTTGAAGAGATACTTGGAGGCATCGTTGAACTTCTGGAGACCCTGGTTCTGCTCCACGTTGATTACGGTGCGGTGGGAGAACTGCTCGGAACCGCCGGAGACGGCGACGCTGTGCTTGTGGCTGACCGGGGTGCGGGTGATCTCCTTGAACCAGTCGGTGTCATAACCGTAGAGGGAGCCGGCCTTTGCGGGAGCGAAGTTCTTTATGGTATATTCGAACTCCTCGGCGGTCATCGGCATGGCGCGCGACTGTACGGCCTGTACTGAGACCTGTCCGTCATACTCCACGCTGGTCGAGCCGCTGCGGGCGCGGCGGGTGGTGATGATCACCACGCCGTTGGTACCGCGGGTACCGTAGATAGCGGCAGCCGAGCCGTCCTTGAGGACGTCGATGGACTCGATTTCCTGGAAGTTGATGTTGCGGATGTCGGCGTCAGCCACTCCGTCGATGATGATCAGAGGGCCCTGGCCGGCCTTGAGGGTATTGGTACCGCGGAGAAGGAACTGGTAGGATGCGTTGGGGTCGCCGCCGTCGGGGTTGACGACGGTGAGGCCGGCCACCTTGCCCTGCAGCATGGCACCGGCGTTGGTGTAGGCGCCAAGGTCGAGATTCTCGGCCTTGAGGCTCGCCACGCTTCCGGTGGTCTCCTTCTTGGTGGTGGTACCGTAACCGATGACCACAGTCTCGTCAAGCATCAGGGCCTGCGATGGGGTCAGCATAATCTTCATCGGGCCGACGCCGTCGACCGCGGTGAATACATAATCCTCAAAACCCAGATACGATACCGTAACGGAGGCCCCGGGCTTGGTCTTCAGGGAGAAGTGGCCGTTCAGGTCGGTGACGGCATAGTCGCCGCCGGCCAGAAGGGTGGCGCTGGGAAGCGTCTCCCCCTTCTCGTCGCATACCGTACCCGTCACCGTAATCGTCTGTGCCATAGCACTCCAGGCGAAGAGGACGAGGGTTAAACTCAGTAAGAATCTTTTCATGGCGGGAGGGTTTACATTCCGGCCTTCACTACGCAGGCAAGACCTGCGACGAAGAGGACGAACATAAGTGCCAGCAGCCAGTAAACCTTCCTGGGTGCACCCTTGAACTCCTTCCAGATGAAGACGCCCCAGATAGCTGCGATCATAGGCGCACCCTGGCCGAGGGCATAGGAGACAGCTGCGCCTGCGGTGCCTGCGCAGAGATAGTTGAGGGAGGTACCGAGTGCCCAGATGCAACCTCCGAGGATACCCACGAGGTGGGTGGGGAAGCTGCCTGCGAAATACTGCTTATAGGTAACAGGCTCGCCGACGAAGGGTTTCTTCATCACGATGGTGTTGACGATGAAGTTGCTCAGGAAGACGCCGAGCGCGAAGATTACCATTGCGGTGTAGGGGGTCATCTTGCCTGCCGCGGGAGCTGCGAAGTTGGCGAGGTCCACTCCGTTGTAAACCAGTGCTGAGAAGAAGGACATGATGATACCTGCCAGCAGAGCCAGGATGATACCCTTGCGGTTCTGCTTGGGATCACGCTCTTCAGAAGAGACCTTGCCGGAAGCGACGCCGTTGCAGATGATTGCAAGCACGACGAGTGCCACGCCGATCCAGAGCAGAGTGGTGTTCTGGCCCTGGGTGGGGTGCAGCAGAAGGTTGTTCAACACGCCCATTACCAGCGCGATACCCACGCCGAGAGGGAATGCCACTGCCATGCCTGCCAGCGAAACGGATGCCGAGAGCAGGATGTTGGAGACGTTGAAGACCACGGCGCCGAGAACCACCCAGCCTATGCTGGTCCAGCTCACCTGTGCGAGGTCCTGAAGGAAGGGACGGCCCTCGCTTCCGATGCTGCCGGCGGTGAAAGCCAGAATGAGCGAGAAGAGGACCATACCGATGACGTAGTCCCAATAGAAGAGTTCATAGCGCCAGCTCTTTGCGGCAAGCTTCTGGGTGTTGCCCCATGAGCCCCAGCAGAGCATTGTGACAAAGCAGAAAATAACTGCAAGTGTGTAACTGCCAACGATGTACATAGTAGTATATTTTTAATTGATTAATAATCTGTTATAAATCCTTGCGGAAGGGAATCGAGTTCTGCGCGCCCATCTTCTGCACCGTGAGGGCGGAGGCGCTTGCTGCGAATTCCGCAGCTTCTTTCAGGCTCCTGCCTTCGGAGATTGCCACGCAGAGGGCGCCGCAGAAGGTATCGCCGGCCGCGGTGGTATCCACAGCCTTCACCTTCTTTGCGGGAACGAATACCGAAGGGCCTCCTTCGCAGATCAGAGCGCCCTTGCTGCCCATCGTGACGATGAGTTTGCCGACACCCTTGGCCTGCATTGCCGCCGCAGCCTTTTCGGCGCCTTCGACGTCCGAAGCGTCGATGCCGCTGTAGTTGGCCAGCTCGGTCTGGTTGGGGATGAAAAGGTCGATGTAGCGGAATATCTCCTCCGGAAGGGGACATGCGGGAGCGGGATTGAGAACCACCATTGCGCCCGCCTCGTGGGCAATCTTGGCCGCCTTGAGGACGGAGGGGACGGGAATCTCGAGCTGGAGCAGCAGGATGCCGCACTTCTCGAGGTCCTTGCGGGATGCCTCGATATCGGCCTCGGTCATATCGCCATTGGCTCCGGAGGCCACCACGATGCTGTTTTCAGCCTGGGCGTCCACCGAGATCAGCGCCACGCCCGAAGGACAGTCGCTGCGCAGGATGCCCTCGGTGTCGAGTTTCTCGTTCCTGTAATGCGCGATTGCGTTGTCGCCGAAGATGTCGCGGCCCACCTTGCAGATGAACTTGACCTCTCCGCCGAGACGGCTGGCCGCTACGGCCTGGTTGGCGCCTTTGCCGCCCGGGCCCATCGTGAAGTCGTTGCCGAGTACCGTCTCGCCCGGTTTGGGGAGGTACTTGGTCTTTACGGTCATGTCGGTGTTGCTGCTGCCGACGACCAGTATCAGTTTCTCGTTTTTCATATATCTGTCATTTCTCTGTTTCGGTTAAACCACGGTCTCGAATTCGCGGAGGAAGCGGAGGTCGTTCTCGAAGTAATGGCGGAGGTCCTTCACCTGCCACTTGAGCATCGCGATGCGCTCGATGCCCATGCCGAAGGCGAAGCCGCTGTAAACCTCGGGGTCGATGCCGGAGGCGCGTAGGACGTTGGGGTCCACCATTCCGCAGCCCAGGATCTCCAGCCAGCCGGTCCCCTTGCAGATGTTGCAACCCTTGCCGTGGCAGATGTTGCAGCTCACGTCCACCTCGGCCGAAGGTTCGGTGAAGGGGAAGTAGGAAGGACGCATGCGGATCTGGGTGTCGGGTCCGAACATCTCGCGGGCGAAGAGCAGGATGGCCTGCTTGAGGTCGGCGAAGGAGACGTTCTTGTCGATGTAGAGACCCTCCACCTGATGGAAGATGCAGTGCGCGCGTGCGCTGATGGCCTCGTTGCGGAAGACGCGGCCGGGGCAGATGACGCGGATGGGGAGTTCCGAATGCTCCATCGTGCGCACCTGCACGGAAGAGGTGTGGGTGCGCAACAGGATGGGATTCTCACCGCCGGGAGAGACGAAGAAGGTGTCCTGCATGTCGCGGGCGGGGTGCTCCGGAGGGAAATTGAGGGCGCTGAAGACGTGCCAGTCGTCCTCGATCTCCGGACCTTCGGCCACGCTGTATCCGAATTTACGGAAGATGGAGATTATCTCTTCGCGGGTGATGGAGATAGGATGACGGGATCCCAGTTCCATTATGTCGCCCGGCATCGTCAGGTCCATCCTGGGTTTGGTTGCGTCCACTATCTGCGACAGCTCTTCGCGCATCTCGTCGATGCGGGCCTGGGCGGCCACCTTGAGGGCGTTCAGCTTCTGGCCGTACTCCTTCTTCAGCTCGGGTGAAACGGTCCTGAATTCCTCGAAAAGACGGGTTATCTCGCCCTTCTTGCCGAGCCATTTGACCCTCATTTCTTCGATTTCCTGTTCCTTTGCAGCCTTCATCTCCCTGAGGGAGTCCATCAGCTGGTCTATCTTTTCCTGGCTTATCATTTTTTAGGTATATTTTCTTGTATTACAGATACTTGGATTTATCATTTATGGAGAGGTCGGCCACGATTTCCTTGACCGCCGCATCGTCCTTCGGGCAGATCATCAGGGCATCGGGGGTGTCGATCACAAGGAAGTTCTCGAGGCCGCGCACCACCACCAGCTTGCCGTCGTTGTCCTCGCGGATGATGGAGTCCTTCACCCCGCTCACGAGGGAATCGGTTGCCGCGATGAGGTTGTTGCCCTCCTCGCTGCGCTGCGAATGCTCGAAGATGGAGCTCCAGGTGCCGACGTCCGACCAGCCGAAGTTGGCCATGAAGACCATCGCCTTGCGGGTCTTCTCCATAACGCCGTAGTCGATCGAGATGGAGGGGCAGTCGGTATATGCCTGGCGCACGAACTGCTCCTCGGAGGGGGTGTCGTAGTACTTCTCGCCCGCCTTGAAAATCTCGGCCACGTCGCTCAGGCAGGCCTCCAGCTCGGCACGGAAACTCTTGAGGCTCCAGATGAACATACCCGAATTCCAGAAGAACTCGCCCGTCTTGAGGAAGACCTTGGCAAGCGCCTCGTCGGGCTTCTCGGTGAAGGTCTTGACGGGATAGACGGAATGGCCGCCCACTTCGGTTTTATGCGCCATATCGGCCTGTATGTAGCCGTAGTTGGTATCGGGATGGTCGGGCTGCACGCCGATGGTCAGCAACGCGTCGTGCTTCGAGGCGTAGTCGAGGGCGCAGAGCATCGTATCCTTGAAATTCTCGATGCCGGAGAGGTTGTGGTCCGAAGGGGCGATGATGGCCGTAGCGTTCGGATTGCGTTTCAGGAGTTTGTAGGTGGCGTATGCCACGCAGGGTGCCGTATTGCGCTTGGAGGGCTCAAGGAAGAGGTTCTCCTCCAGCAGCTGGGGAATCTGGCTCTTAACCAGGTCGGCATATTGCTCCGAGGTCACCACGATGATATTCTCGATGGGCACGATCTGGGAGTAGCGGTAGAAGGTCATCCTGAGGAAGGTCTTGCCGAGTCCGAGGATGTCGAGGAACTGTTTGGGACGCGAAGTGCGGCTTACGGGCCAGAAACGGGTTCCCGTACCTCCCGCCATGATGATGCAATAATGGTTTTTGTTCATATATAAAGCCCTGCTTTTCAATAAACGGGATAGAAGGCCTCCGGAATGTACTCTATCGATGCGTCATCCCCGTCGAAGAGTATCGAAACCTCGTCGAAGCGGGCCTCCTTCCCTATCCGCCGTTCGAATATGAAGTGCTCTGCAGCCTTCGAGAGATACCGCTGCTTGAGAGGGGTCACCGCCTCCCAGGGTTCGTGCGCCGCCGGCGCCCTGAGGGCCTTCACTTCGACGAAATGGATTGCCCGGGGGCTCTCCATTATAAGGTCGATCTCCTTGTGGTCCCAGCGCCAGTTGCGTTCCAGCAGCACCAGTCCTTCCGCCTCCAGAAACCGCAGCGCCAGCTCCTCCCCTTTCCTTCCCAACGAAATCTCTCTGCCCATACCGTTCGGTTAACCTGCAAATTTAATCAAAAGTTGGCGCAGAGGCAAAAAAAAGAGAGCCGTCCAAAGACGGCCCTCTTAGGTAAACCATTTGCGGCACAGGCCGCGAGGCTTTAGTTGAAGAAGTACTTCAGACCTACGAGCAGCTGCCAGCACTCGACAGGCTTCAAGTTGTACTGATCAAAGCTCTTGGTAGGATATGCGTCGCCGACCTTCTTGACGGAGTAAACGGGAGTTCCGTTGGCGACGCTCTCGACCTTGAGCAGAGGCATGGTTTCAGCGTTGCCGTAGCAGCCCCACCTGGTGACACCCCAGTTGGAGTTGATCATGTTGCCGATATTGTCGATGCTGACGCTGACCTGGAAGTTGTGCCTGACGCTGCCGGTGCGGAAGGAGAAGTCCTCTGCAATGCGTGCGTCGAAGCGGTGCCTCATCGGGGAACGGCCTGCATAAGCCTCTGCATACTGTCCCTTGTGGGAGTTGAGATACTTGTCCTGAGCCACGAACTTCCAGAATGCATCCTTGTCTGCATCGGTCTTGAATTTGATTTCGCTGTCATCCTTGGGGATATAGATAAGGTCGGCTGCAAGGCCGTCGCTGTTCATATCTCCGTCATAGATGTAGCTGTATCCGAGAGGAGAATAACCGGTGTAGTAGAAGTTGAGGTGGAGTCCGTTGCCGCCGAAGATCTTGAAGGGCACGAAGTAACCTACGTTAGCCATGAACTTGTGAGGGATCACGTACTGCGAGAACTGAACTCCGGTGAAGTTCGGGCCGTTGACGGTAAAGAGGTTGCTGTAGGCCGAAGAAGCCGCGCTGCCGGGCATGCCGGAGATCTCCTTGAACATCGTGTAGGTGTAAGCCGCCATGATGTCGAGGTTCTTCACGGGAGATGCGTTGACGGTGAGGTTTCCGGTCCAGCCGTAGCCCTTGTTGGTGTTGGTCAGGACATAAGCGGTGCTGCTGCCGTACTTCCAGTCGGTAGCGTTGGAGTAGTCGTAGCGGTCGTCGGCACCCTTGTAGCGGATGGCGTCGTTGATCTTGCTTTCGTTGATATTCCAGTCAACAAGGCGTACGCCATAGATGGTCTTGGTGTACATAGCCTCTGCAGTGACGGAGAGAGGGAAACTTACAGGAACCCTGTAATCGACTGCGAGGGAGCTCTTCCATACCTGAGGCATCTTGAAGTTGGGATCCACGCCGTTGAAGGTCTTGGGGAGGCTTCCGGTATTGGAGTCTATATCGTTGGGAAGACCGAGGATATTCTTCATTTCGTCAACCGAAGTGGTAATCTTGCCGCCAGTGGTCTTGCCGCCGTTGAGGGCGACAAGTTTTGCCCACGCCTCGTCGGAATAGGTCACGTGGTTGGTCTTGTCGAGCGTTGCATTGTAGCCGACCTCGTTGAGAACCATACCGGAGGTGTTCGACATGTTGGTGAAGAACACCAGCGGGAGACGTCCCTGGAACATACCGGTACCGCCGCGTACCACAAGACTCTTGTCACCGCGGACATCCCAGTTGAAACCGATGCGGGGGTTGACCTGCACGGTCGTCCTGGGCCACTTGCCGGTATCGATCGACCTGCCGCCCATGTCGTAGGCGAGGATCTTGGGGTTGGTGAGAATTGCGGAGTCGTCGTAGATGATGGTGTCGAGACGGAGGCCGTAATTCAGCTTGAAACGGTCGGTAACGTTCCACTCATCCTGAGCATAAGCGCCGCCCTGATAGTAGGTAATCTGGTCGGTTTCAGGCGAGGAATCCCATGCGTACTTGAGGTGGAAGCTCAGAGGCACATTGCCGTTGAGGAAGTCGTCGATGCTTGCATAGCGGTAGTAACCGGTACCGTTGCGGATGTAGGAGTTCTCGGCGAACATGTACTCGAAGTTGATACCTGCGGTAATCTTGTGGGCGCCGAGGCTGTATGTGAAGTTGTCGGTCACATTCCACACCTTGTTGGTCACACCGTTCTTGTAGGTAAAGAGCTCGTAACCGAACGAGGTGACATACTCATTGACCAGGGAACCGTCATCATTGTAGCCGCTCACGATATCGAAGTGAGGGAAGGGATCGGACTTCGATCCGCGCATCTCGTCGATGAAGGAATAGGTTGCAAGCAGCTGGTTGGACATGTTGTCCGACAGGCGGCTGTTGAGATCGAGAGCGAAGGAGGTCACATTGCGGGCCTCGAAGTACATATTATTGGAGAACGTGCGGGATTTCTTGCCGGCGCGGGCGTCGGAGCGGTTGCGCATTCCGTCGTCGCAGGAGTTGCCGTTAGGAGCGCTCCACTGGTTGTGGTTGGTCTTGTTGAAACGGAAAGCGAGGTGGTTGGCATCGTTGATATTCCAGTCGAGACGGGCAAGGATCTTCATATTGTCCGTACCTCCGGGATAGTCGGTATAGGAACCGGGATCGTATCCGTATTCGGTCTTGAGCTTGTTTGCTATCTTGTCAAGTTCCGAAGTGGGAGTCGTACCCATTTCGGTGATTGCCTGTCCGGGCTGGTCGTTCTTCTCGAAGTTGACGAAGAAGAAGAGCTTGTTCTTGATGATAGGGCCGCCGAGAGTGAAGCCATAGGTCCTTATCATTTCTGATTTACGGTCGCCCAAATCATTGCCGCCTACGAGATTACCACGCATCTTTTCGTTGTGGTAGTAGCCGTATGCGGTACCCTTGAAGGTGTTGGTACCCGACTTGGTGATTGCGTTGATACCGCCGCCGAGGAAGTTGGACTGGCGCACGTCGAAGGGAGCGATCACGATCTGGATCTCCTCCAGGGCATCCAGGGAGATAGGAGTACCGCCGCCGGGAAGCTCGCTGCGGAGACCGAAGTTGTTGTTGAAGTTGGCGCCGTCGATGGTGACGTTGGTGCTGCGGCCGTCGCTGCCGGCGAAACTCATTCCGTTGGAATAGGGAGAGAGCTTGGTCAGGGCCGTAAGGCTGCGGCCGGAGTTGGGCAGGTTCATCATCTCACGGTTGGAGATGTTGGTCGAAGCGCCGGTCTTCTCGTTTGCGAACTTGGAGGACTGGGCGACGACGACAACCTCGTCGAGGAGCTCAGTGGCGGGCTCAAGCTGGACGTTCTGTCCGTAAACCTCGGAGAGCTGGAGGGTGATGTCCTCGAACTTGACGGTCTTGTAGCCGAGGAGCTGAACGGTCACCTCGTAAGGTCCGCCGGGACGCATACCGGGGATGGAGTAGAGTCCCTCGTTGTTGGAGATTGCGTAATACTGGGTACCGGAAGGAGTGTGGGTAGCCACGATGGCGGCGCCGGGGACTGCTCCGGTAGCGTCAGTAACCTTACCGCTGATGGACGAGGTCGTGAGCTGGGCGTTCAGGCTCAGGCTTGCGAACAGACCCAAAACGGTCAGGGCAAGAAACTTGAAAGATTTTTTCATAAAGTTTGTATTAAGTTGTTGAGTGATTTTCCCAACACAAAATTAAAAAAAAGGAGCACTTGTTCAACTTAATAATCGCAAATACGGAAAAAAAGGCCGGCCCTGTCCGGGCCGGCCTGACTCAAACGGCTGAAACGGATTATTTTACGCTTCCGTTGATGGAATAGACATAAGCCTTCTTGCTCGAGGTCTCTGCAACCTTGTTCTTTGCATAATAGGTCACATTGCCGTAGAGCACGACCTCGTCGCCTACTGCGATATTGCCGTAGCCTTCGACCCATGTCTTCGCTCCGAGATACCATACGGAGTATGCCTCGAAGTCCTTGACGGGATCGTTCTTGAACTCTCCGTCATCGGAGATCCAGAAGATCGAGGTGCCGTACTCCACGCTGAACGGGCTCTGTACCTTGGAGACCTTGCCGACCACATACACGGGATCATTCACCTTGGTGCCGCCTCCGAGGAGGGCTGCAATGTCGGATGCCTTGTAAGGGTTGGTGACGGTTCCGGGCGCACCTGCGGTGTACTCCTTGATGGAGGTAGCGATCACGTTGAGGTACTTGTCGCTGCCGGAGAGGCCGTTGAAGTAACCGGTAATCATAATATCCTTGTCGGCGAACGACGCTGCGTCGAGCTCGGCAGCAGGATAAACGATGCTTCCCATCTTGACTGCCTTGTCGACACCCTCGAGCTCTACATTGTAGTAGTTGCCCGAAAGTTTGAGCTTGCCGTAGATGGTGATGTATTCAGCCTCGGCGGGCTTGTAGGTGAGGGCGTGTCCGTTGACAGCCTGTGCCATGGGATAGGTAACGGCGTTACCGCTGCTCTGGACTGTGACTTCGGAGACCTTCTCTACCTCGGGAACACCGTTGTAGGTGGTCTTGGAGCCCTTGATTACGACCATATCGCCGACTGCAACGGCATTTGCGCCGTTGTCATAGACATAGACCGCCTTTTCGCCGTCGGAAATCACGAAGCCCTTGGTGGTACGTGCGACCACGAGCGAAGACTTGGATTTGACCACATCACCCTTATTGGCAGCGATTATCTGGGATACGGTGACATCGGAGCCGGACTGGGAGACAGTGACAGTCTGGGTGGATGCGTCTTTGCCGGAAGCGCTGGAAATCTCCACCACAGCCTTGCGGGCGTCACCTTCATTGGGAAGGACCTTGAAGGTGATTACCGCGGTATCTGCGGGGTTGGGAACCAGCTTGGTGGCTACACCCTGCACATAATCCATTCCCTGGAGGGAAATCCACTCGGCGCCGGGACTTACGAAGACGCCGTTGCCCTTGTAGGCGGCCTTGACGGTGAATTCCATTCCTTCAACAGGTGCGGAGACCTCGTTGACGTCAATCTTGAGGAGCGACTTGACGAGCTTGGTAATAACCACATCCACCATCTGGGGATCGCCCTTGTAGTTTCCGCGGGGACCCTCAATGGTGACGACGTCACCGAGCTCGAGGCCCCAGCTTTTGACGGGATAGTTCTTGAACTTTCCGTCCTTGTCTGCGGTACCGTAGATCAGTATCCTGCCGGTCTCGTCCTCGATATAGTAGTTACCGTACTGCTCGGCATTGGAGTACCACTCGACGATTGCTCCGGTGAGCTTGAAATTCTTTCCGTCGGGTGCTGCGAGAGCCTCGGCGATGGTTGCCGGGAAGACCTCGAAGGAGCCCTGGCGGACTATGCAGTACTGGATGTTGGTTCCGCACTGGATCTGGATTTCCTGCTCGCGGCCGCCTTCGGTAGCGCCGGCGTGGAAAGTAACCTTGGTTTCACCCTGGCCGCCGGAGACCGCCGAAGCGGTGAGCCATGCGGGAAGATCCTTGATGAAATTCCAGTTCTCCGTAGCGGTAACGGTCATAACGGCATCTCCGCCCGCGGCGGGTATGCTGATATATGTCTTGTCAAGACTGATTTCTGCAAGAGAAGTAGGTTCTTCCTTAACGCATCCTGCGAATACGAGAAGAGCAGAAACGATTGCAAAGAAAATATTTCTGAGTTTCATAGTGCCTTACTTCTTTATTAGTTGAACATATACTTGAGACCTACCGAAGCATACCAGCACTGGCCTATCGAGTAGACGGGATTCCAGACAGTGGTGTTGCCGCTGACGGCCTTCGGAGTGGAGAATGTAGCGTAACCTTCCGCATCAGCGCCTTCATACTTGACGATACGGCCCGAGTTGAGGTCGGAGTTCATGCTCTTGGAGACGCCCCATGAGGGGTTGAAGAGGTTTGCGAGGTTCTTGATGTCGAAGGAGATCTGGAGAGTGTTGACGCTCTGGCCGACGTTCACCTTGAAATCGTGCTTGTAAGAGAAGTCGAAGCGGTGTACCCAGGGTGAATATACCGAATAAGCCTCGGCATACTGTCCCTTGTGCCTGCTCAGGTAAGAATCGTTGTTGACATAAGCCATGAAGCGGTCGCGGTCGGCGTCGCTTACGAAGCGGAACTCCTTGTTGCCTACCTGTTCGTCGGTGGGGATATAGAGGGCGTCGTACTGGTAGCCGTCGCCGTTCATATCGTTTTCAACCATGTAGGAGTAGTTGTAACCGCCCCTCCATGCCTCGTAGATGAGGCTGAAGTGGTTGTTGCTGTGGTCGTTGTGGGTCACGGATGCGATCACGCGGTCGGGAGTCACGTACTGCGAAGCGTGCAGGGGGATGTTGTTCGGACCCTTGACGGTAGGCACATAGGTGAATGCGGACTCTGCGTCGGAACCGGGAAGTCCGGTGACCTCATAACGCTCCACGTGAGCATAAGCGGCGTAGAAGCTGAGTTCGGGGATGGGCTTGATGCTTGCCGAGAAGTTGGCCGACCAGCCGTATCCGTAAGGAGTGTTCTCAAGGACGAACGCCTTGGTGTTGTTCCTGAAGTTGGAAGGATAGATGGGGCGGTTGTCGGCGCCGTTGAAGGAAGCGAATCCCTCTACGGGACGCATGCTCCAATCGGAGATGGTAGCCGCGTTGACAGTCTTTGTGAAGACGCCTTCAGCTGTGAGGGTGAAGGGGAAGTCGGTAGGCAGGGAGTAGTCCACGCCGAGGGTGGTCTTCCACTCCTGGGGCATCCTGAACTTGGGATCCACGGCCGCGATGGTGGAAGGAACTGTACCCGCATCGGGAGTCACCGTTGCAGGGAGACCCATCGAAATGAGCTTGTTGTAGAGCTCTTCGCGCCTGAGGACGCCGCCCTGGAACTGGCTCATATCCACAAGATTCTCGTTGATCTTGCTCTTGGCGTTGAGGGCTGCCCTGTACTGCACCATACCGCCGTTGGTAGGCATGTTGGTGAAGAAGACCAGAGGGATACGGCCGGTGAAGAGACCGGTACCGCCGCGGACCTTGAGAACCTTGTTGCCCATCACGTCCCAGGTGAAGCCGACGCGGGGCGAGACGGTCACCTTGGCGGTGGGCCATACGCCCGTGTCGATGTGCTGCTCGGTGTAGCCGTAGCTCTTGGGATAGTAGTTGAGGTCCTTGATGGCCTGGTTGGTCATAAGGTCGCCGTTGTCGAAGAAGAGACCGTCCAGACGCACGCCGTAGGTGAGCTTGAAGCGGTCGTTCACGCTCCACTCGTCCTGGCCGTAGATGCCGGCCTTGTGGAACTGGACGCGGGCTGCAGGAGCGAATTCAGGCTCGGTTGTGCCTTCCTTGATGTAGCCGTAGGTAAGGGCCACGACCTCGGGGGTTGCGCCGCCTATGAAATCATCGACGCTGCCGTAGCGGTAGTAACCGGTACCGTTGCGCATATACTGGTTGTCAGCCATCTGGTACTCGTAGTTGACGCCGCCGGTGACCTTGTGGTTGCCCGCATACCAGGTGACGTCGTCCTTGATGTTGGCGATGGTGTTGTGCACCGCGTTGTTCCAGGTGAAGAGCTCATAACCGAGCGACATGTACTGCACGTTGTTGCCGGTGCCGTCCTGTATGTCGATGAAGGGGAAGTCCTCGGAGTTGGAGCCTCGGACGTCGTCCAGCTTCGAATAGGTTGCGAGGAACTGGTTCGAAACATAGTCGGTCAGACGGCTGTTCAGGTCGACCGAGAAGGAGCTGACCTTGTTGTTCATCGAATACATCGAGTTGGCGAAGGACATCGAGTAGAGCGACATACGGGAATAGGGGGAACGGGTGCCGCCGTCCATCGAGGAGGCATTGGGGGAGTTCCAGATGAGGTTGTTGGTGTAGTTGTACCTCAGTGCCAGATGGTTGCGGTCGTTGATGTTCCAGTCGATGCGGGCCAGGGCCTTCATGTTGTTCTCGTTTGCGGGGAACTCGCTGTAAGAGCCCGTATCATAGCCATACTTCTGCTTGACATACTCCTTGACCCTTTCGAGGTCTGCCACCGAGCAGTAGGAGATGTTCTTGGCCTCGTTGCCGATTCCGTCCTCGGAAGCCCTCCAGCGGTTGGCCACGGTAGGGGTCTGGGAATACTCGAAGTTGACGAAGAAGAAGAGCTTGTTCTTCACGATGGGGCCGCCGAGAGTCATACCGTAGGTGGTGTTGCGGTCGGTGTCGCGCGCACCGGAGATATCCTGTGCATAGACCCTGCTGCCGCGCATGTTCTCGTTGCGGTGATAGACGTATGCGGAACCCTTCAGCTTGTTGGTACCGCTCTTGGTAACCGCGTTGACGCCGCCGCCGATGAAGTTGGTCTGGCGCACGTCATAAGGGGAGATGACAACCTGCATCTCTTCGATGGCATCGATGGAGATAGGGTTGCCGCCGCCGGGAAGCTTCTCGGAAAGACCGAAGTTGTTGTTGAAGTTCGCACCGTCGACGGTGAAGTTGGTGGTACGGCCGTCGGTGCCGGCGAAGCTCATTCCGTTTCCGCCGTAAGGCGAGAGCCTCGTGACGTCGGTGATGCTGCGGCTTACAGTGGGCAGGCTGCTGATCTGCTCGCTGTTGATGTTGGTAGCCGAACCGGTCTTCTCCTGGTTGAATCTGGACTTGGCCTCAGCCACCACCAGGACCTCGTCGAGAGTCTCGGAGTTCTTGAGGACGGCGTTCTGGGCGTAGGTTTCACCGAGAACCAGGGTGATGTCGCGGTAAAGGTTGGTCTGGCAGCCTACGAAGGAGATCTGTACATCGTAGGGACCGCCGGGACGCATACCTTGGATGTTGTAACGGCCGTCGGTGTTGACGATGGCGTAGTACTGCGTACCCGAAGGGGTGTGCGTCGCCACCACAGCCGCGCCGGTGAGGGGCTCACCGTCCTGTCCATAGACATAGCCGCCCATGCTCGATGTGGTGATCTGCGCAAAGGCGGCTGTAGCCACGAACAGTACGGCTGCGAAAGCGAGCAGACGTCTGAACGTTTGTTTCATTTTGGTTATTTTGATTAAGTTGGTGATATTATGTCGCATTTCAAGCTATAATAACAAGCAAAGTTAGCCATTTTGTTCCGGAATCTTATTAACAAAGAGGTATTGTTTTTTAACAAAATTGACCTATCTTTGCGGCCGGAAAGTGGACGGATTTGAATTGCTTGCTACCACTATAAAAAAAGGCTAAAATATAACCTCTTTTTTACCGGCCGACGGGCCGTCAGCATATGTTCAAATCCCACTGTTCCAGGGATTTGTTTTTTTATATACAGACAAAGAATATGTATCTGTTTACTTCAGAATCAGTATCGGAAGGGCATCCGGACAAGGTTGCCGACCAGATATCCGACGCAGTGCTCGACGACTTCCTGCGTCAGGACCCCGAAGCCCGGGTGGCTTGTGAGACCTTCGTAAGCACAGGTCTCGTAGTGATAGGAGGCGAAGTCACCTCCAGGAACGCCTATGTAGACATCCAAGATGTAGCCCGCAAGACCATACGCCGCATCGGCTACACCAGGAGCGAATACCGCTTCGACGCCGATTCCTGCGCCGTGATCTCTGCCCTGCACGAGCAGAGCGCCGACATTGCGATGGGCGTGGACAAGGCCGAGCAGGGCGCCGGCGACCAGGGCATAATGTTCGGTTACGCCAGCAACGAGACGGTGGACTATATGCCGCTGCCCCTCACCCTGGCCCACATGACACTCATAGAGCTGGCGGCAATCCGCCGCGAGGCGGGCTCCCCCATGCCCTACCTCCGCCCCGACGCCAAGTGTCAGTTCACCATCGAGTACAGCGACGACCACGTTCCGCAGAGGATCCACACCATCGTCCTCTCCACCCAGCACGACGAGGAGGCCTCCCGGGAGAGAATCGAGGACGACGTCCGCAACATCCTCATCCCCAGGCTGGTGGCTAAACTCGAGCCCAAGAACGCCGCACTCTTCAAGGGCGACTTCATCCTCCACGTCAACCCCACAGGCAAATTCGTGATCGGAGGCCCGCACGGCGACACCGGCCTTACCGGACGCAAGATTATCGTGGACACCTACGGCGGCAGCGCCTCCCACGGAGGCGGCGCCTTCTCCGGCAAGGA
>JAFZXU010000072.1 GCA_017616655.1 Bacteroidales bacterium
GGTGATGTTTTTGCGGTGGGTGATGACGGTGTTGATGCTGATGTTGTGCCGGTCGGCAATCTCCTTGTTAAGCAGGCCCTGGGCCACGCTCACCAGAATCTCTATCTCCCTGTCGGACAGCTCGTCCCTCTCCTCGCCGGCGGAGGCATCCTGCTTCTCCGTCCGGGTATGGCTGAGGGGGTTCTCGATCAGCCTCACCATCGGCACCAGAATGTTGTCTTCGATGGCGGTGTGGGAGTCGAGGTCGCTCTGGAGGGCGAAGATGTAGTTGAGGAGCCGCACGCGCAGACGGTCGTCGCAGGTCGCGGGCAAACTCTTGAGTATCAGGCTCTTGAGGTCGGAAAGCTTCTCCTCTATGTTGGAATGGTTCTCCTCGAAGCGGTCGATGCTGTAGTGAGGATCGCGCTTGCCGAGCAGCAGCTTCTGCACGTAGGGGATGACCTCACCTTCCTCGTAGGCGAAGTGCTTCTCCAGCTCCGCCTTGTACTCCGCGAAGAACTGCCAGATGACCTTTTTCTGCGTGTCCGAGCAGGGTTTGATGAGGTCCTCGATGGTGGATGCCAGCAGCACCAGGGCGTTGCTCATGTAGTAGTCGTGGCTCTGGTGCAGGTAACGGAGGATGTCGTCGATGTGCCCGTCGCGCAGTATCTCCTCGGAGGGCTCATGGTCCTTGTGGGTATAGACGTTGCAGATGAGGAGGAAGGTGTCGGTATCCAGATGGTTCTTCTCGCAGATGTCCCGCACCGTCTTCTCTCCGAATCCTCCCTCTATCCCGAAACGCGTGAGCACCGCCAGAAGATGGTAATTGGCCTCTATGAGGTCAGCCATTTTCATGTTGTCGTGGAGTGGTTTCATGGGTACAAAGATAACTATTTAATGGTTATATTTGCACTCCCCGTTAACCTTCGGTGCAAGATTAGGAATAAGATTCGATTTATAGAATATGAAACGTTTTATCATTTGCATTGCAGTCTGCGTAGTCTGCTTCGCCTGCAATAAAAACAATCCTTCGGACCAGGAGAAACCCAAGGACAGGGTGGATATCGCCTTGACCAAGAGCCAGCAAGAGTTGATCTCCTTCAACAATGAATTCGGCCTGGACCTTTTCCGGAAAACCCTTGCACAGGAAAAGGGCAGCTTTATGATTTCTCCCATGAGCATGTGGTATGCGCTATCCATGCTGGCCAACGGAGCGGCGGGAGAAACCCGTTCGCAGATCCTCAATACTATAGGATTTCCGGCAAACCGAATGCATGAGGTGAACGAACTCGCAGGATATCTTTCCGAAGAACTATCCAATGTGGATAACACTGTGGACTTCTCTATGGCCAACAGCCTCGTGGCGAACACTGCCAAGGCCCATTTGAAAAAGGCCTTCTGTGATTCCCTCAGCAATTACTACAATGCGCTTTTAGTGGGATATAACTTTGCTGCAGAAAATGCGAAGGCTCTCGCGGCCATCAACGATTGGGCTTCCAAGCATACCCACGGCATGATCGATCCTCTGTTGAATTCACTCAATCCCAGTTATTATTTGCTTCTGATGAATGCCATTTATTTCAAGGGCAACTGGAACTCTGAAATCACTTTCAAGACTAGTGATACCAAAAAGGATGATTTCACGCTTGCTGATGGGAATAAGACGAAAGTAGATTATATGCACACGCAGGTGGCCCAGATGGGGTACTCCTCGGGTGCGAATTATAGAAGAGTTAGGATGCCTTATGGGAACGGCGCATTTGTGTTGGACGTCATCCTTCCAGATGAAGGGAAAACCGTAGAAGAAGTTGTCAAGGCCCTGAAACAGAGCGATTTCACCAAGCAGACGGCCGGATGCAGAGTCGATCTGCAACTCCCCAAATTCGAAACATCGGCCACCATAGATTTTGTCCAAATCCTCCAGAACCTTGGCATTGTCAATGCTTTTGGAGCGGCAGACTTTTCCGTGATGACAGATGACGAGATTTGCGTTGCGGAGGTCTTCCAGAAATCGAAGATAAAGGTCAATGAGACCGGCACGGAATCGGCAGCGGTTACGGTAATAACTATGAAGTACACTTCGGCCGGACCCGGCGATGGCCCGGAGACTATTGTTGAATTCCACGCCACAAGGCCGTTCATCTATGCTATTTCCGAGGTAAGCAGCAACGCCATCCTCTTTATGGGCGCATATAAAGGAAAATGAGAAAGATAATCCCGTCACTTGTTATTATCGCCATGCTGGCGGCGTCCTGCGTTGAACCCATTGTGATGGATCCGCTGGAGGAGATGCCGGTGGTAGTGAACTGCGTGCTGCATTCGACGAGTCCGGGCCTCGATGCGGAGGAGCAGACGCTTGACCTTTATTATGCCGCGCGCCCGTCTGCCAAGGAGTATGCAAAGATCAGTAATGCGAGCGTAATAGTCAGCGGTGGCGGGCAGACTCACGTTTTTGAGTGGAACGGAACCAACTATAGTTGCACTTTCCGGCCTGTTCACCATACCGAGTATACGCTGAAAATAATTCTTCCCGACGGGAGGAAAATCAGCGCTTCTACCATCTATCCCGATTTTCTGAGTCTTGCCTCTAAAGAAGTCGATGTGGGGGCGACCGATGTATATAGGTACAAGTATTATTATGTGTACGGCAACAGTTCGGGCAGGGATGTGTACATGTGGTTTATTCCTAAGAAGGGAGAAAAAACGATACGTCTTTTCAGCACCTCGCATCCTGGAGCGGACGGATTCAATATCACATATGGCTCATGGGAAGATTTCTTTAAGAATGTTTCCATGGATTATCCGTCGGATTACTGGAAACGGTATCTGGAGATATGTTCCGGCCGGCCTCTCTATGCCGGTTTTCTCCGCATCCACCACCCGGCGGATTTCGATAACGGAATACCTTACGAACTGATACGTCCATCAAGCTGGACACAGTTTGAGAGCGGCATAACAGACAGGCAACTCTTTATGCTGGATGTCGATTACTACTATAATGAAGCCCCTCCCGGGTGGTTCGGGCCCGGAGTACTCGTTTTCCCGATGACGCTTCATTTCCTGTCGGAAGAGTATGACGCGTATCTTCGCGAACTGGTGAGCAGCACCCTTGTGAATGCAGATGAACTTGTGAATGTTTTTTCGCCTAAGGTCGATAACACCAATATCCAAGGCGGCCTCGGCATATTCGGATCTGATTATACGTTTGATTATTGCCCCATTTATGAACAATTATAGGTTACTTGTATTTCCGGCTCTGGCGCTCTGTTTTGCGGCGACCGCCCAGGAACTCCCCAGGACCGACACCCTTCCTCCGGCAATCAAGGAGGATGTGCGCAGCGGCCAGAAAACCCTCAGTGAGCGCATCTTGAAGATTTCGGACATCTCGGCGATGGCAACCCCCACCGGAGAGGCCGATTTCGTGAAGTTTGTGCAGACGCTACCCGGCGTGGCCAGCGGCTCGGACGGATCGTCCAGCTACTACGTGCGCGGCGGCAATATGGGCGGCAATGTGCAGACGCTGGACGGCGTGCCCATCTACGGCACATCCCACCTCGTGGGCCTCACATCGGCCTACCCGCCGGAGGTCGTTTCCGTGGCGGAGTTCCAGGTGGGCGGTTTCTCTTCCGAGGAGGGCAACCTGAGTTCGTCGCATATCAAGCTGCGCTCGAAGGACGGTTCCTTCGACACATTCTCTGCCAAGGGAGATGTCAGCAACTTCCTGCTGGGTGGATATGTGAGCACGCCGTTGATCGAGAACAGGCTCTCGCTGAATGCGGCCGTGCGCGTGTCGCCCGCCGGCCTGGAGTATAAGGCCATCAAGGGCCTGATGGACCCGGAAGCCGTCAGCATCAAGGACGCGGATGCGGCCATCTACGACCTCTACGCCAAGCTCAAGTACCGGGTGGATGCCAATCGCTCCCTTTCGCTCACGGCCTTCCATAGCCTCGACAAGTACAATTTTCTTATGGACAGCGGCTCGGAAGACAAGATGACCTGGAACAACGCGATTCTGATCGCGCAGTACGATGCCCCCTGGCGGAAGAAAGGCGGCACACTTGGCGTGACCGCATCCTTCAACCACTATGGCAATTCGCAGGGAATGATCAAGCAGATGGACAAGACCTCCAACGACCTGCTGATCCGCAGTCTTCTCGACGAGACGATGCTGCACGCCTGCGTGAATACAATGGCAGGCGAGAAATGGAAGGCGCAATACGGGCTCAAGGTCCGTGCGGCCCGCTTTAATCCCGGATCCGCACGGGTGCTGAAGAGCACCGGCCTCTTCCCCAAGACCAGTTCGCCGCTGGTAAAGAATGTGCATTGGAACGTCACCGGCACCCTCCACGGGCAGCTTGAGCGCGGCAGCACCGAGCGAAGCATGCTCCGTCTGGCGGGACGCCTGAACTACAATAACGCTTCGGGCTTTGCCCCGGAAGCCAGCGTCCTGCTTCGCATCCGCTTCTTCAAGTACCTCGGCCTGGAGGCCACCGGCGACTATCTCTCCCAGTTCTACCACACCCTGGAGGGCATTCCGCTGGGATGGTCGCTCGATATGATAGTGCCGCCTTCCAAGCGCTTCCGCCCGGAGCAGACCAGGCAGGCCTACGCGGGTCTTTACTCCGATGCCGGCAACCATCACTTCTCCGCGGGCGCGTACTACAAGGAGATGTCGAACCTGGTGTACTTCTCCGATGCCACCAAGCTCTTCGATTCGGCCATAGCCGGATGGGAGGAGAATATCGAGGTCGGCACCGGTACTTCGCGCGGCCTGGAGTTCCTCTACGAAAAGACCTCCGGCCTGGCTACCTGGCGCTTCGCCTACACATGGTCCAAGACCGACAGGCTCTTCCCCAATCTGAACAAAGGAGAGATATTCCCGGCCAAATACGACCGCGAGCACATTTTCAACGCTTCAGCCTCGGCCAGGGTGCTTTCGCGGGAGAGGCTGAATGTCAGCATCGCAACGCTGTTTACCTATCAGTCCGGGCACTGGGAGACGGTTACCGCCGGAAGCTGGTGGGACGATAATTTCATCACCGGACTGGTGGAGCAGAAGTTCTACACGTCGCTCAACAACTACCGTATGCCGCCCTACATCCGCTGGGATATCAGCGCGCTGCTGGAATTCCCCGGCCGCAAGCATCCGCAGACCCTGAATATCGGCGTTTACAACGTGCTCAATCGGCACAACCCCTTCGCCCTTTCGTATGACCCCGACAACGACCAGTGGAAGCAGATATCGCTCCTGCCGATCATGCCGAGTGTGAAGTATTCCATCAGTTTTTAAGCTTATGAAGAGACTCTCCCTTCTGCCATTTCTGTTGCTGTGTGCCTGCACGGAGACTATTGTAATGGATCCCCTGGAGGAAATGCCGGTGGTGGTGAGTTGTGTGTTGAGCCGGGACGGCGGGTGGCATGAAGAACACCCGGAAGAAGAGCGCGATTATACGCCCCCGGCGCAGTATCTGGACCTTTATTATGCCCAGAGGCCTTCGGAGTCCGTGCGCAGGGTAATCAGCGATGCCGCCGTGCAGGTGACCGGCCCGGGCGGGCCGTATGATTTCGTTTGGAACGGAAGCAGATATGAGAGCGCTTTCCTGCCGAAGTTCGACCGCGAGTACAAGCTGATGATTAAGACCGCCGATGGGAAGGAACTATCGTCAAGTATGGTCTTCCCTCCTGATGTGAGACTTCGGCGATATCGTCTGATAGAGCACGCTTCGATGAACAATTTCGGCAACACCTTTGCGGGGTATTACTATCTTCAGCGGCACTACGATGTTTCCACGATGGGATGCCAATGGGAAAACTTCAGGAAGGAGTGCTTTATGTGGATAAGGGCCCTTGAAAACGGCGTGCCTGTAGACAAGATATGCACCACTCACCGCGGGGTAGACAATTTCAATGTCCGCAGGGACGTCTGGAGCGACTGCGCGGTAATCGACTACTATGCGGAGCAGTTCAATGAGTTTATGGCCTGGGAGAATTCCCGGTACGAGGCCTATGACCCGAAACAGTATGAAGGAATGATTGGATTAACTGCTCCCATTTATGTTGATCCGGAGTTGTGGACGCGCTTTTCAAATGCCTGGCTCTCCAGCCCACTGCACGACAAATTCCTCAGGATATATCATCAGGCGGAATATGACAGCGGACTGGACAAACCGTGGGACAACTACGTTGCGAACGATTTCCGGGACAATCAGCCGGCTGAACCCCGTGATCTCTTTGTGCTGGGGGCCGACTTCAACCCTTCTGTCAAGACCTATTCCTATGTGGATGTGGATACCGGAGAGAAAGTTGAATATGAGGTTCCCTGGTATCAGGGAGACTGTTATGAAGTCCGCTTTATGTCGGAAGCATATGACAAGTATCTGAAGGCAATGGTGGATGCTCATGCCATCCACGGCGACGAATTGTCGCCCGTTTATTCCACAAAACCTGTGTATTCCAATATCGACGGGGGCCTGGGCTGCTTCGGCGGAGAATGGATCACCACGATAAATATTAGTACGGGATATTAAATTTTTGCAAAAAATTATTGCAATTCAATAAAATTTTATATATTTGCAGAAAACAACGAATAAACAGGTTTTCTGCAAATTTTAATTTATATAGGTATATGATTACATGGTGGGCATCTCTTAGCGTTTTGAGCAAGATCCTCTGGGGCATCACCCTCACCGCGACGCTCGTATTCATCATCCAGAGCATCCTTACCTTCATAGGTGCGGATGTGGATGGAGCTACCGACTTCGACGTGGATCCTTCCGACATGGGCGGGGACCTCGACGGAGGCATCAATCTCTACACCTTCCGCAACTTCGTGAACTTTATCCTCGGTTTCGGATGGACGGCCATCCTGCTGAAGGACAGCGTACATTCGAAGGCTGTCCTCATCATCATCTCGGCCCTCGTGGGTATAGCCCTGGTGGCTATCGTGATGTATCTTTTCAAACTCCTCGCGAGCATGCAGCAGAGCGGCAACATCGATGTTAACGAGGCTGCGGTAGGCTGCACCGGCAAGGTCTATCTCACCATCCCCGGTGAGCGCTCGGGCGAAGGCAAGGTGCAGATCACCATCGCCAACGCCGTGCGCGAGTACATCGCTCTCACCGATGGCGATACCATCAAGACCGGCACGCCCATCAAGGTCGTGGAGGTCATCAACGACAGCACTCTCCTGGTAGAAGAATTAAACTCTTTAATTGTATAACGATATGGAAATCTACGTAATCCTGATCATCGTCGCCGTCATCTTCATCACGATTTCGGCCATCCTGAAGCGCTACAAGCGCTGCCCCTCCGACAAGATCCTTGTCATCTACGGTAAGACCGGCCGCCACGGTTCCTCCAAGTGCGTGCACGGTGGCGCAGCATTCATCTGGCCCGTGTTCCAGAACTATGCATTCCTCGACCTGACCCCCATCAGCATCGAGTGCAACCTCACCAACGCCCTTTCGAAGCAGAACATCCGCGTGGACGTCCCCTGCCGCTTCACCGTGGGTATCAGCACCGAGCCTGAGAACATGACCAACGCCGCAGAGCGCCTGCTCGGGCTCACCACCAGCGCCATCCAGGGCATCGCCACCGATATCCTCTTCGGTCAGCTGCGTCTGGTCATCGCAACGATGGACATCGAGGAAATCAACGCCGACCGCGACAAGTTCCTCGCGAACGTTTCCACCAACGTGGAGGCTGAACTCCGCAAGATCGGCCTGAAGCTCATCAACGTGAACGTCACCGATATCCGGGACGAATCCGGCTACATCGAGGCCCTCGGTAAGGAGGCTGCCGCGAAGGCCATCAACGACGCAAAGAAGAGCGTGGCTGAGCAGAACCGTTACGGTGAAACCGGTAAGGCTATCGCCGATAAGGACACCCGCGTGAACGTGGCTGCCGCCGATGCGGACGCCGTGAAGGGTGAGAACAACGCGAAGATCGAGATCGCGAACTCCGACGCCCTGCGCCGCCAGAAGACCGCTGAGGCCACTAGAGTCGCAGTCGCCGCCGAAAAGGTGCAGGCCGCAAAGGCCCTCGAGGAGGCATACCAGAGCGAGCGTGACGCTGAGCTTGCACGTGCCGAGCGCGAAAAGGCAACCCAGCAGGCAAACGTGGTGGTCGCCGCCCAGATCGAGAAGGAGAAGGCCATCATCGACGCAGAGGCTGAAGCCGAGCAGATCCGCCGCAAGGCAAAGGGTGAGGCTGACGCTATCTATGCGAAGATGGATGCACAGGCACGCGGTGTGTTCGAGATCCTGACCAAGCAGGCACAGGGTTTCAACCAGTTGGTCGGTGCCGCCGAGGGCGATGCCCAGAAGGCTGTAATGATGATGATCGCCGACAAGCTGCCTGAGCTCGTGAAGACCCAGGTCGAGGCTGTGAAGGGCATCAACATCGACAAGGTGACCGTTTGGGACGGTGGTTCTTCCGTGAACGGGAAGACCGCGACCGCAAACTTCGTCTCCGGTCTGATGGGAAGCGTGCCTCCGCTCAGCGACCTGTTCAAGATGGCGGGCATGGACCTGCCGGATTATCTTGGCAAGAAGGTTAACCCTGAAGAGCAGCCTGCAGCAGAGGAGAAGTAGTTATGCCGATAATGATCAACATAGACGTGATGCTGGCCCGCCGGAAAATGAGTTCCGGCGAGCTGGCCACGCGGATCGGCATTACTCCATCCAATATGTCGATCCTCAAGACCGGCAAAGTTAAAGCTCTGCGCCTCTCCACTCTGGAGGCCCTGTGCCGCGAGTTGGATTGCCAGCCTTCGGACATCCTGGAGTATACTCCTTGATTTTCACCCTTTTTGATAGTTTTTCAATCCGCCCTTTTGTATATTGGGGCGGATTGTTTATATTTGGGGCAGAGAAACATCAATTAATTCCTAATATGAAAAAATTATTTGTTTTAGCAGCTGCGGCCATTATGGTTCTGTTCGCAGGTTGCAACAAGGAAGAATCTGGTTCCATCGAGGGCAAGTGGTATTGCTACGAAAATGGTGAACAGCACACCCGCCTCTATCTGGAGCTTAAGGGTGGCAAAGCCGATCTTATCATCACTGCTTGGGGAACCCGCTACAAAGGGAACTACACTTATGCAGAAGATGGCACACTTACTATCACCTATGGTAGTGACGGCGTTCTGACAAGATATATCGGCATGGAGGAGCCGGAGAAATGCACTTTGGTCAGCAACCTCTTCAACGATTGGCCCGGGCCTTCTGGAGCGGATCATGTCATTCTTCCCAGCCCTATCGTGATGAACTTCAAGGTTAAGGGTGACACAGCAACTCTGGACATGATAGATTCCATTGGCCTGTCGCTGGAAA